>RHLS01000057.1 GCA_003712145.1 Desulfuromonadales bacterium | reverse complement strand
GAGTGGTACACTTTTCAATTCCCGTAACTGGTACACTTTTACGTTCACATTGACATACCTGAAGGACTTTATTCGGCAGCGGCATTTAGCGTCGCTGATTGGACACAATTGACATACTCCCCGACATCGCAACGGAAATGATGGCCCTGCTCAGAAGATTCAGCCTTAACGTTCAACCGGTCTGTGGTTGAATCAGGACTTTTTCAGGAACGACTACGTATTATTCCGCCTCTTGATCCTCATCAGGCCCAGAAGTCCTGAGCATAACAACCAACCCGCAGCCGGGACCGGTGTAGGGATCATAGGTGTGGTGGCGCCACTATCCATGATTGGCTCATATGGATTTTTCGGATTAACCAAAAGCGCTGTGAATCCGATTGATTCTGGATGGTAGTTGAACTCAAGAACAAAATTGTTTGAATAAGTTCCCGGAGCGATGTCAGTCCCACCAGAGGAAGCGTTTCCAGGAATAGTTGAAAAAGCCTCTATAAACCCGCTGCCACTGAAATATTCCCAGCCAGAGGGAAGAGTCTGAACTGTTCCGGCTTTTTGCGGATCGATGTTGAAGGTAAGATCATACAGATCCTGTCCTGACGTCAATGACGTATTCCATACCTTGAACTCATACTTCCAATTACCACTTTGCAGTAATGTTTCAGTATAGCCAACATCCACATACAGTGCTGCCATCGCGCCTTTTGTTGTCAGGCAAAAGATTCCCAAAATTATGATGCCTACCATGATTACATTAACTCGTTGCTTCATTGCATTTTTCTCCTTCTATCTGAGAGTTATCTGAAAATTGCTGTTTGCCGGTGCCTGAACTGCTGAAAAATCAACTGCTCCATCAGGTTTGATAATTGTAATGGCAAACCCGTCAGGAGAACCTTTAACCACATTTGCCGAGAAGGTATAACCGGCTGTACCATTAACTGTTGCCATGCCTTTTATGGTGTAGACAGAGCCACAAACGGTCACACCTGTTATGGAAGTACTTTGAAGATTTTTTCGAGTCTTGGAGTAATAGTACTTAAGCCACCCTTCAGACAAATTACCTCCAGAAACATCCATGGAGAAAGTCGCACGGTAGCTTGGGCTCTCCGGGGAGTTATAGGTGTCGCCGGAGATATGCAGCACCACCGGTTCAAAACCACTTATTGTCGTAGGAACCTTTGATTCAATGAGGGGATCGAGCTGTACCCCCATGAACGGCTGGTGTGTAAGGGTAGCATCGAAACCGAGCACCTTTCCGCCATTGCATGAGTTGAGGAGCCAGTACCCTTCGGCAACGCCATTTGGAGGAATATTACCGAAGTTGATTGTCGTGACGCCATCGAGATACCCGGCTGAACTTGCTGTTGCAGAGGAGCCGAGGAGATTGAAGTTGACGGGGATGTTGGACAGGTTTTCAACAATCTTCGGCTGTGCTGATGCGATCTGCAGGTTATTCGATGGTCCAAAGCCGGTGTTGATTGCCTTGACTTTCAACTTGACCGGGATACCGGGCTGCAGTTCTCCAGGAACCTCATATTCCAGAGTCAGTATTGGCATTGGCCTGACATTGATTTTGACATCCTTGGCGGTTTCTTTACGGACAATCTGGCCATATCGGTAATCAAGCGTGGCAGAGATAAAGTAATCGTTCCCGGTCGTTCCCCCGGCGCTGCTCTTGGGGATAATGCGCCATGTCGCTTCGGCCGGTCCATTCACGGCAACACCGGTGAGATTCGCTCCCGCTATACCGGGCCGGTCATTTTCGACGAAGACGATAAACTGATCGCTCTTGTCATGGCCGTCAGCATCTTTGATGTTCAAGGCCACATGAACATCTTCGAGCTGCGCCACGGAAGGTATCATGTTGAAAATCCCCCTGAACCCCTGCCGCTCCAGGGTTACGGTCTGATCAATCTCGAATTTGACTATTCCCTCAGGCGTGGGGACCGGTGGCGGGAACGGAGTGACGTAATTTGGAATGCCACAAAAGATCAATTCGCATGGATTCGGCACCGGTACAGGGTCGGGAGGAATATGCTGCGGTATCCT
This sequence comes from Desulfuromonadales bacterium, assembly GCA_003712145.1. Lineage (GTDB taxonomy): Bacteria > Desulfobacterota > Desulfuromonadia > Geobacterales > Geobacteraceae > Geobacter. The sequence continues at coordinate 15,271 of RHLS01000057.1, read as the reverse complement.
GACGACATTGACGGGGATCAGGTAGCTGTTCTTCCCGGCCAGCCCATCCCACTGGCCGGTAAAACCGATATAATGCGGATACTGATAGAACAGAGTGTTGTTTTCAGTGAGCTGTTTAGTCAAGGCACCGGTGAGATCAAGGTTGGGTACATGGCTCAGATCAAGGTCCGAAGTGCTGAACGAAAGCGTATCGCCTTTCCAGTTCATTACTGCGGGGTCTTTTGCAAAAGTGCCCTGCCAAATTACCGTATTTGTGTTCTTTGCTATGGTATCAGTTGCATCTATTCCGGGCGTAACCAGCGAAAAAGCATTGAGAGCGCCATCGGCTGTGAATTTCAGGTCACGGCCGCTTCTGACCGTGACCATTGGATCGGGATTGGCCGGGCGAATCTCAAAAGGATTCACATTTTCATCGATTATGTATTGAATTGAAGGGATGGAGATATCCGTTGGCCGGTTATAGAAAACGGAAACCTGGCTCTTGCTGGCGCCTTCGTGCGGGACACCATCAATGTAAAAGGAATACCGGCCGGATAGCTTGATGTCGCCGACATAGCGGCTCGCCAACCGGGGCGCCACTGCATCGATCCTGGCGGAATAGTGGATGTTGACAGCTCCGTTCGCCTGGATCCTGTCGATATGAAATGCAGCCTGATCAGCAGTATCGGCGCTGCCGCCAAAGGCGATCTTGAGTTCATCATAATCTGGATCCAGGGTGGTGGCGTCGATTGTTGCGTCAAGGAGATCCACCGAACCGTAATTCCGGCAGGTGATGATGCCGCTCTGCGGATCCTCGGGAAAAAGTGACAGGTTCAGTGCTGAAGGCGAACAAATGATCAAAGGTTTCGGAGGGGATGGAAGTGGGTCCTGAGGAGTATGGTTTACAGGCATTGGCATAACTTTATAAACCTGCACCACAACTCCCTGCTTTACCAGATAGGTGTCTTTAACCGGGGCATGCACAACATCAAAGGTATACTTAACCAATTCGGCGGGCAAAATGACCAGTTTTTCGGGTGAGGCAACCCCGGCTTCAACCAGCACCTCTCCTTCAACCGGTTCATGATTGGCCATCGAAATTATGTACCGGTAGTTAGAGGGGGTCATGTTCTCAAGCAAAGCCACCCCGCTGCTGTCCGTAACAGCCTGGGCAAAGGGGTTGTAGCTTATGTTATTCTGGCTGTAGAACTCTTTGCTGATCAGGGTGACCGATGCCCCCGAAAGCGGGAGCCCTAGATCGTTATACACCTTGAATGAGTACTTTCCGGTTGTTTCGGGAGTTACATCAATAGTTACCGCAATAGGTACCGCCACAGTCTTCATCTGGTTGACATAGGTGAAATCGAACAGGACGGTTTGCCGCCCCAAAATATTCGCGGTTGGTTCCATGTATATCTGGAAATCCTTCCCCTGTGAAACCCCGATCCCCTCCGGAGTGGCGCCGTTTATTACTCTGATCCAATTGAACTGCACAGGATCACGAAGGCTCAAAGTGGCGTTAGCGATCGGTGCATATCCTTTATTGTTGACACGGATAGTCTTGGTGGATGTCGACGCGTTCTTGATACCAAAGTTGATCGGATTTCCGAGATTGATTTCCGGCTCCGCAACAGCTGGAGCAAAGTAGACAGAAACCGACCCTTTTTCCACAGAACCGGTTACCGATGATGAAACGTCGAGTGAAAAGGTTGAAGGTGATGAAGGCGCTACAGCCAGAGGTGTTGTGATCGTAACCGGTACTGTTACCGTTTCTCCCGGATGAATGACAGTCGGGAGTGCATCCAGATTCGAAGCAGCGGTAATCGCATCAGCAGTGTTGCTGTCAGTAAGCCTGTAGGTCAGGCCGTCTATGTCGCTCTCCCCAATATTCCTCAAGACAAATTCAACGGTTTTCTGTGAGTTCATGTACATCTGCGGGTTTGTAGCGGGGCGTTGCAACTGAAGTCCACGAATTTCGAATATGCCGGAAACCTTTTTCTTCAGCCCGTCACTAGAGGTAAAACTAGCGGTTACAAGATGATTGCCCGCAGAATTGACCGCCGGGTAATAGGAATAGCTGAACGTTCCGTCATTTTTAGAAAGTATCTTGACAGGCGATTGAAAGACATTCGAGCCTTTCAGCACAATATTGATTTCCACCGGCATGTATGCAATCGGTTCACCGGTTATGGCTATGACACTGCCTGAAATAGTGGCGCTCTGGCCCCGTTGAAGAGGCGTTGTAGGGAGATTGAGGGAGAGATTATAATCTTTCTGTACGGTGATGCTTTGGCTGTATGTAGATGATGAATTTCCCACCAGTATGCTTCCGCCGGTTATGGGTGATTCTTTTGCGGAGGAATACTGTAAACCACCTTTCATAACCGTTATAGCAAATGTATATGGAGCTCCAACCTTACCGCTAGCAGTGAAAGTGTAACCAGCTACCCCGTTGATTGTCGCGACACCACTCAATGAATAGTCGGTGCTGGTGATGTTGGCTGCGGTAATTGCAGTACTTACCAGATTCATACGGGTCTTGGCATAGTAGTATTTGAATGAACCAGAAGGAGTAGAACCACCAAGAACATCCATGGAGAATGTCGCCTTATAGGTCGCGGATTCCGGGTTGTTGTAGGCAGCACCAGATATCGAAGGGGCGGAGGTTGTTAACGTGGCTGTATACGTCCCTGGTTTGTCATAACTATGATTCGGTGAAATAGATGTTTTGGATTCTGCTTTACCGGAGCCATCACCGAAATCCCAAGACCAATTATCAATTGCGCCCGTGGAGATATCCGCAAACTGAACGGAAAGCGGGGCAGGGCCAACTGTTGTGCTAACAGAAAAACCTGCAACAGGGATATTGCTCAAGGCAAACGCATAATTTGACGTAATAAGCAATAACGCCAATAATGACATCACAAAATACATGTAGTATTGCAGACGTCTTGCTTTACCTGTGCTTAACATAGATCCCTCCTACAGAACCTAATTGAGATTACAAAGGGTGAATGTCCATCGAGATACCATCAATCATAATCAGTACGTTATCTGCCCCGTCGTTAACGCTGAAGTGAAGCATTAAAAACAAAAGCCACCAGGATGAACATTGTTCAACTGGCGGCTCGGCTGTCTCATGATCGAGACCCGTGGCTTTCCGTCCCATCCTCACGGATGGTTTGGCCTTACAGCAGGGTTCCGTTTGTACTCAATCATTAGCACTGCATTTTGACGAAACAAAAAACCCGAAAAACGGCAGACAACTGCACGTATTTCGGGCTTTCTGGGGTCTGAAATGTCAGATCAGCAAAGTACCAAGGAATTTTCTAGCAGACCACTAGTATAAGAATTGTTGAATTAATTCAAGCTAAGTTCATGTGACGATTTTATTGCAATTTATTGAACGGAGTAGCTGAGCGATCCATTTAGAGAGAATCCTCGTGATAGCTGGATTCCACTCGATTCCAGAAACCGCTCGATCCGCTGCAGGCTTTTGCTGAAAGGCCGCCGAGCCCCATTCAGCCACTTCTGCAACTGATCCGGGTGCCGGTCCATCTGCCTGCCAAGCTCCTTCAGGTTGAGGCAGTTGATCCGGTATCGAAGTCTGGACAAACAGTTCTTCAAGAACTTATAATCATCAAGTCGTTTGCGACCTGATTCGCATGAAGCCAACCATGCCTGCCATGCCTAATCCTAGAAGAAGCATGGTCGACGGTTCGGGTACCGGCGCGGCATCGTTGACTGTTACAGAGCCCGTTTGCAGCGTCGGCGATTCATACGGAATGTTACTTGATCCCTTGATGTCTTTACCAATGCTTGGGTCATAGTTGATGAATTGCAGGGCACTGTTGCCGAGACCCACCGTATCAAATGTTAATGTTGCCAAGGTGAAATTTGAGATGGGAGATTGAAGTGCCGCCAAGTCCGAATCGCTAAACAATGACAGAGCTGCGAAGTTTATTAATCCAGGGGTATTGATATCAGATCCTATTAACAGGTTGTTGAAAAACTATTCCTTTTTGATTCAATAAGTTGTCAAAATATGCTATGCTCCGGCTCATAACAATCTGAAATTGCTGGATAAAATTATGCGCGGGACTGAAACCAAAACCGAAGGGCTGTTCTTCTACCTCTCCCTTGAATCGTTCGTCCCCAAGGACCACCCCCTGCGTCCGATAAGGGAGATGGTCGACAAGGCCCTGGCCGAGCTTGGTCCCCAATTCGAGGCCATGTATTCCCATACCGGCCGGCCTTCGATTCCGCCAGAGCAGCTGCTGAAAGCCCTGCTTCTCCAAGCTTTGTACACCATCAGGAGCAACGGCTGCTGGTGGAGCAGATCAGCTACAGCCTTCTGTTTCGCTGGTTTGTGGGACTGGCCCTGGATGAGAAGGTCTGGGACCACTCCTCCATCTCCACCAACCTTGAGCGGCTGATCGACTCGGATGTCTCGCGGTTGCTGCTTGCCAAGGTAGTTGAGCAGGCGCGTGCGAAAAAGCTTCTGTCCGATGAGCACTTCAGCGTCGACGGTACCCTCATCGAGGCCTGGGCATCCGTGAAAAGCTTCCAGCCCAAGGACGGTCCCAAGCCTCCCGTGGGCCGCAACAAGGAGCGTGACTTCCACGGGGAGAAGCTCAAAAACGATACTCACGCTTCCGCCACCGATCCTGACGCTAAGCTGTTCAAGAAGAGCGCCGGCAAGGAAGCGAAGATGTGCTACCAGGGGCATGCCGTCATGGAGAACCGCAACGGCCTCATCGTCAATGGTACGATCACCCAAGCCAGCGGCACCGCGGAGCGCGAAGCCGCAGCCGAGATGGTGGCGGAGTTGGCCAATGGCAGGCGCAAGACCGTAGGCGGCGACAAAGCTTACGACACCAAGGATTTCGTCGAGGACCTGCGGGCACTCAAGGTGACGCCCCATGTGGCCCAGAACACTACCAACCGCTCATCGGCCATCGACGACAGAACCACCCGCCACGAGGGTTACAAGATCAGTCTCAAGGTTCGCAAGCGGATCGAAGAGGCATTCGGCTGGATCAAGACCATCGGTAACCTCAGGAAAACCCGGCACCGGGGAGTTCTAAAGGTCGATTGGTATTTCACCCTGACGATAGCTGCATACAATCTGGTCCGGATGCGCAATCTCGGGGTAGCAGCCTCGTAAACCGAGGGGCAAGTGCGCCCTTGGCAACAAAAACCGCCTGAAAAGGCAAAATCAAAGCGAAAAAACCGAGTATCAAAGAGCAAAAATGCAGAATCGAGTCGTTAAAGTGGCCTGAAAAAATCTCATGAATGAGAAAGAGAGCTCATCCAAGGGAGTTTTTCAACGACCTGTTAAAGCCTCAAATATGGTTGGGTCACCAAGCATTGTCCCGAAAGTGACATTTGTGGCACTGAGAATGGTAGAATCATAGCTGAGATCAAGATCATACGCCGCAACGATCTCGTTCGATCCGAGCGACGCAACGATATCCACGCTTACTGAATTGCCTAATCCCACAGTCTGGGCTGCAGGTTGAAAGCCGATGGTAATTGCCATGGCGGGAACTGCTGCCAGCAGTCCCATCAGCATCGCCATTAGATAAATCCTTAAAAACTTGTTCATGTCTTACCCCCCTAAAATGACCAGGTGATATTACGGCACGCAGTTCGTGTTCGTGCACTGCAAGGTGCAGCCGCGGGCGTCGTTCACTGTAATCCAGCCATCTCCATCGATATCGCGTGGATCGCCCGGCAGTTTTAGGCCGCGACCGGCAAAGATGATGTTGATGTCTGTCCTGTCGATCTTGCCGTCGTTATTCTGGTCGCAATTCATGATCCAGGTCTTTGTAACCGGTTGCGAAGCAATCGTCTGCCCCCACTGGTTGGTGAACGATGCGGTGATAGTGTCGTTTCCCTTGACATGACGAGCATTGGTATATGTGAAAGTTACATTCCCATTGCTGCCGGTCTTGCAGTCGCTCGGGCTGCAAGTGCCTGAGACACCCGTATTCACGCCACTCACGCTGAAGGTGACCGGAATGTTCGTCTGAGGGTTGTTCTGAGAATCTGCAATGAGAGCGGTAACTGTGTGGCTGTAGTTTTTCAGCCCCATATCGTTAATCGCGCTAGGCGGTGTAAGGTCTATGTGCAATGTTGCAGCGCTCAGGCTGAAATCGACTACGCTCACCTGTTGGCTGGCAACGATGGTTGACTTCATTGCGGCATCCGGGACGTAGCCCGCAGGCGGGACAATCCCAACCTGTGCTGTACCCGCCGGGACGTTCTCGTATAGGTAGTAGCCCGTGCTGTCGGTCACCGTGCTTCCCAGGAGGCTTGTACCACTACCGTCGTAGACGTTGATGGTGACCCCGCCGACACCACCCATGGAGTTGGTTACCGTCCCGGCAATTGCTCCCATGTTGCTCTGCAGCTGACCGGCTACGATGGCCCTGGTGGCGGCGTTGTTTAGCCGGTTTTCCTCAACAACGCCCGGATCTATTTCCGCCTCGACAAGGTAGATACCCTGACCACTGTTTTTCCAGGTGCCGGGTGAACCCAAGAGGGACGCTGCTTGCTATTTTTCTAATTTCATCAATAGCAAAATAAAAAGCAGCGTACCCAGAAAAATCGAATAGCAAAATAAAAAGCAGCGTCCCTAGAAAAATCGATCACCAGGTTCGGCTTTCCGGCCTGGTCGATCCCGATCTCCGTCACGCGGCGAAGGGCCGAGCGCGGCGCGAAGACGTAGTTGTAGTCGCAGATGATGAGGTCCGCCTCCCGGGCACTGTCGAGCTGCAGTTCAAAGGGGCAGACCTGGTACTGTTCCCCCAGGTGACGAAACGTGCGGGCCTTCAATTTCCTCTTGTTCGCCAGGATTGCGAGAATGCCATGGGTCTCGACCTTCGCGTAGTAATCGCGGGCATACTCACAGTATTCGGGGTTGCAGAGGGGCTCATGCTTGAAGCAGATCTTCCCCTTTGCCGTGACCGTGAGGGATTTGACGCGGGCCCTCGTCTCCTGAAAGAGGGCAACCGCATCCTCGGCCACGGAATGCTGACTGTTCTTCGGGGTGACATAGACCACTCTCTGCCCCCGGCTGAGCGCTTCCCTGAGCACGGGGTAGAGGACCCCGACCGTCTTTCCGAGCCCCGTGGGGGCCTGGATGAGCATCGGGCTTTCCTCCTTCATCCCTTCCTCGATTGCCTCCATGAGCTCGATCTGGCCGGAGCGCGGGTTTTCGAAGGGAAAGGGGAAACCGGCGGCGATTTTCCCTCGCCTGGCGGCGCGCTTCTCCGCCTGCCTCGCTTCGACAACGAGCTCGTCGAGACGACGCTCCAGCCAGCGTTCGTAGAGGGGGATATCGAGCGCGAGTTCGAGATCTTCGAACTCACCGCTCCGGGAAGAGACGAGATGGAAGGAAAGTGCGGGAAGGGTCCAGTGTTCGCGCCAGTGGAAGTAGCCGTAGGTGAGAAGTTGCAGGGAGTAGGGATGCTCCATCGAGTTGTCGGCGAGCCGGCGCGCCAGCTCCCGGACATTGAAACCGGTCTTGATTTCCTCGATCTGCGGCGTATCGTGCCGGAAGAGACCATCCATCCGGCCGTCGATCCGGAAGCGGTACCCCTCCCGGTCGAACAGGGCGCTCAGCGGCACTTCGGCCTGGTACCGGGGATCGGCCTTGGCCCTTTTCTTCTGTACGCGGCGGTGAATCTCCTGCCCCTCGGCGGCCGAGCGTCCGTAACCTGAATGGGCTTCGATGCTTCCGGTGCGTGGAGAGGGGAGTGCAAAATCGCGCAGGGGGATGGTGATGAGCTTCATAGCAGACAGCATACATCAAAATCGATTGACAGGTCACGCGCGGGCTTTTTTCGTGCGGGCAGACTCCTGCCGATCGGGTAAACTTAAACCCAGATATTCCATTAGGAGGTGCGAAGCGCCTGCACGAAGCTCTGCCGGACGCTTTCCGGAATCTTGTCGCCCGTTTTCCTCACCAATAGCTTTGGCTATTGCTTTGTCTAACGGACGACAATCTGCTCGAAAATCGCCTCGTCAGCATCTCGTGCCCTAATGGAAAATCCGGGTTTAACCATCCATCACGAACGGGAGGTTGACCATGGCCGGGAATGTCATCGATCTGGCTGAGAGGCGCTGCACGCCGTGCGAAGAGGGAACGCCTCCCCTCGGCGACGAGGAGCTCGGGCGGCTCCTTGCCGGGGTGCCGGGATGGGAGCACGCGGACGGCTCCATCGCGAGGCGGTTCGAGTTCAAGAACTGGTGCCAGACCATGGCCTTCGTGAACGCCGTCGCCTGGGTCGCCCACTGCGAGAACCACCACCCGAACTTGGAGGTGTCGTACCGCTCCTGCCGGGTCCGCTACACGACCCACGCCATCGGCGGCCTGTCGGAGAACGACTTTATCTGCGCCGCCAAGGTGAACGCCCTCATCCCCTGAAAAAGGGGAAGGAGGCACTCGAACGAAAGGGGCAAGCCATGCGCGCCTTCGTACCGAAACCAGAGTCCACCCGGTCATTGTTGCCCCGCCCGAGCTGGGCCGGGCAGAGCCGCGATCCGAACCCGCTCCTCACCCTGCAGCGGACGACCGCGAACCGTGCCGTGCAGGAGATCCTGAGGGGAGAAGCCGGGGGTGGGCCTGCCGCTCCCGGGCTGAGCGGAGTGGCGGTCAGCGTTCCGGGAGACCCGAGCGAGCTGGAGGCGGAGCGGATCGCCGATCAGGTGATGCGGATGCCGGAGCCGCAGCTCCCGCCCGTGGACGCCCGCGGGGAGGAGTGCGCTCCGTGGCGGCCAGAAGTCGTCGGAGTCGGCATCGGGCGCGTGCGCTCCCGGGCCGGAGGCGAGGGAGAGGCCAGTGTGCCGCCGCTCGTCCGGGAGGTGCTCCGCTCCCCCGGCCGTCCCCTCGACCCGGCGGTCCGTGCCTCCATGGAGGAGCGCTTCGGACACGACTTCGGGCGGGTCCGGGTCCATGACGGAGAAATGGCTGCCGAATCGGCGCGGTCGATCAACGCCCTCGCCTACACGAACGGCACCGATATCGTCTTCGGCGCGGGACAGTACCGTCCGGCCACCGAGGAGGGGAGGCGCCTCCTGGCGCACGAGCTGGTCCATACGCTGCAGGGTGAAGACAACGTGCTGCAGCGCAAGATCGAATTCACCCAGCCGACTCCGATCCCGGCCGACCCCATCCCCCTGGTCCTGGGGGGCAGGAGCATCCTGGGGAGCACCCTTCCCAGCCTGAACGGGACGGTCCTCCCCGGCTACGCCATCAAGAAGGATTACAAGGAGGCGGTTTTCAACGCGCTCCAGCCCCAGGCCTTCACGTTTTCTGACACCAGGGGCGGGAAGACGTGCAAGGTCTCCCCGGACAATTTCAAAATCACTGTTTCTGCCGAAGTGAGGGTGATCAAGGAACCGGATCACGGCAAGTGGGCCGGCTTGTACCCTCCGGCCACCCTCGGGAGCCCCCCCACGGTCTGCGCCGGGAAGAGGGAGGCCATCGCGGTGGAAATGAAGGGGAAACCCGACAGTGCCGCCCTGTGCACAAAAGTGCGAAGCCACGAGCAGGAACACGTCACCGATCTCAAGAACTTTGTCAACAGTGAGCTCAAGCCTTACCATGATTTCCTCGTCGGGCTCACCAGCACGGGGAAGAGCGAGAAAGAGTGCGTGGACAACCTCTTCTCGCAGGTGGGGAAAAAGGATGCCGAGGCTGCCGGCAAATTCGTGGACAAGTGGCTGGACGCGGTCCAGGTCTATGACAAGCCCGGCGGGACCCACCACTCGAAGTTCGAAACCACGGTGGATGCCGGGTGCACGACGATGCGGATTGAGGAGAAGCTCTGACGGCAGAGGAGCAAACCCGGAACCATGCGCTATTCACAGACCATAGGGATACGGACGTACACGTTTTCCAACCTGAGGGATCTCCTCGCCAAGGCGTCCCCGGCCCGGTCGGGCGACTTCCTCGCCGGCGTTGCGGCGGCGTCCCACGAGGAGCGGATGGCCGCCCGGTTCTGCCTGGCCGAGGTGCCGCTCGCCCGCTTTCTCCAAGAGCCGGTGATCCCCTACGAGGAGGACGAGGTGACGCGGCTCATCGTCGACGGCCACGACGCCAGGGCGTTCCGGGAGATCGGCTCGCTGACGGTGGGGGGCTTCCGCGACTGGCTCCTGGGCGACGGGGCGGACAGCGAGGCCCTCGCCCGGATCGCGCCGGGGGTCACCCCCGAGATGGCGGCGGCGGTCTCCAAGCTCATGCGCAACCAGGACCTGATCCTGGCGGCGCGCAAGTGCCGGGTCGTCACCCGCTTCCGCACCACCATCGGCCTTCCCGGGCGCCTCTCGGCCCGGCTCCAGCCCAACCACCCCACCGACGACCCGCAGGGGATCGCCGCCTCCATCCTCGACGGCCTCCTCTACGGCAGCGGCGACGCGGTGATCGGGATCAACCCGGCCGGCGACTCCCTCCCCACCATCGTCACCCTCCTCACCATGGTCGACGAACTGCGCCGCCGCTTCGACATCCCCACCCAGTCGTGCGTGCTGACCCACGCCACCAACACCATCAGGGCAATCGAACAGGGGGCGCCGGTCGATCTCGTCTTCCAGTCCATCGCCGAGACGGAGAAGGCGAACGCCGGCTTCGGCATCGACCTGACGCTCCTCCGGGAGGCGTGGGACGCGGGGCGGTCGCTGCGGCGCGGGACGGTGGGCAACAACGTGATGTACTTCGAGACCGGGCAGGGGAGCGCCCTGTCGGCGGACGCCCACCACGGCGTGGACCAGCAGACCTGCGAGGCACGCGCCTACGCCGTCGCGCGCCGGTTCGAGCCACTCCTCGTGAACACCGTGGTCGGCTTCATCGGCCCGGAGTATCTCTACGACGGCAAGCAGATCATCCGGGCCGGGCTGGAAGACCATTTCTGCGGCAAGCTCCTCGGGCTCCCCATGGGGTGCGACGTCTGCTACACCAACCACGCCGAGGCCGACCAGGACGACATGGACACCCTCCTCACCCTCCTCGGCGTGGCCGGGGTCGCCTTTGTCATGGGGGTCCCGGGGGCCGACGACATCATGCTCAACTACCAGAGCACCTCGTACCACGACCTCCACTACGTCAGCTCCGTCCTCGGGCTCCGGCGGGCCCCCGAGTTCGAGGCGTGGCTGGAGCGGATGGAGATCGTCGACGAGCGGGGAAGACTCAGGGCGCCGTCCCCCGGCCAGCCGCTCCTGGCCCACGTCCGGACCCTGGCGGAGGGAGCATGAAACCGGTGATCGAGCACGATCCGTGGCTGCAACTGCGCCGTTTCACCCGGGCCCGCATCGCCCTCGGGCGGGCAGGGGTGAGCCTCCCGACCGGGGCGGCGCTGGAGTTCGGGCTCGCCCACGCCCAGGCCCGCGACGCCGTCCACCTGCCCCTCGCCTGCGGGGAGATGGCGGAGGGGCTTGCGGCGGCGGGCTTCGCAAACGTCACCGTCCACAGCGCGGCCGCGGACCGCTCGACCTATCTCCGCCGCCCTGACCTGGGGCGAAGGCTCGACGAGGCGAGCCGCGAACGCCTGCACGGGCTGACCGGCACCGACCGCCCGGACCTCGTCTTTGTCGTTTCCGACGGGCTCTCCTCGTGCGCGGTCGCATCCCACGCGGTGCCGCTCCTGCTGGCGGTCATCCCCCACCTGCCGGGGTGGCGCCTGGCCCCCGTCGTCATCGCCGAACAGGGGCGGGTCGCCCTCGGCGACGAGGTGGGGGAGATTCTCGGCGCCGGCCAGGTGGTGGTGCTGATCGGCGAGCGCCCCGGCCTGAGCTCCCCGGACAGCCTCGGCATCTACCTCACCCACGCACCACGGGTGGGACGCACCGACGCCGAGCGAAACTGCATCTCCAACGTGCGACCCGAGGGGCTTGGCTGCGACGAGGCGGCCCGCCGGCTCGCCTATCTCCTGACGATGGCGCGCCGGCTCGGCTTCTCCGGGGTCAATCTGAAGGACGAGAGCGACCGCTTCCTCCCCGAGTGACGGGGCATGCCTACACGCCCGAGGGCGATGCGGGCCCGGGTGAAGCGGAGCAGTTGCAGCCACGGGTCGTGCTCAATCAAAGCGCTCATGAAATAACAGGGGCACCTTACTGACAATCACACTTAAACCCCTTGACATCAGAGCTATGAATGCTTAACATCTGGCTAGAATAAAGGGGAGTAGTTATCGGCCAGAGAAAAGGCCGACCCTGATTCCGTCAATACGGCCGCAAGGCTCGGGATCGGGACAGTAACCTGTAAACAAGACCTTTATCCAGGCAATCACGCCGGGGGTAAAGGTTTTTTTATTACTCCCGGCGATTAGGACGCCAAGATTACTTGGCATCATCGTCGGGGGTATACAATGAACAGACTCAAGACAACCCTTCTTCTCTCCCTGCTGACCGTCATGATGGTGATGATGGGCAGCGCCATCGGCGGCAAGACCGGCATGGTCTTCGCCTTCATCATGGCTGCCGCCATGAACTTCTTCTCCTACTGGTATTCCGACAAGATTGTCCTCCGGATGTACGGAGCGCTGGAGATCGGGGAGCAAGATCATCCCTCCTTCTACAGTATGGTCCGGCGTCTGGCTGACAAGGCCGGCCTGCCAATGCCCAAAGTCTACATCATCCCAGACCAGAGCCCCAACGCTTTCGCCACCGGCCGCAATCCACAGAACGCTGCTGTCGCGGCCACCGAGGGGATTTTGCGCATCCTCACACCGGAAGAACTGGAAGGAGTCATGGCCCACGAACTGGCCCACGTCCAGAACAGAGACATTCTGGTCGGCACCATTGCCGCCACCTTTGCCGGTGCCATCTCCATGATCGGCAACATGCTCCAGTGGGGCGCCATGCTCGGCGCAGGACGAAGCGATGACGAGGAAGGTGGCGGAGGGCTCGTCGGCTCCTTGGTGATGGCGATCATCGCTCCCATCGCGGCCATGCTGATCCAGATGGCTGTCTCCCGCTCCCGCGAATACCTGGCTGATGAGACCGGCGCCAAAATCTGCGGCCGTCCGCTGACCCTGGCCAATGCCCTGCGCAAGCTGCACAACGCCTCGCAGATGATTCCGATGCAAGATGCGCGACCGGCCACCGCCCATATGTTCATCGTCAACCCTCTTGCCGGCGGATCTTTGTTGTCACTCTTCTCGACCCACCCGCCAATGGAAGAGCGGATTTCCCGGCTGGTAACCATGGCAACCGGTTCACGATAACCGCAACCACTCGATCAAGGAGGAAAAGGGATGAATATCAATATAGCCCCCTGACAGAATGTTCATGACAATCAAGGCGTTGACCTGAAATGAAAGGAGCAGTGACCATGCAGCATCACCAGAAACAGTATCGTGGCGAGCCGAAACAGAAACCGAAGCGGCGCAGAGACGAAAATGCATTGATTAACGTCGTTTCCCTGCGCATCAGTGATCAGGAAAAGCGGGAGCTTGAGAAAATTACGAAATCAAGCGCCAAGAACATCTCGGAAATCGTCAGGGAAGCCATCGAATTCTGGATCGCGAAGCGGAAAAGATTATGCCTCGATGTCTAGAATCGCATCCTGGCAAGCTCCCAAGCGCACAAACATACCAAAGCAGTAATAACAATCAGACAAAGGAGCATGGAAGATGAAGAAATATACCGTCAGGATATTCACCGTAATGGCTGCCATCATGATGCTGTCAGTCACGGTGCTTGAGCTGAATGCCGAAGCCCGGGCCGGTGGAAGCCGTTCCTCGGGCAGTCGTGGTTCGCGAAGCTATTCCAAACCAGCCACCACCTATTCCCAACCGGGTCAGGGCAAGTCCCGACAGCAGCTCGCTCCGCCGTCAAGCCCCATGCAGCAGTCGGGTGGCGGCTTCATGAGGAGCATGGCCGGCGGCATCATGGGCGGCCTGCTGGGCGGCATGCTGTTCAGTTCCCTTGCAGGAGCGGGCAGCGGCTGGGGGAGCGGCATGGGTGGCAGCGGTATTGGTCTGTTTGAAATTATTCTCCTGGCCGGGTTGGGCTATATGATCTACCGGTTTGTCAAGAAGAAGAGGGAACTCAGTCTGGCAACCGTTTCCGGGCAGAGCGGCTATCAGCGGGAAGCCGTGACCCCGATTTCTTACGGTTACCAGGCCGTTGAACCGGCTTCAAGTGATGTGGATACCAGCATGTCCCACATTCGCCAGATGGACCCCGCTTTTGACGAAAGCCGTTTCAACGACACGGTGATGGACATCTTCTTCAGAATCCAGGGGGCCTGGATGAATCGTGATCTTACACCGGTATCCTCACTGCTGACCGACGAGATGAAGCGGATATTGCAGGAGGATGTGGACCGGTTGCTGCGGGACAGACAGGTTAACCGACTGGAGAACATTGCTGTCCGAAAGGTGGAGATTGTGGAAGTGTGGCAGGAGTCGGGCCAGGATTACGTCACCGCCCTGATCCACGCGAACCTGCTCGATTACACGACCGATGACGCCACCGGCGCGGTGGTGTCCGGTAACAAGACGGAGCCGGTGAAATTTTTGGAATGCTGGACTTTCGTTCGGCCTGTCGGCAACAACCCCTGGCGGTTGTCGGCGATTACACAGATATAAACGGCCTCAGGTCGAAATCAGAAAGGGAATTGTTCCATGAAGATACTGATGACGGGACTGGCAGTAATGGCGCTTGTGTGGGCTGTGCAGGCCCAGGCCGCGGAAGTGACCTGTCAAGCCGCTCTTTGACAAGAGCTGCTTGTCTTGCCATGGCAAGGCCTCGCCAGAGCATGATCAAGGCCGGGTTGGCAGTTGGAACGTTAAACGCTGGAACGATATCACCAAAGAAGAGTTGAAAGCTATCAAGGCTAAGCACTTATTTGGCACTACGCACATCATGCCCAGGAGGTTTAACCATGAAATGCCCAGTCTGTACTACCGTCAATCTCGACATGTCGGAACGTCAGGGAGTTGAAATCGACTACTGCCCCGAATGCCGGGGTGTCTGGCTTGACCGGGGTGAACTCGACAAGATCATCGCGCGCTCTGCCGCCCAGCTGGAGTCAGTTGCCCCACAGCCCCAACACTTCCAGCAACCTGCCTATCAACCTCAGCAGGTCAATTACAGCACCGGTCATGCTCCCGGAAATCGACACGGACATGGACACAAACCGTACAAGAAGAAATCATTCTTGGAAGAACTTTTTGACTAGTCTATGGCGGCCCCGGTTTTCTTGGACACGAAAATGAGGTAAATATTGTGTTCAAGGAGGTCGTCAATGGTAAAGGATGAAACTGTCTCCGGTGCTGCGGAA
>RHLS01000056.1 GCA_003712145.1 Desulfuromonadales bacterium | reverse complement strand
AACCCGGCAAACCGGGACGTCCTCGAAAGAAAACAGGGGAGTGTCCCTAGTTTTCCATAGTTTTCCATATCGAAAAAACGCACTATAACTGTCTTGTCTACATTGATCCGATTGTCGCTGAGGGAAGTCCGAAAAAAGAGTATGTGCATCGAATCAATAAAGGAATTCTTGATGCCAGACTTCCCCAGGAGTATGTAGAATGCTCCATACGTAAATTTGTGCCGACAAGTGACCCAATAGCTTCGTAGTTTTACAATGGCTTACAACGGGAAAAATTTGGAGCTGATCTCCCGTCAAAGAAACCGCAGGCCATGTAATAACGGACATCTTCCAGCCAGAGGCGAAAGTATTCCGGATCACCGAACCCTCTCCTGATCAGTGAAAGCGGCGCGCCGAAGAGTTCCAGCACCGGTCCCAGCATCTCGGATGGGTCGCGGAAACACTCCCACTCGCATTCCCGGCAGGCCGGGCCGTTGTGCCCCTGGGCAAGCGGCACATTTCTCAGGCTGCCAAGGTTATCACCGCCGCGATACCCGCAGGGGTAGGCATTCCCGTCCTTCGCATCGATGAAGAAGTAATCCAGCCCCCCCCGGCAGGGGTACGAGCTCTGCCGCTCCCCGGAAAGCTGCCGGACAAGCGCATGCAGCGAGCATCGGGGCGTAAATACCCTCAAAGAGCCACGAAACTGCGGAATGGTCGCCAGCAGGGAGCTGAACAGGGTGATCTTCTCCTGCGGCGTAAAACTGACGATGTCATCGGCGGAAGTTGCGGCATAGACGGCATCGAGCGATTCGTTTCCTCCGGCACTCATGGGATAGCAGGCATTGGCGATGGTGAAGCCGAGGGAAATGACGAAACGGTAGAACTGCGCGAATGCCTCTTTGCAGTCGTTCTCGGCGAATCCCGGGGCAAGGGGATGTTTTCCCATGTTCCGGTTGATACCGAGGTTTGCCGAGGGGTAGATTCCATGCTCGTGAAAAATCGGCAGCGCTTTTTCTATTCCTCTGATGAGTCCAGGAAACCCGCGCATCGCTTCGTGCGTTGCCGGGTCGGCGGAATCGACGCTGATCCAGAAGTTCTTCAGCGGAGTGTCGGCCAGCCTGCGGGCAATAGCCGTCACCCGGCCGGTAAAGTCACTCCCGCTGTCGGTGAGCATAAAGCCGTTGGTGCCGGTACGGATATACCGGATACCTGCCTTGCCGGCGTGGCGGATCAGTTCGACGATGTCGTCGAGAAACAGCAGGGGTTCGCCGCCGGTAAAGGAGATGGCCGAAGCGCCCCGCTCAGCGGCGGCGTCAATCACCGCCTTGGCCTGATCTATGCCGAGAACGCTCCGGGGCGCGCCTGAGCCCCGCCGCATGCCGCATTGCGGGCAGGTTGCATTGCAGTGGTCTGTGTACTGGACCACCACCTGGCCGGGCGTGCGCCCATGGATGAATGCCGTGAACAGTTTGAGAATGGTCTGTGTCATCTGTGTGAAAGCCGCCTTAACAAGTTGATGGGGATCTGCTGTTATGACGGGATTCCCCGCTTCTCCCCGCATCCAGTGTTAAAGTTCGATCACGGAAAGCTCCGGCTGGCAGTTGAAACGGAGCTTCAATAACGAGGTGCCGAGACCGGCGCTCACGAGCAGCCGGCCACCCGGTGTATCGTAGCTCCCGAGAACATAGGGGCCGACCCCTGGCGGCAGCCGTAGAGCCCCCAGAAGAGGGATCCTGACCTGGCCGCCATGGGAATGGCCAGCCAGAATCACGTCAGCTTGTGGTCCTGTGAGCAGGTTCGCCTGAAGCGGGTAGTGTGTCAGGACGATCCGGTGATTCGATTCCGGTTTACTCAGGTGCATATGTTTCAGTCTGCTCAGGGCAAGAATCTCCAGATCGCCATCGATTCTGACGGCGCCGCTGGACAGCCATTTGCCACCGGTGGCAGCAAATGCCTGCTCATATTTCTTGAAAGAATCGTGAAAGGGCATGTCGTGATTGCCCGGAAGGCCATAGACCGGGCAACCCAGCTCCCGAATAAACTCCAGTGCGCCGGTCAGATAGCGACAGTCATCTATGAGATCTCCGGTGAAGCAGACGAATTCAGGGTGTTCACGGCGCACCAGGGCAATGATTTTCCCCGTAAATTGAAGGTCATCGCAATGATGAAGGTCCGTCAGGTGAACATAACGGCGGAGTGACGTTCTGCCGCCGATACGTACCCGCCTGATCGCAAGTCGTTCCGGTTCAATGGCAACCGCATTGGCCAGGGCAATACTTGGCGCTGCGGCCAGCGCCAGCGCCAGAAAACCGCGGCGGCTGATCAGCCGTTCAGACCAGGGAACTTGCAAAGATCTGTCTGTACAGTGGTCCATCTTATGATTAATAGCAGCTGGTTGTGACTATACCATGACTGGCGGGCAAAATTTTGGTGACTGAGGATCGTGCGGACCTATTGGACGAGATCAAAAAGGTTGGAAAGCAGGAAGAGGAAATTCAAAACTACCGGTGGCAGTTCGGGAAGTTAAGGGAAATCTCCGTTTCCCCTTGACAAAACTTGTCATGGATGTCCCCGTGGGCCCAGGAATAAGGCAAATTTTCCACGGGGCCGGCTAATTAATTCTCGTTCTTCTCGTCATCGCTTTCAATCGCCAGGTCGGCCTGGCGGGCGAGCTTGATGGCCAGTTCCACCGAGCGGGCGATAACCTCATCCTCGTTGCGGGCATTGAGGTGTCCGGCGCTGATGAACGCCGCCAGGAGGCGCGACGCCATCTGGCAGACAATCCCTTCGCTCTGCTGCAGCCTCAAAAAAGTCTCTTCCGGCATAATGGCTCCTTGCTATGAAATCGGCCCGGAGCCGAAGCTCCGGGCCTAATTGCTTCAAAGGCGGGCTCTATTGATTGATGCACGCATTAATTGAATGTAACCGGCGTGAAGTTGATCTTCATATTTGCCGGGTTGCTGAATGAGAGCGGCACGCTGAACGAGGCGCCGGGGAGAAGCCCTGACGGTGCAGCCGGATCGATATGCGGATAGCCGTTGAAGCTGCCATTGCCGTTGGTGAGCGTCACGCCGCTGGTCAGGCTGTTGAGCCAGATGACGAATGGTCCGGCAAGCGCCTCCTGGCTGGTGTTGGTGATGGTCAGTTTGCCGGTATAGAGCTTCGTGGCGCGGTTGTAGACGAAGCTGGAAGTTGTCGTGGTTACCTGTGACGAGATATCCTGCTGGGCATTGGCCGGTGACGTGACGAAGGTCGTCGGCGTGGTTGTCGTCAGGTTGATGCCGTCAGTGACCCAGGCATACCATTCATAGGGGGTGTCGGCAGCCAGGCTGCTCCAGGGGAAGGTCGCAGCTGTTGCTCCGGACGGGGCGCTTACTGTGCCGAGGAGGGAGAATGGAGCCACCTGTCCAGACATGGTGTAGGGGAGGTCATAGGCGCCGCCCCAGGCAACGACACCGTCGCTGCTGTTCACGGCGCGTCCGAGAGTCGGCGAGTATGACTCCACGTGGATGGTGTTGCTGGCCGGACGGAAGGTGAGGATGCGGAGGAAGCCGTTGCCGCCGTTGGCAGTTGACTGGTAGTCGGTCAGGATCGTGTGGACGGTGCGGCCGTCAAAGGAGTCGGCACGGTACCCTTCGCCATGGACGTGGCCGCAGTTCATCAGAAACAGGTTCGGGTTGTTTTTCAACCGGTCGTAGATCGCCTGCCCCTGACCGCCGAAGCTTGCCGGATTGCCGGTGTTGATGATCCAGTGGCTGTTGACGATGGCCCGGTGGTTCGGGTACTGCTTCAGCAGAGCATCGGCCCAGTCGAGGATCGCCGGGTCGGCGGCTGGCCGGTAGGCAAGATTGATGACGATGAAGTCCATGCCGCTGGCGCTGAAGAACTGGTAGCTGTTATTGTTGTTACCGCCGTAATGGCCGCCGTAGTAGCTCCGGCCGCTGAAATGGCTGACCCCGTAATACTGGTTATAGAGGGCGCCGGTGGCGTTTTCGTTCCCTGGCAGAAGGTCGTGGTTGCCCGGCAGTATCCCGTAGGGAATACCGTAGGGGAGCCCGGTGGTGGCCGGGTTTTCCAGCAGGGGAAGGGCGGCGTTGACGTTGTCCCACTGGGCCGGGATGTTGTCGCCGTCATTGGTTATGTCACCCACATGATTAACAAAGGCGATGTTCCGGGAAATCCGGTTATCGACGATCCACTGGGTCTGTGCCTTGAAGATCGGGGCAAGGCTGCTGTTCTGGGCGTAGAACTGGGTATCTGGGAGGATGATAACGGAGAAATCAGGGCCGGGGGTCGCGGTGCTTTTCGTCCGGCCATAGAAGGTCGTGGTTGTGGCGTCCCCTTCCGGGTCGGCGATGCCGGCCGTGAGCTGCGCCGTGGGGCCGAAGCTGGTGCTGTTGTTTGCCGGAGAAAGCAGGGTTACAACCGGCGCCTTGTTGGGGTTTGGCTCAATGGTAATGGAGACGGGCGAAGAGGCTGCTCCTGCTCCCAGATTGTCGGTCGCCCGGGCCGAGACCGAATAGGAGCCGGTTGCGGGTGGTGTCCAGGTGAAGGAGAAAGGTGCGGATGTGGATTCACCGGCTTTCTGGTTGTTGACGAAATATTCGACCTTGCTGATGTAGCCATCACTGTCGCTTGCGGAGACAGAAAAGACGACAGGATAGGGCATGAACGAAGTTGCGCCACTGAGCGGTGCGTCAAGGGTAACTGACGGAGCGGTGTTGATACCGATGAATGGCGCACCTTCCACCCAGATCGGGCCGTTGGTCAGAGTGCCGACAGAGGTGCCGGTTGAGTTTGCAGCAGTGGAGCCGATTGCTTCGTTAAGGCCGAAACGACCGATAAGTCCGGCTGCCGAGGCGATTTCATAATCCTTGGCAGCGGCGATTTCCGCTGCGCTCCGGGCATAATTCCAGACCCGGATCTCATCCATCCGTCCGGCAAAGGCCCCTTCGGCAGCACCGGAAGAGTTGAAGGCAGCGCCGATGCCGAAATGCTGGATGCTGTCATAGCGGGGCAGTGCTCCGTTGGCTGCAGTGGCCGAGCCCACCTGCACGCCGTCAAGATAGAGTTTCCAGGTTGAGCTGTTACCGTCGTAGGTGACGGCGGCATGATGCCAGACGCCGTTGGTGATCGGTGTGTTGGTGCCGGTAACCGGATAGTTCTGGCCCGAGGAGATGCCGGATGCCGGATAGGCTTCGAAATCGGCGACCAGCTGGCCGCTGGCGTTGATGCCGAAGAAGTAGTTGCAGTCCACGTTGGAGCCGTCAGACTCGCCCCGCCCTTTGCCGAAGAGAGGCACTGCCGTTACCCCGCCGCTGCCGGAGCCGGAAGTCAAGCCGGTTCCTTCTTTCCGGAACCATGTCTCAAGGGTAAAGCCGTTGCTGGGGGGGCCGCCGACGTTCAGTTCCGGCGCCACACCCATGGTGACGTAGTCGTTGACGCCGTCAAAGAGGAGCGCCGTGTTGGCCGGGTGGTTGTTGGGGTCAAAGGTGATGGCGGCGTTGAACGGTGCGCTGGTGCTTACCGCTCCCTGGTTGTCGGTGGCTCGGGCGGTGTAGCTGTATCTGCCTGCACCCAGATCGGTGTCGGTGAAGGTGTATGGCGCCGAAGTAATGGTGGCGATGACACTGCCATTGCGGATGAATTCCACCTTGGCGACAGAGCCGTCGCTGTCATTGGCATCGACGGTCATGGCAATGACCGCCGGCGCAAAGCCGAACACCATGCTGCCGCTGTGCGGCTGGGTGAAATTCACGGTCGGGGCCTGGTTGCCGCTGGCAGTGAAGCCGTCAACCCAGAGAGGGCTGTTGACGATCGTCCCGGCGGGAGCAGTGGCAGGAATTGCCGAAGCGGTGGCGCCTGTCCCTTCATTCAGACCATACACGGCAAGGAGCCCCGGTGTTGCGCTGGTGATCTGCTGATCCTTGCCGGCGGAGATTTCCGATGCAGTACGGGCCACGTTCCAGACCCTGGCCTCGTCGATGACCCCCTGGAAGAAGCCGGCGGCAGCGCCGTTGGAATTGAGGGCGGTGCCGATGCCGAAATGCTGGATGCTGTCGTTGCGGGGGGCCGCTCCGGCCGGCGGGGTCGATGTCCCGACTTCCATACCGTCGAGGTAGAGTTTCCAGGTGTGTGATGGAACATCATAGACAGCCGCCGCATGGTACCAGACGTTGTTCTGGATCGGCGCATTCGTCCCGGTTACCGGGTAATTCTGTCCGGCGGTGATACCCGATACTCCTGCCTGGGCCTCAAAGTCGGCGACGAGCAGACCGGAGGCGTTTATTCCGAGGAAGTAGTTGCAGTCGCGATTGTCGCCGTCCGCTTCACCCCGTCCTTTGGTGACAAGGGGGATGGCTGTAACGCCTCCCGTACCGGTCGACGTGGTAACTCCGGCGCCGGTTTTCATGAACCGGCACTCGATGGTAAGGCTGCTGGCGCCCAGGGTTGCTGTGGCGGCGCCCATGGTGGCGTACTGGTTGGCGCCGTTCAGGAACAGGGCCGTATTGGCGGTTGCCGGCGCCAAGGCAATGCTCACATTGTCGAGGCCGATGATCTGATCGGGCGAGGTGGCCACGGCATTGTCATCCACCCAGCGCAGGAGCAGAGTACTGTTGGCTGCCCAAGGTGAGCTGAGGGCTATTGTGGTGCCGGGAACGGTGGTGACCCCTGCTGTATTAGGCACCACAACCCCGCTGCTGCCGCTGATCACCGGGTTGAGGGTGGAGACATTGCTCCAGGTGGTGCCGTTGTCCAGGCTGTAGAAGAGCCAGTAGCCGGGTAGCTCGTTGGCGGCTGAAGCTGCCGTGTAGCGCCGGATGTCGTACCTGACCTGGAGGGAGTTGATGGGAGCCCCGCTGGTATTGGTGAGGGAGAGTTCCAGGGCCGAGCCGCTTATCGAGGTGGGGGAAGTGGCCAGCACCCGGTCGGCGGCTGATGCTCCTTGAGCATTGTAGCCGTTGTTGTTGTTTGCTGTTGGCGCTGCGATAGCGGTCAACGGGGTTGGCGCAACGACCATTGAGGCGACGCTGTTTGTGCCGTTTGCCGTGATTGATGTAGTCCAGGTGGAGTTGATGGTTCCGGAGTTGCCGGTCTTCACCGACCAGCCGGCAGGAGGAGTCGTGCCAGCCGTGCCCATGGAGTCGAAGTTTTCGCTGTAGATGCTGGCAAAATCAACAGCCAGCGCCGTGTTGACCGTAGCTGCCATGAGCGTTGCGGCACACAGTGACCCGAACAGCAGGGATTTGTATATGGCGATTCGAGAGCGTTTCATTATCTGTTCTCCGTGAGATGAACAGCCCCGGCAGATCATCTGCCGGGGCCGGTTGGTCAGCTTCTATGCCTTGCGGCGGCGGATGCCGGCCAGACCCATCAATCCTGAGCCGAGCAGCCAGGCGGCAGCCGGAATCGGGGTGGGGGTGACCTCGGTGCTGCTGTCAAGTGACTGGGCAGTTGTGGTGCCATCGTTGAACAGGTTGATTAGCGCAACAGTTCCAGGAATGGAAGGGTCAGTGATGTTATACAATGGGCTGCCGCCCGTGGCATCCCTGAAGAGGCCGAGGGAGAAGGTGCTCGAACCACCGTCTGTGCCGCCAGTTGCAAGATTGAAAGAAACGGTGAAGTGGATAGAATCACCGAGCGTAATGGCCCTGTTGTAGTCATACACCGCAAACCCGCCTGTGTTGACGAATCCCAGACCTAAGCTGCCCAAAAGGGTTCCGGTAACCGTGGAATTGTTTATTACGTTAATAGAATCTATTGGGCCTAAAGCAGCACTATTGCCGGTCATGCTAAAGTTGGTTACGGTAGCGGTTGAATCAGCGCCGTTGAGTCCACCGTACTGTAAGTACATGTATCCGGAAGTGCCTGAAACAGCTGAAGTGTTGACGGTTACGTCATAGCTCAGTGCAGCAAAGGCCGAGCTGGAAGCGAAAACTACGAGGGCGATTACGAGCAGCTTGATCTTGAGGAAGTTCATTTTATTATCTCCGTTTGTTATGTCTGCTACTGGTACGTCACAGTAGTAAAGTTGATTTTGGTGTTCGAGGGGTTACTGAAGGTGAGCGGAATGGCTACCGACTCACCCGGATTCAGCGGCTGCGCAAGGGCCTTGGCGATATAGGGAGCGCCATTGCCGGTACCGCTGGCGTTGGTCAGGGTTACACCCGGTGTCAGGTTGGCAAGGGATACCAGGAGTGTGCCGGCAATCGGGCCAGCGGTTGCATTGGTGACGGTCAGGGTGCCGGTGTAAAGCCTGGTTGCGCGGTTGTAAACCATGCCTGAGGTAGTAGCTGTTGTCTGGATTGCTGCGGGTGTAGCGACGGTGACGTTGTCCAGTCCGTACATCTGGTCGGGCGAGGTCGGCACGCCGTTATCGTCCACCCAGCGGAGCAGGAGCGGTGCGCCCGGATTCACCTTGCCGGCCAGGGTTATCAGTGTCGGTGCAACGGTGGTCTTGCCGACGGTGTTGGGGATGATCACGCCGCCAGGTCCGGCAACGGTAGGATTGAGGGCCGCGACGTTGGTCCAGGAGATCCCGTTGTCCAGGCTGTAGAAGAGCCAGAAGCCCTGCAGCTCGTTTACCGACGAAGGGGCGTTGATCCGGTAGATATCGTAGCCAACCTTCAGCCAGTCGATGTAACCGCCGCTGCTGTTGGTGAGCTGGAGCTGGATGGCAGTTCCCGCGTTGCTGGTGGGGGCGGTGGCGATCATCCGGTCGCTGGTGACGCCGGCGGCTGCCGCGTTGTAGCCGTTGTTGTTGTTGCCGGTGGGAGTAGTGGTGGCGGTCAGGGCGGTGTTGTTGATCACCATGGTGGCCACGCTGTTGGCGCCGTTGGCCGGGATGCCGGTTGCGGCGCTCCAGGTGCTGTTGCTGCCGCCGCTGTTGTTCCAGATCGACCAGCCGGCCGGTTTTGTGGTGCCGGTCGTCCCCATGGAGTTGAAGTTCTCGGTGAAGTTGACGGTCCCGCCCGGAGGAGCTGGGATGACGGAAACGTTAACTGAGGACGACGTCCTGACGCCGCCGTCGTTGTCGGTTGCCACAGCGGTGAATACGTAGGTGCCGAGAGCGGCGGATGGCACGCTGAAGGTGTAGGGAGCGGTCGTGTCTTCGCCCAGTTTTACGGCGCCATTATAAAACTCAACTTTGGACACCGTACCGTCGGTATCGGCGGCGGTCGCGTTGAGCGTAATGGTGCTGCCGACAAAAACGGTTGCGCCGTCTACCGGAGAAGTCAGGGCGACACTCGGGGCAACATTATCAAGGTTGTTTACGGTGATGCTGACCGGAGCGGATGTCGTCTTCATCCCCTCATTGTCGGTGGCAACGGCCTTCAGGGTGTAGCTTCCGCTGAAGATGCCGTTCCAGGTCATGCTGAACGGCGCTGCCGTGGCCTGGCCGATTTTTACGCTGCCGTTGTAGAACTCTACCTTGGCAACGGCTACGTCATCGGTGGCATCGGCGCTGATTGTGATGTTGGCAGGTGCGTCGAAGAAAGCGTCGGCAACCGGCGCGGTAACAGCCACAACCGGCGCCGTGTTGGCCACATTCATCGATGCGACGGCAAAGTCGCTGGCATGGTTGATGACGGCCCAGGCGGTGTGGGTGGCAGGATCGACACCATAAGTGCCAAGCTGATCATCGGCTGCCCATGGTCTGGTAACGAAGGTGGCGGTCCCGCCGTAGTTCTTGGCCACGGCATTCACCCAGCCGCGGACTTCGTCCTTTACGGCGAGTCCGAAATTTCCGCTGGCGAGCACTTCAGCGGTCACCCTTGAGGGGTCATAGCTCATGGAGAGAACATAGATATCGGAGCGGTTGGTGTCCGGCTCGACGTAGCGGTAGTTCTGATTGGGGTTGCTGGTGTCAGACAGGTCGGTGGCCAGGCTCTCCTGCATGCCCCAGAGGGTAAGGATGTCGCTGGCAGTTTCGGTAGTAGCGGGCGCCCAGCCGGTATTGACTGACTTGGACAGGGCACGGCCGCGGTAATCTTTGCCGGTGCTGTCGTTGGTGCCGCTCAGGATGGCCGCTGAAGTAGTAATGAAGCCGGTCTCGCCGTTGGCAATCGCCTTGGTGGTGTCGTCGGTCAATACATAGCTCCCCCCCTGGGCAACGACAACTTCCTTGCCGTTCAGGCTGTAGCCGAAGGTCTCATGCTTGGTGAACGGAACCGGCTCGGTGAACAGGCCGTTGGCGGTCGGGGTGTTGCCGCTGTAAGGGATGACATCGGTGGTTTGGTCGCAGTCGCCGTTGCAGCCGTTGGGCATGGCGTAGTGATCGACGGTAACCTTGGGGCCGTCGACGGTGAAGATGTAGTAACCTACGGTGAAAAGCTCCTGGGCCAGCATGGTCTCACGCGTGCTCCAGGTTCCCAGGGCGGCAGGGATGTAGAATTTGTAGCTGTTGGAGGCAGCGATGAGGTTCTGCACCTTGGAGAGGCCGTCCGGGCTGGTAACAATCGCCCGGTTGTGCATGTGGTCATGGCCCCCCATATGATAGCGGACGCCGTTGTTGGCCAGAGAGGCCATGAAGCTGTTGGTCAGCCCTCCTGTAACCCCCGGGTTCTCTGGTGAGCTGCCGAACAGGGTGTCATAATGGTTCTCGGTGATCAAACCCTTATGGGCGAAGGTGAAGGCATGGCCGTTTGCGGACTTCTTGGCGAGCTCTGTCCCGACCCAAGCCACATCGGCTGCATCAAGATTGGAATGAGAGGTTCCGGCAGGTTTGGTAAACTGGTCGATCAGGACAAAACGGGCATTGTCATAGTCAAAAGAGTACGAGAGACCAGCAAGATCGGACTTGCTGGAGAAGTTGCTACCGACGCAGAAGTCAGTGGAGTTATAGTTCGGATAGTTCGCCAGATTGGTAAGGTCGCCGTAGATCGTGGTGGCAACCATGTTGGGGGTCTGGTTGTTCATACAGCTCTGGGTCTGGGGGAATATCTGCTGGAATCTTACCCCCGCTGATGCTCCGGACTCGTGGTTGCCGCGCAGCGGATAGAAGCCGATGCCTGCGTTATAGAGGTCCTGGGCGAAGGTGGCCCGGACATCCAGGTTGATGTTGTTGGTGCCGGCGGTATCGGTCAGGTCGCCGACCTGAATAACGAATTTTACCCCCTTGTTGACAAACTCCGTGTTGAGGTGCCGGATGACGTTGACCGCAACATTGGGATTCTTGTTGTCCGGGGAGGTGGGCCACTGGGTGTCGGACATGACGCCGAATTTCCAGGGCGCGGCGAAGGCCGCACTGGCAATCATGCTGAAAGCGCAGGCGGACAGAATGCTGTAATAAGAAGACTTTTTCACAGGTTTCTCCTTTTATTGGATTTATTTGTGTGAGTTTAGTCCAACAGGACTCCCCCGGCTTTGCCGGGGGAGGGGGAGATACTTACACAACCCAATTACTGCACCAGCGGTGCGCCTTCAACTTCTATAACCAGCGCCGGTGGCTGCTTCCCTTCGGCAGTCTCGAAGTCCCAGCCGTCAGAGCTGGTCGGCTCGAAGTACCAGCCGTAGTTGGGGGCTTCGCCGTTGACCCACTTCTGGATCGTGGCCTTCAGGCCGGCGGTGTTCTGGCTCAGGTACTCAAGGGCCGGCTTCGGGATGGCGGCGCCGGTGTTCGGATCCCAGGCGGGCGCCTGGTAGGTTATCCCGGCAAGATTGTTTGTCCCGTATCCTACGCCGAGGATGAACGGTGTCGGCACCGGTTTGGGCATGGAGAATTCCATGTCGACCAGGGAGGCCGCCTCGGTGTCATCGGCATCAATGCCACCGCCGACCATGACGCTCGGCAGGGTGATGTAGCGGTAGATTCCGGTGTCGGTGTTGAGATAGGTCATGCTGGTCCATGATACCGGATTCGGGGTAAAGTCCATCCAGGTGGATTGCTCGCCCCAGGGTACCAGCATCCGGTGCATCTTTACCTTCCCTTTGGTGGAGCTGGTAGCGCTGAAGACGATGGTGGCCGACTTGATGGTCGATCCGGGAGGAATCTGGCCAGGGCCGGTGCCGACGATGTCGTCGAAGCGGAGCATGGCGTGAACACGGGAGAGGTTGTCATCCATGTCGGTGGTGAGGGTCGCTTCGCCGCCGTAGTTCAGGGTGGCGTTGTTCTCGTTGATCTGCACGTCAACCGTGCCGTCATAGGGGGTGGTGGTTCCCGCCAGCGGACGGCGGTTCTGGAAGATGTGCGAGTAATGGACGCTGGCCGGGATGGCGTTCAGGGCCGGCAGCGGCGGAGCCGGCGGCTCGGCGCCGAAGTCGAAGGTGGTGTCGAAGGCGACCCGCTCCTTGATATTTACGTTGTAATTGAACTGGCTGTCAGCGTCGGTCTCAAAGTAATTGGTGAACCCGCCGACTGCCCCTGCCCCTTTGTTGTACCAGGGGGAGAATGTTTTTACCTGGATTTGCTTTTCAGCGGCTGCCGGATCTATGGTGATGAGCCGCATCAGGCCATTGCCGGCATTGGAGCGATCCTGGTAGTCGGAGAGCATCTGGTAGACCGGGCGGTTGGCGCTGTCATGGTTCACCACGGCGTATTCGGTGTGGGTGTGGCCGTTCAGCACCATGAAGACCATCGGGTTGTTCTTGACGAAGCCGTTCCAGATGAAGCGGCCGGTTGAGCTCTGGCCGGAGCCGTCAATGTAGTCGTGGGTGGAGACGATGACCGGCAGCCCATGCAGCTCAGGCTTGGCGAGCAGGGCGTTGGCCCAGTCGAGCTCTGCCTGGGTCGGGTCCTTCTGGAAGCCGATATGGAGGAAGCAGGCCCCCTCAACCCTGAACACCTGGGCCTGGGAGAGGTTTCCCGGAGCGGCCTCGATGAACCAGGGCTTGGCCTGGGTGACGGCCGGCTGGATGTTGTTCAGGAAGAATGTCGGCTCGTCGTGGTTGCCGCGAACGATGGAGAACGGCACGGCGCTCTGGCTGAGCAGAGACGACAGGGCGGTATTGGCATTGATCCACTGATTGTTGTCGATGCCGTTATCGACCACGTCACCCAAATGGGCGACAAAAGCGATGTTCTTGCTGGCGGCATTGGCCAGAACCCATTCTACCTGCTTCTTGAAACCGTCACGAACGGCTGGATCGGTCTCTTCGGTGTAAACCTGCGTGTCAGGGATGGCGGCGATGGTGAACGGGGTGGTCAGGGCGCGCACGGCCTGGGCGTTGACCGTGCCGTTGATCAGCTGGTTGACGGTCGGAGTGAAGGTGATCCTGGCATTGGCCGGGTTACTGAAGGAAACCGGAACGGTGATGGTTGCGCCGGCAGCGAGGCCGCCGTTTACCAGTGTGTATGGTGCGCCGTTTATGTTGCCGCTGGCGTTGGTCTGGCTGACGCCGCTGGTCAGGTTGTTGAGCAGCACCACGATGGTGCCGTTGATGGCCGGACCGTTGTTGGTGATGGTCAGCTTGCCGGTGTAGAGCCTGGTGGCGCGGTTGTAGACCATGCTGCCGGTGGTGGTGGCCACTTGGGCCGAATAGTTGTTGAGCTGGGTCGGGGTGATGATCCCGGCAAAGCTGTCGGTGGCGTAGATGGCCAGATGGGCCGAGCCGCAGAGGGCCAGGGCCAGGGCGGCAGCGGCGAATTTCCTGTTTAAGGATACTTTCATTGATTATCTCCGTATTATTGAAAGGTTGCGGTTGTGAGGGGAGCTGATTGTCAGATTAGTACAAAAAATGCGGGGCCGGTGCCGGCCCCGCTGCTGATGAAACGGTTTACCTGTTCTTCCTTCTGATACCCACCAGTCCCAAGAGGCCCGAGCCGAGCAGCCAGGCAGCAGCCGGGATCGGGGTGGGGGTTACGTCGATGTTGGCGCCGAAGTTACCGAAGGCGGAATCGGCATCAACCCCTGGCATCGCATTAAGATTGCTTGAAAAGACCGCGTTGTTATAGGTGAGATAGGGGTTGAAGGTGAGGTGGTGCGCAGTGGCTGTAACGCTATCAGGGAAATAGGCGAAGGGGTCGCCCATCGTTCCCATGGTGGCGGCGATGACATAGGTCTGACCCTCCAGCAGCGTGGCGCTGGTGTCGATCATGTGATATTTGCCGTTTACCAAACCGCCTGAATGGAACCCTTTTGGCTCAGAAAATGTGACGCTGGTCATAAATGTGCCGTCAGACTTCCAGAGGCTGATAGTATGGGTCCCCTCATCGAATCTGTCGGCATCGTGGTCATAAATCCCGAGCCTGGTGACGTAAAGGTCCTGTTTGGCCGTGAAACTCCAGCCAGCAAGGCCAGCGGTCCCAGGGACCAGGTAGTCAGCAACGGGTTTGTCAAAATCCACCCCCAGCGCAGCATGGGCATCATCAATTGCTACTGCTCCTGTTGCTGCGAGAAGCGACAGGGCAATTACTGCTTTTGAGGCTTTCATATCCTATTCTCCGTAAGTTAGTTTCACTGGCAGGGGTTTCCTGCCAGTGGTCTGAAAATATTTATTGCTTCTCTTTGCGGCGACGGATCCCAACCAGCCCCATCAGGCCGGAGCCGAGCAGCCAGGCGGCAGCCGGGATCGGGGTGGGGGTGACTGTTGCTTCGTTCGACAGTACCTGGGCAGCAGCGGTTCCGTCGTTGTTCAGATCGATGGTGAAGAGGGTGCCGTTGAGCAGCGAGGTCTGACCTGTTTCATCCTGAAACAGACCGAGGGAGAAGGTGCTGCTGCCGCCGGAGGTGCCGCCGAATGCCGGGGCGGCAAAGGCCAGGCTGAACTTGAGGTTGCTGCCAAAGGTGATGCCGTGGTTGTAGTCGTTGGTGCCGTTGGTGTTGGCGAAGACAACGGTGCCTGGCAGAGTCCCGCTGACGGCAGTTCCGTCAACAACTGCCGTGGAGTTTGCCGCGGCAAGCGTGCCGCCGGTAAAGGCATGGAGCGTGGCAGTGGAATCTACGGCGTTTAAGCCGCCGTACTGGAAGTAGAGATAGCCATTTGTGTTGTTGAGGAATGAGGTGTCGATGGTTACGTCATAGCTCAGGGCTGCGAATGCCGAGCTGGCGGCGAACATGACAATGGCGATGACGAGCAGTTTGATTTTGAGGAAATTCATTGAATTCTCCTTAGATGTTGGTTTTAATTAGTTTTTGAATGTCACGGTGGTGAAGTTGATTTTTGCGTTCGACGGATTGCTGAAGGTCAGCGGTACGGTTATGGACGCGCCCGGTGCGAGGTCGCCGGACATGGCCGGCTTGATGAACGGTGCGCCGTTATCCATGCCGCTGGCGTTGGTCAGGGTTACGCCGGTGGACAGGTTGCTGAGGGTTACGATCAGCTGGCCGGAGATCGGGGCTGCGCTGGTGTTGGTGATGGTCAGCTTGCCGTTGTAGAGCCTGGTGACGCGGTTGTAGGCCATGGAGGAGGTGGCGGCGCTGACCTGGGCGGAGATGTCGGTGGCCAGGGCAGCCATGTTCATGACCTGGAAGACGCCGGTGTTGTCGATGTAGGTGTTCTTACCGTCCCAGTTGCTATCCAGATTGTAGATGCCCTTGAGGTTCGGCTCGGTGCCGATGACCTGATTGGCGAACAGATCGCTATTGGCCCCTTTGGCAAAGAGTGGCACCAGGGCGTTGGTGTGGCTCGTCGAGTGGTACCAGGTTTCCGGCAGGTTGCCGGTACCGTTGTTCTTGACATGGGCATAGTCCACGCCATGATCGAATACGCCGTTGCCGTTCACATCAAAGAAGGTGGAGCCGGCAACGCGGCCGTCACCCCAGAGGTGGCCGCACTCATGGTCGGCGGTGACGATCAGCAGGGTGTTGTCCCAGGTATTGCCGTTGGTGCCGGCGTCGAGGTAGTCAACCACTGCCTGCACGGCATCGTTGAAGTCGGTCTGCTCCTCGATCATCCGGCCGGTCAGGTCGGCGTGGTTGGCCCAGTCAATGGCGCCCCCCTCGATCATGACGGCAAAGCCGTTGGGGTTGTTGTCCAGCACGTTCAGGGCCGCCTTGGCCATGGTTGCCAGGGTGGGAACGCCCGAATTCAAGGCATCTGCGTAGGGCGCCTTCTTGCTGTTGAGGCCACCAAGACCCGTGCGGTTGTACTGCAGCGTGTCGTATGCCTGGGGCATGCCGAAGACCTTGTCGGGTGTATCGCCGGTCATCATGGCGTTGAACTGGGCCTGGGTGGTGATGAGGTTCCAGCCGTTGACACCGGCGACGAGGTCATCCCAGTGCTTCTGCTCGCCGATCAGGCCGTAGTTCGGAGTTGTGCGCAGGGCGGCGTTGTTGTCATACCAGGGGTTGCCCGGGGCCATGACGACTTTCAGGTTCCCGTTGTAGTTGCCGGCGTCGTAATTCGCGTTGTTGGCATTGGGATTGCTGCCGTAGATCGCTTCCTTGGCCATCTGGCCGTAGTTGCCGCGGGCGATGTTGTGGCCGAAGACGCTGACCGGGGTGGCGTGGGTCCAGTCCACGCTGGAGACGGCGCCGATGCTCTTGCCCGCTTTGGCGGCCTTCTCGAAGAAGGTGGTCAGGGCCTTGTTATCGGTGGTGTAGTTTACCTCGTTATCGTAGTTCTTCACCCCGGTGAACATGGCGGTGGCGGCAGAGGCCGAGTCGGTGGCGCCGCTCTTGGCGTAAACGAAGCTAGTGGCCATCGATGCCGGGCTGTAGGGCTGACCCGTGTAGTTACCGCGTCTTCCGGCCGAGCTGGTGTTCATGCCGTACTTGACGTCGAACGACTCATACACTGCCTTGCCGCCCTTGTAGTATTCAGTGGCCTTGAGAGTGTTGAATCCCTGACCGTCGCTGATCATGAGAATGACGTTCTTGGCCTGGCCGGCTGCGAATGCCAGTTGGGATGAGGCAAGCAGCAGGGTGCCGGCAGCAATGCCGGTTACAAACCTTTGACTGGTTTTCCGCATTAGTTTATTCCCCCTATTCTTCGTTATCTGTTACAGAGCTTGTCGTTTCATCATATTCGGTTGTCATGCCGCCAATGGAGGCGTGCAGTTGTGTGACCGTTCGGGTCATTTCAGGCTGCGCTGTCTGGCTTGAGCCTGCGTTTCTCTGCTGTCTTCCTCTGCCGACATTATTGCTTGCTATGATAGTCTGGCACCTCCTTTACTCATCGGCGTTGACGGGCAGCGTTCTCCGAAGAGATTTGCAACCCGGCTGTCCCCGAAGGATCTGTGGCATTCCGTCCCCGCCTCACGACGGGTTTGGCGATTCATTAGATGTTTACTATCATTTCACTGTAGAATAAAAAAAGCCCGCAACGCTCCATGTTGAGCTGTCGCGGGCTTACCGATCCCTCGTCAAGGTCGGCTAAGTTCCCGTTTCATGTTCATCCATTCGTACTGACTGGGACACTGCTGCTATACACAACCACTGTTAAGATTTCATGGCATACGTCCAATTAATTTGTAAAATGCCTGTGACGCAGCAAATCAATATTTTCTTACGAAACAATTAAAAAACTAATAGTTATAATAGATATTATGCTTATAATAAATTACAGTTTCAAAGGAGGAGGCGCCGGATGAAAAAGGAAAATTCGGTCAAAGAAGGAACTGATGTTCAGCCTGCCACTACTGTTGAAGCCGCGGGGTAAATTAGGGACACTCCCCATATTATTTATTGCATACCTTCATATCTGACG
>RHLS01000090.1 GCA_003712145.1 Desulfuromonadales bacterium | reverse complement strand
TTGAATTCGTACCGGGGTAAGAACTGTAAAAGCTGCTTGAAAACCGTTTTGCCGGATTGCATCGCCACCCTCCTGTGAAGTCAGGAAGGTAGCATCCGAAACAAATTCAAATCGAAAAAAGAACAATTGCGTCAAAGAGCTATAAGTATCAGCTGGTTACAGAAGTACATTCGAACTTTACCGGACAGTAGTGTTCTAAGATAATTCAATTCGCAGATAGATATCTGGATATATTTGGCTGCACCGTTGCAGTGGATATGTTTTTTGGATCATCAGCAGTATTTATTCCAAAAGGCATAAGTCTTGATTTAAATAAAGTTGTTTTCGATTCAGGATATATACATTCAGCTGGGCGTTCAATATTTATTAGAAACATTAAAAAAGCAAAGAAAAATGAGTTTTTTGACAGCTTAGATATACATTTGAGTCGAAATACTGTTTCAGGTGATGAGATTCCATTCATAGTGTATGCGCATGAAGATTTTTCAGGTCACGACAAAGATTCATATGAATTAATAGATAGAGGAATAGAACAATGCAAAATATATGTTGAGAAAATGAGTATGGGAAGTCACAGACTTTCTTCAATTTTAAACGAGATGCAAACAGTAAAATACAAAGACAAACTGCTAATTCCTAAAGCAGGATCTTACTTGATACATCATAACTTTAGAAAAGGGAGAACCATATGGCTAATTTCAGATAGATCCTTATCAGGCGGGCAAATAAGTAATGCTGGAACTATAAGATATTACATATGCTATGAGCAGTTGCTAAAAAACGATTCACCATTTTTTTTCTTCGATGAAAATAAACCAGCTTGGAAATCTCACACAACACTACCACATAGCTTAACGGCTGCTTTAATCAACGCAACAAGACCTATAGTATCGGGCGGAGTTATCTGTGATCCGTTTGCCGGAACAGGCACAACATGGCTTGAAATCAAAAGATTGCAGCTTAATAATAAAATTATATGCTCAGACCTCTCACCAGCAGCTTCTATTTTACATTCAGATAATATCTGTTTTTTTAATATGTCTTCATCTGAGCTATCTAGCTTGGTTGATCAATTGAAGGCGTGTTGTAGCTCGGATGTGTCAGCTATTAATATGCAACATGAATTATTTCCAGAAATAAAAACTTCTACACCTTATTTCATTGCTCTAAGCCTACTTGATAAACTAAAAGAAGAACAACAGGATGAAGATCAGGAATATTTTTTATCAAATACTTTTGTGGATCAATTAACAACAACAAACTTTCTTACAAGAATAATCTTTTATATAGCATTACGCGCTGAATTAAGATTTCAGGGAGGGTTCAAACGAAAATCTGTCGATTTCGCTTCGGCATTCAAAAAATCACTTAATAAATTAGTAGATCAAATAGACATGTTAATTCTCCTGAGAAATGAAATTGAAACAAGCAATATCGATGTAAACACTGAGTGCTCATATCTTACAATTACAGGCACTTACTCCAACAAACTTATACCTGTATTTTTGTTAGATGAATTAAGTCAATTGAAGAAATGTATTGAATTAGAAGTGAAACCTTCCGTTGATGCGAGACAGTTAGAGCCAAATTCTATTGATTTGATCATCTGTGACCCCCCCTATGGGTTCAACACAAATGAAGAAGATGGTGGTTTAGCCCAGTTATATTCAGAATTTATCGCAAAGGCTATTGCAGCCCTTAGACCAAACGGTCAACTCATCCTATGCCTGCCTGCCGAGTCGTACACGGGCCGTGATTTACCTTATTGTACAAGAAGCGATATTATTTCAAGGCAAATACAAATTAAAGCACACGAACAAGGTCGTTTGGTATACCAAACTTCAAAGAGTTTGCCGCATAGTTCACTAGCGCCTCCTTATTATTGGGAATCTGAGCGGGCATTAAGAAGAACAATCCTTCACTATAGGTTTCAATGATTGCCCAACCCGCGGCGGCACACGGTCTCCGCTACGCTCCGCCGGTGCGCCTTGTGACGTTGGCTGGACCAAACCCACAGAAGCAAACCATAAAAAACGCCATATAAAAGTATGGTGCCACAACCCATTTTCTGCTAAGGTTTTCTTATGACAAGAACGCATTTCGAATGGGACTCGAAAAAGGATCTGGAAAACCAGCAAAAGCACGGAGTCTCATTTGCGGAGGCCCAGTACGCCTTTGCCGATTCTCATCGTATCATCGCGGAAGACGTGAATCATAGCGACAAGGAAATGCGCTACTACTGTTTTGGTAAGGTCCGGGATGGCATCATAACGGTACGCTTTACGTATCGCAACAACGTGATTCGGATCTTCGGAGCCGGTTACTGGCGGAAAGGAAAGGCGATTTATGAACAAGAAAATAAAATACACCGATGAACCATTAGGCGAGATAAAAATAATTCCGGACTTTCTCCCCTCTCCTGCAGAATTGGCGTTCCGGGAGGAATCGGTCAAGGTGACTATCTCCCTCAGTAAGAAGAGTATCGAGTTTTTCAAGTCTGAGGCATCAAAATATCATACGCAATACCAGCGCATGATCCGGCAATTACTTGATTCATATGCTGACGCACAGTCGGAGCAGCCAACAACGCGCTCAACCGGTCGCGCAAAAAAACTGCGCGCCGGTTAGCTCGCGGCCCCGTTATGAGGAAGAGAAATTAAGATGTGTCACTACATCACAGCGACAGTGAAAAAGAGTACGCCTCTTGAGGTGCTGAGCGAAATAGCCAAGTCCCATGGCCTCCACTTCATCGACATAAAGAACGAATTCGTTGAACAACAACTTCCCCAAGGTACAACTTATCTCTGGAAGAAGTCCTCCCACTGCGACTGCGGGACCGCACTCGGGTGCATGAACCTCCGGAACCAGCAAACGGAAGTGTCTGACCGTGAGAGCGAAACAAAGCGACTCCGAAAGAAGGGATGGAGTGAAGCGAAGATTCAAAGATGGGTCGAAGAAAAGGAAAAGGCAAGTGACAAGAAAGAGGCCAGAAACGAATTGTATCGACAGTCTCAAGAGCCGCGAACAGAAGAGTGGGTCAAATTCCTAAAAGACGCAGTGGCTAACCCGGCAGTGGGAGAATTCGGTCTCTTGCTTCATTTTTACAAGACAGGTGTCAATGTGAACGTAAAAGTGTACCAGTTACGGGAATTGAAAAGTGTACCACTC
>RHLS01000055.1 GCA_003712145.1 Desulfuromonadales bacterium | reverse complement strand
AGCGGGTGGTGCAGGTCTCGCACGAGGCGCAGTACCAGATCGAACGCCCCGCCAGGACCCGTTCGTACTGACCCAGCTGCAGCAAGCGCACGATCCGGTTGGGGGGATGCTCCATGAACGAACGCATCGGACAGCCCGCCGAGCACTTGCCGCACTGGAAACAGCGGCGCACCGAACTCCCCGACAGGGACTCGACTTTCTTCACGAAGTCGAGATTCATGGTCTCGGTGCTGAGGGTCATCTTGGTGTGTTTCACGCTACCTCCTGGGTCCGACGTGGCCGATTAAGGGCCTTGTCACAGGGCGCTGCGCTGGAGGAGTCGAAGAGGGAGGGACGGAGCGGGCAGGACGCCGCGGGAGGTGAGGGACGTGGCGTCGGGCATGCGGATGGAAGGTGCTCCATTGGACCGACCTCAGATCGCGAACCGGGCTCAGCTTTTAGTCAGAATAAAAATAAGCGCCATCTAAAGGGGCGCTGCAGGGGGAAATTTATTTTGTTACGTTTTAGTTATGGTAAAAAGCTATCATGGGGGGCAAGGCATTGTCAACGCAAATCTAGAACGGTTTACACAATAATAGAACAGAAGAGCCGCGGATGGGGCGGCATGGCTGGCGGCTGCTTTGACAGGTGGTGTAAAATCGATTACAAGAGTACAGTATCCACTTTATTGTAACGAGGCGACCCATCGGCGAACTCAGACGACTGAATGGCTATCTGCGGGCCTGTCGGGGGACGTACCTCCTGGGGGCCCTCTGCATTCTCGGCACCAACGCCTTTGCCCTCCTGGTCCCCTGGCTTCTGAAGCTGGCGGTGGAGAGTCTGCGCAACCCCGCTACCGCTCGCCATGCCGCATCCTGGTACGGAGGAGCGATTATCGGAGCGGCGCTCCTCCATGGGGTGATCCGGATTTTTTCCCGCACGACCCTTTTCCATGCCGCCCGCCGGATCGAGTACGCCATCCGCGAGGATCTCTTCGCGAAGCTCCTCACCCTCGACATGCCCTATTTTGCCGGGGAGCGGACCGGCGATCTCATGTCCCGCTTCTCCAACGACCTGACCAATATCCGGATGTTGCTGGGGTTTGGCGTCTTGAACGTCATCAACACCGCCATTGTTTACGTGGCGGCGCTGGTCCTTATGGGGAGCATCAACCTTCCCCTTACTCTCTTTGCCGTGGTGCCGTTTCCCCTCATGGTTATCGCCGCCAAGCGGATCACACGTCGCATGTTCCACCATGCGAAGCGGGCCCAGGAGGAGTTGGCCCACCTCACGAGCCAGGCGGAGGAAAACATCTCCGCTGCCGTGGTGGTGCGGGCCTATTGTCGCGAGCAGGCTGCCGTCGCCGCCTTCGAGGAGCTGGGCCGCAGATACCTGGACCGCAACATGACCATGGCGCGGCTGCGGGGCTTCATGCTTCCGGTCATGGCAGCCACCGGTGCCCTTGGCACCCTCATTGTTCTCTTTCTGGGGGGGGAGCGGGTCATAAGCGGGGCGATGACCCTGGGCGACTTTGTCGCCTTCAACGGCTACCTGGCCATGCTCGTCTGGCCCACGGTCATCCTGGGGTGGATCTTTAATCTGGTTCAGCGGGGAGCCGCCTCCATGGCCCGGCTGAACGAGGTGTTCGATGCCAGGGCTCAGGTTGTGGAGTCGACCGAGCCGGCGGACATCGGCCCGATCCGTGGCGGTATAGAGCTGCGCGGGCTCCGTTTCTCTTACAATGGTAGCGCTGCATCGCTCCTGAATGGCATCTCGCTGGTCATTCCCGCCGGCTCGCGGCTCGGGATCGTCGGGCCGGTCGGCTGCGGCAAGTCGACCCTGGTCCGGCTCCTTGTCCGTCTCTACCCGGTTGAGGACGGCAGGATTTTCATTGACGGCACCGACGTCAACCGGATTTCCCTGGGGCAGCTGAGGAGCGCCATCGGCTTCGTTCCCCAGGAGAGTTTCCTCTTCTCCCGCACCATCCGACAGAACATCGCCTGCGGCAAGGAGGGGGTCAGTGACACCGAGGTGGAGGCGGCAAGCCGGCTGGCGCGTCTGGATGAGGACGTGCGGCGATTCCCGGACGGCTATGACACCCTCGTGGGGGAGCGGGGAGTGACCCTGTCCGGCGGCCAGAAGCAGCGGACCGCCATCGCCCGGGCCCTGCTCAAGAATCCGGCAATCCTTGTACTCGATGATCCCCTCTCCGCCGTGGATGCCCGGACAGAGGAGGAAATTCTTCATGGGCTGGCGGACTACTATGGGGGGCGGACCGTCATCGTCATCTCCCACCGCCTCTCGGCTGTGCGGGAGTGTGACTTGATCATCGTCCTGAAGGATGGTTTTATCGCCGAGCAGGGGAATCACGACGGCCTCGTGGCCCGCGACGGTTTCTATGCCGCCCTCTGGCGGGAGCAGCAGATCCGGGAGGAGATTGCCAGCCTCTGACGGTCGGGGCTGAATGGTAACATGTCGAAAGGATTCGGGAAAAATGGGCTTTACAAACCGGGAGGGTTATACTATAGTTCATGGTTCCGGAGAGATGTCCGAGTGGTCGAAGGAGCACGACTGGAAATCGTGTGTACTGCAAGGTACCGAGGGTTCGAATCCCTCTCTCTCCGCCAGTAAACAATCCAGCATCGTCCGATGCGATCCAAAAGCCCCTGAGAAATCAGGGGCTTTTTGCTTTTAATTGTCCAGAAACATCCTGCCCCGTCTTTTCTGACCGGGTTTCCCAGAACTGATTCAACTTCTCCCACGTATCAACTCAAACGGCCATTGCCTCGCAACAGGGTAATGGCCGTTTTTCATGCCTCCAATTTCAATGATCCTTCCCTTGGTTAGCGTTCAAGCGTACCGATACCTGCTTCCATCGGCAGAATAATCGGCAAATATTTTTGCTATATGTTGAGATTGCTTGCAATTTATTCAATACAGTCGTACTGTTGCGTACAGAAGCGACCGGCATATAAATCGGCAATAAGGAACGTGCCATGTCCGACTCAATCAGTCAGATGACCCCACTGCTTCCGGAACGGGCCGATGATCTTCAGGATCTGGCCCTGGAGGTAATCCAGCGCTCGGCCTCTCTCGGCACCAGACAGCACCCTGTTACCCTGCATACCCTGCGCGAACTGCTGCGCATCATCAACAGCTACTACTCCAACCTGATCGAAGGGCACAACACCCACCCTTACGATATCGTCAGAGCCATGCAACAGCAGTACGACGCCGAACCGGCCAGGCGCAACCTGCAACTGGAAAGTGTCGCCCACATCACCGTACAGCGGCAGATGGAAGCCTGGCTGGCGGAGGAAGCGCCGCCCAACATCGCCGGTCAGGAGTTTCTTTGCTCGCTGCATCGGGAGTTTTTCCGGCTGCTGCCGGATGAGTTTCAGGTCATGACCAATCCGGATACCGGCCGGGAGAGCCGGGTGGTGCCGGGTGAATTGCGTACACAAGCGGTCAAGGTAGGACAGCATCAGCCGCCGGGGCATGACAGCCTGGACGCGTTCATGGTACGGTTCGGCGAATCGTATGCTCCCGAAAAGCATCACGGCGCTGCCAAACTGGTGGCGGCGGCAGCGGCCCACCACCGGCTGATGTGGATTCACCCCTTTCTCGACGGCAACGGCAGGGTAGCCCGCCTGTTCACCGAAGCCTACCTGCACCGGATTCCCGTCCATGGCTTCGGCCTCTGGTCCGTCAGCCGCGGCCTTGCACGAAGAAATGCCGATTACAAATCAGCACTCACCTGGGCCGATGCGCCGCGCCGCAATGATCTGGACGGCAGGGGGAACCTGTCCAACGAAGGGCTGGTGAAGTTCTGCCGGTTCTTCCTGGAGGTCTGCCTCGATCAGGTGGACTACATGGGCATCCTGTTGCAACTGGACGGTCTGGTGGAACGGGTCAGAAGCTATGTGCAGCTGCGCGGCACCGCCATAATCCCCAATCCGCCCGGCGTGGACGACCTGCGGCCGGAAGCTGGCAGAATGCTGCAGGAGGTCCTGCTGCGGGGCGAAGCACCACGGGGAGCGGTCATCGAGGCATCCGGCCTGAAAGAACGGACCGGCAGAAACGTGCTCGGTCAGTTGATCTCCGAGGGGTTGCTGGTCTCCGACACACCCAAGGGAGAAGTCAGGATCGGCTTCCCGATCCATGCCGCCGGCTGGTTTTTCCCGGAGCTGTATCCATTGTCGCGGTAGGACCTTCAAAATGCGGCGGTTTTTGTGTCGGACGTACTGCCTCTTGACAATGTTCCTGACATGCAGCATTGACCTATTATAAAGGTCACATAACCTACATTTCGATAAGGTTGTGCCATTGCCGTAGTCTATGAAGTGACCAGGCTGTCACATACTTGTGGTATCCTGAACCACCTGTCAGGTTCGGTGAAAAGTTGAAACACTAATGAGGCCAGAGATGAACATAACGCCGGTAAATTTCGAGGATTACGACATCCGCAGGGTCTACGACGAGAAAACCGAAACCTGGTATTTCTCCGTCGTGGATATCATCCGGGCGCTGTTGCAGCAGCCGGATTTCCAGACTGCCCGCAAGTACTGGAACAAGCTGAGAGAGCGACTGCGAAAGGAAGGAAGTGAGTCGGTGACAAATTGTCACCGACTGAAACTGGAAGCAGCTGACGGGAAAAAATATCTGACCGACGTCGCCAGTCCCGAAGTGCTGCTGCGGCTGATCCAGTCCGTGCCCAGCCCCAAGGCGGAGCCGATCAAGCTCTGGCTGGCCCGGGTCGGCTACGAACGGATGCAGGACATGGCCGATCCGTCCCGTTCGCTGGACCGTGCCCGGAGCTACTGGCAGCAGCAGGGCAGAAGCGAAAAGTAGATTCAGCAGCGGATGACCGGCCAGGAAACCCGCAACAAGCTGACCGATTACTGGAAAGATCATGAGATCAGCAAGGAATCGGAATTCGCCATCCTGACCGACATCATTCACCGGGAGTGGTCCGGGCTGAAGGTACAGGAGCACAAGACGCTGAAGGGGCTCAAAAGCCAGAACCTGCGTGACCATATGAGCGAGGCGGAGTTGATCTTCACTGCCCTGGCCGAGCTTTCCACCCGGCAGATTGCCGAGAGCACCAACGCTACCGGCATGAAAGAGTACAGGGCAGCGGGGAAGAAAGGTGGTGGCATCGCCAAAAAGGCCCGTCTGGATCTGGAAGACAAGACCGGCAGAAGCGTTGTCACCGGCGAGAGCTTTCTACCGCCAGATCGAAAGAAACTGACGGATGAGTAGCTGATCCCACAGAGGAATACGGGGAGTGTCCCGGATTATCACCTTGGTCTCCGCAAGGCCAACCCCCGGGAGGAGAAACGTTATGAAGAAAAAACCTGATCATATTGCCCAGAAAGACTGGGACGATGTAGACATTCCCGAGTTGACCGAAAAGGACTTCTCCTGCATGCGTCCGGCACGGGAAGTCCTGCCCGTGCTTATCGGCGAACAGGCCGCGGCTGAATTGCTCAAGAGGCGTGGCCGTCCCAAAGCCGACCAGACGAAAAAGGCTGTCTCGCTCCGGCTCGATCCTGAAGTCATTGACTTCTTCAAGGCCGGCGGCCCTGGCTGGCAGAGCCGCATAGATGCCGCTCTCAAGGAATGGATGAAGGAGCACAAGGCGGCGTGATTGAAATAAACTTGACGCCTCTTGCCCATCGTTCCCCCACTTGATCGTTGCCTCGTTCCCCTCACCCGGCCTGCGGCCACTGAGTTCACTGTCCACCCAAATGAGAAGGGGGGCAGAATTTCTCCCGCCCCCCGCAAAGCCCTGTTTTACTCTACCCAGTCGTCATCCTCCTCGTGGGGCGCGAAGCCCCGCCGCATGGTGTTCTCGGTGACCACCCGCGGGTCCATGAAGTGGAGGAGGTAATCGGGACCGCCGGCCTTGGTGCCGA
This sequence comes from Desulfuromonadales bacterium, assembly GCA_003712145.1. Lineage (GTDB taxonomy): Bacteria > Desulfobacterota > Desulfuromonadia > Geobacterales > Geobacteraceae > Geobacter. The sequence goes on along the minus strand of RHLS01000055.1, from coordinate 11,759 downwards.
CCCCTGACATGCGGGCGCCGCCGAAGGGTTGCCGCTCCACCAGGGCGCCGGTGTTGTTCCGGTTGATGTAGAGGTTGCCCACCCGGAACTCCCGCCGGGCCTTGGCCAGGTGCTCCGGCGAGCGGCTGAAGATACCGCCGGTGAGGGCGAACTTGGTGGAGTTGGTCCACTCGATGGCCTGGTCGAAGTCCCTGGCCCGCATGACCGCCAGGACCGGCCCGAAGATTTCCTCCTGGGCGATGCGGTGCTCGGGTTTGATGCCGCCGATGATGGTCATGGGGACGTAGTACCCCTCGCCGGACGGCACCGGGCTCTCGTAGAGGAGGTGCCCCTCTTTCTTCCCGATCTCTGCGTACTCCTTGATGCTCTTCTGGGCCTTGTCGTCGGCCACGGCTCCCATGTAGTGGGTCGTATCCTCTGAGGGGCCCACCTTGGTGGCCTTGGCCATGGAGACGAGCCGCTCGATGAACTTGTCGTAGACCGCGTCCAGAACGATGACCCGGGAGCAGGCGGAGCACTTCTGCCCCTGGAAGCCGAAGGCCGAGTAGAGCACATGGGGGACCGCCTCGTCGAGGTCGGCATCGTCGTCGATGATGACGGCGTTCTTCCCCCCCATCTCGCAGATGATCTTCTTCACGTTGGCCTGGCCGGGGTGGACCTTGGCGGCCCGGTCGATGATCCGCAGCCCCGTTTCCATGGAGCCGGTGAAGGCGATGAGGCTCACGTCCGGGTGGTCCACGAGATAGTCACCCATGACCGAGCCCCGGCCCGGCGTGTAGTTGAAGACCCCCTCGGGGAGTCCCGCTTCGCGGAAGAGTTCCACCAGGTGCCAGCCGATGATGGAGGTGATCCCCGACGGCTTGAAGACCACGCAGTTGCCGGTGACGATGGCTGCCGCCGCCATCCCCATGCTGATGGCCAGGGGGAAGTTCCAGGGGGCGATGACCGCGGCCACCCCCTTGGGCTCGTAGAAGTAGTGGTTCAGCTCACCCGGAGCGTGGCCCACCCGCTGGGGCTGGCCCAGCCGGATCATCTCCCGGGCGTAGTATTCCAGGAAGTCGATGGCCTCGGTCACGTCCGCGTAGGCCTGATCCCACTGCTTGCCGATCTCCAGGATCTGCCAGGCCGAGAGCTCGAAGAGCCGCTTGCGGGCGGCTTTTGCCGCCTTCAGGAGATATTCGGCCCGGGTCCGGGGATCGGTGTCGCGCCATGCCGGAAAGGCGGCCTTGGCCGCGGCGATGGCGTCACCCACCTCTGTGGTGCCGGCCTGGCAGATCTGGCCCAAGACCTCGGAGGGCCTGTTGGGGTTCACGGTGGGGATGAGGTCGTTGGTGCGGATCTCCTTCCCGTTGATGAAGAGGGGATAGGTCTTCCCCAGCTGGGTCCGCACCTGGGCGATTGAGCTCGGGAAGGCGGCCCGGTGGTCGGCCCGGGTGAAGTCCACCATGGCCTCGTTCTCGAAGGCAGGAAGGCCGCCGGGGCCCTGCCGCTCTTTTTTCGGCTTGGCGGCGCGGGCGGCCCGCTCCCGCTCGACCGTGACGGCCGGGTCCTCCAGCAGGCGCTCGATCTGGGCGTCCTCGGCAAAGCTCTGGCGCAGGAACGACTCGTTGGCGGTGTTCTCCAGGAGCCGGCGCACCAGGTACCCCATACCCGGCACCATGTGGCCGTAGGGGGCGTAGAGGCGGATGCGGCCGGCCACCTTGAGGATACCTTTCCGGACCGGTTCGGCCATGCCGTAGAGAACCTGGAACTCGTAGCGCTCGTCAGGGATGTTCAGCTCCTTGGCCATCTCCATGACCGCCGAGATGGAGCGGATGTTGTGGGAGGCGCAGGCGAAGTGGCAGATGGAGTGGTTTTCCAGAATCCTCCGGGCCTGGCGCTCAAAGGCCGCGTCGCTTTCCGCCTTGATGGTCCAGACCGGGATCTCCCAGTCGTTCTGCTTGGCCTTCACCGTCTCGTAGTCCCAGTAGGCCCCCTTCACGAGGCGGATGGAGATCTGGACGCCATTCTGCTTTGCCCAGGCCAGGAGGTCGTCCAGGTCCTTGTCGTTATCCTTCAGGTAGGCCTGGAGCACGATCCCCAGGTGGGGGTAATCGCGGTACTCCAGCTTCAGGCGCCGGAAGACCTCCAGGATGATCTCCTTGTGGCGGTACGACTCCATGTCGATGCAGAGGAAGCCGTTCAGCTCCATGACTTTCCGGAAGATGCGGCGCATCCGGTCCAGGATAGCCACCACCGATCCCTCGAAGTCCTGGGGATTGGCCAGGCAGAAAAGGGCCGTCGGCTTCACCGCCACGTTGACCTTGGGGGCGTGACCCCAGTCGAGATTCGGGTCGCCCCCCCTGCCCGGCAGGCCCTTCCAGCCTCCCTGCTCCTTCTTCAGGGCCTCCAGCAGCTCCAGGTAGGTGTTGGTGTAGACCTCGGCCTCCTCTTCGGACAGGGTCGCCTCGCCGAGGACGTCCACCACGGCGGCGAAGCCGTCCTTGCGGAGCTTTTCCAGGTTCTTCACCGCCTCCTTGGTGGTCTCCCCCACGATGAACTGGCGAGCCATCTCCTCGATGTTGGAGGTGAGCACCTTGTTCAGCACGGCGCCGCCGAAGGAGCCGAGCATCCCCGCCACCTTGGCTCCCGTGGCCATGAAGGGGGGCATGTCCTGCTCGCTGCCGAAATACTCGCGGATATGCTCCGTCAGGAGCCTGCTGGTGGTCAGCGAGGGGAAGACATCCACGAACCGGAACATCTGGATCTTGAACTGCTCGTTCTGCATGCTCCAGTCCATGGCCTTCCCCATCCAGGCCCCCTTGTTGAAGAGGGAAGGCTTCTCGCCGGAGATGCTGCCGAAAAACTCCTTGCCGCGGTTGACGATCTTCGTGTTCAGCTCACTGTTAAGCATGGCTCGCTCCTTCGTTGGTTCATATGGGACGGATAGCCCATGGTGTCGCGCTACCTGCGTCAAACAGTAGCACTGCCTTTGCGTGCATGTCAATGGTTAAACCATTAGTATTATCTTGTGCCCTGTGGTATTCTTTGAAAAAAAGTGGTGGAGTGCTATAAGGGTACAACCATTGTAATCCTGCATCACCAAGATGCAACGGGAGGGGAAACCCCATGTTTCGCAAGGCCAAGCAGAACCGGATATTTCAGGATGTGGTCGATCAGATACAGGAAGCGATCGTAGAGGGAAGGCTCAAGGCCGGGGATCAGCTTCCGGCGGAGCGGAAGCTCCAGGAGGAGTTCAACGTGAGCCGGGGGACCCTGCGGGAGGCGCTGCGGGTCCTGGAGCAGAAGGGGCTCATTGAGATCCGCACCGGCGTGGCCGGGGGCTCCGTGATCAAGGGTGTCTCCACGGAACAGGTGAGCGAGAGCCTGGCGCTGCTGATCCGCTACCAGAAGGTTCCCCTGAGCAAGCTGGCCGAATTCCGGGAGGGGATCGAGGGGATCGTCGCCGCCCTTGCGGCGGTGCGGGCAACGGATCAGGACCTGGAACGCCTTCGGGGCCTCCTCGTTCGGGCAGGGGAGTATCTCGACAAGGGTGAGCCCTACTGGGACTCCTTCATCCGGACCGACGAGGAGCTTCACATGGCCCTTGCGGAGATGACCGACAACCCCCTGTTCAACACGGTGCTCACGACCGTCTACCACAACATCCACACCTACTACGAAAGCTACCTTCCCATGGAGGAGGGGGTTCTTCGGGAAAATTACCAGGATCTCCGCGATATCGTCGATGCTGTGGCAGCACGGGATGCAAACCGGGCGACGGAGCTGGCCAAGGCCCACGTGCGGCGCTTCAACGAGCGGATGCAACAAAGGGGGACGCTCTAACGTCCCCCTTTGGGAAGAAATCCTCAGCTGCAGATTCAATTACATCTCTTCCTCGACTTTTCTCTTCTCGAACCAGCCATACACCGCCGGGATGATCAGCAGCGTCAGCAGGGTCGAGGTAATCAACCCTCCCACAACAACCGTTGCCAGCGGCTTCTGGATCTCCGAGCCGGTTCCGCTGGCCAGCAGCATCGGCATCAAGCTGAATATCGCGATCGATGCAGTCATCAGTACCGGACGCAATCGGTCAAGGCTCCCCTTCCTGATGGCCTCCTGCTGTTCTAGTCCTTCATCCCGCAGTTGCGAGATGCGCGACACCAGGACAAGCCCGTTCAGGACGGCAACGCCAAACAGGACGACAAACCCTACTGACGCCGGAACGGACAGATATTGGCCGGAGATGAAGAGAGCAAAGACGCCGCCGATCAAGGCAAAGGGCAGGTTGGAAATGACCAGAAGCGCCAGGCGGATAGATCTGAAGGTGACGTACAACAGAAGCAGGATCAAGCCAATGGCTACAGGGCCGATGATCATCAGCTTGTTCATCGCCCGCTGCTGGTTCTCGAACTGTCCACCCCAGGTGAGATAGTAGCCGGCAGGCAGCTTCACATTCTCTTTGATCTTCTGCTTTGCCTCGGCAACGAAACTGCCGATATCCCTGCCGGTAATGTTCATCTCGATCCCGATTCTTCTCACCCCGTCCTGGCGGCTGATCTGAGCCGGCCCTTCAATCATTTTCACCTCGGCCAGCTGTTCGAGCGGAACATTGATCCCGGTTTTCGTGGTAATCATGAGATTCTTGATGGCTTCCAGGGAATTCCTTTTTTCTTCTGGAAGACGAACCGAGATATCGAAGCTGCGGTTTTCTTCGTACAACTGCGATGCCGCCTTGCCAGCCACGGCAATTTCAATAACCTTCTGCACATCGCTGATATTCAGGCCATACCGGGCGATTCTTGCCCGGTCGATGTTGACGGTCAGGTATGGCTGGCCCGTCACCTTTTCCGCATTCAGATCGGTACCGCCCTTTACCGTGGAGAGAACCCTGGCGATTTCGGCCGATTTTTCACTGAGCACGTTGATATCTTCGCCAAACAGCTTGAGAATCAGCTGCGCCCGGGTTCCGGCGACGAGTTCGTCAATACGGCACTGGATCGGCTGGCTGAAACCGAAGTTTATTCCCGCAACCGATTCCAGGGACTCGCGCATCTCATTGGTCAGCTCTTCTTTCGATATATCACGTTTCCATTCGCTCTTTGGCTTGAAGATCCCCACATAGCCGGTCTTGTCCGAGCCTCTGGTGTCCAGGGCGACCCCGGTCTGCCCGGTTCGTCCCACTATAGTATCAAGTTCGGGAAACTGCTTCAGCTTTGCCGCGGCCAGTTGATTCACCTCCATCGCCTTGGCCAGGGAAACACCGGGAAGCATGGCGACATCCATGTCAAACGCGCCTTCATCCATGATCGGGATGAATTCCGTTCCCAGCCGTGTAACCAGAAAGAGCGAGGCAATCAGGAGAACTCCCGCAACACTCAACACCACGCGCTTCGTGTTCATGGCATAGTCGAGCATCGGCAGATAGAGCCTGCTTGCATGCTTCATGATGAAGCTCTCTTTTTCCGGGTGCGGTTTCAGGAAGAGGATGCAGAGGACCGGAATAACGAATATTGAGAGGAACAATGACGCAAGCAGTGCAATCGCCACTGTTATGGCCAGCGGGCTGAACATCTTCCCTTCGATCCCTTCCAGGGAAAGAATGGGGATGAAGGTGAGGGCGATGATAAGCTCGCCGAAGATGCTCGGCTTTCTGACTTCCATGACCGCTTTCAGCACGGTCAGCAATTTCGGATGTCGCCCCCCCTCTTCGCTCAGGTGTCGCTGGACGTTTTCCACCTGGATGATGGTCGTGTCGATGATCATGCCGATGGAGATGGCCAGACCGCCCAGGGACATCAGGTTTGCGGTTATGCCGACAAGTTTCATGACGATGAATGTCGCCAACAGCGAAAGCGGCAATGCTATAAGGACGACAAAACTGCCACGGAAGCTGTTCAGCAGCAGGTACAGCACGATCAGCACCAGAATGGAGCCTTCCAGCAGCGCCTTGTTGACCGTGTTGACGCTCGCCTTCACAATGTCGCTTCTGTCGTAAAAGGGAACCAGCTTGATCCCTTCGGGAAGCACATTGTTTTCATTCATTTCCTTGACTTTATTCGCGACCCGGCGCACAACGTCGCGGCTGTTTTCGCCGCGCAGCATCATGACGATACCGCCGACGCATTCATCCTTGCCGTCCTTCATGGCGGCCCCCATCCGGACTGCCTCGCCGACCTTTACCTGGGCGACGTCGCGGATATACGTCGGAGTACCACCGGCAGATTTCAGGACAATGGTTTCGATGTCGCTGACATCCTTTATCAATCCAACCCCGCGGACGATGTACTGGTCCGTGCCCCGTTCGAGGAGGTTGCCGCCGACGTTTTCATTGTTGCTGCCGATGGCGGAATAGACATCATCCACTGTTATGGAATATTTCAGCAACTTTTCCGGGGACACGATTACCTGGTACTGCTTGAAGTACCCGCCGAAGGAGTTGATCTCGTTTACTCCGGCAACACTTTTCAACTGCGGCGTGACAAGCCACTCCTGGATGGTTCTCAGGTTGGTCAGGTAGGCAATCTTCTGTTGCGGGTCATCCGGCATCTTCCCTTCGAGGGTATACTGGTAGATCTCGCCCATGGCGGTGCCGATGGGCCCCATGGCGACCTCGACCCCTTTCGGAACCTTTTCCCGCGCCTCCGCCAGTCGCTCGAACACCAGCTGCCGGGCAAAATAGATATCCACATTGTCCTTGAATACAATGGTGACAATCGACAGGCCGAACTTGGTGACCGAACGCATTTGTTCGATATCGGGGAGGCCGCGCATGGCCATCTCGATCGGATAGGTTACATTTCTCTCAATCTCTATTGCCGACAGGCCATCGGCGTGGCTCACCACTTCAACCTGAATGTTGGTGACGTCCGGAAAGGCATCAATCGGCAGTCGCAGATATGAGTACAATCCGAACGCAACAATCAGCAACGACAGGAATATGACCATCCCTTTCTGCCGCAACGTGTAGGCAATCAATTTTTCCAGCATCGGAACCTCGCTTCCGTTAGTTCACTCTGTGATGAATAAAAAGGTCACTTCCCATGGCCGTGCTCGTCAACCACTTCACCCTTCTTTATTTCCGACTTGAGAATGAACGCCCCCTTGACCGCGTAGCGCTCACCTTCCTGCAGCCCGGAAACAATCTCGACCATGCCGCCTGCCGCCCGGCCTGCCTGAACCTGGCGCGCCGCGAATTCAGTTTCATTTTCCGCAACGAACACCACCTTTTTCCCATCCAGATCCTGTATGGCATCTTCGGGAACAACCAGAACCGGCGGTGCGTCAGCCGCCAGCGCCAATTCAACGGTAGCGAACATCTCCGGTTTCAGCTTGCGGCCGGGATTGGCAACCTCGACTCGTGCCTTTACCGTGTGGGTGGCCTCGTCAACCAGGTCGGCGATGTACGTGATACGGCCTTTCAGCTTCTGGTCAGGGTATGCGCCGACCGTGACCGTTGCCGGCTGACCCTTGCGCACCTTGGCCAGATCCTTTTCGCTGATGTCCACCAGCACCCAGACCGACGAGAGATCGGCAACCGTATAGAGGCTCTTGGAAGGGTCGGCCAGCTCGCCGACGATGGCATGTTTTTCGGTAATGATACCGCCGATGGGGGAGCGTACCGGCAGGAGCGGTTTTTTATGGCTGTCTCCTTTAAGCTCAGACACAGAAATGCCATACAGCAACAAGCGCTCTTCGTCGGTATGGAGCTCGGTTTGGGCGGTCTTGTAATCGGTTTCGGCCTGAAAGATATCCTTGCGGGCGGCGATCTTCTTTTCCACCAGGGCCTTGACCCGGTCCATGTTTGATTGGGCCAGGGCAAGTTTCGTTTTTGACTGGCGGTAGCGGTTGAGGGCTTCCCCCAGTTCAACGCTATCCAGGGTCGCCAGGGATTGTCCCGAGGCAACGCTATCCCCCAGCGAGGCCCTGACGGCGACGATCTTGCCCGGGATGCGTGGCGAAACATGAGCGATGCGGTCGGCATTGGCTTCCACCTTGCCGGTGGCGCTGATGACCCCCGCCAAGCGCTGCTTTTTCGCCTGCGCGACAACCACGCCATTCTGCTTCTGCACCTCGGCGGTCATCTTGACGCTGCCGGTCTCGCCATGTTCGTCGTGACCTTCATGGCCTTCTTTCTCTTCCGTATGTTCCTTGCCTTCTTCATGGCCGCCGGCTTTTTCTTCCTTGTGGCCGGCCTCCTTATGTCCCGCTTCTTCCTTGTGTTCGCCTCCGCCGGTGGTCAGATGGGTAAACCTGTACACAATCCCCCCGCCCAGGCAGAGAGCGATGATGATGCCGATGATGATCCCCTTGCGTTTCACTGCGCACCTCCGCTGGTTTTGTTCTGGAAGTCGACCCCGACCGAGGCTTCGAGTCGCGCCAGGGCAATCTGCCGGTCGGCAAGGGCGGCGAGGTAGCCGTCGTGGACTTCGATGTATTTCTTCTGCTCCTCGATGGCTCGCTTGCCGCTGGTCAGGAACTCCTGGGACAGGCCGATGGAGACAGTATTCTCGTCGGGACTGCCGGTCAGGGCGCCGGTATCACCTGCCAGTTCCAGGCTAGGGTTGGGGAAGAGCACGGCACGTTCCAGTCCGGCCCGGGCCACCTCTTTTTCGGCGCGCAGCGCCTTCAACTCGCCGTTGTTTACCAGGGCGTATTCGACTGCCTGCGGCAACGTCAACGACCGTACTTCGCCTGAAGCCCCGCTCGGGGCAAGGCACAGGAACGCCAGGAGCAGATAGACCGCTCCGGGCACGAAACGATATGCTCGTGTCAAGACAGCACCTCCTTGAATTGCTGATAATTGGATTTGATGTAACGAAAAGGCACTGAAGCGGGGAAAATTCGGAAACGTAGAACGCACGAATCCCCAACAGCCGTGTGGCCGTTACTTCAGCGGATCAGACAAGATTCTGCGGGGGGACGAAAATGGAAAGATAGACTTCGGGTATGCTTCCAGGACTTTCGGATGCCAGGTAGCCGGCAACAAGAGGGGAGTAGCGGAACTGAACCGCTCCGGGGGCCAACGGTGCATGGCAGGGGCAGAGGTGGCAGGAATAACAATCACAGTGGGAAGCTGCATTACCGGGACAACACGGAGTATCATCAGTAGAGAAATTATTGGAGGAAATGGCGTCGGCCTTGACATGCGAAGCCTGCACGCAGTCGTCCATCGCATGGACAAGCCCGAGCCCATCGAAGGCAATAGCTGCGATTGCCACGAGAAGAACCAGAGCAATAATTTTTCGATACTGTCCGCGTCCCATACAGTTGACCACAATTTTAATTAGCGTGGCTCGATACTACTACGGCCCGCGTTCGTGTGTCAATGAGGCAGTCCAAATTCGCGGCCCTTGAGCCTGGAGCTGGTCAATTTCCACAACCATCAGCCAGACATGCTCCCAGCCTGCCCAAAATTGAGGCACCACAGTCGACTAAACCGGCACGCAGGCTCTCGCAGTTACTCCTTCCAATCGTTCCACAACCCTTAACCTTACGTAATCACTCGTGGCAACTATCCGCTCCATACTGGCACGGCTGCTGCTAAACAAAGCCATCGCAGCACGCAAAAATCCAGGCAGCGCAGAATCGTTACAGGGCAAAGGCGCCTTTCACTACGGGGGAAGACTCCTTTTTTATTTTGACCACTGAAAGGGGGATTGGAGGGACAACGCTGGTGGCAGGACATTTAGTGCAAGAATAAACAACACTACAAAGGAGTATGGACATGAAAAAGACGATGAAGATTCTTTCCCTGGCAATGGCGCTTTTGGTTTCAGCAAGCGGAATCGCCCTGGCGACACCTTCCACTCAGATATGGATTCCTTCTACCGACGTACAGGCGTTCGGCACGGCTCACCTCGGTCTGGACAGCTATATCCGGACCTCTACCAAGACCGCTGCCGATCAGGAGAGCAGGATTCGGGACAACTCCTTCGACCTCGGTCTGACCGTCGGCGTCCTTCCTTTCGAGAAACTCCAGATGGAAGTGGGGATCGACTACCTGGTCTACGGCAACGGGTATGACGATCATCCGGTCTACTTCAACGCCAAGCTCGGAACCCCTGAAGATTCCCTCTTCAAATATTCTCCGGCGATCGCCGTCGGTGGCTACGGGTTCGGCACCAACGCCGATTCCGACAGTGCCTTCAGGACGGACAACAATATCGTCTATGGCCTCGTGGCAAAGACCCTGCCGGTGGTGGGGAGGCTTTCCGCCGGCTACTACCTCGGCAACAGCGCAACGCTTAACGACGAGAAGGGGGCCAACGATAACCATGGGGTGCTTCTCTCCTGGGACCGCACCCTGAGCGAGATTTCCGACAAGCTGTGGGCGGCTGTCGACTACCAGGGTGCGGACAACGCCTTCGGCGCCCTCAGCTTCGGCGTCTCCTGGGCCTTCTCCAAGAACGTATCGGTCATCTTCGGCTACGACATATACAACAAGAAGGCCACCGGCGGGTCCAGCACCTTCACCACCCAGGTTGATATAAACTTCCCTTAACCGTTCGGCTGGCAATGTTCCGAAGCCAGACGTTCGATTCCTGAAACACGAAAACCCCCGCGGGCTTCAAGCGCCTGCGGGGGTTTTGTCCCGCATCGCCCAGTTGTGGGAGAATTGATTACCTCGACACTGCTGACCCTGCTGCTTATCCCGGCGGTGTACCAGGTTGTGGTGGCGGGGAAGGGTGGTACCATAGGCACCCCCCTTCTTCATCTCAGTTCTTTGGCCCTCTCAGAAGAGCGAATGCTCGAAGGAGAGGTAGGCGAAAACCCCGTAATCCCCCTTGGAAGGGCCGATTCCTATGGGGAACGAAAGGCCGGGAACTATCTGGAGCCCCGACTTGAAGTTGAAGGCGTACCGGAATCCCGGGTTGATCAGGAACGAATCCTCCCGCGTTGTTGAGCCATCCGCCTCCACCTCTTCGTCGGAGGTCCCCACCGCCTCAAGCATCAGGTTGAAATTCTCCGTCAGAAGATAGACCACGCTGGCTCCATAGTTGAGCGACACCGTATCCGCCTTGGCGCCGCCCGGCTCCTTGGCGTTCGGCGTGAAGGTGAGCCCCGTGTTCCAGTGGGTGACCACCTTGTCGGAGAGCTCCACGCTGAGGGGAATGTTGAGTTTGTACCCTACGGTACCGGAGCCCAGCCCCCTCTTGTAGTCGCCGGTCGGCAGGATGAGCGAGAAGCTGGGGGCCAGGGCGATCCCTTCCTTCATGACCGCCTGGTAGCGATAGTTGAGGGATATGTCGCCGAGCCCCGATTCGCGGCCGGGCTTAGGGTTCTTGAGCACGGGGATCGAATAGGCGAGCTGGTGGGCCTGCGTCGGTGCGGCCAGCTCCTGGGTGAACGCGTAGGCCCAGGTGTCCCCCTTCATGTACTGAAACGTCTGGATGTGCTGTATGACGCCATCTTCCTGGTTGTAGGCCTCTTCGATCAGGAAGGAATTGTCCTGAATCTTCTTCGGTTCCTCGGCGAATGCCCCTCCCGCCGCCAGCAAAATCCCGAACATGACTGCGCCGGTGAATTTTCTTAGCATTCTACGTCTCCTCCTTCTGGATTAGTTGCTCTACTTAAGTGTTTCGACACACTGTCCACGAACTTTAGTAAAATAGACTTTCCTGGCAGGCACAGCATGACGAAAATAGAAAATGAATATAATTATCAATTGCACCACTGTCAAGCCAAATGTGTCTGACAATGTCCGGAATCAGTGGTGTCGGTGGTGAAGGTCCGGGTGGTGGGGGTGGGAATGGGAGATCGGTTCATGTTCGTGGGGG
>RHLS01000054.1 GCA_003712145.1 Desulfuromonadales bacterium | reverse complement strand
CGCAGTGTCAGCCCCACGATCTGCCCCTTCCGGTTGCGGATGCACGAGATCCGGTGGAGGGTCCGCTCGATGCCGGCACGGTTGTCGTCACCGAACTCCCCCACCAACGCCGTCACATGGGCCAGTTCCTCGTGGGTCACCGGCGTTTCCGCCAACCTCACCGCCTTGTCCGGGAAACGGGCCTCGGGGAGGCGTCCCAGGTCCATGACCACTTCGAGGAGCTGATCCAGCGGCAGCCGGTGGAGGGCCGCCTGGATCTCGCCGGGAAGGGTGGCGACCAGGAGCAGGGTATCGCCAAGGGGTGGGACGTTTTTCTTGCGGGTGTTTTTCATGGCGTCTCCTCTGTTGTTTTCCAGTATACCCTAACTAAAACGGTTGGCGGAAGCCGTGGAGATCTTTCAAGAGCCCTGCCGGCCGCCGATGCGAGGGGAATGCACTTCAGATGCTTGACTAAACGTGCCATTTCGACTACTTTCATTCTTTACGGCTTTTTGGTAAGTCGTTATCACCCGTGGGAGAACTGTTTGATGACCATTGACGACGACAAGGACATGTTTGAAACGACCGAAGAGGAGAGCTTTGCTGAGCTCTTCGAGAAGAGCAACCAAGCGACGACGCGGCTCAGGCCCGGCGACAGGGTAGAGGCCCGCGTTCTGAAGATAGGCGCCGAGTGGGTCTTTCTCGACATCGGCAAGAAGGGTGAGGGCGTACTTGACCGTAAGGAGCTCCTGGATGCCGAGGGGAATCTGACCGTGGCAGAGGGTGACGCCATCAACGTCTGGTTCCAGGGCAACGTGCGCAACGAGCTCCGCTTCACCACCAAGATGAGCGGCGGTGCCGCTGCCCTCGGCCAGTTGGAGGACGCCTGGCGTGCCGGCCTGCCGGTGGAAGGGTACGTGGTGAAGGAGATCAAGGGCGGCTTTGAGGTGAAGCTCGGCGGCTCTGTCCGTGCCTTCTGCCCCTTCTCCCAGATTTCGCTCCGGCGGGCCGAGAATCCGGCCGAGTTCGTGGGCAAGCACCTTCTGTTCCGGATCGCCGAGTACGCTGAGCGGGGGCGCAACATCGTCGTCTCCCACCGGCAGATTCTGGAAGAGGAGCAGCGCCGCCAGCGTGAACTCCTGAAGGACACTCTGAAGGAAGGGATGACCATCACTGGCACGGTGACCCGACTGGCCGATTTCGGTGCCTTCGTCGATATGGGCGGCATCGACGGACTCATCCCGGTATCCGAAGTGGGGTGGGTGCGGGTGAAGCATGTCCGCGACGTCCTGTCCACCGGCCAGGAGGTGACCGTTGTCATCAAGCGGATCGACTGGGAGAGCGGCAAGATATCCCTGAGCCTGCGCGACACCCAGCCCGACCCCTGGCAGGCGGCTGCCGATACCTTCCCGGAAGGTTCGTATCACACCGGTACCGTGGTGCGCCTTGCTGCTTTCGGCGCTTTCGTGACCCTGGCACCTGGCGTCGACGGGCTCCTGCACATCTCAAAGCTCGGCAAGGGGAAGCGGATTGCCCATCCCCGCGAGGTTGTCGTTGAAGGGCAAGCCGTTGAGGTGAAGGTTGACGGCGTCGACCGTGAGAACCGGCGGCTGTCGCTTTCATTGGCCGAGGTAAGCCGCGCGGCGGAAGAGGAAGAGAAGAGGATGACGTCTTTCCGTCAGCAGTCGGACGCGGACCAGGGTGCTACCCTCGGTTCCTTTGGCGATCTCCTGAAAGGGAAGTTCGACGATAAAAAGTAGCATCAGGCATGGCAAAGCAGTCAGACTACATCACCCCCGAAGGGGCCAAGAAGCTCCGTGACGAACTCACCTGGCTCTGGAAAGAGGAGCGTCCCCGCGTCACCCAGGGGGTGTCTGACGCCGCCGCCGAGGGTGACCGTTCGGAGAATGCAGAATATATCTATGGCAAGAAGCGGTTGCGGGAGATAGACCGCCGCCTCCGCTTCCTCACCCAGCGGCTCGATGCTCTGACCGTGGTGGAGTCCCCGCCGGCCCAGGCCGGCAAAATCTTCTTTGGCGCATGGGTGCGCCTGGAGAACGAGGAGGGGGACGAGGTTGTTTACCGGGTTGTCGGTCCCGACGAGACCGATGCCCCCTGTGGTTTCATCAGTATTGACTCCCCCATGGGCAAAGCCCTCCTCGGCCGGTGTGAGGGGGAGGAGGTCCTTGTCCGCCGTCCGGCGGGGGATGCGGTCTTTACGGTGCTGGAGGTAGGGTACCTGCCGCTCCGGTAAGCAGGCCGCCGTAACAGCCATCCCATTCATTCTTGTTTCAGAAGCCCCTCACCCGGCCTTCGGCCACCCTCTCCTCAGGGGGAGGGTCCGGAGGTGAGGGCTGCGGGGCTCTTTTATATCATCGTTCTGGAGGACTCCATGTACGTCGTCATCCTGGCCGGCGGTTCCGGCACCCGTTTCTGGCCCCTGTCGCGGAAGTTGCACCCCAAGCAGCTCATGTCGGTCTTCGGGGGCAAGTCGATGCTCCAGCGGACCGTGGAGCGGGTCGTTCCCCTGAACCCCAAGCGGATTCTCGTGGTCACCAATCACCTTCAGGCCGAGGAAACGCGACGGCAACTCGAGTACCTGCGGGGGGTGCGGGTCGAGGTGATCGAGGAGCCGTTGGGCCGCAACACCGCTCCGGCGATCTGCCTGGCCGCCACACTGATCGCCCAGCACGACCCCGAGGCGGTCATGGCGGTGCTTCCGGCCGACCACTACATTCGCGACGAGGAAGCATTCTCCGCGACGGTGCTGCGGGCGCGGGAAGCGGCCAGGAATGGCTACCTGGTTACCCTGGGAATTGCCCCCGACCGTCCCGAGACCGGCTATGGCTACATCGAGGCCGACACGGAACTGAGGGGCGACGGTCCCTATCCGGTGAGGCGCTTCGTTGAGAAGCCCGACCGTGAGCGGGCGCTGGAGTTCCTGTCCGCCGGCAATTTCTACTGGAACAGCGGCATGTTCCTCTGGCGGGCCGACGTGATCCTCGACCGGATCGCCGTCCACATGCCGGAACTGGCCAAGGCCTTCTCCGGAATAGCGTTCTCTCCCGACATCTGGGAGCCGGCCGATTTGGCCCCGCAGGTCGAGGCGGTCTACGCCATGATCGAGGGGGAATCCATTGACTACGGTGTCATGGAGAAGGCGGAGGACGTTGTCGTCATCCCTGCCGCTTTCGGCTGGAGCGATGTGGGGAGCTGGAGCGCGCTTCCCGAGGTGATGGACCAGGATGCTGCCGGCAACGTGGTGATCGGTTCCCGGGAGGCGGTCATCACTGACGCTGCCGGCTGCATTGCCTACGGGGGGGAGAAGCTTGTGGCCCTGGTCGGTGTCAGTGACCTGATTGTCGTGGATACCCCCGACGCGCTCCTTGTCTGCGCCCGGGAACGGGCCCAGGAGGTGAAGAAGGTGGTGGAGGAGCTTGAGAAGCGCGGATTGAAGCGGTATCTGTGATTTGCTTTACGTGTGAGAACTGACTTGGAGGACAGACCATGAAAAAAGTACTCATTACCTATTACTCGCGAAGCGGCAATACCGAAAAGATGGCGAGAATGATCGCAGACGGCCTCGTGATGAAGGACCTCGCGGTGGACCTGAAGAAGGTGGAGGAGGTTGATATTGACACCCTCCCTTCCTACGACGGCTTCGTGATCGGCTCCCCCAACTACTTCGGTACCATGGCGTGGCCGGTGAAGAAGTTCGTGGACGACAGCGTCAAGTACTTCAAGAAGCTCGACGGCAAGGCTGCCGCCGCGTTCACGTCCGAGGGCATGATCGGCGGCGGCGGGGACACCGTGGTCCTCGACATCCTGAAGGCGTTTCTCATCCACGGCTGCGTCGTCCAGGGTCTCACTTCCGCCGGCCACTACGGTCCGGTGGCGGTCGGCGCCCCTGACGGAAGGATCGCCACCGAGGTCGGTGTCCTGGCGGAGAAGTTCGCGGCTCTGGTGAACCGGCTGTAGTGGTTAAGGAAATCATTCGCACCATGAGGGCTCTTGATGCAAAATTGACGATCGAGCGGTGGCTTGCTGACGGCTCCTTTTCCGCCAGGCTTCCCGAGGTGGAGCTCCTCCGGGGGGTGCCCCAGCCGGAGGATTACCACGCCGAGGGGGACGCCTTCGTTCATACCATGCTGTGCGTGGCATCGGTCCCCGAAGATGCTGATCCGCGGGTCTTCTGGGGGGTGCTTCTCCATGACATCGGCAAGGCTGAGACCACCGAGTTCATCAAGGGGCGCTGGCGCTCCTGGGGGCATGCCGATAAGGGGGCTGTCATGGTGCCGGCGGTCATGGAACGCCTGGGGCTGCCGGAGCTTGGCGCCGACGTGGCATGGCTCGTAAAGCACCACACATTCCATTTTTCCTGGAACCTGGAGCCAGGAGCACGTCTCACCAGGAATCAGCACCGCTTTGTCGAGCACCCGCTCTTTCCGCTGCTGCTGCAGGTCTGCCGGGCCGACGCGGCGGGCTCCTACGGCGGCAGTGATAAAGGTATGAAAATCGATCAGATCGTTGCTATTCTTGAAGATGAAGGTGCGCTGTAACACTATGGGTTCCGTGGCACGGGAGGATAGAGATGAAAACGGCCGTTCGAACCATGTTGACTCTTGTTACGGTGGCGGTGTTGTCCGGTGCCGCAGGAGGGTCGGAGTCGGGTAGCATGCGCTGCAGCGGTGGGATGGTTTCCCTGGGGGATTTCATCGCTGAGGTGGTCAAGAAGTGTGGTCAGCCCGACTTCGCCTACCAGAGGGAGCAGACGAAGGTTGATGGCAGGTGGAGGCACTATCGGAGCAGAACTATCGGCACGATCACCGTCGACGACTGGACCTACAACTTTGGCCCCAACGAGTTCATGTACCAGCTGATCTTCGAGAACGGCAGGGTGGCACGGATCGAGAGCCTGGAGTGGGGGTACTGACGGGAAGGTGGCAGGGGAGGAGTCATGTGGCAGACGTTCAGGCCGCGCCGGCCGCAGAAACCGACGGGCAGCAGTTCCCAGACCGATCTGGATGATCTGGTCCGACGCATGAAGGCGGAGCAGAGTGCGTCCGGCAGTTACCGGGAGCAGTCCCTCAAGATTCACGGCTGGATCTGCGCCAAATGCGGCCGGGAGTTTGAGCTCAACAATCTGCACCTGCTGACGGTACACCATCGGGACGGAAATCACGACAATAACCCCAAAGATGGCAGCAACTGGGAAAACTTGTGCACGTACTGCCACGATGACGAGCATAGCCGGTCGCAGCTCGGGGACTACTTTCTCAAAGAGCGGGAGTAGTCGGCTTCTGGTATCCTGCCTCTGCTAAACGTAAAAAGCCCCGGCCGGCCGGTCGGGGCTTTTCCTTTTTTCGTGTACACACGCGCTTCTATTTCCCTTTACCCGTCAGCTTGACCAGAGCCTCCATGTACTTCTCCCCAGTCCTCTGGACGATCTCTGCCGGCAGGGGCGGCGCGGGGGCGGTCTTGTTCCAGTCGAGGGTTTCCAGGTAGTCCCTCAGGAACTGTTTGTCGAAGGAGGGCTGGGCACCGCCGGGACGGTAACTATCCTTGGGCCAGAAGCGGGATGAGTCGGGAGTCATGCACTCGTCGATGATGATAAGCTCGCCGTTGTAGATTCCGTACTCGAACTTGGTGTCGGCGATGATGATCCCCTTGGTGTCTGCGATGTCGCGGGCACGCTTGTAAATGGCGATGGTTACGTCACGAACCTTTTCGGCGGTTTCCTTTCCCACCAGTTCGATCATCTTCTCGAAGGAGATGTTCTCATCATGGGTGCCGAGCTCGGCCTTGGTGGAGGGGGTGAATATTGGCTCCTCAAGCTTGTCTGACTCCACAAGCCCTGCGGGAAGCTGGATGCCGCAGATGGCTCCGGTGGCCTTGTAGTCCTTCCAGCCGGAGCCGGAGATGTAGCCGCGCACGATGCACTCCGCCGGCAGCGGTGTCGCCTTCTTCACCAACATGGAGCGCCCTTCAAGGTCGGCAGCGTACTTCTGGCACTCGGCGGGGAAATCCTTCACATCTGTGGAGATGATGTGGTTCGGAATGATGTCCTCCATCTGGCGGAACCAGAAGGCGGATATCTGGGTCAGGACGTAGCCTTTGTCCGGGATTCCTTCGTTCATGATGACGTCGAAGGCTGATATCCTGTCGGTGGTGACAATGAGGAGCGCGTCGCCCAGGTCGTAGATGTCGCGGACCTTGCCGCGGCCGGCAAGTTTCAGGTCGGGGAAGTCGGTTGTGAGAACCAGATTGGCCATTGCTGTCTCTCCTTCTTAATAGGTATCGTCGAGTCGGTTACTGGTCCTTGAGCGCGGGGTTGATCTCGATCTTCGCCTTGCCCCTCAGCTCCTTGATCCATTTCTGGAGTTCCTCTTCCTGCTTTTTGGGCAGGATTTCCTGCTTGATCTTTTCCTTCTCTGCCGGGAAAGCGGCTGCATTCTGCTCGATCCGCTTTTTGAGCCTGAAGGCGATCCAGCGGTTCCCCACCTTGACCGGAGCCTGCGGGGCAGGGGCCTTGTCGGTGAGGTTGAATGCTCCCTCCATGAGATCCGGGGATTGGCCGGCGACCGGAACCATTCCCTTGGGATCGAAGGCGAAGCTGCCGGTCTCCTGAAGCTTCAGTCCGGTGGTATCTCCCTTGGCGAGTTTCGCCTGGGCCTCCTCCGCCTTTTTCTTTGCCAGCTCCACGGCCCGGGCGGCCTTTGCCTTTGCCTCCACCTGGGCGCGGATCTGGGCCAGCGGCGGCACCTCGGCGGCCTTATGCTCCTTTGCTTTCAGAATGTAGATCCCCTTCGGCGTCTCCACCGGTCCCCCCAGTTCGCTCTGCTTGAGAAGGAACGCGCGGCGGACCACCTCCGTCTCGCCGGCCAGTGCCGGGGCCGGCTGCTGGGGGGTGAAGAGCGGCGTTTCCGTGACGGAAGCGCCGAGTTCGCGGGCCATGGCGGCGATGTCGGCCGTTGCCTTGTGCTTGTTAAGTGATGCAGCGGCCAGTTCATAGGCCTTCTGCCCCGCATGGAAGCGACGGGCATCTTCCTTGACCTTCTCCTTGACTTCGGCCAGCGGAAGGATCCCGCCCTTTCCCTGGTAACGGTCGATATGCTTCTGGTACCAGGACTGGATGTCGGCCTCGGTGACCTCCACGGTGCCGGCGGCCTTGACAGGATCGACGAGCACAAAGGCGACGCTTACCTTTTCCGGCGTCTTGAACTCATTCTGGTTCTTTGCGAGGTAGTCGGTGAGCTCCTGGTCGGTGAGCTTAATTTCTCCCATCACCTCTTCGGGAGAAAACGCGGCCAGGGTCAGGTTCAGCCGGTCGTTCTTCTTCCGGAAGAGTTGCAGCGCCTCATCGTCGCTCACCAGCGCCTTGGCCTTGATCTTGTCCTGGGCCTTGCGGATCGTGAGCTCTTCTTCCTGGCCGTTCTCGAACTGCTCGGGCGAAATCCGGTTCGCCTGCAGGACCTGCTGGTACTGGGCGAAATCGAAAGCGCCGTTTTTCTGGAAGGCCGGCATGGCTGCGATGGCTTTCTGGATATCGTCCTTGGTAACCTTGACATCCATCCCCTTGGCGGCGTTACGGATCAGAGCCCCTTCGATAAGGGTGTCGAGGGCCTGCTTCTTGAGATTAAGTTGTTTCTCCACCTCCGGGGTGAAAGCAGATCCGTAAATCTGGGCATAGATGTCGCGGAGGCGGTAATAGGTCCGCTGGAAATCCTCGTAGCTGATCTTTGTCCGGTCAACCTTCACGGCGTAGCTGGACGGGGTGGGCTGGCCGCCGTCTCCCTTGCCCCAGATGAGGAAGATGGTGCCGAGGAAGGAGAGAACGATGATGCCGAAGACCACCTTGATGACAATGGACTGCTTGTACTTCCGCATGATGCCGAGCATTGACGAGGACTCCTTTTACTGCGCAAGATTAGGTATTTTTCCCCTGGGACAACGGGTGTGCATACTACTATAAACAGCCCGCCGAAAGCAACATGAATACGATTTCACCCGCTTTTCTCCCTTGCATGGCCCGGACCTTTCTGTTACGATTCATCGCTTCAAAAACGCGTTAATGCGCATGAATCGAGAGGATTTAGCATGCTTAAGATATTCGACGCCCTCTTCGGGCTCTTTTCCAACGATCTGGCCATTGACCTCGGGACTGCCAATACCCTTGTCTATCTCAAGGGAAAGGGGATTGTGGTCCGGGAACCGTCGGTGGTGGCGGTGCAGAAGACCAATACGGGGCAGCAGAAGGTGCTCGCCGTCGGGATGGAGGCCAAGAAGATGCTGGGCCGTACCCCCGGCAACATCACGGCCATCCGCCCCATGAAGGACGGGGTCATCGCCGATTTCGACATCACCGAGGAGATGCTCCGGTATTTCATTCACAAGGTTCACAATCGCAAGACCCTGGTCCGTCCCCGGATCGTCATCTGCGTCCCGTCGGGCATCACCCAGGTGGAGAAGCGCGCGGTGAAGGAGTCGGCGGAGTCGGCCGGCGCCCGCGAGGTCTATCTGATTGAGGAGCCCATGGCGGCCGCCATCGGAGCGGGGCTTCCCATCACCGAGGCTTCCGGCAACATGATTGTTGACATCGGCGGCGGCACCACCGAGGTAGCAGTCATCTCCCTGGCCGGCATCGTCTACACCAAGAGCGTGCGGGTGGGGGGCGACAAGATGGACGAAGCCATCGTCCAGTACATCAAGCGCAAGTACAACCTCCTCATCGGTGACCAGAAGGCGGAGTCCATCAAGATCGAGATCGGCGAGGCTTACTCCGCCGGCGACGTGCGGACCATGGAAGTGAAGGGGCGCGACCTCGTGTCAGGTATCCCCAAGACAATCGTGATCAACTCCGATGAGATCCGCGAGGCTCTCTCCGAGCCGGTCAACGCCATTGTCGAGGCGGTGAAGATCTGCCTTGAGCGGACTCCCCCCGAGCTTGCGGCCGATATCGTCGACAAGGGGATATTCCTTGCCGGTGGCGGAGCACTCCTGCGTCATCTGGACGTGCTGCTCCGCGAGGAGACCGGGCTGCCGGTGTTCATTGCCGAGGATCCCCTCTCCTGCGTTGTTCTCGGCTCCGGCAAGGCCCTGGACGAATTGAACCTCCTGAGGAGCGTGGCGGTCTCATCCTGACAGCATCCCTCCTCCCGCTTGCGGAGCGCCCCCATCGATGGATGGGGGCTTTGCTCCGTGTCCCGCCGACACAATGTTCACACCTTCTATCGATATAGTGATTCCTGTCTGGAACCGGCCGGTCGAAACCCGTGACTGCGTGGTATCCCTAATGGCGACGGCCCCGACGGCCCGTCTCATTCTCTTCGACAACGGCAGCGACCGGGAGACCGAGCGGCTCCTGGAGGAGTTTGCCGAGGGGTTGGGGGAGCAGGCCCTCCTGCTGAAAAACCGGAGCAATCAGGGGTACGTCAAGGCCGTTAACCGGGGACTCGACCGATCGGAAGCACCCTTCGTGATTCTGGTGCGGAACACCTCCATCGTCTCCGAGGGGTGGCTTGAACCGATGCTGGAGTTGGCAACCGCCCGCTCCGATGCGGGGCTCATTGTTCCAAAGTTGGTGACGGGAGCCGAACCGCGGCGCGCACGCGAGGGGAGCGGTCTCCCGAGGGTCATCGAGGTGTCCCACGGCTCCTTTGCTGCGCTCCTGATGCGGAGAGAACTCTTGGAATGTCAGGGGGGATTCGACGAGGACCTCGATGGCGGCGCCTGGTGTCTCAAGGACTATTCGCGCCGGGCCCTGAAGAACGGCTTTCTCACTTTTGCCGCCGAAGGGGGAGCGGTCAGGTATAAGGATGACATTCTCTTCGGCTCCACAGTGCGTCGGGAGGAGACTGTGCGCCGGAGCGCCGCAGCCTACGACTCCCGATGGGGGACTGAGGATGCCTTCTGTGTCTACTGGCCCCGGGAGGCCGACCCCGAGGTGGTCCACGAAGCCTTCGGTACGATCCTGAAGGGTGCCCGGATGGGACACCGTTTTACGGTCATCGTCCACAGCAAGCTCCATAAGGCGTTGGCTGACCGGGGCTATGACTCCCTCCACCGCTCCATCCGGGTCGAAGTACTCCCCTACCTCTTTTCTGCTTCCGAAGTCCGCAAGATATTCGGCCGGCTTCAGGCTGAACGGAGCGACACGGTCCCCGTTGCCGGAGTCGATGGAGTCCCTCTGCCGGGAGTCGAGAACTCTCGCTCCATTGCCTGGCTGGAGGAAGCGCTCAGATGTCGGGAAGAGCGCTGCTACCATCGCGGTGAAACCGTGGAAATTGGATGACACCCTCTGCCTATTCGGCTACAGTACGCCAGATAACGTCGTTTTCAGGAGGATACGATGATTGAAGCAGTCACGTCACAGCTCCGCTCCCACCGGGAGGTGATGGAGGCGGTTGAGCGCGACCTCGCACCGGGGATTGCCGCGTTTGCGACGATGCTTGTCACTGCCCTGGGGGAGGGGAAGAAGCTCCTCGTCATGGGGAACGGGGGCTCCGCTGCCGACGCCCAGCACTTCGCCGCCGAGATCGTCGGTCGCTTCAAGATGGAGCGCCGCGGCCTGCCTGCCGTCTCGCTTACCACCGACACCTCGATTCTCACCGCCATCGGCAACGACTACGGCTTCGACGCCATCTTTCGGCGCCAGGTGGAGGCCCTGGCTGACGAAGGTGACGTGGTGGTTGGCATCTCCACGAGCGGATCGTCGAAGAACGTGTACGAAGCTCTGCACCTGGCCCGTGAGCTCGGTTGCCGCACCGTGGGGTTGCTGGGGCGCGATGGCGGCACCATCAAGGGGCTCGTCGACCTGGATTTGACCATGCCAAGTTCAGACACCCCCCGCATCCAGGAAGGGCACATTACTATCATCCACATCGTCTGCGACCTGGTGGAGAAGGGGCTCTTTGCATGAAGTACCGGCCCATGGACCTTGCGGGTGTCCAGACCTATCCCATTGCCGAGCGCAAAAACAAGGTGAGCATCCAGAATGACTTCGCTGGCCCGGTTGGCGCCGGAATGAGCGTCGCCGGCCTTCTTGCCGCGCTCCCGGCCCAGTTGGGGGCCGAAGCCCTCAACGGTGTCATCGACGCCGTCGTTGCCGCCCGGTCGCTGGGTAAGCCAGTGATTCTCGCCATGGGTGCCCACGTCATCAAGTGCGGCCTTCAGCCGGTGCTGAAGAAGCTCATCGAGGCCGACGTCATTACGGCGGTGGCCCTGAACGGCGCCGGTTCCATCCACGACTACGAGCTCTCCCTGATCGGCGAGACCAGCGAGGACGTGGGGGCGGTCCTCCACTGCGGCACCTTCGGCATGGCCGAGGAGACCGGCAGCCACATCAACCGTGCCCTGAAGGATGGGGTTGCCCGGGGGATGGGATACGGCGAAGCCGTGGGGCGGTTCATTATCGACAACGCAAACCCGCACCGGGAGTGGAGCCTCATGGCCACCTGCGTGGAGCGGGATATCCCGGTGACGGTCCACGTGGCGCTCGGCACCGACATCATTCACCAGCACCCCGCTGCCGACGGAGCCGTCATCGGCGAGGCCACGTTCCGGGACTTCCGGCTTCTCACCTCCGTGGTGGCGGATCTCGGCGACGGCGGCGTCTATCTCAACGTGGGGAGCGCGGTGCTTCTGCCGGAAGTCTTCCTCAAGGCCCTCTCCATTGCCCAGAACCTGGGGCACCACGTGGACCACTTCTCAACCGCCAACTTCGACATGCAGCAGCACTACCGGCCGCTGCAGAACGTGGTGAAGCGTCCCACGTCGGGGAAGGGGCGGGGTTACACCATAACCGGCCATCACGAAATCATGATTCCGCTTCTGGCGGCGGGTATTCTGGACAGGCTGAAATGAACCTAAGGGTGGGCATGCGCCTGCCCGACCAGGGCCCCCGCAAGGGGCGCCTCTACAGGGGAACATATGGAACGCAAAGACGTCGAATCGCTTTTTGTCCATGCCCGGGATATCCGGGCGCTCGTCATCGGCGACCTGATGCTCGACGAGTACCTCTGGGGCAGGGCTGACCGGATCTCTCCCGAGGCGCCGGTGCAGGTGGTGGATGTCACCCGTGAGGAAATCCGGATCGGTGGTGCGGGAAACGTGGCCAACAATCTGGTGGCCCTGGGGTGTCGGGTGAGCGTGGCCAGCGTCGTTGGCGGTGACGACAACGGGTCGATTCTGCTCCGCGCCTTCACCGGCAAGGGAATTGACGTGGCGGGAATCTTCGAGGACCCGCTGCGGACCACGGGCAGAAAGACTCGCATTGTGGCTGCAAACCAGCAGATCGTCAGGATTGACCGGGAGTCCCGGGAGCCCATCGGCGCCGAGTACGAGCGGAAGATCATGGAGTTTCTCCGTGTGCGCGGTGAAGAGATTGATGTCATCCTCGTCTCCGATTACCTGAAGGGGGTTCTGACGCCGTCACTCCTGGGCGCGGTGATTGCCTTCGCCGGGGAGCGGGGGATTCCGGTAGTGGTCGATCCCAAGGGGAACGACTACGCCAAATACCGGGGGGCTACGGTCCTCACGCCGAATCGGAAAGAGGCTGAGGCCGCCTCCGGGGTCGCCATTCGCGACATGGAGAGTCTGGGTCACGCGGGAGCGCAACTTCTGGAGGTGGCCGACCTGACGGCGCTGGTGATTACCCGGAGCGAGGAGGGTATGTCGCTCTTCCTGCGGGATGGCGGGGTGGTCCACATTCCAACCTTTGCCCGCGAGGTGTTCGACGTGACCGGCGCCGGCGACACTGTCCTGGCGGTGCTTGGCATGGCGCTTGCCGGAGGTGCCGGCTTTGCCGAGTCGGCGCGGCTCGCCAATGCGGCAGCCGGTGTGGCGGTGGGCAAGATCGGGACCTCCACGGTTTCCCCTGCCGAGATCGTCGGTTCCCTGGGGTTCCACCACGGCGACGGTGACGCAAAGATCAAGAACATGGACGTCCTCGCGACGGTCATTGAGGCCGAGAGGGCCCGGGGCCGTCGGGTTGTCTTTACCAACGGCTGCTTCGACCTGATCCATGTGGGGCATGTGAAATACCTCCAGAAGGCGCGTGCGTTCGGTGATCTCCTCGTCCTGGGACTCAACAGCGATGCCTCGGTGCGGCGGCTCAAGGGGGAGAGGCGCCCCCTCATCGGCGAGGCGGAGCGGGCCCACATTCTCGCTGCCCTCGACTGCATCGACTATGTGGTGATCTTCGACGAAGATACGCCGCTGCGTCTTATCGAGACCCTCAGGCCTTCGATCCTGGTCAAGGGGGGGGACTACACGCCGGAGGGGGTCGTCGGCAAGGATGTGGTCGAGTCCTATGGCGGACGGGTGGAACTCGTGGAGTTCGTGGATGGCCGCTCGACGACGAACATCATCGAAAAAATTCTGAACAGTTACGGGTAGTTTTGGGAAAGGTGCGAGGCGTGAGGAGTGAGGAAGGAAATCGAGCCGTTTTCCTCGACCGGGACGGCACCATCAATGTGGAGAAGTCTTACCTCCACCGGTCCGAGGAGTTTGAGTTCATCTCCGGTGCTCCGGAGGCGATCAGGCTCCTGAAGGAGGCCGGTTTCCTCGTTATCGTGGTTACCAATCAGTCGGGGGTTGCCCGGGGATACTACGATGAGGAGGCTGTCCACCGGCTCCACCGCTTCATGGACGGCGAACTGGCCACGGTTGGCGCCTGCGTCGACGCCTATTACCTCTGCCCCCACCATCCGCTCCATGGCGTCGGTCCCTACCGTACTGACTGTGCCTGCCGCAAGCCCCTTCCGGGAATGCTTATGGCAGCGGCGCAGGCCCTCGGCATTGACCTCTCCCGCTCCTGGATCATCGGCGACAAGGAGGCCGATGTTGCGGCGGGGTTAGCGGCAGGGTGCCGGCCGCTTCTCGTGATGACCGGCTACGGGGCGGAGGAGATGCACCTTGTTCCCCCGGGGGTGACGGTCTGTGACGATATCGGTGCCGCCGTCCGCGTGATTCTGGCGGAAAATAAACCCGCCGAACCGGTTTTTTCGCCGGGGTAGATACCGTTTGACGGCTTTTGCTCCGCCGTGCTATAACCACCTAATCCAAGGGCATTTTTGTCCAATCCTCTGTGCCGACCCGGGAGAAGCGAATGGCCATCACCAAAGGAATTGTCCTCGCAGGAGGGGCGGGAAGCCGCCTCTATCCCCTCACGCTCGTTTCCAGCAAGCAACTCCAGCCGGTCTACGACAAGCCGATGATCTACTATCCCCTGGCCACGCTCATGATGGCGGGGATCAACGATATCCTCATCATTTCAACCCCCCACGACACCCCCCGTTTCCAGGCGCTGCTCGGTGATGGCTCCCGCTGGGGTATCCGTCTCAGCTACAGGGTGCAGCCGGAGCCCAAGGGTATTGCCCAGGCGTTCCTGGTCGGC
Organism: Desulfuromonadales bacterium; assembly: GCA_003712145.1. Lineage (GTDB taxonomy): Bacteria > Desulfobacterota > Desulfuromonadia > Geobacterales > Geobacteraceae > Geobacter. The sequence goes on along the minus strand of RHLS01000054.1, from coordinate 3,959 downwards.
GAGGAATTCATCGCTGGTGATCCGGTCTGCCTTATCCTGGGAGACAACATCTTTTACGGCAAGATGGAGCTTGACCGGGCGGTGCGCGAGTTTGCGAACGGGGCCCGGATCTTCGGCTACTACGTGAATGATCCGCAACGTTACGGAGTCGTGGAGTTCGATGGCAGCGGCAAGGCCATTGGCATCGAGGAGAAGCCGGCTGACCCCAGGAGCAACTACGCCGTGCCGGGGCTTTATCTCTACGATGGCAAGGTGACGGATATTGCCCGTAATCTTGCCCCCTCGCCCCGCGGTGAACTGGAGATCACCGATGTGAACCTCGAGTACCTGCGGCGCGGCGAGCTCATGGTGCAAAAGCTCGGCCGCGGCATTGCCTGGCTGGATACCGGCACTCACCAGAGCCTTCTGGAGGCGTCCCATTTCATCGGTACCCTGGAGGCTCGCCAGGGGCTCAAGATCGCCTGTCTGGAGGAGATCGCTCTCAGGATGGGGTACCTCGACTGTCGCGGGATGGCTGAAGTCATTGCACAGACACCCAAATCCTCGTACCGCGAGTACCTGGTCCGGGTTTACAATGAAACCGAACTCTGCGGAGGAAAGAACGATGCACGGCTATCCTGAGTTCACCAAGGGGAAGATTCACGATGTGACGGTCAGGCCCCTGTCCAAGTTCCTGGATGAGCGGGGGTGGCTTGTGGAGCTCTTCCGCAGCGACGAAACCGATCCCGCAACCATGCCGGTCATGTCCTATATCTCCATGACCCAGCCCGGCGTAGCCAGGGGGCCCCACGAGCATGTGGATCAGACCGACTGGTTCTGCTTCATTGGCCCTTCCAATTTCAAGGTTTACCTCTGGGATGTCCGGACCGGTTCTCCCAGCTTCGGAGTCAAGCAGACCCTCTTTGCCGGCATCGACGCACCGCTGGCGGTGATCGTGCCGCCGGGGGTGGTCCATGCGTACAAAAATATTGGCCGGGAGAACGGTATCGTCTTCAACGCTCCCAATAGGCTCTACGCAGGAGAGGGCAAGAAGTCGCCGGTGGACGAGATCCGCCATGAAGAGTTGGAGGGGTCGCCTTTCCACCTTGACTGAGCCGCATTGCCAGCCCGTCGCTTCCGGTGCGACGGCAACCGTTGTCTCACACTGATTTGGAGAACAAGGGGAGGCCCAGCCTCCCTTAACTGTTTAAATCATGCTTGAACTGATCAGGAAATACCGGGTCTACATCGCGACCAGCGTGGCGCTGGTCGCGGCCCTTGCGTTCTATTCCCTCAACCTGAGGGACAAGGAGCATGCCAACGGTTTCGAGCGACTGGTCATGAACCTGTTTGCGCCGGTTCACAATGTGGGATCCCGGCTGAACGACTCCGTTGCGGGGGTCTGGAGCGACTATGTCGACCTGGTGAATGTCCGGAAGGAGAACAAGAGTCTCCGGGAGTCGGTAAAGATCCTGAATTCACGGCTTCTGGAAAGCCGTGAGGCGGGGCTTGAAAACGAGCGGCTCAAGCGGTTGCTGGACTTCAAGGCAACGCTCAGGGCAGCCTCCGTTGCGGCAACCGTCATTGGTGAGGACAGCTCCCCCTGGTTCAAGACCCTGGTCATCAACCGAGGCTCTGTGGACGGCCTTGCGGAGGGGATGCCGGTTGTGGCGGCCGGCGGTGTGGTCGGCCAGGTGGTCAAGGTGGCGGCTGGCAGTTCCCGCGTGCTCCTGCTCACTGACCATGCCAGCGGAATCGCCGCCGTTGTGCAGCGCTCCCGTGCCCGGGGGGTGGTGAAAGGGAAGGGGAAGGGTTTCTGCTCCCTGGATTTTTCCCTGCGCGAGGAAGATGTGAAGGTCGGCGACATGGTCGTCACCTCCGGCATGGGGGGAATCTTTCCCAAGGGGCTTGTGATCGGCGAGGTGGCAATGGTCAAGAAGGGAGAGTACGGCATCTTCCAGACCATCGACGTGAGGCCGGCCGTCAACATGGCGAAACTCGAGGAAGTCCTCGTCCTCATGCAGAAGAGCGAATGATCACGTTTCTCTGGTACGCAATTCTCATTTTCGTGGCACTTGTCCTGCAGGTGACGCTGCTTCCGGCCTACCTGGCCGACCCTTTCAAGCCGAACCTCCTTATCCTCTTCGTGGTTTACCTGGGGCTGCGCGAGAACATCGCCTGGGGTGCGCTCGCCTTCTTTCTCGGGCTTGTCCATGACAGCTTCAGCGGCCTGTATCTCGGCCTGAACGGCTTTTCCTACCTGTTCATCTTCTGGCTTCTGACCACCGTTGCCGACCGGCTCTATACCGACCGTCGTTCCCTCATGGTTGTGGGGGTTTTCTCCGCGACGGTGGTGAACGGGTTTCTCAATCTGCTGCTCCTGCTCCTCTTTTCCGCTGCCCAGGGAATCTACGCCTCGCTGCTGCAGAGCATCGTTCCCCAAGGCCTGGTGAATGCCCTTGTGGCCTCCCTGGTCTTTACCTTTACGCCCCTGGCGAGGATGGGGGAGTCGAGATGAGCAATCAGCGCTACATCCGGCCGAGCCAGGGGCCCCGGCGACAGGTGGTCTACCTTTCAATCTTTGCGGCGACCCTTTTTTTTCTGCTACTCACGCGACTCTGGTACCTCCAGATCGTCAAGGCGGAGAGCTTTCAGAACCTTTCGGAGAGCAACCGACTGCGGCTTGTTCCCGTGGCCGCTTCACGGGGTACCATCTTCGACCGAAATGGCAAGGTGCTGGTCAGCAACCGTCCTTCCTTCAGTGTCGCGGCGATCCCCCAGGAGGTAAAGGACCACGAAGCCTTTCTGGGCCGCCTGGCAGCTCTTCTGGAAATTGACCAGGCGGAGCTTCTCGAAAAATGGGGAAAGGGGAAGGGACGATCGCGCTACCGTCCCCTTGTCCTCGCGTCGGGGATCACCCGGGACCAGCTGGAGCTTCTGGAGGAGAACCGGCTTTGGCTTCCGGGGCTCGAAATCGAGATGAAGCCGGTGCGCCAGTACGAGAATGGTTTGCTGGCCTCCCACCTCCTCGGCTACATCGGCGAGATGTCGGACGAAGAGCTGAAGGCAGAGACTTCCGGGGCCTACAACCCGGGTGACTATATCGGCAAGAGCGGCATTGAGCGGAGCTGGGAGCAGCTTCTCCATGGCAGGGATGGCGGTCGTCAGATCGAGGTGGATGCCCGGGGCAGGATCCTCAGGACCATCTCCGAGACTGCCCCGGTTGTCGGATCGAGTCTCGTCCTGACCATCGACGCGGATCTCCAGAAGCGTGCCGAGCAGAGCTTCGGGGAACAGGCCGGCGCCGCCGTGGCCCTCGATGTCAACACGGGCGAGATTCTCGCCTTCGTGAGTAACCCCGGTTTCGATCCGTCGCTCTTCGCCGGTCGAATGCCGCCCGACAAATGGAAGGAATATCTTGAGGATAAGCGCCACCCCCTTGAGAACAAGGCACTCAAGGGTCAGTACCCCCCCGGCTCCACGTTCAAGATCATCACGGCCTTGGCAGGTCTTGAGGCGGGGCTCATCGATGAGCGTTCCTCGGTTGTCTGCAAGGGGTCCTACACCCTCGGCAATGCCACATTCGGCTGCTGGCAGAGGAAAGGTCACGGAACGGTTAACCTGAAGCGGGCTCTCAAGGAGTCGTGCGATGTCTACTTCTATCAGTTGGGAGAGAAGATGGGCATGGACCGGATCGCGGAAACCGCGCGAAAGCTGGCCCTTGGTGCGCCGATGGGGATGGGGCTCGATCATGAAAAAGGGGGGCTTATCCCCACCTCGGAGTGGAAGGAAAAGCGTCACAAGAAAAAATGGTTCCAGGGCGATACCCTGCCCGCGTCCATTGGTCAGGGCTACGTACTTATGACGCCGATCCAGCTTGCCTCCATGATCGCGTCGGTCGCCTCCGAAGGGACCGTCTATCGCCCCCACATCGTCAAGCGGGTCATTGACCAGGACGGCAACTGTCTCTTATACACATT
>RHLS01000053.1 GCA_003712145.1 Desulfuromonadales bacterium | reverse complement strand
GGGCAACGGCTACTACTCGTACAGCTACACCCTGAGCACATCGGCGGCGGGGTGGTGACGACCGGTGCTTTGGCGACGGCGAAGGAGGTGCTTCCCGTGCCACCGGCATCTGAGGTTTCGAAAACGGCATTGGCCTTCCAGGTCCCCACCGCCGCCGATGTGCTCAGGGTGTAGCTGTACGAGTAGTAGCCGTTGCCCGTGCTCGTCATGGAGCCCGATTGGGCAGCCGACCCGGAAGGGATACTGATGGACAGGTCAGCTCGCTTGGCGGAGGTGGCCGGCGTGCCGTTGGTGGTTTTTACCAAGGCAGTCACGGTAACCTTCTGTCCCGGCTGGTAGGTCGGCTTGTCGGTTTTCACCGATACGATGAGGTCGGCTGCCAGGACCATGGTCGGTGCAAGGCTCAGGGCCGCCAGGGTGATGATGGTATGATGAAGATACCGGAATGAATGATGTCTCAGCATGATGTACTCCTCTTCTTGATGCGGCTCGGTTGCCGCCACGGTGCGTGAGGCTCGTTGTTGGGGTGAGTGTTTCATTCGGGGTATCTGACTGCACGGTGGGGGAGGATCGTTGTCGAACCCGCTGCTTGCCTGCATTGATAAAAGGTTACACTTGCGCCGTCCGCTCACCTCCTTTCAGTGTTTCAAGGGATAGAATAAAAAAACAGCCGGACGCCTGCTATCGTTCTGATAGTTCGGCGACCCGGCTGTCTCAGGGAGACCCGTGGGCTTTCCGTCCCACCCTCGCGGATGGTTTAGTAGTATCGCTATCTCTGCTATGAAGTTGTTACTTGGCTGTTACGCCGTGTATTTACCATATCTGCGTGCGGAAATGCTACTTTAATTTGGTGTAGAGGGCTGTCCAGCAGCTTGAAGTGGGAGAGGAAACCCATGACAAGGTATTCTGAGACAAAAGCGCACACGACGACGCCCGCTACAATGAAGACGGGCGAGTAGTAGAGCCGGTCGATGTGTTTGGGTGATTCCGGTGATGACGCGACACGGGTGTGTTCTTCCGGGTCCGGCATGGGATGCATCCTTAACAACCTTCCTGATTAGCGTTCCACGCACCGCTGTGGGGTGCGCCTTGTCAGTGGGTAATGTAGCTGAGGTGCGCTTCGGCTCCGCTCAGCGCACGATCGTTCCCTGTGCGGAGTCGAAGGGAACTTGAAGCGGCAAGCTATCTCCATAGGGGGAAATTCTAGCATAGCTTCGGACGGAAAGGGGGGGGAGAATTGGATTTGATTTACTCGTTGGAGCATGTATTCTGTGCATGAATCTGAATCTGTTTCGCCCGCCGGCCGACTGGAGGAATCCCCATGTCCCAAGACCTTTCCCCCCACTACAGTGAAAACAACCTCAAGACCAAGATCGCCCGTTTCGCCCGCGTGGCGGGGCGCGAGTTGATCGAGAAGGTGCTGATCCTCTACCACACCCTCCGGGCACCCTCCACGCCCAAATGGGCCCGGGCCGCCATCATCGGCGCCCTCGGCTACTTCATCTCGCCCATCGACACGCTCCCCGACTTCATCCCTGGGGTCGGCTACACCGATGACCTGGCGGTCATCGCCGCGGCCCTGGTGACGGTAGCTTCCCATGTCACTCCCGACATCAAACAAAAAGCCCGCGAGCAGGTGGCGCGGTTCTTTGGCGAGCTTGCGGGCGGCCCAGCGGAGGATGCCGGTGACACGGAAGCCTGAATCGCCGCCCGTGATCATCGGGCAGATTCTCGACCAGTTCACCTCGCCCGGTGGATAGCGCGCACCACCCTGCGGGAACTTACGGGAGAGAGGGTGCGGCTCAGGCTGGAGGGGGAGATGGTATCCCGAGAAAGCTCTTTATGCCGGTAAAGACGATCTGGGCCGCCAGGGCCGCCAGCATCAGGCCGGTCAGCTTGCTGAGAATGGTGATCCCCCGCTTGCCGATGACGTGCTCAATGGCGGCGGCCGAGCCCAGGAGCGCACCGACGCAGAGGATGGCGGTGGCCAGGGCCGCGCAGCCGACCACTGTCTGCCAGGCACCCTGGAGCTCGGCCCCCATGACCAGGAGCGCACCGGTGGTGGCGGGGCCGACGGTGATGGGGATGGCCAGCGGAACCACCGAGATGTCGCCGGTGCGTTCGCCCGGCGCGGCGGAGGCGTCGCCCTGGACCATCTGCACCGCCGAGAGGAAGAGGAGGGCGCCGGCGCCGATCCGGAACGAGTCGATGGTGATGCCGAAGAGGGAGAAGATGTGGTTGCCGAAGAAGAAGAGGGTGAAGCAGGTGACGAGCACGGCGAGGGTCACCTTCAGGGCGAGCCGTCGCCGTTCCCCTGCGGAGAGCTCGGGCGTCATGGTGAGAAACATCGACAGGACGAAGAACGGCGTCAGGAGGAAGAAGAACTTGAGCCAGATGGCGACGAAAAAGTTGGTGTAGATACTCATGTCACAGAATCCTGTTCAGGAATGACCTGATCCGCTCGTTGTTCATCCCCTCGGCGAAGAACTCCTGGGGAGTTCCCTCGGCGAGGAAGTTTCCTCCCTCCATGAAGATCACCCGGTCGGCCAGCTCCCGCGCGAACCCCATGTGGTGGGTGACGATGATCATGGTCATCCCCTCGTCGGCAAGGGCGTGGATGGTGTCGAAGACCTCCCCCACGAGCTCCGGGTCCAGGGCCGAGGTGGGCTCGTCGAAGAGCATCAGCTTCGGTCGCATGGCGATGGCCCGGGCGATGGCGACCCGCTGCTTCTGCCCGCCGGAGAGGGTGGCGGGGTAGACGTCCTTCTTGTCGGTGAGCCCCACCTTGGCGAGCATGGCCAGGGCGATCTCCCGGGCCTCGTCGGCGCTCTTCCGCTGGACCGTCAGGGGCCCCTCCATCACGTTTCCGAGGACCGTCATGTGGGGGAAGAGGTGGAAGTGTTGGAAGACCATGCCGATCTCGGCCCGGAGCTGGCAGACGACCTGCTGCCTGTCCAGATGGAGCTTGCCGTGGCGCCGGACGTAGCCCACCTCGTTCCCCTCGAAGCGGATGACGCCATCGTCGATCTCCTCCAGGAAGTTGATGGAGCGCAGAAGCGTCGATTTGCCCGATCCCGAGGGCCCGATGATGACGAGCTTCTCCCCCGGGTGGACCGCGAGATTCACGCCGTTCACCGCCGTGAGGCTCTTGAAGCGCTTGGTGATGTGTTCCAGTTCGATGAGGGCCTTAGCGTCGCTCATAGATACCCGCCCGGTGCTCGATCCTCTCGAAGAGGAAGGTGAAGAAGGTCGTGAAGATGAGGTAGATGACGGCGGCCAGGACGAGGGCCGTCACGTTGAAGTAGGTGTTGAACATCTGGTCGGCGGCCCGCATCAGCTCCACCATGGCGATGGTGGAGACCAGCGCCGTGTCCTTGATGAGGGCGATGAACTCGTTGCCGATGGGGGGCATGAGCCGCTTGTAGGTCTGAGGGATCACCACCCGGCGCATGGTCTGGCCATAGGTCATGCCCAGCGCCTTGGCCGCCTCGGTCTGGCCGTGGTCGATGCTCTGGATCGCCCCCCGGATGATCTCGCCGAGATAGGCCGAGTAGTTGAGCCCGAGGCCGATGACTGCCGCCGTGATGGGCTTCAGGGTGATCCCCAGGGACGGGAGGCCGTAGTAGATGAAGAAGAGCTGGAGCAGAAGCGGCGTTCCCCGGAAGAGCCAGATGATGAACCAGCAGAGGATCGACAGGGGCTTGAAGGTGCTGATCCGCCCCAGGGCGACGAGGAGCCCCCCCAGCGGCGAGATGAGCATGGTGCAGACCACCAGGAGCAGTGTCATCACCGCCCCCTTCAGGAGCACCGGGAGGAACTTCAGGCAATCCTGGAGAAAGCTCACGTAGCGGGGCTTCTGCTCCCGCTCCACCGATGCCAGGAAGTTCTTCGCCTCGCTGTTGTCCGGGTAGAGGGCCAGCACCTCCCGGGTCGCGGCCAGGGCCTCGTCCATCTCCTTTGCCGCGAAGTGGAGCTTGGCGATCTGCATCCGGCTCCGGACGAAGGCATCCCCCTCCTCGCCGGCCTTGGGTGCTGGGACCTTCTTCAGTACCTCCACGGCGGCCGGCAGATCCCCCGCCCCCATGAGGTCGTTGGCTTCCCGGAAGAGGGCATCGTAATCGGCTTCCGCCGCCAGCGCCGTCGCGACGGTGATCCACAAAAAAAGCAGGGCCGTGGCGACCCTGCCGAGAGTATTGGGTTTAAGGCTCATAGTAAAAGCTCATTTGAGAAGCGTGGATTTTTCGCAAGGTCAAGGCGGGCAAGGATTTGAGCGGAGGCGTACTTCTGTACGCCGCACAATCAAATCCGCAGCCCAACGCCGAGATTGCGGAAAAGCCGCGCTTCTCTTACCATTTCTTGGGGTTGGTGATGTCCTCGGCGAACCACTTGCGGGAGATCTTCGCCAGGGCGCCGTCCTTAACCATCGCGTCCAGGGTCTTCTGCACCTTCTCGCGCAGTTCCTTGTCTTCCTTGCGGAAGGCGACGCCGAAGGGCTCCTTGCTGATGAAGCCGGGGACCACCTTGAACTGACCCGGACGCTTGGCGATGAAGTCGCGGCCGGTGACGTTGTCGATCACCACCACGTCGATGCGCCCCGCTTCCAGGTCGAGGAGCGCCTTGGGGTTGTCCTCGTACTCCTTCAGTTCGGCCGGGGCGGTGGGGAGCTTCTTCACGGCGTTGAGAGCCGAAGAGCCCTTCTGGGCGCCCACTTTCACGTTCTTCAGGTCGGCGAGCTTCTTGAAGCGCTTCTCGGAGAACTTCACGACAGCGATCTGGCCGTCCATGATGTACGGCTTGGTGAAGGCCACCTGCTTGGCCCGCTCGTCGGTGATGGTCATGCCGTTCCAAATGGCGTCGAACTTCTTGGAGTTGAGGGAGTGGATGACCCCATCCCAGGCGGTGGGCTGCCACTCGATTGTGATGCCGAGGCGCTTGCCTACCTCTTCGGCGGCGTCGATGTCGAAGCCCACCAGCTTGCCGCTGGCGTCGCGGTAGCCCATGGGTGGAAAAGCATCATCGAGGCCGATGACCAGTTTCCCGGCGGTCTTGACCCGGTTCCAGGAACCATCGGCCGCGAAGGCGGTGGCAGTAAGAGCGACGAGCAGGGCAGAGACCATCAGCAGTACGAGTTTTTTCACGTTCGGCACCTCTCCTTAAAAGAAATTTACCTGCATGGAACAACAATTTAGCAATACCGAACGCGGATTATTGCAGAAAGGGACAGGGGCGTCAAGCCTTCCGGCTCACACCAGCCGGTGCCCGCCATCCACATAAACGACGGAACCGGTGGTGTACCCGTTCTTCATGAGCGCGATCACCGCCGCGGCCACGTCCTCGGGGCGGCCGATCCGCCGTGCCGGGAGCTGTGCGGCAAGGATGTCGAACATCTTCTTTCGCTCGAAGGGGTTCATGCCGGCGTAGGCGGGGGTGTCGACGATCCCCGGGGAGACGGCGTTTACCCGAAGCGGCGCCAGTTCCACGGCGAGGCTGCGGCAGAGGGCTTCGATGGCCCCGTTGACAGCAGCATAGGCCGAGAGCCCGGCCACCGGCTTTGCCGCCGCGACACCGGAGAAGAGGGTGAGGGAGCCCCCCTCTTTGATCCGCTGGGCCCCGTAGCGGGCCGCAAAGTACTGGCCCCAGAACTTGCTGTCAACGATCTGGCGAAAGGAGGGGGTGTCCAGCTCCAGGAACGCCCCCACCATGCCGGTGGCCGCGGTGACGACCAGGTGGTCCAGTTCGCCGGCTTCGGCGAAGAACCCCCTCACGTCGTGCTCCAGGGTCACATCCAGGGGGCGGGTCTCCACCGGCTGGGGAATCTCGTCAGCCGCCCGCCGAAGCTTCTCCTCCGAGCGGCCGGCGATCACCACCTCAGCCCCTTCCGCCGCCGCCATCTTCGCTACGGCGAGCCCCATGCCGGAGCTGCCTCCGATCACCACCACCTTCTTTTCGTTCAGTGACATGTGTCGCTCCTCTCTTTCCCCTGCTTCTCCAATTCCTTCTCCATCTCCAGGACCCGAAGGGTTATCTTCAGGATCGAGTCCGGATTGAGGGAAATGGAGTCGATCCCCTCCCTGACGAGGAAAGCGGCGAATTCCGGGTAGTCGCTGGGAGCCTGGCCGCAGATGCCACTGTGGCGGTGGTTTCTTCGCGCCCCCTCCACCACCTGGGCGATGAGGCGCATGACGCCGGGGTCCCGTTCGTCGAAGACGTGGGCCACCAGGGCCGAGTCCCGGTCGATCCCGAGCGTCAACTGGGTCAGATCGTTGGAGCCGATGGAGAAGCCGTCGAAGAGCCGGGAGAACTCGTCGATCATGATGACGTTATTGGGAATCTCGCACATGACGTAGACCTCAAGGCCGTTCTCACCCCGGACGAGGCCGTTTGCCGCCATCTCCGCCAGGACCTTTTCCGCCTCCACGATCCGCCGGCAGAAGGGGATCATGGGGATGACGTTCACGAGCCCCATATCGTCCCGCACCCGCTTCAGGGCCCGGCACTCCAGGGCGAACCCCTCCCGGTAGCGGTCGTCGTAGTAGCGGGACGCCCCCCGGAAGCCGATCATGGGGTTCTCTTCGTGGGGCTCGAAGGCGCGCCCCCCCAGGAGCGAGGCGTACTCGTTGGTCTTGAAGTCGCTCATCCGGACGATGACCGGTTTGGGGTAGAAGGCGGCGGCGATGGCGCCGATCCCCTCGGCCAGCTTCTCCACGAAGTAGGCGGGCGGATCGGGGTAGGCGGCGGTGAGGCGTCCGATCTCGCGCCGTGCCCCTTCGTCCTCCACCCGCTCCGGGTGGACCAGGGCCATGGGGTGGACCTTGATGTGGTTGGTGATGATGAACTCCATCCGGGCAAGCCCCACCCCGTCGTTGGGGATCTTGCAGAGGGAGAAGGCCTCCTCCGGGTTCCCCAGGTTCATCATGATCCTGGTCCGGGGGCGCCCCATGCCGGCCAGGTCCACCCGCTCCACCCGGAAGGGGAGGAGGCCGTCGTAGATCCGCCCCACGTCCCCTTCGGCGCAGGAAACGGTGATTTCCCGGCCGTTGGCGATCCGCTCGGTGCCGTCGCCGGTCCCCACCACCGACGGGATCCCCAGCTCGCGGCTCACGATGGCGGCGTGGCAGGTGCGTCCCCCCTTGTTGGTGACGATGGCGGCGGCGGTCTTCATGACCGGCTCCCAGTCGGGGGTGGTGGTGTCGGCCACCAGCACTTCGCCGGGGCTGAATTCGTTCAGCCTGTGGACATCGGTGATGACCCGGGCCGGGCCGGCGGCGATCTTCCCGCCGACGCTGGTGCCAGTGGCCAGCACTTCCCCCTTTCGCTCCAGGATGTAGGTCTCCAGGAAATCGAGTCGCTTCTGGGATTCCACCGTCTCGGGGCGGGCCTGGACGATGAAGAGCTCGCCCGAGATGCCGTCCTTGGCCCACTCGATGTCCATGGGCATGGGGTGGCCGGCCCGTTTCGAGTAATGCTCCTCGATGAGGAGGGCCTGGCGGGCCAGCTCCAGCACCTCCGCGTCGGCCAGGCAGTAACGGCGCCGCTCCTCCCGGGGCACCTCCACGTTCCTGGTCAGGTGCTTGGAGGTGCCGGTGCCGTAGATCATCTTGATCTTCTTCGAGCCGAGGGTGCGCCGGACGATGGGACCGAACCCCTGGCGGAGCGTCGGCTTGAAGACCGTGAACTCGTCGGGGTTCACGGCCCCCTGCACCACGTTTTCCCCCAACCCCCAGGAGCCGGTGACCAGGACCGTGTCCCGGAAGCCTGTCTCGGTGTCGAGGGTGAAGATAACGCCGCTGGAGGCGAGGTCGGAGCGGACCATGGGCATGACGCCGATGGAGAGTCCCACCTTGAAGTGGTCGAACCCCTGGTCGATGCGGTAGGAGATGGCCCGGTCGGTGAAAAGGGAGGCGAAGCAGCGGCGGCAGGCGTCCAGAAGCTGCACCTCGCCCCGGATGTTCAGGTAGGTTTCCTGCTGCCCCGCGAAGGAGGCGGTGGGGAGGTCCTCGGCGGTGGCGGAGCTGCGGACCGCCACGGCGCAGCTCTCGCCGTATTCGGCGCAGAGGCCCCGGTAGGCCTCCACGATCTCCCCCGCCAGGTCCGCCGGCAGGGGGGCGCCGCAGACCAGCTCCCGGATCCGGTGCCCCCGGAAGGCCAGGTCGTCCACGTCCTCCTTGTGGAGTTTGGCCAGGGTCCGCCGCATGTCGTCCAGTACATCCGCCGACCGGATCAGGTACCAGTAGGCCTGTGCCGTGATGGCGAAGCCGTTGGGGATTTTCACTCCCAGGGGGCGCAGCTCCCGGTACATCTCCCCCAGGGAGGCGTTTTTTCCCCCCACGAGGGGGACATCGTCGATGGTGATCTCGGAGAACCAGCGGATGTAAGGCATGGGGGACCTCCCTGATACCCTTATCCCTTCAGCTTCGACGCTATCTCAGCCACATACTTCCCCTGGAAGCGGGCCGCCGCCAGCTCGTTCTCGCTGGGCATCCGCTCCCCCTGGCCGCCGGCGATGGTGGAGGCGCCGTAGGGGGAGCCGCCGGTGATCTCGTCAATCCGCATCTGGCCGGCGAAGGCGTAGGGGAGCCCGACAACGACCATCCCCTGGTGGAGGAGGAAGGTGTGGAAGGTGAGGATGGTGGACTCCTGCCCCCCGTGCTGGGTGGCGGAGCTGGTGAAGACGCTCCCCGCCTTGCCGACGAGGCTTCCCTTCATCCAGAGTCCGCCGGTGGCGTCCAGGAACTGGCGCATCTGGCCGCACATGTTGCCGAACCGGGTGGGGGTGCCGAAGATGACTGCATCGGCGGCGGCCAGCTCGTCCACGGTGCAGACCGGCACGTGGGCAAAGGCCTTCTGGGGCTCGATGGCGCCCATCTTCGCCAGCACCTCGGCGGGAAGGGTTTCGGGGACACGGCGGAGCGACGCCTCGACCCCCGGGACCTCCCGGACCCCTTGGGCGACGGCCTCGGCCATGCGATAGATGTGGCCATACATGGAGTAAAACGGGATCAGGACGTTCATGGGATACCCTCCTGTTTATGTGATGTGCAGGAAAAGGGTACCGCATTGCCGTCATGATGCAATCGGGAGTGTGGTAGATGAGGAAAAAGGTGATGCCCGTTCCGGCGGAGCGGAGCGGGCATCGAATGCATCGGAGAGAGACTCAGTGTTCGCTGGCTTCCTGGAGCTGGCTGGCGGGTGGCGCTGTCTCCACGGATGTCTCGGCCTCCCGGGAGGTGCGGGATTGCCAGCGGCCCAGGACCACCGACTGGACCGCCGCTGTGATGCCGAAGGAGAAGATGCCGATGACCAGCGGCATGCCGTGCATGAGCATGAGGTCGTGGAAGAAGACCTTTACCAGTGCCACCAGGGTGACGATGACGGCAACGTTGCGCAGTTCCTTGTTCCGTCGGACAAATGCCACCACCATGAGACCCGCCGCCGCGGTGGTGATGATGACAGTCTGGGCGCTGTGGAACGTCGGGGATGCCGTGCCGCCGAGGGCGAGCCAGGAGCCGGAGCGCAGGGCGCAGAAACCAGCCGTCAACGCTCCCATGAGGACGAGGGAGGCAGAGAGGTCCCGTCTGTCGAAGCGGGAGAAAAGCTTGGAATCCAGCGGAGGCTCGTGGGTGCGGCACCAGCGGTGGTGGGCCAGGGCGATGACGGATACAAGTGCCGCCGCGGCCGCCGCGACGATGGTGAGGCTTTCGGCGGGTTTTACGCGGGAGAGCGCCAGAAAGACAAAGCAGGCGTATCCCTGGAGCAGGTACGAAACGGCCCGCACGCCGCCCCGCTGCCAGCGGTGTGCTATGAACGCCAGCCCGAAGGCCGTTGCGGCCAGCAGAACTGGTGGCACGACGGCATTGTTGAGTGCCAGGGGGAGAGCCATGGCCAGAAGCGCGCTGCCTGCCAGGGCGAAGGCGCTTGCCCCGCGAGCCCGCTCGGGGGATTGTCCCGCAAGCCAGACGCAGACTCCCAGGTGCCCGAGGGCCGCCGCTATGCCAACAAAGCCGTGAACAGCAAGGCTTGTCCCCATGGACGAGACCACATAGGCCGCGGAGAGAAAGACCCAGACGGCATTTATGGTCGGCAGGGCCAGGTCGAACCGGGAAATCTTTTCCTGCCCGCTGGTCAGGATGCCGAGGAGCGACGTGGCCACGAAGGTGACCATGAAAAGCGCGATGGTCGGCAGGAACCAGGTGGCCGCCAGGGATGGCGGGACGGGGGAGGCGCCCCTGAGGGCGATGCCGAGTTTGGTTGCCCAGAGCACCAGCATGAAGAGGGTGACGGCCAGCAGGATCCAGCGCAGCCATGAGCAGCGATGAAGCCGTGTAGCGAAGGTGCCGAGGAGGTTGGCCGTCAGCAGCAGCATGCCGAGCATCGGGAAGAAGGGGTTGGGGTAGTCGATGGCGGCGCCGGCCAGGCAGAGCCCCAGGGTGCCGACGATGACCGGAATGGCAACCCGGAAGACGTGACCGATGACGGCAGTGGCGATGCCGGCGGCAATCAGGACCCCGTAGGCCGGCATGGTCGGGAGCGAGGCGAAGCGGGCGTGGACCTCCAGGACAATGGTCGCCAGGAGCGCAGGGCCGCTGATGGCGAAGACCGGCGCCAGAGGGCTCTTTTTGAGGTACATGGCGCAGGCGACGCCGATCAGCAACGTTGCGTACCCCATGCCGATGAACGAGCCGATCTGCTTGCCGACGATGCCACTGTCGGTGAGGGTCCGGAGCACCAGCGCCAGGACGAGAACGAAGCAGAGCGTGGAGAGGCGGGGGAGGAGGGATTTCTCGCCGGCCCAGGAGAGGATTTCCTCGGAAGCCGATTCGGGCTCGGCGGCAAAGACTGGCCGTGGCTTGGGCTGCTCAACCGGTGTCGACGCCATCCCCAGTTGTGCCGCCATTCCCTCCACACGCACCGTGAGGGTTCTAAGCTCCGTGGTCAATTCCTCGACCCGTGTTTCAAGAAACGAGACTCGATCCGACATGCTGCAACCTCCTTGACATGATGAGTGGAGGGAAAGGGAGCCTCGCCAGACGACGCGGTAGTAGGTGGAGCGGACTGCGTTGCGAGCTAAAACATTATTTATAATTCAGGTTAAACATATTGGTTTGTAAAGTGTAATCCTCCGGAGTGACAGGTTTTTTGTTAGTATAACGCTTTTCTATTGCAAGGCAAGAATAAAGTGCGGGCACGTGACATCGAAGTGGGGTTCAACGGGAGCGGCAGGTGTGAGTCGCCCGTTCGCTTCCGCATCGACCTGCGCCTGGATATGCCGCGGTGTCAGAATCGCTTGATGACATATTGCCCGCTGGCCAGCTTTTTCTGGAGCCAGAGGCCGACGAACTGCTTGATGATGGCGCGTGAGGCGGGAACAAGGAAGAGGAGGCCGAGGGCATCGGTGAAGAAGCCGGGGGTGAGGAGCAGAACTCCGCCGACGAGAACGAGGGCGCCGTCGAGGATGCTTGCGGCCGGGACGCGGCCTTCGGCCAGTTCCTGACGGATGCGGTCGAGGATGGCGAACCCCTGGGCGCGGACGAGCCAGGCACCGGTAAAGCTGATGGCGAGAACGAGGGCGATGGTGGGGAGTGTCCCGATGACTCTTCCGACCTTGATGAGCAGGTAGAGTTCGATGACCGGGACAATGGTGAAGAGGAGAAAGAGTTTCAGCAGCATCGGAGGGCTGGCCGGTCAGTTACCCGTGGCGCAGTGACTCAGGGTGAGGTGGCGGCCGCGGCGCTGCCGCTCGTTGGCGCCGGTCAGCAGTCCAGCCGCGACCAGGTAGCCAAAGGTGAGGCCGAGCATGTCGCCTACCCCTCCCATGGTGAGATTCATCCGTACGTATTCCTGGTTGAGTTCGGTCAGGCAGGCGCGGTAATCGTCGCCTTCATCGATCACCCGCTCGAGAAACTGGCCGTCGCGTCGCAGCCGGGCAAGTCCCATGGCTCCTCCCCGGTGGAGGGTCGTGGTGTCTTCGACGGTCTGCATGAGCCGGGCAAGCACGAGGAACGAAGCGGTGGTGAAGCAGCCGGTCCGGGCGAGGGCCTCCAGGTAGGAGGGGACGCCGCAGTGGAAGAGGGAAGGGAGTCCGTCAAGGGCCTCTCTGACAATCCCTCCCGTACCGTAGCGGAGGCGGGCGCTGTGACCGTTGGTCTCCTGGTCGTCGCTGTCGACGAAATACTGGCCGGCAAGGTGCGTGACCGTCTTGCCGAGGAGCTGCTCGTCATTGGTTCCGGAATGCCAGCGCGCAACCAGCAGGAGGCCGCTCAGGAAGAGGTATCCCTTGTGGGTGTTGGTGCCGAGCTCGTCCATCATGACCGCCTCGGCGCGTCTGCCGATGATCGCCTGGCAAAGGAACCGCTCGCCGTCCGCCAGGGAGCGGACCAGCTCAGCCAGGTAGTCGGCGACGATGTGGAGCGAGCGCTCCATGACGGCAAGGGAAAGGTCGGGGTGGGAGCCGTGGTTGGCCATGTCCACGAGCCCCGGTTTCGGCGTGAGGTAGAGCTGCATGGCGGCGCCCTTGACGAGGGCTTGGGCGAACTGTTCAATCTCGATGACGCGCGAGGAGTTCATGGGCTCTGCCGATCACCTTTCAGAAGGAGTGTCCCTGAAGCCGGTTGCCGCACTGCCAGTAACGGTGAAAGTGTACCACGGCGGGAGGGGTAATGCCAATGTGTATACATTAATTTTGAACAGCGCCAGGAATGATTTCAGAGGGGTAGGGGCGGCGGGCCGGGCGGCCATTACCCGGAAACGGCATTCCCTCCGCCCGCTCTGGCCTGGTCGAGGGCGGCAAGGGCGGTGTCTATAAGGCTGCGGCCATCGGAGCCGGCTGTTGCCGCGGCGATTCCCGCCGAGATGGTGAGGGGGGGGAGCATCCGGCCGTCCTGCATGTCGATGATGGTGTGCATGAGCCGCTGTCGGAGCCGCTCGGCGATTATCCGGGCGGTTGCGCCGGTGGTGTCGGGGAGGAGGATGGCGAAGGTGTCGCCGCCAAAGCGGGCTACCACTTCGGTGGGGCGCAGGTAGTTCCGCAGGGACTTGGCCACGGCATGCAGCGCCCGGTCGCCCCCCTGTCGGCCGTGTTCTTCGTTGAAGGCGCGGAAGTGGTCGATGTCGATCATCATGAGGGAGAGATGCTTGCCGCTGGCGGACGCGCGACTCACCTGGCGCTCCAGGATACCCTCCAGCCAGCGGCGGGTCTGGAAGCCGGTGAGGGGGTCGACGATGCTCTGGTCGTGGAGGCCGTATTCCTGGGTTGTCCCGGCGAAACTTCCGTGGCTCGGCTCACGGCGCCGCAGCAGGATGCCGAGGAGATTGCAGGCGGCGGCGTGGGATGCCTGGGCCAGGGACCACATGAGATCCTCCTCCATGACCAGGATGCGGCTCGCTTCGGCCGCCACCAGCAGGCACGGCACGCCGGGCTCCCCTGCGGCGAAGGTTTCGCCGATGATGTCTCCGGGACCCAGGAAGAGGGGGGCATCGGTCTCCTTCACGTCGTAGTGGAGGGCAAGGCGTCCCGAAAGGAGAATCGACAGGTTCCGGTCCGCGGGGCCGGCCGATTCGAACCGTTCATCCCGGGAGAGCTCCTGGACCGTGCAGTGGGCAAGGATCCCCTCGATGCATTCGATGGGGACGAAGCGGAAGAGAGGTGTCGTTTCCAGTTCGGCCGCGTTGAAGGGGAAGGATCTTGGTTGCATGATGTTCCTCGCGATTTCAGGTACGGTCAGTAGCCCCTGCTCACCACTTCCAGGTGCCCGTCGTTGGGGCAGAAGATGAGACCATGAACCGGCACATCCTTGGGGACCAGAGGGTTTTCGCGGATGATTGACACTACGCGCGCCACGTTTTCCTCAGGGCAGGAGAAGGCGCCCATCCACTGGGCCAGGTCGGGAACCTGCGACTCGATGGTCTGAGGATCGATCCCGCGACTGATCATCCGCTGCTTGAGATCAGCCGAGTCCACGGAGGCCATGCCGCAGTCCTGGTGTCCGATAACGAAGATCTCCTCCACGCCGAGCATGAAGATGGCCGCCACCAGGCTCCGGATCACCCCGCCGCTCAGGGGGTCGACGATGGTGTTGCCGGCGTTTTTGATCACCTTGGCGTCGCCCCGGTTGATCCCCATGGCCGGTTCCAGGAAGTCCACAAGCCGCGTGTCCATGCAGGTGAAGATGGCGAACTGTTTTTTCGGGTTCTTGGGGAGGGGGGGGAAGGCTCCCGGTTTTACAAACGTCCTGTTGGCCTGAAGGATCGTGTCGAGAAGGGTCATTGCTGCACCTCGCATTTTCGCATGGTTTGGGCGTGGACTATATACCCGCCGGGGGTTCGGCATGTCAATGGTTTTCATGCCGAAGCGGGCGATCGTTGGAAATAATGCTGTTTGTTGTTTGACAAATTGAGGAGATTGGCTACATTTATCTGAACAAATTGGCACAAATACTGTGCATACAAAAAACAAGGAGGATATCTCAATGAAAAAACGGCTGATTGCGGGATGCGCGCTGGCTGCTCTAGCTCTGGCTGCCCCGACGATGGCGGAGGTGAGGCCCGGTTCCTTCTCCATCACCCCCTTTGCGGGAGGCTATACCTTTGAGGGGGATCAGAACATCAAGGGTGGGCCCACTTTCGGTCTCAGGGGCGGCTACAACTTCACCAAGAATCTGGGACTCGAAGGTGTGTTCGGTTACACGCCTACCGAGGAGTCCAAGGGGCGGCAGCTCGACGTAGATAGCTACACCTATCGCCTTGAGGGGCTGTACCACTTCATGCCCGACAGCAAGTTTGTCCCCTTCCTTGCCGTTGGCGCCGGCGGGATCACCCAGAACTTCTCTGACGGCTCGCGGTACGACGACCGAAATGCATTCATCGCCACCTACGGCGGCGGGGTCAAGTACTTCATCACCGAGGCGTTCGCGGTGCGTGGCGACGTCCGCGGCATCGTCGACATCAACAATCCCTACAACAATGTCGAGTACACCATTGGCTTGAGCTACATCTTTGGTGGAGAGAAACCGGTCGCAAAAGCCGCCCCTCCAGCTCCGGCGCCCTATGTCGAGCCGGCCCCCGAGCCCGCTCCCGCTCCTCTGGCGGCCGAGCCGCGGCCCGATCTCATGAAGTACTGCATCGACCTGAAGATCGAGTTCGACATCGACAAGTCCGAGATCCGGCCCCAGTACCAGGACGAGGTCAAGAAGGTTGCCGACTTCATGAAGAAGTATCCGACCACCACCGCCGTCATCGAGGGGCATACCGACAGCGTGGGTGACGACGCCTACAACATGAAGCTCTCCCAGAGCCGGGCCGAGGCGGTCGTGAACTCCCTGGTGGACAACTTCGGTATCGACCGTTCGCGCCTCTCCGCCAAGGGGTACGGCGAGACCCGTCCCATCGCCGACAATGCCACCGAAGCCGGCAAGCAGAAGAACCGCAGGATCGAGGCGGTCATCGACTGCGCCCTGGAGAGCCCCAAGGTCGTTGCCCAGCTTCCGGACCGCCTCTGCGTGACCCTCAAGGTCCAGTTCGACACCGACAAGTCCGACATCAAGCCACAGTACCATGACGAGATCGCCAAGGTCGGCGATTTCATGAAGCAGAATCCCACCACCACCGCCATTATCGAAGGGCATACCGACCGGATCGGGAGCGCCGACTACAACATGAAGCTTTCCCAGCGTCGTGCCGAGGCCGTGGTGAACTACCTGGTTGAGAAGTTCGGCATTGAGAAGTCCCGTCTCTCCGCCAAAGGGTATGGCTACACCCGCCCCATCGGTTACAACACCACTGCCGAAGGGCGTGCCTTGAACCGGCGGATCAACGCCATCATCGACTGCGTGATCAAGAAGTAGCGACAGTTTCAGCGTAAAGCAAGAAAGGGCCGTCTCCTCTGGGGGGACGGCCCTTTTCTGTTGAGTGCACAGCTTGACGACCCCCTGGTGATTTTGGGGGAGTGGCATAGTCATTTCCGGCGGTTGACGGTGATGCTTCACCATCCCGTGGCAATGAGCGCCACCCCCGCCAGCATGAGGAGGGCGCCGGGGAGTCGGTGGCGGATGCCCGGCTCGCGGAAGAGGAGGTGGCCGTAGAGGACACCCATGAGGAGGCTCGTCCGCTTCACGGCGATCATGTAGGCGACGTTGGTGAGGCTGACGGCGGTCATGTGGGAGAGAAACATCATGCCGTAGAGAAGGCCGGGGGCAACGGCCGCCCTGAGGATGCCGCCGGTTGCCAGGGTCTTCAGCTCCCTCCGTCCTCCCCAGAGGGCGACCGGCGTGAGAAGGAGGGTAAGGGCCGGCAGGTAGCAGAGGGAGAAGAAGAGGGGGGCCGAAGAGGAGACCGCCTTCTTGCCGAGGGTGGAGGTGACGCTGTAGATGAGCGCCACGCCGATCATGCAGAGGGATCCTGGCTCGCGGCGGATGGCCCGCAGGGGGGCCAGGAGCCCCTTCTCCCTCTCGTTCAGGTTGAGGATGTAGCTCCCGGCAGCCACGAGGAGGATGCCGGCGCCGCCGGCGATGGTGATCTGCTCGCCGAGAATGATGAAGGGGACCACCAGCAGAAAGACCGGCGTCAGTGCCAGAAACGGCAGGGTGAGGCTGAGGGGCGAGAGCTTGAGCGCCCTGACATAGAGGACCATGGCGAGGGCTTCGAGGGGAAGGGCCACGAGTGACGCGATGAAGAAGTCCCGCGTCAGCGGCGGAACCGTGACGAAGGGGAGTGCAACAAGCAGTAGCGGTAGGGCAAAGAGGAGCCGCAGCCAGAGGATCAGGAACTCGTTATGGTTTGCCAGCGCCCGCTTGACAAGGGCGTCGCTCGTGGCAAGCGCAAAGGCGCAGAACAGGGTGAGGGGGAGCCAAAGGGATTCCATCCGTCACCCCAAATCCACGAAAAACGTCATGAGGAGGCCGGGATGAACGCCCCTCATTTCTTCATGTCGATTCCGTAGCTCTTCATCTTCCGGTAGAGGTTGCTCCGCTCCAGTTCGATGGCCTCGGCGGTCCGGGAGATATTCCATCCGTGTTCCTCAAGCTTCTGGAGGATGAACTCCTTCTCGAATTCTTCCCGGGCCTCCCGCAGGGTGCCGATCTCCTGGGTGCCCGCTGGACGTGTCCCGTGGATCTCCCGGGCAGCGCCGCCGGCGATGGACTCCGGTACCTGGGCCGGGGCGATGACCCGTCCGGATGTCATTATCACGAGCCGTTCAACGATGTTGCGGAGTTCCCGCACGTTGCCGGGCCAGTCGTAGTGCCTGAGGAGTTCCACCGCCTCGGGTAGCATGGTTTTTCGTTCCCATCCCTCGCGCCGGGCGAATATCTCCAGGAAATGATCCACCAGGAGGGGGATGTCGTCCCTTCGTTCCCGAAGGGGAGGCACCGTGAAGGGCACCACGTTGAGCCGGTAGAAGAGGTCTTCGCGGAAATGCCCGGCGCGGATCTCCTCCGGCAACTCCTTGTTGGTGGCGGCGATGACCCGCACGTCCACCTCGATGGTCTTCGTCCCGCCCACCCGCTCGAATTTCCGCTCCTGGAGGATGCGGAGCACCTTGGCCTGGGTCTTGAGCGACATGTCGCCGATCTCGTCCAGGAAGATGGTGCCGCCGTGGGCCAGGTCGAACTTCCCCTTCTTCTGGGCGATGGCGCCGGTAAAGGCCCCCTTTTCGTGGCCGAAGAGTTCGCTCTCGATCAACTCCTCGGGGATGGCGGCGCAGTTGATCTCGATGAAAGGTCCCGCGCCGCGGGGGCTCGAACGGTGGATGGCCCGGGCCACCAGTTCCTTGCCGGTGCCGTTCTCGCCGGTGATGAGGACCGAGGCGTTGGTGGGGGCCACGAGCAGGATCTGGTCTCTGAGCTGGTTCATGACCGGCGTCTCTCCCACCATCTCGTACCCCTTGGCGGTGAGGGCCCTGAGGGAATCGTTCTCCGCCTTGAGGCGCCCCACGTCGAGGCCGTTTCTGACCGTGACGAGGACCTTGTCCAGGGAGAGTGGCTTCTCCACGAAGTCGTAGGCCCCGAGCTTGGTCGACTTCACCGCCGTCTCGATGGTGCCGTGGCCCGACATCATCACCACGGTGAGGGCCGGGTAGAATTCCTTGAGCTTCTGCAGGGTGCCGAGCCCGTCGAGGCGCGGCATCCAGATGTCCAGAAGCACCAGGTCCGGTTGCTCCTGCTTCACCGACTCCAGGGCCTCGATGCCGTCCTTTGCGAAGGCGGTGCGGTACCCTTCGTCCTCAAGGATGCCGGCCAGCGCCGTGCGGATGTCCTTTTCGTCGTCAACGACGAGTATTGTTTCGTTCATGGGCATATCCTTCTCGGTAGTGTTCGTTTGGTTGTTACCTCCCCTGCTTTCCCCTTTCCCTAACCCTTTCCCACAAAGGGGAGAGGGGGGGTAGGCCCCCTCCCTTCGATGGGAGGGCTGGGGGAG
>RHLS01000052.1 GCA_003712145.1 Desulfuromonadales bacterium | reverse complement strand
TTCCGCAGCACCGGAGACAGTTTCATCCTTTACCATTGACGACCTCCTTGAACACAATATTTACCTCATTTTCGTGTCCAAGAAAACCGGGGCCGCCATAGCTTTTATTGCTAACCAGTCCGCAGACCTCAAAAGAAGTATCAGAAACTTAATCCACCATGCGGTTTCAAAAATTTGACACACACCACCACCCCAAAAATACCAATATTTTAACTAGATACCAACATTCAGCCATTAGGCACATACATTGCTTAAGCGCACTATAGCTCAACAACTACCTCACCACTCCAAGGCAACACGTCAACGGGGATAATCGATGCGACGCAATTTCGCGCTAATCGGAGTAGGAGGATACATAGCTCCCCGCCACCTCCAGGCAATCAGAGATACGGGAAACGTGCTTGTTGCCGCTCTCGACAAAAGTGATTCGGTCGGAATTATCGATCGGTATTTTGACAATGTATCTTTTTTTACCGAGTTCGAGCGGTTCGACCGACACGCCGAGAAGCTCCGCCGGATGAGCGAAGAGCAAAGGATTCACTATGTGAGCATTTGCACCCCCAACTACCTTCATGATTCCCACATTCGTTTCGCCCTCCGAATCGGCGCTGACGCCATCTGCGAAAAGCCACTAGTTCTCAACCCCTGGAACCTGGATGCCCTGGCGCTCATGGAAGAAGAAACAGGCGGGAAGATCTACAACATTCTCCAGTTACGGGTCCACCCGGCCATCGTGGCACTAAAGGAGCAAATCGCCCAGGAACCTCCCGGCAAGAAGCATAATATTGACCTGACCTACATTACCTCGCGGGGAAACTGGTACTACGTTTCCTGGAAAGGTGACATCGAGAAATCGGGAGGAGTCGCTACCAATATCGGGATTCATTTTTTTGACATGCTCATGTGGATCTTCGGCGAGGTGAAGCTGCTCCACGTGGACTACAAAGACGAGCACAAGATCGGCGGCTATCTGGAGCTGGCACGGGCCAACGTTCGGTGGTTTCTCTCCCTCGACAAGAGTGACCTCCCCGAGGAAGCCCGTACAAAGGGGATGTCAACCTACCGCTCCCTTACCATGAACGGTGAAGAAATTGAGTTTTCGGACGGTTTCACCGAGCTTCACACTGCCGTCTACCGAAACATTCTGACCGGAAGCGGCTTTGGCATCGAGGATGCTCGTGCCTCCATCAATCTCGCCTACCAGATTCGGCACAGTCAGCCCGTAAGGATCAATGATCACTGTCATCCGCGGCTTAAGGGAAACGGGAAGGGACAGATGCTGAAGGCCATCTAGTACGCTCACGGAGGAGCAGACCATGGACCATTTCGTCCACGAATCATCGTACATCGACGATGGCATCTCCATCGGAGAGGGAACCAAAATCTGGCACTTCTGCCACATCCTCGGCGGAAGCATCATTGGGAAATCCTGCACCATCGGCCAGAACGTCATGATCGGCCCCGACGTAAAGGTCGGTGATTTCTGCAAGATCCAGAATAACGTTTCCATATACAACGGCGTCGAACTGGAGGACTACGTCTTCTGCGGCCCTTCCATGGTTTTCACTAACATTCTCAATCCACGCTGCGAGCTTCCCCAACGTGGCAGTGATTTCAACATCCGGACGGTCGTAAAATACGGAGCCTCCATCGGCGCCAACGCCACCATCGTCTGCGGGATCACCGTGGGGCGCTTCGCCTTCATTGGCGCCGGCGCGGTGGTGAACGCCGATGTCCCCGATTACGCCCTCATGCTCGGAGTGCCGGCGGTGCGCAAGGGATGGATGAGCCGCCACGGCTTCCGCCTGTCAAAGCCCGATGCCGACGACGTTATGGTTTGCCCCAAGAGCGGCTGGCGCTACCGGGAGGTGGAGCAGAATGTGCTGAAATGCCTCGACTGGCCCGAAGAAACACCCATAGTCTGTGATAGACCACTGTCTCCCAAGGCCATCCCCGCATGAAAATCGTGACAATAGTCGGGGCTCGGCCCCAGTTTGTGAAAGCAGCTGCCGTCAGCAACCTGCTGCGGAAAGAGCATATGGAGATCCTTGTCCATACCGGCCAGCACTATGATGCTGCCATGTCGGACATCTTCTTCGATGAACTCGGAATCCCCGCGCCCGATATCAATCTGCGGATCGGCTCGGGGGAACAGGGGGCTCAGACCGGGGCCATGCTGGGAGCAATAGAAGCCGTGCTCCTCGACCGCAAGCCGGATGCCGTCCTGGTCTACGGCGACACGAACTCGACCCTTGCCGGCGCGCTGGCGGCGTCAAAGTTCCAGATACCGATAGCCCACGTCGAAGCCGGCCTCCGGAGCTTCAACCGCGCCATGCCCGAAGAGATCAACCGGGTCCTGACCGACCACCTGGCGACATGGCTCTTCGCCCCGTCGGAAACCTCCCGCGACAATCTCGCGCGCGAAGGAATAACCTCCGGGGTTCACGTGGTGGGCGACATCATGCTGGACTCGGTCAATCTCTTCCGGCAACGGGCAGCCGTCGTCTCCACCTTCCCCGGCTGCCTGGGCCATGCTCCCGGTGGATTCTACCTCTGCACCATCCATCGGGCGGAAAACACGTTAGACCGCGTAAGTCTCGTGAACATATTCTCTGCCCTGAACAACCTCTCCAAGCCCGTCGTGCTGCCACTCCACCCGCGGACGCGCAGGGCATTAGAAACGTTTGGCCTCTCAGCGGGGAGCAACGTAACTGTCATTGATCCTGTCGGATATCTCGACATGCTTCAGTTGGCACAGGCTGCAGCTTGTATCCTGACCGATTCCGGAGGGTTGCAGAAGGAAGCATATTACCTCGGGACACCGTGCGTGACCCTCCGCACCGAGACCGAATGGGTGGAAACGGTTACCGCAGGGTGGAACATCGTCGCAGGAACCGATCCACAGATCATCGTATCGGCAGTCGAACACCTCTCGGCAGGATTGCCGCAACGACAGCCCATCTACGGCGACGGCACGACCGCCGAACGGGTCGTCTCAATTCTTGCGTCTAAAGGAGAGTAAGGGCCCATGTGCGGAATCAGCGGCATCGCATCCCTCGGCAACACGCCAGTATCGGCTCTTGACGGCAGACTCCGCGTCATGAATGAATTGCTGCGACACCGGGGTCCCGACGGCGAAGGCATCTGGTCCCACTCGGCCGGGCACATCGGCTTTGCCCACCGGCGGTTGAGCATTATCGATCTCTCCACGGGAAACCAGCCGATGGCCGACAATGGCGGCAACTGGATCGTATTCAACGGCGAGATCTACAACTACCGCGAACTTCGGCGGGAACTCGGGGTAGAGAATTTCCGGACGACCTCCGACACCGAAGTAATTCTCATGGCCTATCGGCGATGGGGACAGGATTGTGTCGACCGTTTTCGTGGTATGTTCGCCTTTGCACTTTGGGATGAGGCTAATCAGACCCTCTTCTGCGCCAGGGACCGCTTCGGCATCAAGCCCTTCTATTACACGATCATCGATCAGACGCTCTACTTCGCCTCAGAAATCAAGGCGCTTCTTCCCTTCGTCGAGCAGATCGAAAGCGATCTCGAAGGATTCAAGGACTATCTTGCCTTCCAGTTCTGCCTCGCAGGAAAGACCCTGTTCAAGGGGATCCAGGAATTACTTCCCGCCCACACCCTGACGTGCCGGGCCGGCCATATCCACTGCCGGCGTTACTGGGAGGTCTATTACACCCTGGATTTCGATCACACGGGCAAATACTTCGAGGAAAATCTTCGCTCTCTCCTCGCTGAATCGGTCGACCTCCACCTTCGGAGCGACGTGCCGGTTGGTGCCTACGTCAGCGGCGGACTCGATTCGGGCGTGGTCTCGTCCCTCGGATGCAAACAGGCTAACGGCTCTTTCGCCGGATTCACCGGCAAGTTCTCACTCGGCCCGGAATACGATGAAAGCGGTTATGCCCGGGCGCTTGCCGAGTGGTGCGGATTCGAACTCCACGAAATCGACATCACTGTCGACGATTTTATCGAAAACATTCGCGATGTTATCTACCACCTCGACTATCCGGTGGCAGGCCCCGGCTCCTTTTCGCAGTATATGGTTTCGAGGCTTGCCAGCGAGCACCGCAAGGTGGTGCTCGGCGGCCAGGGGGGAGATGAAATCTTCGGCGGCTACACCCGTTATCTCATCGCCTACTTCGAACAGTGCATCAAGTCGGCCATCGACGGAACCATGCACAGCGGGAATTTCGTCGTTACCTACGAATCGATCATTCCCAACCTGACGGCGCTCAAGAATTACAAGCCTCTCCTGAAAGAGTTCTGGCGCGACGGCCTGTTCGAAGAGATGGACCAGCGCTACTTCCGCCTGATCAACCGTGCCCCCCACCTTGGTGATGAGATCCGCTGGAATCTGATTGAGGATTACTCTCCCTTTGAAACGTTCAAAGAGATTTTCAACGGCAAGAATGTCGGGAAAAAATCATATTTCGACATGATGACGCACTTCGACTTCAAGACACTGCTGCCGGCCCTCCTTCAGGTCGAAGACCGGGTCAGCATGGCCCACGGTCTCGAATCACGGGTCCCCCTGCTCGACCACCCGATCATCGAACTGGCGGCAACCATACCGTCAAGCATCAAATTCAGTGATGGCGACATGAAGCACGTGTTCAAGAACACCATCAAACCCTTCCTCCCGGAGGCGATTCTCGAGCGGAAGGACAAGATGGGATTCCCGACCCCGTTCAACGACTGGGTGAACGGTGGCGCCAGTGACTTTGTGATGGACACGTTCTCCACAGCCAGGGCCACAAACAGGGAACTGATCGACAATCGGATGGTCCTGGAGAAGCTTTCAGGCGAATCAAAATTCGGCAGAAACATCTGGGGGCTGCTGTGTCTGGAAATCTGGCACCAGCAGTTCCACGACAACGCGCATGAATACAGAAAACTATCAAAAGAGGTGAACGGATGAAAGTATTGATTACTGGCGGTTCTGGCTTCCTGGGTTCTCACATCACTGACCGGCTTCTGGAGCGAGGCGACGAGGTTCTCGTAATTGACAATTATGCTACCGGCCGCCGGGACAACCTCGTGCCCCGCAGCAATCTCCGCATCGTAGAAGGCACTATTGCCGACACAGCACTCGTCAACAGTATTTTTGATGAATTCAAACCCGAAAAAGTGGTTCACGCAGCAGCTTCCTACAAAGACCCCAACGACTGGTGCGAGGACACTCTTGCCAACGTTCTCGGAACGGCAAATGTCGTCAAGGCTGCGGAACGAGTTAATGTAAACCGGCTTATCTACTTCCAGACTGCACTCTGCTACGGGCTCCACCCGATCGAGCAGCCGATCACCCTCGATCATCCCATTCGCCCGGAAGGAAGCAGTTACGCTATCAGCAAGACCGCCGGAGAGCACTACATCGCTCTCAGCAGCCTGGAATTCATCTCCTTCCGCCTCGCCAACGCATACGGCCCACGAAACATCAGCGGTCCCCTCCCGACCTTCTATCACCGCCTCACTAACGGCCAAAAGTGCTTTGTCATGAATACCCGGCGCGACTTCATTTACGTTCAGGACTTGGTAGACGTCGTTATCAAGGCATTGGACGGCATGGGAGCGAAAGGGTACTACCATATCTCCTCTGGCAGCGACTTCTCCATCAAGGAGCTTTACGACGCAACCGTCGCCGCCATGGATCTGAACCTGAGCGAGCCTGTGGAAGTCAGGGAACGTAATCCAGATGACGTCTTTTCAATCCTTCTCGACCCCTCGAAAACCAACCGCGACTTCGAATGGCAAACCTCTACTCCTCTCCTGCAGGGGGTAAAGGATACCATCGATTATTACCAGAAGTTCGGCATCAACCAGACCTACACCCACCTCCATATGCCCAAGGAGTAGCAATTGATGCCAGAATTCGCCAACAGCAACATTCTTGTGACGGGAGGGGCCGGCTTCGTCGGAAGCAACCTAGTCAAGCGCCTGCTGGACCTTGGCGTCGCCTCTATCCACATTGTGGACAATTTGTTGTCATCGGAGCGCATCAACATTCCCGATGACCGTCGAGTCCGCTTCAGTGAAGATTCCATTGCCAACGAGGCGCTCCTTGGGACACTCGAAGATACTTATGACTATGTCTTTCATCTGGCCACCTACCATGGCAACCAGAGCTCCATGCACGACCCGATTGCCGATCATGACAACAATCTGATTACTACGCTCAAGCTCTTTGAACGGCTCAAGAATTTCAAGCGGCTCAAGAAAGTCGTTTATTCAGGTGCCGGGTGCGCTGTTGCCGAAAAGACCTACGATGAAGCTCACGCAACACCCGAGGACGCCCCAATCTCCCTGGAGATGGACAGCCCTTACTCGATCTCCAAGATCGTCGGCGAGTTTTATGCTGTCTATTACTTCAACAGAAACGCCTTGCCCACTGTAAGAGCCAGATTTCAGAACGTTTACGGACCAGGAGAGATACTGGGTGCCGGCCAGTGGCGGGGAACGCCCGCTACGGTTTGGCGCAATGTGACGCCGACGTTCATCTACAAGGCGCTCGCGGGCGAATCCCTGCCTCTTGAGGGTGGAGGAGAAGCCAGCCGGGACTTCATTTTCGTCGAAGATATTGTTGAGGGGCTTGTCGGTTGTGCCTCAAAGGGAAAACCGGGTGATGTCTACAATTTGGCAAGCGGACGCGAGACTTCCATCCTTCAGCTGGCCAAGACAATAAATGATCTGACTGGAAACACCGCCCCCCTCAAGATCCTGGAGCGTCGTGACTGGGATCACTCGGGCAAGCGCTTCGGGAGCACTGCGAAATCCGCTCGAGAACTCGGATTCACCGCACGAACTTCCTTTGAAGAGGGATTGAAAGCAACGGTAACCTGGACAAAGCAGAATATATCAACAATAGAGGCATGCATAAACAAGCACTCCTGCCATCTTTGACACTGCATGGGGGTCAACGGCTATCTGAGGTTCACAAGTCACGTTTTTCTGAGCATGTTGAGATTGATGCGAAGGATATCACAATGACTGCACCTGAAAGGTCCACATATGAGTATCTATAAAACTGATCCCATAAAATTCGTTGACGGCATCCCATTTTTCTCACGGGAAAACGCCTACACGGAAAACTACAAAAAAATTTCCGGGGATCACGTTACGGCGATAAAGATCCATGGTGTAAGCAACCCGTGGATACCGGAGGATGTCTGGAGACGTGCTGAAACCCTTACCTATGATCTGGCAAAAAAATACTGTTTCGATGGTGCAAACGTACTGGATGTAGGCGTCGGACTGGGAAGAATGTTGTCGTATTTCAACAACGTGCAGAAATACGGCCTCGACATTTCCCTGGAGTATTTGAAGATCGCTGCCACGAAAAACATTGACTGCTGCTATTCCATGATCGAAGACATGCCCTACAGGCAGGACGTCTTTGACCTGGTCCTGTGTACTGACGTCCTCGAACACGTTCTGGACATCAATATTGCCTGTTACAAGATATTGAACGTACTCAAACCGGGCGGAGTTCTGGTCGCCAGAGTGCCTTACCGGGAAGAAATGGCTCAGTACGTCGACCCGAATTTCCCCTATGAGTTCGTTCACTTACGCGACTTCAACGAGCACACGATCGTTCTACTCCTCAACAAGATTTTTTGCTGTGACGTGTTGGACATTTCGATCATCGACCCTTCCCTCGACGGCGCCCAGCCTCGGGAAATAATCATAACCGTGCGCAAGCCATCCGACTGGCGCAACTCACTATGGTTCGATTCCTTCTCACGGGGAATCAGTGAATTCAGGCAAGCGTCCCCCGGCAGCGCCAATCTTTCTCTGGTGCCAGAAAAGGCGGCCCCAGCCAAGCTTAAAACTCTCTACCTTGAGACTAACGACCTGAATCCGGCAGTCGACTGGTGGAAGCCCCTTTCATACGTAATCGACTGGCGCGAGGCGTTCCTTGCGGCAGAGGAACTGGACGTCGAACTCTGCAACATCAATAACGACACCCATTATGGCGCCTGCCTCAAAAAAATCACCGACTACGACCTGATTGTCGTATCCCATGCAGCTACCGGCGACGACATGACCAAACTCCTGCAAACCCAGACGGGTTTTGCGGGAAGGAAGGGGAAGCTGGCCGTATTCATTGGCAATGAATACGACATTATGGGTGAAAAAATCTCTTTCATCCGAAACACCGGTGCAGAATACATCTGCACCCAGCTTCCCCCGACAGCCGCCCGCTGGCTCTACGAAGGATGCGTCGACAGCACTATTCTGACACTCCCTCATGCCCTGAATCCTGAGCGCTATCGCCCCTTGCCGGGAATTCCGCGTTCAGTCGATATCGGCTTCATCGGTGACATCTACTTTCCCTGGGTCGGGGATATCGAGCGGACGATCCTGATCGATTTTTTTGCCACGAAAGGGCATCTGCTGAACCTTGTGTGCGACATCCGGAATCAGCGGATTGCGGGTGACGAATGGTGCCGCTTCCTGAACGGCTGCAAGGGGATAATCGGGGCCGAATCCGGTACGTATTACCTCAACGGCCGAGGAGATCTGTTGCGAAGAGCGAAGGAACACATGCAAGCTCATCCCCAGACAACTTTCCCCGAGCTTCACGATCTTTTCTTCCGCGACGTTGCAACCCCCATCTCGGGAAAAGCAATATCGTCGCGTCATTTCGAGCCCATAGGGACCAAGACCTGTCAGGTTCTTCTGGACGGCGAATACAACGGCATCCTGCGTGCAGGGGAACATTTCATCCCAATCCGGCGGGATTTCTCCAATATTGCCGAAGCGATCACCGCGTTCAAGGATGAGGCATACCGGCAGGCGATGGTTGAACGGACCCACGATTACGTCATGTCATCGCACACCTATCGCCACCGCGTAAGTCAGTTCATCAGGGAAATATCACGTTCCTCATCACCAGTGAAAGAAGCATCTGGCGCACACAAAAGTGACCAAAGCATGACGGTTACTCTTACATCGCTAAACAATACCACTGAAAAGAAGGGAGTGGACCAGATGGCTTCTGACAATATCGGCATGATCCTTGGCGACGCTGAACAGCACGCGCGCGCGGGGCGATGGCAAGAGGCTTTTCAGTCTTTGGCAGAGACAATACGTCACCATACTGCAATAGGTATGGCAATGACTGACACAATTGAACGGATCAATACAGCGGCAACCGTTCAGCAGCAACCCATTGTCGATTCCTACTGGAATAACTTCACCGTTCTGGCACCTTCATTTGCTTCGGAAGAGGAATCATTGCGCTATCTTGAGTGGCGTTTTGATCAGTACCCCTATTTCAGAGAGTTCATGGGGCTTTACGGCAACCACACAGGAGAAGTCATCGTGGACTACGGCTGTGGCCCCGGCAATGACGTCGTGGGATTTTTGGCCCACTCGCGGGCGGCAAAGGTCATCGGCATTGATGTTTCAGCAAAGGCTCTTGCTTTGGCACGTAAACGGTTGGAACTCCACAGGGTACCCTCCGAACGGGTTCAGTTGATACAGGTTTCCGATGCCGTGGCATCCATCCCTCTCCCCACTGGAAGTGTCGACTATGTATTGTGCGAAGGGGTTCTTCACCACACCTCAGACCCGGTCGGCATCATGCGCGAATTCGCCCGGATTCTCAAACCGGGTGGCAGCTCCAGCATTATGATCTACAACCGGGACAGCATCTGGTTCCACCTCTACACTGCCTACCAGCGCATGATTCTCGAAAATGCGTTTCCCGGCCTAAGCATCGACGAAGCGTTCACACGCAATATCGACGGCGACGACTGCCCCATCGCCGATGCATACACTCAAGACACATTCACAGCTATGTGCCACGAGGCAGGTTTCCTTGCTGACTACATGGGAGGATATCTCTCAAAACTCGAGATGGATGCCTTGCAGGCCTATTACGGACAAGCTCTGGCAGACCCCCGGTTGGCAGACGTCCACAAAACATTCCTGAGAGAGCTTTCGTTCGATGGGAACGGTTATCCGCTGTATCGTGGCAAACACGCAGGAGTAGGCGGGGTGTTCCGTCTAAGACGGCGATAAGAGCGGGCGAGGCCAAAGAAAATGTGCGGCATAGCTGGCATCCTCAATACCCATAATGCGGCGGTAAGCGAACCCCTTCTCGACGAGATGACCCGCTCCCTCGCCCACCGGGGCCCCGACGGCTCGGGGATCGAGATCAGCGGGCCGGTGGGCTTCGGCCACCGCCGCCTCTCCATCATCGACCCCGCCGGCGGCCGGCAGCCGATGTTCAACGAGGACGGCCGGGTCTGGGTAACCTTCAACGGCGAGATCTACAACTACCGGGAGCTGCGGGCCGAGCTTCAGGGGAAGGGGCACCGCTTCGTCTCCAACTCCGACACCGAAACCATCGTCCATGCCTACGAGGAGTGGGGGGAGCGGTGCGTGGAGCGGTTCCGGGGGATGTTCGCCTTTGCCGTAGCCGACCACCGGGAGGGGAAGATCTTCCTTGCCCGGGACCATTTCGGCATCAAGCCCCTCTACTACCTGCAGGAGGGTGGAGTCTTCGCCTTCGCCTCAGAGGTGCAGGCCCTGCGGAAGCTGCCCGGCATCCCGTGGAGCCTTGACCTGACCGCCATGGACCAGTACCTCTGGCTCCAGTACATCCCGGCCCCCCGCACCGCCTTCGAGCAGGTCCGCAAGCTCCCGCCGGCCCATCGGATGACGATCCATTTCGACGGGCGCACGACGGGCCCCGAGCAGTACTGGGAGCTCCAGTTCCGGCCCGACTACAACCGGAGCGAGCAGGAGTGGATCGAAGCACTGGATGAAGCCATGGCCGATTCGGTCAGGGCGCACCTGGTGTCGGACGTGCCGTTTGGGGCCTTCCTTTCGGGGGGGGTCGATTCGAGCCTCATCCTCGGCTACATGACCCGCATCCTTAACCGCCCCGTCAAGGCCTTCAGCATCGGCTTCGAGGAGCCCGAGTTCAACGAGACCCCCTACGCCCGCTTCGCCGCGGAGCGCTGGGGGGCGGACCATCACATCGAGATCGTGAAGCCCGATGCCCTGGCGATCCTTCCCGACCTGGTCCGCTGCTACGGCGACCTCTTCGGCGACAGTTCCGCCATCCCCACCTACTACGTGAGCCAGGTGGCCCGGCGCAACGTGCCGATGGTTCTCTCCGGCGACGGGGCCGACGAGCTCTTTGCCGGCTACTGGTCCCACGGCGACTGGCTCAACTCGTTCCAGCAGGACCGAAGCATCCGCCCCTCCCTGGCCCACTGGCTGTCGTTCATCAACTACGCCGACACCGGCCGGCGTCTCTCCCTCTGGCGCGACGAGTACCGGGACGTCTGCCCGGCCCCCCAGGAGACCTTCGAGCGGGCCTATGCCACGGCGCGACCCTTCTCCCCCTGCCACAAGGCCCAGTTCCTCGACGTCAAGACGTACATGACCTACGACATCCTGACCAAGGTGGACATCGCGAGCATGATGCACGGCCTGGAGGTCCGCCCGCCGTTCGTGGACGTGAAGGTGGCGGAACTGGCGGCGTCGGTGCCCGAGCAGTTCGGCATCGGCAAAAACCTCCGGGGAGAGTGGGAACGGAAGCTCCTTCTGAAAAAGGTGGGCGAGAAATATTTCCCCCCCGAATTCCTCCACCGCCCCAAGATGGGGTTCGCTATCCCGCTCACCAAGTGGTTCGCCCCCTCGGGGCACCTGCACGACATCCTCCGCCAGCGGCTCACGGGGAGCGGCTCGACGCTGCTGGAATTCTTCAACCCCGCGGCCATGCAGGAACTTATCTCCGCCAATGCCACCG
This sequence comes from Desulfuromonadales bacterium, assembly GCA_003712145.1. Taxonomy (GTDB): domain Bacteria; phylum Desulfobacterota; class Desulfuromonadia; order Geobacterales; family Geobacteraceae; genus Geobacter. Next base: position 6,708 of record RHLS01000052.1, on the reverse strand, counting down.
GTCCCCTCTGGCTCCTCCTCTTCTGCGAGGAATGGCTGCGCCAGAACCGGCAGACGCCGCAGCCGGCGGGAATCGCGCGCACGCCGGAGATCAGGTCCGAACCACTCCGGGTGAGAATCCTCTACGACGTTGAGGGATGGGCATGGTGGCACCGGGCGCACCGGATCAGGGAGGGGGTGTCGTCGCGCATACGGGTCGACATCCACCAGATGGACGAGCCCTTCGACCACGAGCCCTACGACTTCGTCATGATCTTCGACCCGTACCTGGTGGACCGGGTTGCCGGCGTGCCGGCCGCCAAGCTGATCGTCGGCTGCAGCTGCCCCAGGTTCCTCGACCATGCCGAGGCCCTTCTCCAGAGCCACCGCTGCATCGGCGGCGTCGTCAACAGCCGGGAGATGTACAACCGCGCCACGACGAAAGAGAGACTCTTCTGCTGCCAGAACGGCGTCGACACGGAACTCTTCCACCCCCCCCGGAAACGTCCCTCCAAGCTGACCGGCTGCTGGATCGGCAACTCCGATTCGGCCGGCAACAAGGGTCTCGACCTCATCACCGCCGCCTGCCGGGAGGCGGGTGCCGAGCTGATCGTCCTGGACCGGAATGCGGCCAAGGGGACCGCCGGCCTCATGAGCCAGGAGGAGGTCCGGGACCGCTTCTACCACAAGGCGAGCTTCTACCTCTGCGCCTCCGAGTGGGAGGGAACCCCCAACCCGGCGCTGGAGGCACTGGCATGCGGGCTGCCGGTCATTTCGACCCGGGTGGGGAACATGCCCGAGCTGATCGTCGACGGGCACAACGGCTACCTGGTCGACCGTTCCGTTGCAAGCATCGCGGAAGCAATCAGCAAGCTCGCCGCGGCGGACCGGCCGGCCATGGCCCGCAATGCCCGCACCAGCGTCGAGAACGGCTGGAGCTGGCAACAGCAGGCCGCCAAGTATGAGGCCATGTTCCTGAAGCTGTCAGAAACGGCAGCGGCCAAGAAGCGGGCAGCCTTCACCAATGAAATGGGGGAAGAGCTCTTCCGGCGCGGCGACCAGAACGGCGCCCTCGCCCTCTTCTCCCGGGCCATCGAGATCGACCGGGAGTGCGCCGAGGCATGGAACAACCTGGGGGTCATTTTCTCCCAGCACGGCGACACCGCCAACGCCCTCACCTACCTGAGCACCGCCCTCACCATGGCTCCGGAGAACGGCACCTACATCGTCAACACAAGCCAGGTCCTCCGGGCCGCCGGCCGCGGCGATGAAGCAAGAAACCTCTGCGTCGGCTTTCTGAACGCCCGGCCCAACGACCATGGGGTCCGCTCGCACCTGGAGAGCTTCACGGCCTCCTGACGAAGATCCCCCTGAACGGAGTTTCCATGACGGCTTCCCACCACGCCTTCTTCCGCGAATCGGCCCTGGCGCACGCGTACTGTCGCGGCAAAGGCCTGGAAATTGGCGGCGCGGCCCACAACCCCTTCGGACTTGACGCGCTGAACGTGGACATGAGCGACCGCCTCGATACCGAGTTCAAGCTGGAGGAAATCAAGATCTGCGGCACCGCGCTTGCCGTGGATGTGGTGGCGCCGGGCGATGACATCCCCCTGCCGGACGGGAGTCAGGATTTTGTCGTCAGCTCCCATGTCCTGGAACACTTTCCCGACCCGGTCAAGGCGCTTCTCGAATGGGACCGGCTCCTCAGGCCGGGCGGAATCATCTTTGCAATCGTCCCCCACAAAGAGAGGACCATGGACCGGGACCAGCCGCGGACCACCCTGACCCACATGGTTGATGATTTCATCGGGGCGGCCGAAGGCGACTTCATCGGCCACTACCACTTCTGGATCACGGAGGACCTTCTCGAACTGGTCCTCTGGATGATCGAGACGCTGGAGATGACGTGGAAAATCGAGGCGATTGCCGACGCGGACGACAAGGTGGGCAACGGCTTCACCATCGTTGTCAGAAAGCTGGCAGACCGCAGGGCCGACGAAGGAGTGGAGCAGCTCCGGCAGAGGGCCGCCCGCAGCGGGCGCACCGTCAACGCCGGACCGGGGAGCCCGGCGCGCAGGTGGTACGAAGTCCTCGAACTGCAGAAGCTGCCGTTCGTCCCCAATGAGCACCATGAAGCATTCCCCTCCCTGAAGGAGCTCATCGAGAGCCTCCGGGAGGAACCCATTTCGGCGCCGCTGGCGCTCAAGGCGGGCGAATTCTGCTTCAACCTGGGGATCACGCGCAACGCGGTCCATTTCTTCGAGAGAGCGGCCACCCTGGCTCCCGGCAACGGAGACCCCTACAACAACCTCGGCGTCATCAGCTATCAGCGCGGCGACCGTGCCGAGGCGCTTGAATACTTCGCCAGGGCGGTGAGCATCGACCCCGGCAACGAGAATGCCCGGAAAAATCTCGCGGCCCTCACAACGTTTACAGGCCGGTAGCACCACCAATTCCACCCAGCGAGCGTACCCATGACACACGACATGGATGTCCAGAACGGCATATGCCGCATCCTTCCCCACACCGTCCACTTCCTCCTGAACGACAAGTGCAACGCCAAGTGCGTCTTCTGCGGCGGCGACTACTACCGGAGCAAGAGCGGCAAGGTCATCACCCTCGACACGTTCGCGCGGATGGCCGAGAACCTCCACCTGGAGCACTTCCGCAACATCTGCCTCGCCGGGGCCGGCGACCCGCTCCTGGACCCGGATTTCATGCCGATCGTCCGCTACACCAACGAGCGGTACCCGAACATCGACATCACCGTCACCACCAACGGCATCGCCCTGAAGCCGGAGCTGTCGGCGGAGATGATGAAGGCGAAGGTGTCGCTGGTGAACATCTCCATCAACGCAGCAACCCGCGCCACCTACCAGCGGCTCATGCAGGTGGACCAGTTCGACACGGTCTGCGCCAACGCCGCCGCCTTCGTCCGGGAACGGGAAAGGGCCTGCGGACAGACCCTCTTCCAGCTCTCCTGCGCCATCAGCCGGCTCAACATCGAGGAGCTGCCGACCCTCGTGGAGCTTGCCCATCGGCTGGGGGTGCGGCACCTGAACATCTTCTACTGCCGCTTCTATCCGAAGTCGATCCGGCACCTGAACATCGAGGCCACCGAATACCTCCTGGAGGACAGGGAATCGCTCTACTTCCATCAGGAGCTGTCGGACCGCAAAGTTCTGGAGGCCAAGGCCCTGGCCGAGCGCTACGGCATCTTCATGGCCCACGAACCCCTCTTCCGGGAGAAGGGACAGCCGAAGAAGTGCGTCTGGACCGAGACGGAGCTCCTGGTGGGCTTCGACGGCGAGGTCTACCCCTGCGGCGGCGGGGAGGTCCACTTCAAGAAGAAGGTGGAATTGGGGGTCTACCGGTTCGGCAACGCCCTCACCCAGCGGATCGAGGAGTTCTGGAACAACGACACCTACCGCAATCTCCGGATTTCCTGTCGGCGGGGGGCCGAGAGCCCCATCGCGGAGTGCCGCTTCTGCGCCAACCTGATGCAGCACGACGACATCCGCTCCCACCTCATGGAGTGGGAGGGGTTCGAGGAGAAACGGCCCGTCGCGCAGAAGAGCGGTCCGCACCCCCTCGTCTCGGTCATCGTCCCCACGTATAATCGCCCCGACATGCTCCCGGAAACCCTGCGGAGCATCCTCGCCCAGACCTACCCGAACATCGAGATCGTGGTAGTGAACGACGCCGGCGCGGATGTGGAGCGGCTCGTGAAGGAGGTGGCCCCGGGCGCCGCCTATCTCCGCCACGAGCGGAACAAGGGGCTGGCCGGAGCGCGGAACACCGGCATCCGCCATGCGTCGGGAAAGTATATCGCTTACCTGGATGACGATGATCTCTTCTACCCCGAGCACGTGGAGACCCTGGTGACGTTCCTGGAAGAGAGCGACTGCACGGTTGCCTACACCGACTCCTACCGGGCCTTCCAGAGCCAGGCGAGCGGCCGCTACGAGGTGGTCCGGCGCGAGCTTGCCCACGGCGTCGACTTCGACTACGACCGGATCCTGGTGGACAACTTCGTGCCGGTCCTCTGCTTCATGCACGAGAAGAGCTGCATCGAGGAGAGCGGGTATTTCGACGAGAGCCTCCGCCGCCACGAGGACTGGGACCTCTGGATCCGGATGTCGCGGAAATTCCGCTTCGCCCATATCCCGAAGGTAACCTGCGAGTTCTCCTGCCGGGTGGACGGCAGCGGCATGACCACCGGCACGGTGCCGATGTTCCTGGTCACCAGGAATGCCATCTACGCCAAGTACCGGCACCTGGCCTCCGTTGATGTCCAGCAACGCCAGCGGGCCGACACCTGGGAATTCATGCGCCACCTCTACACCTTTCTCGAAGGGCGCGCCGAGGCCATCGTCCCCCTCTTCACCGCGGGACGCCGCACCGAAGGGGAGGCGCGCATCGCCGAGTTGTCCGCCACCGGCGCCACGGAGGCCCAGCGGGAATCGGCGCTGGCGGACCAGCTTGCCCTGGCATACCTGAAAAACGGCGCCGTGGCCGATGCGGTGGCCCAGCTGGAGCGGGCGGTGGCCGCCGATCCGATGAATCCCCTCGCCAGCCACAACCTGGCCGCCGTCTACCGAAAAACCGGCCGAAGCGCCGACGCGGCCCGCATCTACCAGCAGATCGTCGACCAAAACGAGAGCGAGGTCCCGGCCCTCATCTCCCTGGCGGAACTGGCTGCAGAGCGAAACGACGTGACCGAAGCACGGAAACGCTACGGGCAGGTGCTGGCCGTGGAGCCGGACAACCAGGCTGCCGCCGGCGCACTGGCGGCGCTTCCTGCCCCCGCGCCCGAAACCGGAGCGGGGACCCGGCTCAAGGTGGCAGTCTACTCCCTCGACCACCCAGAGCACGCCTGCGCCCGCATCAGGGTCATCGCCCCCGGCGAAAACCTGGCCGATGCCGTGGATCTCAGGTGGGGGGTCGATCTGGGGAGCGACCAGGCAGGGGTCAACACCACGCTCATCGACTGGGCCGACCTGATCGTCGTCCAGCGCTTCTTCCCCATGGCGAACACCGTCCCGCTCCTCGACCGCATCCTCGCCGCAGGAAAACCGGTCATCTACGAGACCGACGACCTCCTCGTGGAGGTGCCGGCCACCAACCCCCACCAGCGGGGAGCCGATGCCGCCAGACCGTACATTTTCGACCTGATCGCCAAGGCCGCCGCCGTCACCGTCTCCACCGAGGAGATGAAGCGGGCCTTCGCCTCCCGCCACCGGCAGATTCACGTCCTCCCCAACCTCCTGGATGACCGGCTCTGGACGGTTCCCCTTCCAGTCAAGCCCACCGGCGCGCCGGTGGTGATCGGCTACGCCGGCACCCCCGACCACAAAGCCGACCTGGCCCTCATGGAGGAGGTGCTGGAGCGGATCGCCGCCAAATACGGCAGCCGGGTCGCCTTCCGCTTCATGGGGTGCGACACGGAACGGATCAGGCGACTTCCCGGCTTCTCATCCATCACCTTCGAGCCGGGGTACGCCAACTACGCCCGGACGATCCAGCAGGCCGGCATCGACATCGGCCTCGTCCCCCTGGAGGACAACCGCTTCAACCGCTGCAAAAGCAACATCAAGTGGCTCGAATACTCGGCCTGCGGCATCGCCGGCATCTACGCCGACCTCCCCCCCTACCGTTCCTGCGTGAAGGATGGCGAGACGGGGCTCCTCGTGGCGGGCTACGACGTTGACGCCTGGGTGGCGGCGCTGGAGAACCTCATCGACAACCCCGACCGCCGCCACGCCATGGCCCTGGCGGCCCGCACCGAGGTCCTCGCCACCTACACCCTGAAGAGTCGCGGCCGACTTTTTCTCGACACCTGGCGCCAGATAGCCGGCCGCACCGACACTACAGCCAAGGAGCAGGGTATGAGCATTTCACCGAACTCGTTCGCGCCGACCGCCCAGGACGCGCCACAGGTCTCCATCATCATCCCCCTCTACAACAAGGTGGAGTACACGAAGCAGTGCCTGGAGGCATTGGCGCTCAACACCGACCAGGCACTCGACTACGAGGTGATCCTCGTGGACAACGCCTCCTCCGACGGCACCGCCGACTATCTGCGCACCCTTTCGGGGAACGTGACCATCGTCACCAACCTGAAGAATCTGGGCTTTGCCAGGGCATGCAACCAGGGGGGACGGCTCGCCCGGGGACGCCGCCTGGTCTTCCTGAACAACGACACCATCCCCCACCCGGGGTGGCTCGACGCGCTCATCCGCGGCGTGGAGCGGGATGGCGCCGATATCGTCGGGGCGAAACTCCTCTACCCCAACGGCCGGGCCCAGCACGCCGGGGTCGCCTTCAACGAACAGTCCATCGGCTACCACATCTTCAGCGGCTTCACGGCCGACGCGCCGGCGGTGAACCGCAAGCGCTTCATGCAGTGCGTCACCGCCGCCTGCATGCTGGCGAAGCGGGAGGTCTTCCAGGAACTGGGGGGCTTCGACGAGGGGTACGTGAACGGTTTCGAGGACGTGGACCTCTGCCTCCGGGCCGGGGAGCGGGGGCGCCGCATCCTCTATACCCCCGAGAGCGTCCTGATTCACTTCGAGGAGACGAGCGAGGGGCGCAAGGCCCACGACGAGCCGAACATCCGCCGGTTCCTCTCCCGCTGGCAGGGGAAGGTCCGCTGCGACGACCAGGAGTTCTACCGCGCAGAGGGATACCAGACCGAAAAGATGCCCGATGGCAGGCTCAGGATCTTCAC
>RHLS01000089.1 GCA_003712145.1 Desulfuromonadales bacterium | reverse complement strand
GTGCCGATTTTTACTCAATGTCAAGCAAAAAATGCAGCAACCAGCTATTTTTATTCACTTTTTATAGAACGTTCCGGTCCTGCAATTTTCTAACCGGACAATGCTGACTTTTTATAGAACGTTCCGGTCCTGCAATTTTCTAACCGGACAATGCTGCTTAAAAGCAAAAAAATCTTGCGTGGCCGTCGCTGTTTCAGATTTTTATACAAAGAATACATTGAAGAGTATGAAAAAGTATTTAAGCATACCAGTCTAGATGAATTTGGCTTGATATCTGAAACTTATTTCGATTTTTATGAAAAGAGACAAGACAAATTAGCTCATTATTTTCAGACTCTTTACAACATTATTAAATATGTTGATGAAGCAGATTCTGAAATAGACAAGAAAAAGTATATCAATCTCGTTCGGGCACAACTGTCAGTATATGAGCTTGGATTACTTTTTTACAACTGCCTCGCAGAGCTTGGCAGAGACAAATTTAAACCCTTAATAGAGAAGTATAGTTTGTTTAAAAACATGCCTAAATCAATACTATATGCTCAAAGTCACACACAGTTATACTCTGAAACTGCCTTTAAGGGGGCACCCGCCTGGACGTCGACTAGGAAATTTGAATCTGATGAAGAAGAGATGTCATATTACTTTGCAGAAGCGGTAAGTGACCAAGAAGATGATGAAAAGTGAGCCCAACACCGGCATAGACACTGACGCGGCAGGATAAGGCTCTGCCGCGCAGGTCATGCCGAGCCCCGTTGAACAGAATGAAACAGAAGGAAAAACGATGGCGAAGCGGAAATTGACTCCTGCCGAGAAAGCAGAAAAGAAGAAGCGCAAGCAGGAGTATATGACGATATTCATCAATGGGAAGCAAAAACGAGTTAAACGCCCACCAACCATTGATGGCATTGACGTAGAAGAGTTTATTCGAAAAAATGCAGACCCGATCTGGTTGCACAAAACGAGCTATGGGAAGAAATGGAATGTGAGGCACCAGAGGCTGTCAGTGACGGTGATGAGCTGAAAAGAAAACAATAAAGACGATGGGCCGGGCAAGATGCCCGGCCCTCCTATGATCGCATACAGAAAACCAGCTACGCGGCGCGCTCAAAACGGACTTCCGCCTTGATCCCCAGAAGAGCCGCAGCGTGAAGCACAGCGCGGATGTGGCTTTGGTGCTTAGGATCGAGCAGTCTGCGGACAATCTTCTCATCCACGCCAAGACGGGCGGCAAGTTCGGTGCGAGAAATCCCGGCGTCAAGCATGGCATTGTTCAAGGCCGCTTTCGCGGCAAGAAGAGGGTCGAGAACAATAAAGGCATCGCCATTAGTATAAGCAGGCTCCGGTACGGGTTGACGGCGCATGAGGTAGCCGGCTATGGCTTCGGCGAGGCAATCTTCGGCTTCAACAAGAGCTTCTTCCCGTGACTTTGCGTCTGTGGCCGCGCCAGGGAGATCGGGAAATTTTACAAGGTAAAAACCATCCTCATCACGTGTGATGGTGCAGGAATAGCGGTAGGTGCTCATCGTAAATCCTCCTTTGTTAGGCCCAAGTCAGCAAGCATAGAGGAAAGAAGACCGGGGCCGATTTCTTTCTTGCGGTCTTTGACAATTGTGAATTTGTCACCGAGGTAAAGGGTTGCATGGCTGCCCTTGCCACGGGAAGAGTCCAAGGAGCAGGAAAGCCCCTTCCTCTTCGCGGCCGCCTTGATTCGTTTGACAAATTCTGCACCGTTCATAAAAGGAAGTATCGGACAAAAATGTCCGTCTGTCAACCCATAACAACCGACACACATAACAACCGAAATGAAAGCCACTCGAAAAAGCAGCGTACTCAAAGTTCAACAAGCGCCAAGACCGGCCCAAAAGCAGGCCGGTCAGGCTTATGGCGTTGAACTTAGGAAAAGGACATGGAATTCAATCTGTTTTACCGAGGTTCGCTGAGATCGAATGGCTCCCCGCAACACAAACAAGAGATCCGCAGAGCCTTACATTCACAATTGAAGCAGTTGTGGGAGCTAGAGCCTCTTAAAGGGTCAAAAAGCTCATTTATCGGCCCAGCGGAGGATGGACACCAGGACATAAACCTTCTTGAACAAGTTGGAGCTTTCACCTTTGCTCCGCTCATAAGTTCCCGCCTTGCGCTTGCTGCGAGTCTCCGAATCACGCTCCTCAGGCCGGAGGAACCTGGCACAATAATCCTCCAGTCCGGGGACATCGATAATCGACTCAAGACCCTATTCGACGCACTGAGCGTCCCTGCACACGCAAACCAGTTGCCGGGCGGCGATTCCCCTTCCGGCGACGAGACGCCGCTGTACTGCTTGCTTCAGGATGATCGTCTAATTAGCAGTGTGTCTGTGGACACCGACCGCCTGTTGGAGCAAGGGGTGGACAAGAACGAGGTAGTCTTGATTATCCATGTCCGTACCAAGGTTATGAGGCACATATGGGCGGCGATACCATTTCTTTGAAGGTAGTTGTCATGCCCAACAATCCAATACAGCCAGCGCCGGTAAGCTTTGGCGCACTTTCGAACGTGGGCAGCGGCGCGGCTTTTCGGAAGCGTGAGGCAGATAGAACAAGACACTGGAAAAGCTTAAAGACATGAGAAATCGGAAACTGCCAGAACCATATCACAGCCGATTACCAGATTCCCATCAATGGCGAACTTCATTTGGTGATGACTTCAGAATTGCTGATCAAGTCCTCTGCATGTTCTGCGACGCGTTCATGTTTAACGAAGAGGAACGATACAAATTTGAACCTGATGATACCGTAATGGAGATTTATCGAGCCGTTTACCCGTCACGGTGGACGCCGGATGCGCTTGAGCATCCAATTCTGATTGGGGCTCTTGAAAAGGAGTTCAACTTCACTTTTGACCCAACTACTTTGGATAAAACAGAGTCATTCCGACAGATTGTGGTGGAGATAAAGGATGCCCAACAGCGGCGCAGACACTGACGCGGCAAACCCCGCCGCGCAGGTCACGCCGCGACACGTTGTGCAACCAAAGAGAAAAAAGTGAAAAATCTTAAGGCCACGAAAATCATTTTTACTTGCGCCCTAGTGTCGGCGGCCTCACCAGTGCATGCAGATGTGGTCTGGCCTGCGCTTTACGTCGCTGACTCTCACTTTCGGTTCTGGTACGTAGTAGTTGTAGGTCTACTGCTGGAGGCAGCAGTCCTTCGATGGAAGCTTCTTCCTACCATGAAAAAAGCATTGCTGGTCTCAACTGTGGCAAATGCAATTTCAGCAACTGTTGGAATTTATGTCCTCGCCTTCGGAATGCTTGGTTGGCACCTTGTCGTAGATAGATTCCTCGACGGAACATTCAATACAATCAACCACTACTGTCCGGTTAATAGTTGAATAAATTCATCTGGTTGCTGCTGACAGGGTCGGGATTTCGCTTAAGAGCTTCCGCAA
>RHLS01000088.1 GCA_003712145.1 Desulfuromonadales bacterium | reverse complement strand
GTATTTGGGGCTCGGGTTGAGCGGAGGGGTGGGGGGATTTCTGTTCTATTACCTGCTGACCAGCATGAGGGGCTTGCGCGGCCCAATGATGCTCAGCCATTCGCAGAAGGAAAGCCCATCCGCGAATCGGGCGGGGATCCTCTCCCTGCAGTCTCTCTGCTTCCGGCTCCTCTTTGCCTGCACCGGGCCTCTGGTGGGGATGCTGGCTGATGCAGCGGGGGTTCGGCAGGCCTTTCATCTGCTTTTCTGCGGTTTTATGATCGTCCTGCCACCCCTCGCTGTTCTCTTCATTCGGAACCTTTCCAGGGAGGGGAGGGGGCCTGCCCCCTGGGAATCGAACTAACTTTCTGAAATCACGCTTTATTTCTTCGGATTGATCTCGATTTCGTCCTTTCCTTCAGAAGCTTTCTTGAAATTCTTTATGCTCTTGCCGAAGGCGCTCCCTATTTCCGGCAGTTTGCCGGCGCCGAACACCACCAGCACAATCGAGAGAATAATCAACAATTCGGGCACGCCGAATCCGAACATGTGAACCTCCAACCATGTAATGTTTTCGTATGTTTTGAAAAAAAGTCAGGACGGCCGGGATTTGTCACGCAACGTTACCGGCGGCCGCTTCAGCTCCCTGTTCCGACTCCGCCTTCTCTTTCGCGGCGTTTTCTCTGGAAATCCCTTTATTTTCTTCGGCAGCCCTGACCTCGTTTTCTATTCCCCTTTTGAAGTCATTGGAGGCTCGCTTGAATTCGGCGAGCCCTTTCCCGAGGGATCGGGCCATATCGGGGAGTTTCTGGGGCCCGATGACGACCAGGGCGATGACCAGGATTACTGCCAATTCCGGAATGCCTATTCCAAACATGTAAACCTCCTTCAGAACCTGGGATACGTGATACGGATCCGTCAGTTGGAGCCCTCTCCGATGGGTGGAGGGCTCCAACCGACACCGGCAACGACTAGGTCCGTGACTGAACGCTTACGAGCACCTGCTCAGGCTCGTCAGGCCGCACCATGTGGACGGCGCAGGAGAGGCAGGGATCGAAGGAGTGGATGACCCGCATCACCTCCACCGGTTCCTTGAGGTTTTTCACCGGTGTTCCGACCAGGGCCTGCTCGATGGGGCCGAGGGTGCCCCGGTCGTCCCGGGGGGAGGCGTTCCAGCAGGTGGGGGTGATCACCTGGTAGCGGGCGATCTTGCTGCTCGTGATGGAGAGCCAGTGACCCAGGGCTCCCCGGGGCGCCTCGGTGAGGCCGAATCCGTTGCCCGATTCGGCGGCTGCTGCCTTCACGTAGGACGGCTGGCCTTCGCGGATCTCTCCGAGCCACCCATCGAGGGCCCGGGCGATCTTTTTCGCCTCGTAGGCCCGGGCCAGGTTGCGGTCCATGGCTGAGATGCCCTTCTGATAGTCGCCGTTCACCCACATCCGGGCCAGGGGGCCAGTCTCGCAGGCCTCACCGGCGTAGCGGGGAGCCTTCATCCACGAATAGGCGTTGGCTTTCGGATAGGCGGGAACGGTCTCTCCCGTGGCGGGATTGAGACCCGACGGGCTCGAATACCAGGCGTTCGTCACATCCTCGGTGATGGACCCCACGTTGACCGGCATGACCGAGGTGGAACCGCCGGTCGCCATCCCCCGGGCCAGGAGCTTCGTGTTTCCCCAGGCATCAAGGTCGAAGACCCCGAAGGCGAGGAGGTTCCGGCACCCGGCGCCGATGGCGTAGTAGTCGCTGTACTTGGTGGCCAGGTACTCGGCGTCGGGGATGTAGACGGTCTCCACGAAGGAGACTATTTCGGCCAGGTAGCCCCGGGCCGTGGTCACGTCGGCGGCCGTCGGCACCTTGGTGAAGCCGCCGGGGATGTAGGCGGGGGAGTGGGGGGTTTTGCCGCCGAAGACGGCCCCCATCTCCTGGATCTTCCGGTTGATGTCCAGGGCCTTCAGGTAGTTGTTCACCATGGCCGTGCTCTTGGTGGCGTCGATCCGCATGTCCCCCTTCCAGGCCGGCTGCCACGGGAGCATGTTGGGGCAGGTGACGTAGTCGGGGAGGCTCAGGTGGTAGAAGCTCAGGATGTGGGACTGGACGAAGTTTGCCGCCAGCACCAGGTTCCTCATAACCCGCGCGTTGTCGGGGACGGTGACGTTGTAGGCGTCCTCCAGGGTGTTGACCGCGGCGAGCCCGTGGGGGATGGGGCAGACCCCGCAAATCCGCTGGGTGATGAGCTGGGCGTCCCGGGGGTCCCGCCCCGTGAGGAGCTTCTCGAACCCCCGGAAAAGGGTGCCGGTGGCCCAGGCGTTGGTGACCTGCTGGATGCCGTTTACGATATCGATCTCTATCTTTACCGAAAGGTGACCCTCGATCCTGGTGACCGGGTCGATCTTCAAGACTGTTGCCATTGGTTCCTCCTATGGTTTCGTGAGAATCAGCCCCTTCTACACGTTTTTGTAGAAGGGATTTGCGATGGGGAAGGTGGGCTCGGTGCAGCCCATGCACGGCGCGCTGGCGCCGATGCACCAGTTGACGCCGTTATGCCACTTGAGGGTGGGGCAGTTGGCCTTTGTGCTCGGTCCCTTGCAGCCGAGTTCCTTGAGGCATCCTGTCGCCTGGCCAAAGCTCTTGGCCGCTTCCGTCCCTTTCCGATAACAGGTGTCGTGGACTGATTTTGCATAGAGAGCCGTGGGTCTGCCGTTGGCGTCGAGGGTGACCGCATTCTTGAGAAGAATCTGGGAGATTGCCCAGACGATCCAGTCAGGGTGGGGGGGGCAGCCGGGGATGTTGATGGTGGGCTTGCCGGTGGCAGTGGCCACGCTCACCACCTGGGTGGGGTTCCCTCCGGAGGCGGGGATGCCGCCGAAGGCGGCGCAGGTCCCGATGCTAACGATCTTCGCCGCCTTGGAGGCAAGCATGTTGACCGCATCCTTGAAGGTCTTGTCGACTCCCTTGTACGACCAGGCAAAGCAGGCGGCGCCGTTGAAAGCGGTCGGCACGGCCCCCTCCACGATGAGAACATAGTTCCCCTTGGTGTAGGCCTGGTTGATGACGTTCACCACCGCGTCCCCCGCCAGGGAGGAGAGATTGGGATGGTAGGCCAGGTTGATGGAGTTGATGAGCAGATCCCCCGCGGTCTTGGGGGCGGCGGTGGAGATCCGGTTCAGAAACGAGATGGAGCATCCCGAGCATCCCGCTCCCTGGAGCCAGAGGACCGTGGGGCCGTTGGGGTTGGCGAGGGCTTCCTTGAGCCCCAGCAGGTCATGGGCGCTGAGCCCCAGGGCCGCCGCCGTCATACTGCAGTACTTCAGAAAATCACGTCTTGATACATTCATTCTGAGCACTCCTTTCTATTGTCTTTCCGCCTGTAACGACGGAGGGTTCGTGAAACGCCGGATTGAAAAAACAAAAAAGCCGGGGCCGAATATCGTTCATGATATTTCGGCGACCCGGCTGTCTCGGTGAGACCCTGTAGGCTTTCCGTCCCAT
>RHLS01000051.1 GCA_003712145.1 Desulfuromonadales bacterium | reverse complement strand
CTCGGTGCTGCGGACCTGGTGCCGTCCCAATCGGCAGAAAAACTTGCTAAAGAATTGTCGGAGGGCAAATAGGACAGACTCCACTATTGGCGGGGAGCTGTCTGCCTTGTGTTCTCAGAGGGTTTGAGTAAGCTTCATTTTTTCGCACGGACACGTACTTCCAGGGGGCCGTCGCTATCGCGCCGACCCCTGAAGCCTGACGTTATGCTCCAAAACTAGACGCGCGTACCTACCAAACCAGCAGGTGATTTAACGATGTCTATCCAGAGCACAAACGTTTTCGTTTCCTATAGCCATGCTGACGCGTCGCTGGTTGCTCCGGTTGTGAGACTTCTCCGGGTCAACAAGTCCCTCGTTTTCCAAGACATCGACAACATTCAGCCGGGGAAGAAGTGGCGGAGCGAAATTGCGAAGGGCTTGGCTGAATCGCATATGGTCATCGTATTCTGGTGCGATCACGCCAGGTGTTCTGACGAGGTGTCCAAGGAGTGGAAATCTGCTATCGAGCAAGAAAAGGATCTCTTGCCCCTCCTGTTGGATGCTACTCCACTACCCCCGGAGTTGAGTGAATTTCAGTGGATCGATTTTCGAGCAACGGTTGGCGCAAGCCACACCGCGATCGTTTCGCCAGCTAACGACTCAAGCGAGCCACCGTTGCCAATGCCGTCAATGGAGAAGTCTAGGCGGTCACCGTGGCTGATACTTGGTGGTTTCGCAGCAGTTGTGGTTGCCGTTGCCGCCGGGAGTCTGTTTACCCTGCGCTCCCAAGCGCCAATGTCAACGGGAGATTCAACACCGCGCCATATCCCACCTTCCCCCGGAGTCTTTGACAGTTTAATCAAACAAGACATCCTACTTTGGCTCGCCTTGCTTATTGCCGTAACAGCGTGCCTCGCCTGGTTGTTGCGTTGGCGGTCGAAGCGGGTGGAACCAATCGAGATAGCCAGCGCCCCTCCCCGCGAAATCGAGCGCCATATCGCGAGTGAGATCGAGGCAGAGATACTTCGGCGAACGGCGTTGAAGCATGATACAGGGGCATAACTGACACTTCCAGGGGGCCGAAGCGATAGCGACGGCCCCTGAAGCCTGACGTTGGAAATCATATCTTGATTATGAAAGGCTGTAGTATGTCGAGAAAAGAATTTACGGCTGAAAACGCAGTGGCAGTTGGTCCATATTCTCATGCAGTGGAAGCTGGAGATTTAATCTATTTATCTGGTCAAACACCAATAGATTCAGCAACTGGCGAACTTGTAGCCGGAGACATTTCCGCCCAAGCTGAGCAATGTTTTACGAATCTGTTCGCAGTGTTAAAAGCGGCGGGTCTGAATGCAGACAATGTCATAAAGGCCAATGTTTTTCTTGTGGACATGAACGATTTTGATGCAATGAATACAGTCTACAAAAAGCAATTCAGCCAACCCTACCCTGCACGAACGACAATAGGTGTAGCCTCACTGCCGCTTGGGGCAAATATTGAAATCGAACTGATCGCTCGGAGAGGATAGCGGTTAAGGCCTCCTGTGGAGAATGGGTTTCGCCAAAGTCCAGCATACGGCAATATTCCGTATGCCCAAGGGGGGCCTTACATAGTATCCAATGATCATGCTTCGCTCCGCATTTGAACGCAAGAACAGGAATGTACCCATGAGAAAAACTCTCCCGACCAATCGCATCCTGACGCTTGTTACGCTCACGGCCCTCCTGTCGCCTGTGTGTGCCGGCGCCGAGTTCTACCAGTATGTGGACAAGAACGGCACGGTCCACTTTGTGGATGATGCCTCGAAGATTCCGAAGGAATACCGGAAGAAGAAGCAGGTGCGCAAGGACAGGTATGACGATCTGCCACCGGAAGAGCGAGCCCTGATGCTGGAGCAGGAGAGCCAGGAGCGGGAGGCGTCGAAGAGCAGGGAAGCGGAGCGGGCTGTGCAGAAAAAACGGGCACGGGATGAGAGCGAACGGGAGCGTGAGCGGGAACGGGTGCTGAAGGCCCTGACGACGCCGGTGGTGATCACCGGCAACCAGGTGTTCGTGCCGGTGACCCTGGCCAACGGCTCTGTGGAAACCAACGCCATGCTCCTTCTGGATACCGGAGCATCGGTAACGGTCATCACGCCGGAGGTGGCGGCGCGGCTCAATATCGAGCAGGCCGAGTACGTGGGTGTCGGGGTCGTGGGAGGCAAGGTGCTCAGGTCCCGGAATACGGTTCTGAGCCATATGACGGTGGGGCCGGTGAAGAGAACCAATCGCAATGTTGTCATCATCAGGCAACGGGCAAGCGAAATGGGTGAGGGCCTTCTGGGGATGAACTTCCTGGGCGGACTCAAGTACACGATTGATTTCAAGAAGCAAGTGATCAACTGGATTCCGGACTGAACGGACTGTAAGGATGTAGACCACCACACAGAGACGTCGGCGAACCTCAATGAAACGGACCATTGCCCCCTATCTCATCTGCCCCGCCTGCCTGCCGCAGGAATTCCCCCTGGAGCTTCGCGCCGACCGGGAGGAGAACGGCGACGTCATCGCCGGCGTCCTCTCCTGCCGCAAATGCCGTCGGCGCTTCCCGATCCGCGACGGCATCGCCGTGCTCCTGCCCGATCCGGACGCCTCCCCTTCCGGCGGCCAGTGGCGGTACGAGGAGGGAGGAACCCTTGCCACCTACCTCTGGAGCCACTACGCGGACCTGGCGGGTGACCCTGAGGCGGGGAGCGCCTATGCCGACTGGGCCGGATGCCTCGCCACGGGCGCGGAGACCGCCTTCGATGCCGGCTGCGCCACGGGAAGGCTCACCTTCGAGATGGCGGCCCGGGGCGCGCTCGCCGTGGGGTGCGACCTCTCCCTCTCCTTCATCCGCACGGCGCGGCAGCTGGCCCGCGACCGGCGCCTCACCTTCTCGCTCCCCCGGGAGGGGAACCTCCGCGACACGTTCGATGTCCGTCTTCCCGAGGCGTGGCGGACCGACGCCATGGAGTTCGTGGTGGCCGATGTGCTCAGGATACCCTTCGTCCGGGAGACCTTCGCCCAGACATCCTCCCTCAACCTGGTGGACCGGGTCCGGCATCCCCTGGCGCACCTCTACGAGATGAACCGGGTCGCCCGAAAATCCGCGGCGTTCCTCTTCTCCGACCCGTTTTCCTGGTCCACGGCCAACACGCCGGAGGAGGCATGGCTTGGGGGGACGGAGCGCGGCGACTACCCCGGCCGGGGGGTCGACAATGTCCGCGCCCTCCTCGAAGGGAAAGGAGGAATCATCCAGCCCCCGTGGACCATCGAGCGCCAGGGTGAGGTCTGGTGGAAGATCCGCTCCCACCGCAACCATTTCGAGCTGATCAGGAGCGAGCTTCTGGTTGCGTCTCGCCGGAATTCCCGGTAGTCTGGCTCCACTTCCAACGAGCGAGACAAGCCATGGGGACCCGATCAAAACGAAGCGAACGCTGCCCGCGATGCCGGATGCATGCACATCTGTGCGTCTGCCCCTCCATCCCCCGGTACGACCTTGAGACCCGTCTGGTCCTCGTGATGCATCACCGCGAAGAGATCAAGCCCACGGCCACCGGTCCGCTGGCCCTCGAAGCACTCGCCAACAGCGAGCTGCGCATCCACGGCCACCGGGACCGTCCCCTCGACCTCAGCGATCTTGAGGTTCCCGAGCGGCGGACCCTCATCCTCTACCCCGGCGATGACGTACCCATCCTCAGCAGGGATTTTCTGGAGAAAGACCCGCGGCCGGTGACTCTGGTGGTTCCCGACGGGAACTGGCGTCAGGCATCCCGCATGGGGCGGCGGATCCCCGGCCTCGACCACGCCGAAATGGTCCGACTTCCCGAGGGGCCGCCGACCCGGTGGGGAATCCGCAGGGAGCACCATCCCGAGGGGCTGGCGACGTTCGAGGCCATTGCCCGGGCCTTTGGGATCATCGAATCGCCGGACGTCCAGGCGGGGCTGGAGGAGCTTTTTGACCTGATGGTCCGGAGAACCATCCAGGCGCGGGGGCGCGCGGGGGTTCCATCCTGAAAAACATCAGCATGACAAAAAAAAGACCCACCCTTTTGGGGGCGGGTCTTTTTTTTTGTGACATCTTGAATCGGAGTGGGCGTTTACTTCTTCTCCTGCTCCTGCGCGTTGTTCACCACGGTCACGTCGTCTTCGAGGGACGCCTTCTTGAAGTTCCTTATGCCGGCCCCCAGTGACTGGCCAAGCTGGGGCAGCTTTGCCGGTCCGAAGACCACAAGGGCGATGACGAGGACGATGATCATTTCGGGCATGCCGAATCCAAACATGGTTTTCTCCTTTTTTATCCGGCAGTGCCCACCACGTCGGCATGGTCGCCGGGGAAATCGGGGTGCAGGTCGCTCCGTTCCCCGTCCCGGAGCCGGTAGTAGTCGGCCGGGGTGTTGATGTTGCGGAATGTATCGAAGTTCGGGTCGAATGTAGCCACCTGACCGGCGTTGACCCGGTTCACGTTGGTCCTGCCGAAGAAGGAGACGATCCTCCGCTGGCCGGAGAGGAGCGTGGCTTCGATGGCGGCCAGGCATCCCTTGCCGTAGACGGCGTGGAGCGGTTCAAGGCCGGTCGGACTCTCGGGTATGAGGACGCCGCCGACATCGGCCTGGCTGGCCAGGTGCCGGATCAGGTTGCTGTTGAGATAGGGCATGTCGCACGCCACGGCAAAGATGGCCTGGTTCGCGGCGTGGTGCAGCCCGGCGTGGATGCCGGCCAGGGCTCCCATGCCGGGGTAGAGGTCGCTCACCTTCCTGCACGGCAGGAAGTCGTACTGCTCCGGGTTGTTGGTGACCAGGATGACTTCGTCGAAGATCTCCGAAAGCTGGCGGTGGATGGCCTCGATGAACCGGCCCCCCTTGTACGGCAGGAGCGCCTTGTTGCTCCCCATCCGGCTCGACTGACCGCCGGCAAGGATGACGCCGGTGACGCCGGGGATGCGGCCAGTCGCGAAGGCAGGGGTGCGCGGGACGTCGGCAGTGGTGTCGAGTACTTCGGGGCAGGCGTAGACGTTGAACTTCCCTCCCCGCACGTAGCCGATGAGGGTGATGCCGGCTTTCGCGCACATGGTTACAGCCATGTCGGTGGGAGAGGTGCGCGAGGCGATGACCGCAAGGCCCAGGTGGGCGCTCTTCCCTGCCAGTTCGGTGGAGACCCGGCCCGAGGTGACGAGAATCTTCCCTTTCAAATCGATCCCCTTCAGAAGCGCCTCGCCGGCGATCCGGTCAAGGGTGTTGTGGCGCCCAAGGTCCTCGGCGTAGAGGAGGAGGGTGCCGTCCGCACCCCCTACCGCCGCCGAATGGATGCCGCCATGACTTTTGTAGCTGTCGGCCCGCCTGGCCAGTTCGTCCATGAGGCGGAAGATGGCCGTAGGGGCGACCCGGCGGGTCGCCCGACCCGGGCTAGGCACCGCCTCGCCCCTACCATCCATCCCCGGCAGGCTGAAGGTGATGCCGGTACCACAGCCGGAGGTGAGGATCGGCTTCAGGCGCTCGGGAAGTTCCGCCTTGATCCGGACGTTGGCGATGCCGAAATCGTCGCAGACCGAGAGCATGTGGAAGTCGTCCACCGAGGAGACGAATCCCTGCAGCCGCAGAAAGCCCGCCACAAGGTACCGGAGATCATGGGGCGAGGCGATGAGGGTGGCGATCTCCCGGCCGTTCACGTGGAGGACCAGGGGGAACTCCCGGACGATGCCCGACTGTTTTTCTTCAAGACGGCCGTTGCTGTAAATGTGGATGGTTTTCATAACCTGTTACGCCTCGCTCACCGTCCCGTGCCCATGCTTCTCGATCCTGTGGAAGCGGTCGGGGATGGTGTAGTCGGTGGCCTCCGGATGGTGCTCGAAGATGGGGAAGTACTTGGCGATGAGCACGAAGAAGAGGATGTGGGCCGCAATGATGCCGATGGTCACCACCGATTCGATGAAGTTCGGGAAATACACCGGCTGACCGGGCTGGTGCATGGCGAACATGGAGACGTTGAAGCGGTTCAGGATGAGGCCGATGATGACCAGGGAGGCGGCCCTCAGCTGCATCTGCTTGTCGGTCCTGATCCGCTTCGTGAGGAACATAGAGAACGGAATCAGGAGCCCCACGATCACCTCCACGCTGAAGAGGGCCGTCAGCATCGGCCGGTCGAACAGCGGGCCGTGGCTCAGGAACGCCAGGGCATAGACCTTCACCAGCATGTAGACCCCCATGACCCAGGGGATGATCTTGGTCAGCGTCGCCAGCAGTTCCGACTCGTCGGGCTGCCCCATGTACTTGTGCACAAGGCTCGCCTCGAAGATGACGATGGAGAGGCCGGTGAAGATGGCCGAAAGCCAGAACTGGAGCGGCAGGAGCGGATTGTACCAGAGGTTGTGGAGCTTGTCGACGGCGATGAGGAAGAAGGTCCCCAGGGTCGACTGGTGCAGGGTGGAGATCATCGCCGCCAGGATGGCGAACGGCAACTCCAGGGTCCGCAGGAGCCGCAGCGGGATGTGCCAGCCGAACTTCTCGCTCACCGGATGGAGGAACTCCAGGAAGAGGACCGTGGTGTACGCCATGACGCACATGGAGACCTCGAACATGGGGGAGTGGACGTTCCAGTTGAAGAGGACGTAGGGTCCACGATGGGGCTGCCCCAGGTCGAGGACAAGCCCGACGCAGACCAGGGAGTACCCCAGGAAGCCGGTGACGATGGCCGGCCGGACCAGGGGCTCCAGTTTCTTGATGTGGAAGACGTGGGCCACGATGCCGACGGTGAAGGCGCCGGCCGCCAGGGGGACGGCGGTGACCACGTCGAAGGAGATCCAGAGGCCCCACGGGTAGAGGTCGTTCAGGTTGGTGGTGGCCCCCAGGCCGAAGATGAAGCGGACGGCGGAGGCAAGGGCCGCCGCCCCCACGAGGACCATCATGAACTTGATGAAGCGATGGTACCCCTTGATTTCATTGATAACGATGCGTGCCGCGGTCATTGGTTCCCCTCCTTCCGGTTATTCCGTCCCTCTTCCTCGCGCTTCACCCGGTCCTTGCGGTGCTGGAACCAGGATACCAGCGACAGGGTGCCGCCGACCGTGAGGAAGATCCCCGGCACAAACCGCAGCGCCTGCCAGGTGTAGGACGGCAGGGGCCGCGTGGTCACCTTCTTGAAGCCCAGCTCATCAAGGGGCTGCTGGGTCAGGTAGAGGACGTTGGTACCCCCCGCCTCTTCCTTGCCGTAGACCACCTTCACGTAGCGGTCGGGCCTGGCGGCCATCCGCTTCTCGGCCTCCTTGATCATCTCGTCGCGGGGGCCGTAGGTGATGGCCGTGGGACAGGCGGTGGCGCAGGCGGGATCCAGGCCATTCTTCACCCGGCTGTAGCAGCCGGTGCACTTCTTGACGAGTGGGAACGCCTTGCTCCACTCGTACTTGGGAACGCCGAAGGGGCAGGCCACCATGCAGAAGCGGCAGCCGATGCACTTCTTGGCGTGGTAGATCACCGGCCCTTCCTTGGTCTTCTGGAAGGCCCCCACGGGGCAGACGGAGGCGCATGCGGGGTCGTTGCAGTGCATGCACATCTCCTTGTAGAAGGCGAACTCGTTCTGCCCGTGCTTCTCATAGTCCTTGAACTTCACGCGGGTGAAGGTATGCTCCGACATCTGGGGGGGGTTCTGGTACCCTTCCCCGGTGAAAAACTTCGTATCTTCGGCCTTCAGCTGGTTCCACTGCTTGCAGGCCACCTGGCAGCCGCGGCAGCCGGTGCACTTGGTGGTATCGATCAGGAACGTCCTGGTTTTTGAATAGTCGATGGCTCCGGCACTCATGCGGCTTTACCTCCTTTTTCGATGTTGCAGAGGAACGCCTTGAATTCCGGAATGCCGGTGTTGGCGCACCCGACAGTGGGGGTGAGGACGTTGCCGCTGTCTCCGGTGGCAAGGCCCGCGTAGCCAAAGTGCCACGGCATGCCGACCTGCTCGACCATCTTGCCCTGCACGTTGAACGGCTTGAGGCGGCTGGTGACCAGCGCCACCGCTTCGATGCTCCCCCGCTCGGTGGTGACCTTCACCTTCTCCCCCTGCGTGATCCCCTTCTGCTTGGCCAGGGTCTCGGAGAGCTCCACGAACATGTCGGGAACCAGCTCCACGAGCCACGGGAGGCTCCGGGTCATGGCCCCCGCCTGCCAGTGCTCGGTCACCCGGTAGGTGGTGCCGACGTAGGGGAACTTGCCGGTGTCGCTGGAGACGTTCTTCGGCACCTTGACGACCGGGTTGCTCTGCACCTTGGAGAGGAGGTTCCTGGCCGGGCTCTCCACCGGTTCGTAGTGCTCGGGGAACGGCCCGTCCTTCATGTCGAGGGCGTAGAGGCGGCCATGCCCCTCAGGGAGCATGATGAAGGGGTACTTCCCTTCCTTGTCGTCCTTCATCGGCGGCCAGGGACCGTCGGGGACATCCCCCTTCCACTTCTTCTCCAGGAGGTCCCAGGCGATGAGGGGGCGCTTCGGGTTGAAGGGCTCGCCCGCCGGGTTGACGGAGGCGCGGTTGTAGATGATCCGACGGTTGACCGGCCAGCACCAGGACCACTTTGGGAAGAGGCCGAGGCCGGTGGGGTCGCTGGCGTCCCTGCGGGCCATCTGGTTCCCCTCCTTGGTGTAGGAGCCGCAGTAGATCCAGCAACCGGAGACAGTGGAGCCGTCGTCCTGGAGGTACTTGAACATCGGGACCTGGTCACCCTTCTTGAACTCCAGGGTCTTGTCCTTGTCGACGATGGTCATGTCCCTGGTGAAGTAGCCGTTGATCTCCTTGGCCACCAGGTGGACATCGGGCTCGTGGCCGGCGCCGTAGTTCCAGGCGAGCTTGGTGATCGGCTCGGGGAATGCCCCGCCCTGCTTCGCGTAGAGGGCCTTCACCCGCTTGTAGAACTCGTCGATGATGTGGAGGTCGCTGCGTGAATCCGCCAGCGGGTGGACGGCGGCGTAGCGCCACTGGGCCCAGCGGCCGGAGTTGGAGATGGAGCCTTCCTTCTCGATGGATGAGGCGGCCGGCAGCATGAAGACCTCGGTCTGGATCGACTTCGGGTCAACGCCGGGGCGCTTCCAGAAGATGGAGGTCTCGGTCTCCCAGAGGTCGGCGGTGACGAGCCACTTGAGCTTGCCGAGGGCGTTGCGGGCCGCCACGGAGTCGGGGCCCCCCACAGCGGGGTTCATCCCCATGCAGACAAGGCCTTCCAGCTCCCCCTTCCCCATCTTCTCCATGACCTTCACGTAGGAGTAGTTCCCCATCCGCTTGGGCAGGTAGTCGTAGCAGAAGTCGTTCTCGGCCGTGGCGTTCTCGCCGTACCAGGCCTTGAGGAGGCTGACGGTGTACTTGGGGGTGTTCCCCCACCAGTTGGCGCTCTTGGGGTCCTTGGTCTTGGGGGTCCACTTCTCCAGGTAGGCCTTGAGATCCACGTTGTCGAACTCCGGCGACTTGAGATAACCGGGGAGGATGTGGAAGAGAAGCCCGTAGTCGGTGGAGCCCTGGACGTTGGACTCGCCGCGCAGGGCGTTCACGCCGCCGCCGGCGATGCCGATGTTCCCCAGAAGCATCTGGAGGAGCGCCACGGCCCGGACGTTCTGGCTGCCGTGGGTCGACTGGGTGATCCCCATGGCGTAGAGGATGGTTCCTGACTTGTCGGCGCGGCCGGTGCCGCAGAACGCCTTGGTCACCTTGAGGTAATCTTCCTTTTTCGTGCCGGTGATGGCGCAGACGGTGTCCAGGTCATAGCGCTTGTAGTGGTTCTTCATGAGCTGGTAGACGCACTTGGGGTCCTTCATGCCCATGTCGCGCTTCGGCTTGCCGTCGGCGCCGGTGGCATAGGCCCAGGATTTCAGGTCATAGACCTTCTCCTGGTCGTCGAAGGCGCAGAACATGCCGTCCTGGAAGTCGAACTGCTCGGAGACGATGAACGTCGCGTTGGTGTACTCGCGGACGTACTCCTCGTGGATCATGTTGTTCTGGAGGGCGAAGTTGATCATACCGCCGAGGAAAGCGATGTCGGTGCCCGGACGGATCTGGGCGTAGATGTCCGCCTTGGAGGAGGTGCGGGTGTAGCGCGGATCGACGGAGATGAGCTTGGCGCCGCTGTCCAGCGCCGCCTCGATCCACTTGAACGAGATGGGATGGTTCTCGGCCGGGTTGCAGCCGATGGTAAAGATCACGTCGGAGTTCTTCAGGTCAATCCAGTGGTTGGTCATTGCGCCACGACCAAATGAAGCCGCCAGACCGGCGACTGTTGACGAGTGTCAAAGTCGGGCCTGGTGTTCCAGCTGTCCCACCCCCATGGCGCGGGCGAATTTGGTCCAGAGGTAGCACTCCTCGTTGTCGAGGCCGGCGCCGCCGAAGAAGGCCATGCCGTCGGTGCGGTTCACCACGTACTCTTTGTTGTCCTTCTTGTTGATTTCGGTCTTCTTGAAGCTCTTGTCGCGGGTCTCCTTCATCCGCTGGGCGATCCGGTCCATGGCCCAGTCCCACGACTTATCTTCCCACTTGTCCGAGCCGGGCGCCCGGTACTTCACCTTCTGGAGCCGGTTCTCGTTGTTGGCGATCTGGAAGAGCGCGCCCCCCTTCGGACAGAGCGAGCCCTGGTTGATCGGGTGCTGCGGATCACCTTCCGCGTTGACCACCTTGCCGTCCTTGGTGTGGACGATCAGGCCGCACCCCACCGAGCAGAACGGACAGATGGTGGTCGTGGCCTTGAGCCCCTTGGTCCGGAGATCGGGAGCGTCGACGCTCGCCTCCCCCGGCTTGCCGGAGAGAGCGATCGCCGCACCGGCCAGCGCCCCCCCCTGCAGAAACTGCCTGCGTGAAATACCCATTACATAACCCCCTGAGGATGTCGGCCATGGAGACCGGTTGATGTGTGAGTCGTCACGTATACGGCAATCATTGTGCCAACAACGTCACGCGATAATATGATCAACACATCAACCGTAAACGACTGTAAATACAGCTTTCGTATCCTGGCAACCCATTCAGGCACATCGAAACGGAAATTGTGTCTTGCAGATTAATGGCCCGATGTGTATCATTTTGTCCATATAGACACAGACGAATCTAATGAAATATCAACGCACGTATACGGGGTAGGCACCAATGCTCAAGGCAAAAATTCTGATCTGCGATGACGAGGAAGGTATCCGGCGCTATCTCCAGAAGATGTTCGTGGCCAGGGAGTACGAGGTGGAGACCTTCGCCGACGGGACGAGCCTCATCCAGCGGATCGAGGGGGGGAGCGAGGGGGACGCCGACATCCTGCTCCAGGACGTGCGGATGACCGACATGGACGGCATCGAGGTGCTGAAGCGGGTCAAGAAGCTCCGCCCCGCCCTGCCGGTGGTGGTCATGACCGCCTTCGGCACCATCGACTCGGCGGTGGAGGCGATCAAGCTGGGCGCCTACGACTACGTGACCAAGCCGTTCCCCAAGGAGAAGATCCTGAGCGTTATCGAAAACGCCCTGGAGATGGACCTCCTGAAAAAGGAAAACCGGGTCCTGAAGGAAGAACTGAACCGCCCCGATGCGGCCGACAACATCATCTTCGTGAGCGACAGGTTCCGGGAGGTCTACGAGTTGACCATCCAGGTGGCCAGGAGCGACGCCAACATCCTGGTGCTGGGGGAATCGGGGACCGGCAAGGAACTGATCGCCGGCTCGGTCCACTACAACAGCCCCCGCCGGGGAAAGCGCTTCCTCTCCATCAACTGCGCGGCCCTCTCGGACACGCTTCTGGAGAGCCAGCTCTTCGGCCACATGCGGGGAGCCTTCACCGGCGCCATCACCAGCCAGAAGGGGCTCCTCGAAGAGGCCGACGGCGGGACTCTCTTCCTGGACGAGATCGGCGACGTGAGCGCCTCGGTGCAGGCAAAACTGTTGCGGGTGATCCAGGAACGGGAGTTCATACCGGTGGGAGCCACCAAGTCCAAGAGCGTCGACATCCGCTTCGTGGCCGCCACCAACAAGGATCTGGATAAGGAGGTAAAGGAGGGGCGCTTCCGGGAAGACCTCTACTACCGGCTGAACGTCATCACCATCGACCTCCCGCCACTGCGGGAGCGCGCGGAAGATATCGAGCCCCTTGCCGAGCACTTCCTCGGCAAGTACGCCCGGCGCATCCGCAAGGAGATCAGGGGGTTCGCGCCGGAGGCCCTGAAGCTGATGAAGAGCTACCACTGGCCCGGCAATGTGCGGGAGCTGGAGAACGTCATGGAGCGGGCCGTCATCCTGGCCCGGGGCGACCTGGTCACCCCCGACGTCCTCCCGATCCGCCCCCGGGAGATTGCCGTTGCCCCCCCACGGGACAACCGGCTCATCTCCCTGGACGTCATCGAGCGGGAACACATCGAGCGGGTCCTGCGCCAGACCGGTTTCCACAAAAGCCGGACGGCGGAGATCCTCGGCATCTCCCGCAAGACCCTGGACCGAAAGATCGCCGAGTACGAAATGGCGCTACCGACGTCCGGCCCATCCTCCCACGACGCCTGACCCATGCCGAGCCGCTATCCCATACGCCTCAAGCTGACCATCGCGACCCTCTCCCCGCTGTTCGTCGCCTCGATCACCTGCTGGCTCATCGGTGTCTACATCATTAATTCCCGGATCGTGAGCCAGGCCATGGACAAGGTCCGCACCGACCTGAACTCGGCCCGCGCCGTCTACCAGGGGGAGCAGGAGCATATCCGTGACGTGGTGAAGTTCACCGCCACCAACCCGTTCACCTCCAGAATCATCGAGCAGGGCGACCGGACAATGCTCCGGAGCCTTCTGTCGCCGCTTCTGGCCAGCGAGGGGCTCGACTTCCTTACGGCGGTCGATAGTGGCGGGCAGGTGGTTTTCCGGGCGCGTAACCCTGCCGCGTTCGGCGACAACAAGAGTGCCGACCAGATCGTGGCCCGGGCCCTGCGGGGAGAACAGGTGAGCGGCACCGAGGTAATCTCCCCCGAAGAACTGGTCAAGGAGGGAAAGGACCTGGCGGCGAAGGCCTCCATCGAGATCCTCCCCACCCTTCGGGCGCGGCAGCGGGAAGAGCAGATCGAACGCTCCGGCATGGTCATGGTCGCCTGCGCGCCGGTCAGGGACTCGGACGGCAGGATCGTCGGCGCCCTCTACGGTGGGGTGCTCCTCAACGGCAACAACAATCTGGTGGACAGGATCAAGAAGATCGTCTTCGAGGCAGTCCAGTATCAGGGAGAGGACGTGGGAACCGCCACCATCTTCCTGGGGGACCTGCGGGTCGCCACCAACGTGTACCAGTCGCCGGAGAAGCGGGCCATTGGCACCCGGCTCTCCGAAGAGGTCTACAACCGGGTGCTTCTGAACCGGGAGAAGTGGGTCGGGCGCGCCTTCGTGGTAAAGGATTGGTACTTCGCCTCCTACGAGCCGATCCTCAATCTCCAGGGGGTCCCCATCGGCTCCCTCTACGTGGGGACCATGGAAAAGCCCTACCAGCAGATGAAGCGGGAGATATCCCTCATCTTCGGTGTGGTCCTCTTCTGCGGCTCCTTCATCGGTCTCGCCATCTCCAGCTTCATCAGCTCGCGGCTCGCCCGCCCCATCAGGGAGCTGGAGACCCTTGCCCGGCGCATCACCGCCGGCGAGCGTAACCTGCGGATCGAGGTTAATACCCGCGACGAGATCGGTGACCTGGCCAGCGAGTTTGCCCATATGACCCAAACCCTTACCCAGCGGGAAGAGGACATCAACCTGCTGAACCGCAACCTGGAGCAGAAGGTCCTCGACCGGACCGCCCAACTGGAGGAGAAAAACCTGCTCCTCATCAAGACCCAGGAAGACCTGGTGCGGGCCGGCAAGCTGGCCGACATCGGCATGCTGGCCGCCGGCGTGGCCCATGAGATCAACAACCCCATGGCAATCATCCGCGGCAACGCAGAGCTCCTTCAGATGGCAATCGCCGAAGACGACCCGAACCGCGAGGAGGTGGACACCATCGCCCAGCAGGTGAGCCGCGTGGAGCGGATTGTCGGGAGCCTTCTCAAGTTCGCCCGGCAGCAGCAGAAGCGTCTCGGCACGGTGGCCCTCCCCGCCATGCTCGACGACATCCTCAAGCAGGTGGGACACCAGGTGCCGCTGACCGGCATCGAGGTGAAGCGATCATACGCACCTGGACTCGCCGGCATCGACGGGGATGGCGACCAGCTCCGCCAGGTCTTCACCAACCTGGTGCTGAACGCCATCCAGGCCATGAAGCTGGGGGGAGTGCTCAACGTTGCAGCATCCCGCGACGAGACCGCGGGGACCTGCACCGTCGCCATAGCCGACACGGGGACCGGCATCGACCCGGAGAACATCAATAACATCTTCAGCCCCTTCTTCACCACTCGCAGCGATGGGACAGGCCTGGGACTGTCGGTCTCCTACGGGATCATCAAGGACCATGGCGGGAACATTCTGGTGGAAAGCACGGTGGGAGCGGGCAGCACCTTCCGGGTGGTGCTGCCGCTGAGACAGGGGGAACCGGACCGGGTTCGACCCGCGGCAGACCCCTGATGTAATAAAAAAAGCAAAAGGCCATCTCCCGGCAAGAGATGGCCTTTTTTTCGAATGCTGCACCCGGCCAGGAATTGAGCAGATTAAACTGCTTGATCTTGCGGTAGAGGGTGTTCCTGCCGATGCCCAGCGCCTTTGCAGTCTCGGTGATGTTCCACCGGTACTGCTCAAGCGCTCTCCTGATGGTTTCCTTTTCCGTCCCCTTGAGGCCTTGAGGGGTGACCTGCCCGAGGCCTCTTTCGCGCATGACGGAGAGCAGGCCGGCTTCAAGTCCGTGCAGGGATTCATGCATCTGAGCCAACTCCTCCGCACTCATTTTTTCCAGCACCTCGGGGGAAATGCCGGGGGAAATGCGGGACACTCCCCATATTTCCGGGGGGAAATGCGGGACACTCCCCATATTTCCTACTCTTCTCCGGTTTTACCCTCTACTCTTCCCACTCATGACAGGCTTTGAAGGTCTTCGGAATGCTCATGAATTAACCTACAGTATCTTCCGCGGCTGACCGGTGGAGGCGATGATGCTATTCCACTTCATGCGAGTATCCGAATGGTTCTCTCCGCCTGTCCCCCGATAAACTCCATCAAACGGTACAAGGCATCGGATTTATAGGGAGTAAAACTCCCCTTGAAGAGTTGCAAGCGGGAGTCCTCAATCCTCTTCGCCAGTTCGGCAATGCGGTTCAGCACCAGCCGGGGTTTGATGCCGACCTCTTCGGCAAACTGTTCCCAATGTCTTTTCTGGAGTGAATCCGGATCACCGATCCCGCCGATTTTCATCGCCAAACCGGACGCCAGGCCGTAATGGGCATAGATCCTGGTCGAAATCAGATCGTAGAACGGTGCCAGCACCGGGCCTTCCGGCAGCAGCAAGAGGGAGATGTTCTTGCCATGGGCATCGGAATTGCCGGTCAGGTAGTTATAGATCACCCAGTGCAACAGAGAGAGCACATCTTTCCCCGACCTGATACTGGCATGGCGCACCAGATTGAAACATGCCGCCAGAGTCGGCCCACCTTCTGTCTCATACTTGAACTCGGGTGGAATCCCGAGCGCCTGGCAGAAGTCTTCCTGATGCAGCCTCCTGATTCCCTCTGCAGTCGCAATGCGGTCATAACGCTTTACTACGAATACGCCAGGTGCGCCGCTGTGCTGGTGGATGAATGAACTGGGCACGTCGAGGCCGACAGCCTGGGCCAGGGCCATGCAGAACGCTTCGTTTTCAACGGTGCCGTCCAGATCTTCAATGGGAGGTTTGATAATGTAGTTGCTGGGAGCGGTACCTAGCCCCAGATGGAAATGCTCCTCGTCGTAATAGACGGGAAGCTTCTTCTGGGCACCGGCCAGAGACAGGCGAATACCTTTCTCGCCAGCCAGGAGGGGCCGTTTCGGGAGTTCCCCGATAATGGCGTTTAACTCATCGAGAGAAAGCTGCCGGTAGGTTCCCGGCTCACGATGTGATTCGTCCGTTGCAGGATAGAGAGAGACCGCCCCGGCGCAGTCCCCGCCGATCCTTTCCAGCAGGCCATAATCATTGTTCAGGGAGACACCGAGGTTGCGGGCGATAACGGCCCGCATTTTTTCTTCGGGAAGGAGGTTGGCGAAAAAGGGATGTGACTCATCGTCACGATATGGTTCCCGACGTAGTGGCAGGGAAAGGGATAGCGGTATGCGTGAGGTGGTGAGCCACCCCTCGTCGTACTGAAAACAGAATTGCTTCTTGTCGTCCAGCCACAAGCGGCCGACAATCGCTCCATCGATCCTGACATGAAGGCCGTTGCTCATGATACATTCCCCGGTCCGCTCCAGGTGCGGGTATGCGCCTCAAGTTCAATACCGAGACTGGCGAGCACCTGCAGAACCTTGTTCAGGCGCACGGTTTCCTTGCCGTTCTCCAGTGCGGAGAAAAAAGCATAGCTTACCCCGCAGACGGCAGCAGCCTCCTCCAGCGTGAGTCCGTCAGCTTTACGTTTCTGCCTGATGATGCTACCGAGGTCTTCCGCAGTAATAATTTTCATTCCGCCCCCCAATTATCTACGTTTGTATATTTATATCAGAATTGGAAGGGAATCGATATCATAAAATACATGATCGTATATAATTACCGACACAACGATTCTTGTGAGTCTATACATATACGATCGTTTATACGACGACACTCCGCCCAGAGGTCGCAAGGGAGATCGGCACATGGACGAACTGGTGGTTCCAGAAACCGACTGCCATGTTGGACCGCCCAGTCATCCCGGCATGGACGGCGATTACGAAGACTGTCTGCCGCTCAAAACCTTGCCGAATATCTCACAGGACTTGGCATAGGCGGAGCCGAAGAGGGCCGACCGGGCCTTTTCCAAAGCGGCCAGGAACCGCTGGTGATCGGCAACACCCGGCTGTCCCGAACCCTTGACCGCGATGGCCTTCAGGTTCTTGGACCCCATGACGCACCCCATGCCACCCCGGCCTGCTGCCCGTCCCGCTGTATGCAGGATGCTGGCGTATGGCACGAGGTTCTCTCCGGCCGGACCAATGTAGACTGTCTTGAATCGCCGGTCGCCAAGCGCATCCAGAAATATTTTGTCGAAGGCATCCGTGCGCATCCCCTTGAATCTCTTCCCCTCGCGAATCTCCACCTTGTCGTCATCGATGACGACATAGCTGAGTTGCGGCGCCTTGCCGGTGATGACGAGCCCGTCATACCCCGCGAACCGGATCTCAGGCCCGAAGAAACCACCCATGTTCGAATAGGAAACGGTCGAGGCATGGTCATAATCGGACTTCACCGGCGAAGTGATGGGAGATTTCGTCACCACGCAGGTCCGCGACGATGAGGGGACCGGCAGTCCCGAAAACGGGCCGGGCATGAAAGTGAGCGGATTTTCAGGCGAAAGTGGGTTGACCCCCGGTTTCTTCAGTCGATCCCAGAGGATCTTCATGCCGAGCCCCTGCCCGCCGACGAATCTGGCGAGGTCTGCGGGGGGGATGGCCACCTTTTCACTCTTGCCGGTGGAAAGGTCTATGTTCAGTATGACGCCGTGATATCCCGGTTTCACGGGGCACGCATTCACGCACGGGGTGTCGGCGCACATGGCACAGACGTTCGGCACATCGACATCGGGATTGAAGCTGTGCACCCGGATGTTCGCAAAAAGGGGATTGCCGAGCCCCAGCAGTTCCTTCCCCTTGATTGATGCGGGCCTGTTCCGCGCCGAACAGGCCGTTTCACACGTCCGGCACCCGGTGCATCTGGCATAATCCACCAAAACCATTTTCAGGACCGGATCTCCCGAAAGAGCCCATGCCGCGGCATTTATTCCGAATTGGCCGAACAGGACAAGTCCCCCTCCTGTCCCGACGCTTTTTATGAAATCCCGCCGGGTGAGGTTTGTCCCTTCATGTGAGCTGTCCGCTCCCTTCATGATGCCCCCTCCCTCACTGTTCGTTTATTCGGCCTTGAGCGACGCCATATCGATGGAGAAGCGGTACTTCACATCCGATTTCACCAGCCGCTCATAGGCTTCATTGACCTTCTGGATGGGGATGACCTCCACGTCGGCGGTGATGTCGTGCTTGCCGCAGAAGTCGAGCATCTCCTGGGTTTCGGCGATGCCGCCGATGATCGACCCGGAGAGGCTCCGGCGGCCGAACAGGAGGGCGAAGGCAGAGACGGCAAGCGGCTTCTCCGGTGCGCCGACGAGGGTGATGTTGCCGTCGCGGCCGAGCATGTTGAGGTAGGCGTTGATGTCGTGATCGGCGGCGATGGTGTCGAGGATGAAATCGAAGGTCCCCGCGTGCGCCTGCATCTCATCGGCGTTTCTGGAAACGATGACCTCATGGGCCCCCAGGCGGAGCGCATCCTCTTTCTTGCCGGGCGAGGTGGTAAAGACGACCACATGGGCGCCGAAGGCCTTGGCGAACTTCACTCCCATGTGTCCGAGCCCGCCAAGGCCGACCACCCCGACCTTCTTCCCGTTGAGATCTCCCCAGCGGCGGATCGGCGACCAGGTGGTGATCCCGGCGCAGAGCAGCGGCGCGACTCCGGCAAGCTGGAGGTTTGCGGGAACGTGCAGGACAAAGCGCTCGTCCACCACGATGCTTTCGGAGTACCCGCCGTAGGTGACCGGAGCCGTCTGGTGCCTGTCCGGCGAGTTGAAGGTCAGGGTCTGGTTCGGGCAGAGCTGCTCCAGGCCGTCCCGGCAGTTCGGGCAGGTGTGGTCGGAATCGACGAGGCAGCCGACACCGGCAAGGTCACCGGGCTGGAACTTCGTTACGGCTGAACCCACCTTAGTGACCCGACCGACGATTTCGTGCCCCGGGACGATCGGGTAGACGGTCGGCATGATGCTGCTCCACTCGTCCCGTACCGAGTGGAGGTCGGAGTGGCAGATCCCGCAGTACAGGATCTCGATCTGCACGTCGCGCTCCGTCGTGTCGCGCCGCGGAATTTGGGTGGAAGCCAACGGCGAGGTCGCGCTGGCTGCGGAATAGGCTTTGGCTTTGTACATGGAATTGTCCTCCTGTTTAGGTTTGGTTTGGTTACCTGCCGGTCAGCTTCTCCAGCTTTTCCGGATACCGGTTGCCTTGCACGGTGATCTGGGCGGCGGCGCTGTCGATCTCGCGGAGATCATCGGCCGAGAGTTCTACGGCAACCGCGCCGATGTTCTCGTCCAGCCGCTCCAGCTTCGTGGTGCCGGGGATCGGCACGATCCACGGCTTCTGGGCCAGCAGCCAGGCGAGGGCGATCTGGGCGGGTGTCGCGTCTTTCTCTGCGGCGATTCTCCCGAGCAGATCGACCAGGACCTGGTTTGCTTTGAGCGCTTCCGATGTGAAGCGCGGCAGGGTGCTGCGGAAGTCGGTGCTGTCGAAGGTGGTCTTCTCGTCCATCTTTCCGGTGAGGTATCCCTTGCCCAGCGGGCTGTAGGGGACGAGGCCGATGCCGAGTTCTTCGAGGGTCTGCAGCAGCCCCTCTTCCGGCCGCCGGAACCAGAGCGAATACTCGTTCTGCAAGCAGGCGACCGGCTGCACGGCGTTAGCGCGACGGATCGTCTCGATTCCCGCTTCCGACAGGCCGAAGTGTTTCACCTTACCTTCATGGATGAGCTCCTTCACCGCGCCGGCAACCTCCTCGATCGGCACCGCCGGGTCGACCCGGTGCTGATAGAAGAGGTCGATGACGTCGGTCCTGAGCCGCTTGAGGGATGCCTCGGCCACTTCCCTGATGTGCTCCGGCCGGCTGTTCAGCACGGGACCGGCGCCCTTCATGGCCCGGGGATCGACGCTCGTATCGAACCCGAACTTGGTGGCGATCACCACCCGGTCGCGCAGCGGCGCAAGCGCGTCACCCACCAGCTCTTCGTTGGTGAACGGGCCATAGACCTCTGCCGTGTCGAAGAAGGTGATCCCCCGCTCCACCGCCGTCCGCATCAGCGAGATCATCTCCTGCTTGTCTTTGGGCGGACCGTACGAAAAACTCATTCCCATGCAGCCCAAGCCCAAAGCCGAGACTTCCAGGCCGCTTTTGCCCAATATGCGCTATGGCGGCCCCGGTTTTCTTGGACACGAAAATGAGGTAAATATCGTGTTCAAGGAGGTCGTCAATGGTAAAGGATGAAACTGTCTCCGGTGCTGCGGAA
>RHLS01000001.1 GCA_003712145.1 Desulfuromonadales bacterium | reverse complement strand
TACACTTGGGAACCTCCCCGAGCCGGAAGGTACCCACAAATTTTGCTGAAGAGCCAAAAACAAAGGGCAGCTCACGCTGCCCTCATTCGCCCTGCCAGTGAGCAGAGCCGTTCGGTTAGGCCTCGGGGGGACGAACGGTCATCACCGGACAGGTGGCGTTTCTTACCACCCGTTCGGCGGTGCTCCCGAAGAGGAAGTGGTCAATCCCGCGGCGACCGTGGGTTCCCATGACAATCAGGGAAGCCTCGACCTCCGCCGCCTTCTTGAGAATCTCATCATAGGGAATCCCCGAAACGATGCAGCTTGTGGCGTTGGCAAAGTCCTTGAGCTTCGTGTGACAGAACTTCCCCATCATCTTCTCGGCAGCCGCAACGATTTCCTCCTCCAGCTTCTCGAAGGATACATGGGGCACATAGAAGCCGCGCAGGTCCACCGGCTCGTTGATGACGTGCATGACAACGAGCCGTGCGTTGAACTGCCGTGCAAGGGTCAGGGCATGATCAAAGGCATACTCCGAATTCTCGGAAAAATCGGTCGGAAACAGAATGGTGGAAAAAGTTTTCATGACAATACCCCCCTGGTGCAGTTAGTGGCAGCACTCCCCATCCGTCAACATCTTATTGAGAATCGACTTCAGCTCATCGATCTTGACCGGCTTGTTGATATACTCGAAGGCACCGAGGTTCATGGCCTCGATATAGGACTCGACCCCGCCATAGGCTGTTATCATGATGACATTGCTGCGGGGAAAACTCTTATTGAGTTCCCTGAGGAAGGTTATACCATTCATCTCGGGCATATTGATGTCGGTGACAATGACATTCACCTCACGCTGGTTCAGATACGTGAGAGCTTCATAACCGTTGGCCACGCTTTCGACCTCGAACCCCTCCCTTTCGAGAAGCTTGGTGAGACCAATCCGCGCATTCTCCTCATCATCCACAACAAGAATTCTTTTCTTCACCTGATCCGACAATTGGCAACTCCACTCGTGGCAAATGCGCCGTCCTGTTTGAGTCTAGCATGGAGTCCCCCTCTGTCAAGCTGGCAGGTTACGCCCCCTTTTTCCCTGTCGCCACCTGCTGACGCAGCTTGATGGCCGTCAGAATCAGATTGGCGATGATCGAAACGAAGTAGATTTCGTCCTCCTGAAATGACTTTATTGAGGTCGTGTTGAGGTTGATGACGCCATAAATCTCCTTCTTGTCACTGATGGGAAAGGAAAGCATGGAATTGTACTTCTCCTCTTGGAGCTCGGAGAAGTATTTGTATCGCGGGTCCTGGGAAGCGTGAGTGAGAGAGATGTATTTCCCATCCTTGGCGACTGCACCGGTGATTCCCTCCCCCACGGGGATGCGGATCTTGCCGATGAATGCCGGATCGAAGCCGTGGGTGGCGGCAAGCACCAGCTCCTCCCCTTCCCGAAGATAGACATTACATACACTTACCCTGAGCTGACCCGCGACCTTTCTGGTGACCACCTGGAGCACCTCCGACAGGTCGAAATCGGAAGAGACAAGCATGCTGATCTCCTCAAGGGAGATTATTTCCAGGTGCTCGCGATTCGCCCGCTGCATGGTCAGCACCATTTTCCCCTTGTCGTTTTCGATGAGGGGTGAGAGGCCCGCCTTCTGGTAGAAGGGGTTTACGGTCTTCACCTTCTCGGGTATGGTGCGAAAGTCCGAGAAGCCGCAGCTGCAGGTCAGTTTGACCCGGTACATGTCGACTCGCTCGCTCTTCATGATCCTTCCGCATTTCCTGCAACGCGCCATATGCATGGAAGCCGTCTCCTTGCCTCGTAAAATATCTGCATCAACCAGCTGATGCCGGATTGTTACTCTTCCGCCTCATCAGCCTTGAGTACTATATGAGCCGGCTTTCCTGGCTCGCCGAAAGGAGGAAGGCCCTTGCCGTTGAACTCCGCCTCAACCCCCCCTGAATTGCCGAGATCGAGTGAAAAGACCCGCTCGCCCTTCCACTCGATCAGGTCACCAGCCCTGAGGTCGTACTGCTGGGAAACAGTACCGTCAATTGTCATGTTCAGCCAGCAATCCTGGATCACCTTGAGCCTGAGGATAATTCCCTGGGAAACCGGAGAGGGCGAAGAATGCTCAGGGACCGGCAGTTCCGTGGGCGCCTCGACCTGGACACCCGCAGGGGTGGACCGTGGCGGGGAAGCCGTCGATACCGGTCGTTGAACCGGTGGTGACAACAAAATATCCTTGGCTGGCTGGGAAACCTTTACAGCCTGTGGCATCTCCCGGTCCCCCTCGCGTACGATAAGAGAAGTAACGATAACCAGGGCAAGCAAAAGAAGCGGTATTGCCCAACGATTGCGTGCAAGGGTCGGAGGAGAACCGCCGGAAGACGGGGAGAGTTTATCCTCATCATCATTATCCGAGTCCCTCGGAATCGCTCCCGCTTCGTAGCGGCCCACCAGTTCGTCGGGAGACAAACCAAGAAAAACACCATAAGCCCGGAGAAAACCCTTCGCGTAGGCCGGGCTAGGGAGCTTGTCGAAGGCATCCTCCTCAAGGGCTTCCAGATAGTTTTTACCTATGCGGGTAACGCGGGCGGCATCATCCAGTGCAAATCCCCGAGCCTCGCGGGTCAAACGCAGCAGAGTACCAACGGATTGTCTCCCCGTATCGGGGGCCTGTGCATCTGACAAAGCACCCTCTCAGCGCATAGACTCCAGGTATTCCCTGGAGAGTCGCCCCCTGTCCGAATCGGGAGCAATCCGGATCGCCTCCCGGAAGGCATCTGCGGCAGCGACATAGTCCTTGGCCTTCAGGTAAGCAAGGGCGAGGAAGTAGTGCCCGCTCTGGGTGTTTCTGTTCAGTTCGACAGCCTTCTTCAGCTCCTGGATAGCCAGATCGGTGCGATCCATGGCAAAGTAAACCCTGCCAAGACCAATCCTGGCACTCACATTCTGGGGACTGGCGGCCACCGACTGGCGGAACGTGGCAAGAGCCTGCGGATAGTCGCCCTTGCCGAGGTACGCGAGTCCGAGATTTATTCGGGCGTCTTCGTGCTTGACGAAAAAAAGGTCGGCAAGGACGAGGGTAAACTGTGTTACCGCATCGTCCCAGCGCTGCATCTCCAGGTAGTTCACCCCGAGATTGTTGCGCGCCTCGGAGTAATCAGGCTTGAGTTCGATGGCCCGGCGATACTTCAACTCCGCAAGATCGAAGCGTCTTTTATAAAAATAGGCAAGACCAAGATTATTCAGAAGGAGGGGGTCGTCGGGGGTAAGCTTTTCCGCTTCAGTGAATTCAATGAGGGCACGGGTCGCGTCGTTTTCTCCAAGGTAGGACTGACCCATCTGAAAATGATAGGACGCCTGCTTCCGGCCAGCTTCATTAAGCGCACAGGAGGCAAGAAGGAGCATCGCGATCAAGGAAAGCGGGATAAGACGTTTCACGAATATCACCTCAAGCCCAGTCGATGGGGGAGAGCATCACACATCACGCGCTGAAACTGCTCCGAAAGCCCTTCTGTACTCGGTGAACCGTAGCAGATTTGCCCCATCATGTCAACGCGGCGGGGTAGCACCTCAAACGCTCCCAACCACCTCCGTCAGGCCCTCGAAATGCGTCATC
The DNA here is from genome assembly GCA_003712145.1 of Desulfuromonadales bacterium. Taxonomy (GTDB): domain Bacteria; phylum Desulfobacterota; class Desulfuromonadia; order Geobacterales; family Geobacteraceae; genus Geobacter. The sequence goes on along the minus strand of RHLS01000001.1, from coordinate 253,857 downwards.
GCCTTGAAGCTCCGATAGCGGGCTTCAATCTCGCGATAATCGAGCCTCTTCATGCGGTTGAGACTGAAGTCCTCGACATTGAACGAGGCCATGACGCTCCCAAAGATGACTGCCTGGCGGATTCCCGCCTCGGAGGTGTCGCCGGTGTTGGCAAGGTAGCCCATGAATCCGCCGGCAAAGGTATCGCCGGCGCCGGTGGGATCGAAGACCTCTTCAAGAGGGTAGGCAGGCGCGGCAAAGACGGAGTTGTCACTGAACATCAGGACGCCATACTCTCCCCGCTTGATGATCAGGGTCTTCACCCCCATATCGAGAATCTTGCGCGCCGCCTTGACCAGGTTCACTTCCTGGGTGAACTGTCGCGCCTCGCCCTCGTTGATAATGAAGATATCCACCCTGGCGATAACCGCCCTCAGGGCCTCGGGCTTCGATGATATCCAGAAGTTCATGGTGTCGCAGGCGATGACGCGGGGCTTCTCAACCTGACCAAGGACTTCCATCTGGAGTTCCGGATCGATATTCGCCAGAAAGAGGTATTCCGCCTCCCGGTACTCTTCAGGAATCCGTGGGCGGAAACTTTCGAAGACGTTCAGATGGGTTTCCAGGGTCTGGGCCTCATTCAGGTCGTAGCCGTATTTCCCCTTCCAGTGGAAGGTCTTCCCCGCCTCGCGGGAAAGTCCCCGCAGATCGATGTTGCGGGACTCCAGGAACTCGATGTGTTCCTCAGGGAAATCCTCTCCCACCACAGCCACGAGGTTCACGTCGGTAAAAAAACTTGCCGACGTGGAAAAGTATGTGGCCGAACCACCCAGCACGTCATCACCCTTACCAAATGGGGTTTCAACCGAGTCAAAGGCAACGGAACCGACAACGAGTATGCTCATGGGAATCTCCTTGAATAACCTACAGATACCTGCCGATGATCAGATCGAGCCGCTCCCTGGCCTCGGCAGGGATGATGCTCCGGTCAGTAATGATGGCGTATTGGAGGGCCGATTCGCAGGGGCAGGTGCGGCCGGCGCCGATCCTGCTCACGGCGTGCTTGATGATTGACTTTGCCATGGCAACATTCTTTTTGATGATAGCCAGAATCGCCTCCACCGAGACATCGTCGTGGGACTGGTGCCAGCAGTCGTAGTCGGTAGCCAGGGCAATAACCCCGTAACAGATTTCCGCCTCCCTAGCCAGCTTGGCCTCGGGAATATTGGTCATGCCGATGACCGAAACCCCGAAGGATCGGTACAGGGTCGATTCTGCCCGCGTGGAAAAAGCCGGTCCTTCCATGCAGATATAGGTGCCACCCCGATGTACCGTGGCACCCGCAGCCTCGGCCGCATCATACAAACACCCGGAAAGCTCGGCACAAACCGGATCGGCAAACTGGACATGGGCCACTACGCCACCGCCAAAGAACGTGTTGGCTCGTGTCGCATTGGTCCGGTCGATGAACTGGTCCGGAATCACGATATGCCCCGGCTCGATCTCTTCCCTCATGCTCCCTACCGCGGAGACTGAGATGATCCTTGACACACCCAGCTTCTTCATGCCGTAAATGTTCGCCCTGAAATTCACCTCCGACGGCAGGAGACGGTGTCCCCTTCCGTGACGAGGCAGGAAGACCATCCTCACGCCGTCGAGAACTCCAGTCATGAATTCGTCTGACGGGGCACCAAAAGGAGTTTCCACCGCCACGCTCCGGATGTCAGTCAACCCCTCCATCTCATACAGTCCACTGCCACCGATAACGCCGATCACATGCTCACTCATGGGCTTCCTCCCTGGAATGCAAAACTAAGCTTGCGAAGCTAGAGAATCAAGCTTACCTTTCAGTTGCCCGCAGGCGGCCGATATGTCGGCACCGCGGCTCGAACGGGTTATTACCGTAAAATGCTTGTCGAGAAGATGCCGGTGAAAAGCATCGATGGCATCCTGAGTGGGGCTCCTGAAGGAACACCCTCCATGCTCGTTGAACGGAATGAGATTGATCTTCGAGGGAATGTCACTCAATAGCCTCACCAGGCGCTTGGCGTCATCCAGCGAGTCGTTGAGCCCACGGATCATGACGTATTCGATGGTTATCTTCCGGCGACCCGGCAACGGATACCGACGGCACGCATCAAGAAGAGCGCGAAGGGGATATGCCCGGTTTACCGGCATGATCCGGTCCCGCACTTCGTCAGTCGTGGCGTTAAGCGACACCGCAAGATTAACCGTCACCTCACGTCCCAACCGCTCCATCTCGGGAACCAGGCCGGCCGTGGATACGGTCACCTTCCTCGTTGAAAACTGAAGTCCGTCATCATGGGTGACAATCTTTAACGCCCTGACGACATTGTCGAGGTTGGCCAGCGGTTCCCCCATCCCCATAAAGACAATGTTTCTTACCGGCACATCACGCTTAACGGCGCAGATCTGGTTTATGATTTCCGCCGCCGTCAGGCTTCTGGTCAACTGAAACGTGCCAGTCAGACAAAACTGGCACCCCATGGCGCACCCCACCTGGCTCGATATGCAGAGGGTACTCCGATCCTCCTCGGGAATCAGAACCGATTCAACCGTGTGACCGTCATCAAGGCGAAAGAGGTACTTCCGCGTTCCATCCCGGGAGATTTCCACGGCCTCGGGCGCAAGATTGCTGATCCGCGCCGTACCCTCAAGGTCGTTGCGCAGATCCTTGGCCAGGTCAGTCATCTCGGAGAAGCTCTTCGCGTCCTTCTGGTAGAGCCATTTGAAGATCTGCCGCGCGCGGTAGCGTTCCTTCCCCTTGCCGGCCAGAAACGCTTCAAGTTCGTCGAGGGTAAGATTTTTTACGTCAACACGACTGTCCATGATTTCAGGATATAAAAAAGCCCTTCCTGTGGAAGGGCTCTGCTACCTCGTGACTGGGTTCGGTCCTAAAGGAGCTCAAGCTGGCTGAAGAAGTACGGAATCTCATAGGCAGCCGACTCGGGGGAGTCAGAGCCATGCACCGTGTTCTCCTCGATGCTGAGACCCAAATCCTTGCGGATCGTCCCCGCCTCGGCGTTAGCCGGATTGGTTGCGCCCATCACCTCGCGCCACTTTGCGATGGCGTTCTCCTGCTCAAGAACCAGAACCACCACCGGACTGCGCGACATGAACGTGCAGAGATCGTTAAAGAAGGGGCGCTCCTTGTGTACATAGTAGAAGCCCTCGGCTTCCTTCTTGGAGAGCTGGATCTTCTTCATGCCGACGATCCTGAAACCTGCACCCTCCACCTTCTCCAGAACCTTGCCGACTATATTCCGCTCGACCGCGTCAGGCTTGATAATAGCGAATGTTCTTTCCATCCCAACCTCCCAAGTATTCCGTGATTAAATGACCCTATTCAATACCATCAGGCGTCTTGATTGTCAACACATTCAGGATGCAGGCAAAAAAAAAGCCCACAGAACGTATTCTGTAGGCTTTTTTCTGAAGTGAAAAAGTAACCGAAATTACTTCTTCTCGGCCGGAGCTGCCGGGGCTGCCGGAGCGGCCGGAGCAGCCTCGGGAGCCTTTACAGAAGACATCGGCTTCTGCTCGGGGGCCTTCGGCGCTTCAGCTGCCGGCGGAGCTACCGGAGCCTCTTCCTTCTTCTTGCAGCCAGCGGCGAAAGCCACGGCCATAGCAAGGCACAGGGTAAGGGAAAGCAGTTTTTTCATTGACGTTCTCACCTCTTTTCTTTTTGTGAATGCCATTCTCGCGCCAAGCGCATGGTTTATCAAACACAACGGATGAGGAATATACTATCTTTGAAAATTATGTCAAGCCTTTTTTAACCTTCAAAAACTTTCCCTCCCTCGTAATTACAGCAAGTTAGCAGCGCGGATGGTAAGAAATTTCTAAAGCGTCACAGATTAATGCAGACCATCTTGATGTTGGTCATCTCCTCGAGAGCATAGCGCACCCCTTCACGACCGAGCCCACTCTGCTTGTTGCCACCGTATGGCATATGATCAACCCTGAAGGTGGGAACGTCGTTGATGACAATGCCGCCAACGTCGAGTCGTCTGACCGCCTGAAATGCCTTATTGATGTCCCGCGTGTAGACACCGGCTTGGAGACCGTACACCGAGTCATCGGCCATATCCAGGGCCTGCTCGAAGGTTTCATAGGGTAGCACCGAGACGATTGGAGCGAACACTTCGGAGCAGACCACCTTCATCTCGGGTGTCACGCCGCTGAGAATCGTCGGCTCCAGACAGTTACCGATAACCCTCCCACCGGTTTCTATTTTAGCGCCAAGAGCCTTTGCCTCCTCGAGCCAGGCAACCGACCGGTCTAGTTCAACACGGGAAATCATGGGACCGATGTCGCTCTCCCGGTCCATGGGGTCACCCACCTTGAGCCGGCGCGTAGCGGCAACAAACTTGTCCATGAACTCATGATAGCGTCGCTGATGGACAAAAATCCTCTGAACCGAGATGCAAACCTGACCGGAATTGGCAAAACTGCCGATAACGCATCGTGAGACCGCGGCATCCACATCGCCATCCTCATCGATGATGGTGGGAGAGTTGGAGCCAAGCTCCAGGGTGACCCTCTTGAGCCCGCTGCGCGCCTTGATCTCTATGCCGACCGGCGGACTGCCGGTGAACGTAATCATGGCAAGACGGTCATCCTCAACAAGCTTGTTCCCCACGGTTTTCCCACTGCCAATGACAATATTGAGTCCTCCCGCCGGAAGCCCCGCCTCAGCAAGAATTTCCGCAAGCTTGATGGAGGACAGGGGGGTCTTGGTGGCAGGCTTGAGGACCAGGGAATTCCCGGCGGCCAAAGCCGGCGCAACCTTGTGCGCCACAAGATTGAGTGGAAAGTTAAAGGGGGTAATGGCCCCGATCACGCCAATAGGAGTTCGGATGTAAAAACCGAAACGACCTGCGGAGACGGGAGACGCATCCATGGGAACAAGCTCTCCATGGGCATTTTTCGCTTCATGGGAGGCAAAGCGGAAAGTCTCGGCACTTCGTTCCGCCTCAGACAGTGCATACTTCCACGATTTACCCGCTTCACGGGCAATAATTTCTGCAATCTCCTCCCGGTCCCTCAGTATGAAATCAGACGTTCTCGCCAAGATCTCCGCACGCCGATAGGCCGGTAATGCTGCCATCTCTACGAAGCCGAGGCGTGCAGCTTCGATGGCCTGCTCCACATCATCCGCCGAAGCCTCCGGAACGATGCCTATGATCGAATTGTCGTAGGGATTTACAACCTCGATCCCCGGACGGTCATTGCCTGTCCACTTTCCGCCAACGAGCGTAGTATACCGTTTTGTCATGGAGCCTCCTTCGGGCGAGAAATAGCTCTTGTCACCATGAATAAAAATGAGTAGCGTAGTTTACCAATCAGCAAGCTGCCAGCACGAGGTGAAATGTGAAAGATTTCCTGACAGATGACGATAAGAAGAAACTCCTTACTCTCGCCCGGGAGGCGGTATCGCTGTTCGTCCGGGAAGGGACGATCCCATCGGTTGAGATCTCCGAACAGAGCCTCCAGCAGGAGCGGGGATGCTTCGTCTGCATCAAGAAAAACAGAGTCCTCAGGGGGTGTATAGGCAGCTTCACCTCTGACAAGCCGCTCTACAAACTCGTCCAGGAGATGGCGGTTTCTGCCGCCACGAGGGACCCCCGGTTCTACCCTATGAAGCAATCTGACCTGGATGATTTCACTGTCGAGATATCGGTATTGAGCCCCTTGGAAAAGATCCCCTCTCCGGACGCAATCGAAGTGGGAACCCATGGAATTTACATTGAAAAGAATTTCTGCCGCGGAGTTCTGCTTCCACAGGTGGCGGTGGAATATGGCTGGGACCGCAACACGTTCCTGAACCAGACCTGCCTCAAGGCGGGGCTCAGGGCAGACGACTGGATGGAGGGCGCTGACATATACGTATTCAGCGCCGACATCTTCAGCTAACCAACCGGTTACACCCTCAGATAGTAGAATGGGGAGATGCAGCGCATCTCCCCATTTTTTCTGACTACGCTCTGAACACAACGAACGAAGGCGCCGCGAGGGCGCCTTCTTCACTGTGCCTAGAACTTGCGACCACCTTCTTCAGCCCACTTCTCGAGCATCGGGGTGGTGACAGACTTCGGACGCTCGATGGCATAACCGAGGCCGCGGTCCCAGGTGATGTTGGCCATGCAGCCGAGAGCACGGCCGACGCCGAAGAGAACGGTGTAGAAGTCCCACTCGCGGAGCCCATAGTACCACTGGATGACGCCGGACTGTGCATCGACGTTCGGCCAGGGGTTCTTCGCCTTGCCATGCTCCATGAGGACGCCCGGTGCGGTTTCGAAGATCATGGCGACCAGCTTGAAGAGCGGATCATCCTTGAGGCCCGGGGTCTTGAGGCAGAACTCACGCTGCGACATGTAGCGCGGGTCGGTCTTGCGGAGAACGGCATGGCCGTAGCCCGGTACGACTTGGCCGGCATTGAGGGTATCCCAGAGGGCCTTGGTGACCAGTTCCTTGGTCGGCTCGACGCCCTTGCAGTACTTCTCCTGGAACTTGATGGTCCAGTCGAGAACTTCCTGGTTGGCAAGACCGTGCAGCGGTCCAGCTAGGCCATTGAGGCCGGCTGAGTAGGCATAGTAGGGATCGGACAGGGCCGAGTGCACCAGGTGGGTGGTATGGGCCGACACGTTGCCGGACTCATGGTCGGAGTGAAGGATGAAGTACATCCGGGCAACATCCTCGTACTCCTTGCACTGACCGATCATGCGGGCGAAGTTTGCACCGCAGTCGGCAGTCGGATCGATGGCGCCCTGCTTGTCGCCCTTGTACTTGAGGTTGTAGATGAAGGCGGCGATGACAGGGATACGGGCGACGATGTCACTGGCATCCTCGTAGACGTATTCCCAGGCGCTCATCTTGTTGAACTTGCCCGAGTTGTAGAAGCCGGCGAACTTGGAGTCCTTTTGCAGGGCAAGCATGCCGACGGAGAGCATAACCATCGGGTGGCTGTCCCGCGGCAGGGCGCGGATGGCATCGAATACGTACTGGGGAACTGCCTGGCGGACCTTCCACTCGGCAACCACTTCGTCAACCTGTGCCTGGGTCGGAACGTCGCCGGTAAGGAGGAAGTACCAGAAGGATTCAACGGTCGGATAGTCGGAGCCGGCAGCCTTGGGGAGCGCCTCGAAGGTCTCGGGGATGGTCTTGCCACGGAACCGGATCCCTTCCTGCGGGTCGAGGTAGGAGATATCGGTCACCAGGCAGCGGATGTCACGGGCACCGCCGATAGCCTGGTCAATGGTTACCTGGTCGATGACCACCTTCCCAAACTCTTTAACCAGCCGGGTGGTACGGGGACGGAACTCCTCAATCTTTTGCTTCAGGGTTTCCTTGAGTGCCATGTTACGTAATCTCCTTTCAAATTATGATGTTTTAATAAACAAAAATAAACCATCAACCTCGACTACCTCCTATGCCCCTCCTTTCCACTGATAGTATTTCCGTACCGAAAAACCTTGGCCCAGACACTGCCGATGCTAATAAATAACGCATTAAATCGAGATAGCTTAAGCCAGACATCAAGCAGAAATCAGTTTCTAGTATACTGTATACAATTTTGTTGTAAAGACTTATACCATCCAATTTGATTAAACTCAACAAAATTTTTGCGGGACAGGAATAGGAGGACGAAAGTCCTGAGGTGATATGCGGCACGCGATATTGAGCGCCCCGCGGTCGCCATGGGACAGGCCGCGGAGCGTCTCAGACCACATTAACAGAGGAGGGATGGTTAGAGAGAGACCAGATCCTGGTCGGAAAAGGTGAGTTGTTTGAGCCCGTCAAACAGGGAGAGGTAGAAGGTGTTCTCGATGCCGATGGCCCCCTCGCCCGGGAAAACCGTCTTGGGCTCGAAAGCGAAGACCATGCCCGGCTCCAGGACCATGTCACGGAACCCTTTGGCAATGAAGGGATACTCGTCGATCTCGATGCCGATGCCGTGGCCAATGAAGGATACCTGGGCGCCGCGGGAGCCCATGAAGCTGTCGGCATAGCCGAGTTCCACGGCCAGGGCGTGGCAGGCGTCGTAGAGATCGCCCCAGGGGGTGCCTGGCACGGCAAGCGCAGTCATCCGTTCCTGAATCCTGAGCATGTCTTCGTAAGCCTTTATGAGACGGTCGGAAAGACCGCCAATGGAGAAGACGCGGGTCTGGTCAACAAGATAGCCGTCGACGCAGCCGGCAAAGTCGATGATTATCGGCTCGTTCCGCTCGATCCGCTTCCAGCCGGCTCCCTGGCCAAAAGAAGGGTTGAGGCCGAGGCCGCCGAGCGGGGTATCGACATAGGCGGGAACGGCGGTATCGGTGCCGGAAAAGACGTGAGCGTAAAAGAGCTCGGAATTGAAGGCCCGCATCCGCACAAGCCCCTGATGCCCCTGCTTGCGGGCGGCAAACTCCAGCTCCGCAGCCAGTTCCAGATCACTTATCCCCTCGCGGATGACCTCTCTGGCCCGCTGATAGACCCTGTCAACCTGGGTGGCTGCATCCTGGAGGATGTGGATCTCATACTTGCTCTTGACCATGCGGACGCGCCGGATGAGGGGTGTTGCGTCAGCATACACGGCACCTGGGAAGACCGATTGGTAGCGCTCGAAGAAGTTGACCGGCACGACGTCGAGTTCCATGCCGATCCGGCCGGGAACGGGATAGCCATAATCGGAGATGATACGGGGGACATCCTTAAGGGAGGCGATGGGAACCACCTCCTTGAGCCCCGACTCCATCCGCGCCCGGGAGAACTCCTTGCGGACCATGTAGATCGGCTCTCCTGCAGCCGGGACATAGAGAGTTCCGTTCTGGACGGTGCCGGTGAAGTAGAAGAGGTCGGCATTCTGGACGATGATGACCCCATCGAGTCCTGCTCCGGCCATAAGCGACTGCAACTTTCCAATGCGATGCTCAAGTTCTTCTTTCGGTGTAATGCGCATGGTCTCTCCCAAATGCCCTCAGGTGGCGCGGATAAACGGCTGATGCCGGTGGTCTACCCTTCCCCGCCGACCGCCCGTTCGCGGGCTTCCCGCTCCAACTTTCGCCGACGGCGGCCGCCAAGGAAGGCATTCTCTACTATGATGGCGATGAAGCAGAGGCAGAAAAGCCCCATGATGATGCCGAGAGCGAGGTTGCGCATCAGGCGGTCTCCCCTTGCCCTTCGAGGCCCAGCTCCTTGATGGCCATCTCGCGCAGCTTGAACTTCTGAATCTTGCCGGAAGCGGTCATGGGATAGGAATCGACGAACTTGACGTAGCGCGGGATCTTGTAGTTGGCGATCTTCCCCTTGCAGAACTCCCGCACCTCCTCCTCGGTCATGGCCATCCCTTTCTTGAGGATGACGGCAGCCATGACCTGCTCGCCATACTTGCGGTCGGGAACACCGTAAATCTGGACGTCTGAGATCTTCGGGTGCGTATAGAGGTACTCCTCGATCTCACGGGGGTAGACGTTCTCACCGCCGCGGATGATCATCTGCTTGATCCGGCCGGTGATCTTGCAGTAGCCGTGCTCGTCCATGACGGCCAGATCGCCGGTGTGGAGCCAGCCGTCGGCATCGATGGCCCGGGCCGTCTCCTCGGGCATCTTGTAGTACCCCTTCATGACCAGGTAGCCGCGGGTGCAGAGCTCCCCCTGCTTGCCCGGGGGAAGGGTGGCGCCGGTCTCGATGTCGACGATTTTCACCTCCACGTCGGGAAGCGCCCGGCCGACGGTGGCGACGCGAAGCTCAATGGGGTCATCGGTCCGGGTCTGGGTGATGACCGGCGACGACTCCGTCTGGCCGTAGGCAATGGTGATCTCGCTGGCGTTCATCTGGCTGATCACCTTCTTCATGACCTCGATGGGACACGGACTGCCAGCCATGATGCCACTGCGGAGACTGGACAGATCGTACTTCGGGAAGTCTGGATGCTCCAGCTCGGCGATGAACATGGTGGGAACGCCATGAACCGCCGTGCAGCGCTCTTTTTCGATGGTCTGCAGGACCTTCAGCGGGTCGAAGATCTCCACCGGCACCATGGTGGCGCCGTGGGTGACACAGGCCAAAACGCCAAGGACGCACCCGAAGCAGTGGAAGAAGGGGACCGGGATACAAAGGCGGTCCTTGTCGGTGAACCGCATGCACTCGCCGATATTGAAGCCGTTGCTGACGATATTGTAGTGGGTCAGCATCACGCCCTTGGGGAAGCCGGTGGTTCCCGAGGTGTACTGCATGTTGATCACCTCGTGGCGGTCGAGGGTCTTCTCTATGGACGCCAGTTCTTCGTCGGAGACATGGAGCCCCATCTCGACGATGCGTTCAAAGGTGATCATTCCCGCCGGGGCGTCCTCGTCGAGGAACACGGCATGCTTCAGGAACGGAAGCTTCTCGCTCCGGAGTGTGCCGGGAACGGCGTCCTTCAGTTCGGGGACCACCTCATAGAGTGTCTGGACGTAGTCGGTGTCCTTGAACGACTTCACCAGGAAAAGGGTTGTGGAGTCTGACTGGTTGAGGATGTATTCCAGTTCCGCCGACTTGTAGTTTGTGTTGACCGTAACCAGGACCGCCCCAATCTTTGCGGTGGCGAACTGGAGGATCACCCACTCCGGGACGTTGTAGGCCCAGATGGAGACGTTGTCGCCCTTCCTGATCCCGAGGCGCAGCAGCCCTTTGGCCACCTGGCAGCAGATTGAGTTAAACTGTCGGTAGGAGTACCGGATGCCCCGCTCCGGGTAGACGAGAGCATCGTTGTCGGGGTAGATCCCGGCTATGTGGTCAAGGAGTCCTCCGACCGTAAAATCAAGCTGTTGTGCCATACGCGCTCCTCCCGTGCATCCTGCACTCAAACCTATATTCCAAAAGTACCAACCCATTGATTTAACGGAGTTTTAATGAAATATCACGCGATCGACACCAAGTCAAGATTTTAGAACAAAGGTATTTATTCGCTTCAAGCTTTTGCCGTCACATGGTACAAACCTGAAAATAATCCTTGACACCATCAAGCTTCGACATTCCGCCAATTTACAATAACATGCCAATTTTATTGTGTTTTTTGCATTTTATCGCTGCACCTTTTTTATGCATTTTGCTATTTACAGTTGTTTTAATATACCTTTACATTCTGTTTACAATTTTATCCACAAGGGTATCCACATTTTTTGTGGAAAGGTCATTTTTGGCCCGATTTTACGGCGGCTTAACACGTCTGTAACTCGATTGCAATAATTTCCCGGTACCATCTCCGCCAAGGAGAGATCATACCAATGAAAACAATACTGATCATCGAAGACGAGAGGGACCTGGCGGAACTGGTGGCCTTCAACCTGGAAAAGGAGGGGTACCGGGCCATGACGGCGTTCGACGGTGCCAGCGGACTTGAAGCAGCACGTTCGCAACTACCGGACCTGATCCTGCTGGACCTGATGCTTCCCGGCATGATGGGAATGGAGGTATGCAAGATCCTGAAAAAATCGGAAAAGACCGCGGCGATCCCGGTCATCATGCTCACGGCGCGGGGAGAGGAGATCGACCGGGTGGTCGGCTTCGAGGTTGGAGCTGACGATTACGTGGTTAAGCCCTTCTCCACCAGGGAGCTGTTGTTGCGGATCAAGGCGGTGCTCAGGCGCTCGCTGCCCGACAGGCCCGAGGGCAAGATCCTCCAGATCGGACAGGTCACAATCGACACGGAACGTCACCAGGTCGGCGTGGATGGTGAGGAGGTGATTCTCACAACCACCGAGTTCAAGCTTCTCCTGAACCTTGCCGAGCGGTTGGGGCGGGTCCAGAGCCGGGATCTTCTCCTGAAGAACGTCTGGGGATACAATTACGTGGGTGACACACGGACGGTGGACACCCACATCACACGGCTGCGCACAAAGCTCGGTCCGGCCGGCGACCTGATCAGAACGGTCCGCGGTTTCGGTTACAAAATGGAGGAGCATTGAGGTTCAAAATCCAGTGGAAACTGATGGCTTCCTACCTTTTTCTCGTCCTCTTCATCGGCGGGGTGTTCTTCTCCTACCTGAGCCGCACCCTTGAACGGCACCTCACGTCAGAGATCAGGCAGAATCTCGCCACCGAGGCCCGGCTGACCCAGATGATAGCCCGGCGGGATATCGGCCGGATGAGGTACGATGCACCGGCGGTGGCTGCCGCGGTTTCGCGGGAAACCCGGGCGCGGGTGACAATCATCCTTGCAAATGGCGAGGTGGCGGGCGACTCGGAAATCCCCCCGGAGCAGTTGAAGACGGTTGAAAATCACCTGAACAGGCCGGAGGTCCAGCAGGCGCTTAAAGGCGGCAGCGGAGAAGCAATCCGCTACTCGGCGACGGTCAAGACCCCGATGCTGTACGTGGCCCTTCCGCTGACAACCAGCGGCGGTGAAGAGGGGATTGTCCGGCTCGCGCTACCCCTCACCACCCTGGAGAAGGCCAAGGGGGGCATCAGAACGCTGCTGGCCGCATCCATGGCGGTGTCACTCCTCGTGGCCCTCGTTCTGAGCTACATCCTCTCGCGGGTGACGTCCCGATCGCTGCAGACGATAACCACCCTCGCCAAGCAGATCGGCAAGGGAGACTTCAGCCGCCGGATTCCGGTGTCTACGAGGGACGAGGTCGGGGAACTGGCCCGGGTTATGAACGACATGGCGGCCAAGATAGAGCAGCAACTGGGGCGGATCTCGGCAGAGCGCAACCGGCTCGACACTATCCTGCGGGGAATGGGCGAAGGGCTCATGGTATCGGACAACAAGGGGCAGATTGCGCTGGCCAACCCGGCCTTTCTTGACCTGTTTTCCTTGAATGAGAACGTTGAGGGAAGACACATCATCGAGATCGCCCGTCATCCGGCCCTCAACGATGCCTTCAAGGCCATCGTCGCAGCACGGGACGAGCGAACCGAGAAGATGACCCTCTCCCTGGGGAAGGAGAAGCACGTCCTGACCCACTGGGTGCCGCTCCTGGACAAGGGAGAACTGCAGGGGGTCGTGGCGGTTTTCCACGACATCACTGACCTGAAGCGGCTTGAAAACATCCGTCGGGACTTCGTGGCAAACGTTTCCCACGAGTTGAGGACCCCTGTTACCGTTATTAAGGGATATGCCGAGGCGTTGATTGACGGCACCATGGAGAGCGACCCGGAGCGGGCGCGGAAGTTCGTCGAGATCATCCTCAACCACTCGGAGCGGCTCGCGGCGCTGATCGCCGACCTGCTCACCCTCTCCCAGCTTGAGTCGGGAAATCTGAACCTGGAGAAAACGACACTCCATATCGACAGTGTTGCCAAGCACGCCATGGGGCTTCTGGAACCCAAGGCGGTACGCCGTGAGATCATCATCGACAGCTCGAAGCTCGACACTGCCCCTCCAGTGCTGGCCGATCCGGGGAGGCTTGAGCAGGTAATCATCAACCTGTTGGACAACGCCATCAAGTATACTCCGCAGGGGGGCTCCATTGCGTTCACCGTCGCCAGCGAGGAGGGGATGGTCCGCATCGGCGTCAAGGATACCGGTGTCGGCATTCCTTCCAATGACCTGCCGCGAATCTTCGAGCGGTTCTACCGGGTGGACGCGGCCCGCAGCCGTGATGAGGGGGGAACCGGCCTCGGGCTCTCCATCGTGAAGCACATCATCCAGCTCCACGGGGGAACCGCCGGAGTGGAGAGTGAGCCGGGCAAGGGGTCTGAATTCTGGTTCACACTGAAAAAGGCATAACAGAGAGCAGACAGCTCATCTAAAGGGCACCGATTCGTCGGTGCCTTTTTTCATATCCATCGTGGACGGCCTCCCCCCCCACGCCCTCAATGTCAACAGTTTCCAACTCCTCACCGGGACTTCACGCCGCTGTAACACCCCCCTGCTACCCTTGCCGCATAACAAATGAACAATCAAGGAGAGAGCATGTGGAAAGAAAACGTTATCGACCTGAAGCTCACGCGGTTTTTCGAGATATCGGCCCGGGCGCTCCTGAGCCTCCTCATCATTGCCATTCTGCTGGCGATCCTTGCTGGGATCATCGGCACCTTTCACGACCTGCGACTGATCATGGGACAGGATTTCCATGGAGCCTTCAGGACCATCCTGGTGGATGTGCTGACGGTGCTCGCCATCGTGGAGGTCCTGCGCACGGCTCTGGCCTACTTTTCTGAGGGGCGGGTGAAGGTGACCTACATCATCGACACCGTGCTGGTGACGATCCTGACCGAGGTGATGGCCTTCTGGTACCGGGAGATGGACTGGGAGAAGGTCGCCATGGTGATCGCCCTGGTGCTGTCCCTGGCGGCGGTACGGATCATCGCGGTACGGTTCTCCCCCCGACGGCTCCGGGAAGAGCTGTAACAGGGCACCCAAGCGCGATTCCGCGACGTTTTTCAGAGTCTTCAGAGGATCTTTGCATGACTGTAACATGGCTGTAACGATACTCGCCTACCATCTGGATCATCACCATCAACCAAGAGGAGATCGCACAGATGAAGCATAAGTCTCTCAGCAGCAGAATCAAAGGCGCAGTTTCTCCGGTCATCACGGCAGCCCTCGGCGTATCGCTTCTGGCCGGCGTGGCCGGCGCCGCCGACAAGATCGTCAAGATCGACGGCTCCAGCACCGTCTACCCCATCACCGAAGCGGTGGCGGAAGACTTCCAGAAGGCCAAGAAAGGTGACGTCAGAGTCACCGTGGGGATCTCGGGCACCGGCGGCGGCTTCAAGAAGTTCTGCCGCGGCGAGACCGACATCTCCGGCGCCTCCCGCCCCATCCTCAAGAAGGAGATGGACGCCTGCAAGCAGGCCGGCATCCAGTACATTGAACTGCCGGTTGCCTACGACGCCCTCACCGTGGTGGTGAACCCCCAGAACACCTGGCTCAAGCAGATCACCGTGGATGAGCTTAAGAAAATCTGGGAGCCGGCGGCCCAGGGTCAGATCAAGACCTGGAACCAGGTGAACCCGGCGTGGCCCAATACCCCCATCAAGCTCTTCGGACCGGGCGCCGACTCGGGGACCTTCGACTACTTCACCGAGGCGGTTGTGGGGAAGGCCAAGTCGAGCCGCGGTGACTACACCGCCAGCGAAGACGACAACGTCCTCGTCCAGGGGGTTTCCCGCGACAAGGGGGCCCTCGGCTACTTCGGGTACGCCTACTACGCCGAGAACAGCAAGAAACTGAAGGCGGTTCCCATCGTGGAGAAGGCCGGCAAGCCCGCGGTGCTCCCCTCTCCGGAGACGGTGAAGAACGGCACCTACCAACCCCTTGCCCGCCCCGTCTTCATCTACGTGAACGCCAGCTCGGTCGCCAAGCCCGAGGTGAAGGAGTTTGTGGAATTCTACCTGAACCAGGCCCCGAAGCTGACCAAGGCCGTGAAGTACGTGCCGCTCCCCGACAAGGCCTACGCCCTCGCCAAGTCCAACTTCGCCAAGAAGAAGACCGGCACCGGCTTCGGCGGCGAGCCCGAGGTTGGGGTATCGGTGGAGGAACTCCTCCAGCGCGAAGGAAAGCACTGATCAATCCCCAGACTGAACTCCCCGGGGGGGGGGGCCAACGCGCCTCTCCCCTTTTTGCGCCGGACAAACCGTGACAACGGTGCAAAGATCCAATTACGGCTCTGCGTACACAACCAATCATGGATACCAACCGCATGAACCGCACAACGAAAGACACAACCCTCGGCATCATGGAGTGCCCGACCGTGAGCGAAACCAACAGCCGTCTTTCCCACAAGCAGGGGCGCATCATCAAGGAGCGGGTCATCGAGACCCTCCTCTTCCTGGCGGCCCTGTCGTCGGTGGCCACCACTTTCGCCATCGTCTTCATCCTGGTCTATGAGTCGATCCCCTTCTTCCAGCATACGACGGTCCTCAACTTCCTGACCGACACCGAGTGGACCCCCCTCTTCGACGAGGCCCGCTACGGCATCATGCCGCTGGTGGCGGGGACCCTGGTGACGACGGGAGTTGCCCTTACCGTGGCCATCCCCATGGGGACGATCATCGCCATCTATCTGAGCGAGTTCGCCCCCCACCGGGTGCGGGAGACGGTGAAGCCGTTCCTGGAGCTCCTGGGGGCCGTGCCGACGGTGGTCTTCGGCTACTTCGCCCTGGTGGTGGTGACCCCGCTCTTGCAGAAGATCTACCCGGACCTTCCCGGCTTCAACATGCTCTCGGCGGGGCTCGTGATGGGGATCATGATCATCCCCTACGTGAGCTCCGTGAGCGAGGATGCCATGCGGGCGGTGCCGATGCACCTGCGGGAAGGGTCCTACGCCATGGGGGCGACCCGCTTCCAGACCGCGGTGCGGGTGGTGGTGCCGAGCGCCTTCTCGGGAATCGCCGCCGCCTTCATCCTCGGCATCTCCCGGGCCGTGGGGGAGACCATGATCGTGGCCGTCGCCGCCGGCATGCAGCCGAACCTCACCTGGAAGGCCACCGAGTCGGCCGCCACCATCAGCGCCTTCATCGTGCAGGTGGCCCTGGGGGATCTTCCCCACGGCAGCATCGGCTACCAGTCCATCTTCGCCGCCGGCCTCACCCTCATGCTGATGACGCTGGTCTTCAACATCATCGGCTTCTGGCTAAAGAAGCGGTTCAGGGAGGAGTACTGATGCAGCAGAGCGTTGCCGAAATCCGGCGGCTCATCGCCCGCCACAAGTTCTGGGATTACGCCTTCGCCATCGTGGGGATGATCTGCCTCATGGTGGGGATTCTGGTGCTCCTCTCCCTCTTCGCCGACCTGGCAAGGACCGGCGCGCCCCGCCTCACCCCGGCCTTCTTCACCTCGTTCCCCTCCCGGATGGCGGAGGAAGCGGGGATCCTCTCGGCCTGGGTCGGCTCGGTGCTGGTCATGGTGGTGACCGCCTGCGCCGCCGTCCCCCTCGGGGTGGCCGCGGCCATTTATCTTGAGGAGTACGCGCCGAAGAACTGGATGACCGCCATCATCGAGATCAACGTCACCAACCTGGCCGGCGTTCCCTCCATCGTCTACGGCCTCCTGGCCCTGGGGCTCTTCGTCTACATCCTGGGCTTCGGCCAGAGCATCCTCTCGGCGGGGCTCACCCTTGCGCTCCTGATCCTGCCGGTGGTGATCGTGGCCACCCGGGAATCGCTCCGGGCGGTTCCCGGCAGCATCCGCGAGGCGGCCTACGCCCTGGGGGCCACCCGCTGGCAGATGGTGTCGGACCACGTCCTCCCCTACTCCTCGGCGGGAATCATGACCGGGATCATCATGGGGCTTTCCCGGGCCATCGGCGAGACGGCGCCCATCATCACCATCGGGGCCCTTACCTTCATCGCCTTTCTCCCCAACTCCCCCATCAGCCCCGAGTTCCCCTTCGTGAACGCCAAGTGGCTCATGGACCCCTTCACGGTCATGCCGATCCAGATGTTCAACTGGACCTCGCGCCCCGAGGAGGAGTTCCAGCTCAACGCGGCGGCGGCCGGGGTAGTGCTCCTGGCCATGACCCTGGCCATGAACGCCGTGGCCATCTACCTCCGCTACAGAATCCGCAAGAAGATCAAGTGGTGAGAGGCCGGAACCGGGGTTCGGGGACCGGGGACCAGGAAAAACCCTTTAACGGACACAAGGAGTAACGATGTCAGCATCAGTGCAAGCAACGCTCAAGGCCGAGGCGAAGGATCTCAACTTCTACTACGGCGATTTCAAGGCCCTGAAGGGGATCTCCATCCCGGTCCACGACAAGAAAATCACCGCCCTCATCGGCCCCTCCGGCTGCGGCAAGTCCACGTTCCTCCGCTGCTTCAACCGGATGCACGACCTCTACCCGGGGAACCGCTACGAGGGGGAGATCACCCTCAACCCGGACAACGTGAACATACTCTCCCCCAAGGTGGACCCCATCGAGGTGCGGATGCGGATCAGCATGGTCTTCCAGAAACCGAACCCTTTCCCCAAGTCCATCTTCGAGAACGTGGCCTACGGCCTGCGGGTGCGGGGGATCAACAAGCGGAGCGTTCTGGAAGAAAAGGTGGAAGTGGCCCTCCAGAACGCCGCCCTCTGGAACGAGGTGAAGGACCGGCTCCACGAC
This sequence comes from Desulfuromonadales bacterium, assembly GCA_003712145.1. Classification (GTDB taxonomy): domain Bacteria; phylum Desulfobacterota; class Desulfuromonadia; order Geobacterales; family Geobacteraceae; genus Geobacter. Next base: position 235,837 of record RHLS01000001.1, on the reverse strand, counting down.
CTGGCCTTCAACCTCTCCGGCGGCCAGCAGCAGCGGCTCTGCATCGCCCGGGCCCTGGCCATCGACCCGGAGATCATGCTCTTCGACGAGCCCACCTCGGCCCTGGACCCCATCGCCACCGCCAGCATCGAGGAGCTGATGGACGAACTCAAGGACCGGTTCACCATCCTCATCGTCACCCACAACATGCAGCAGGCGGCCCGGGTCTCCGACTTCACCGCCTTCATGTACCTGGGGGAAGTTGTGGAGTATAATGATACGAAAAAGATTTTCACCAACCCGGACAAGCAGCAGACCGAGGATTACATCACGGGGCGGTTCGGGTAGCGTGGAATGTGATTGAAATGAATTCGATAACGGGGAGAATCATGGAACGAGAGCATACATTCAAGCAGTACGACGCGGAACTGAACGAAATCCGCGGCCTCCTCCTGGAGATGGGGGGGAAGGTGGAACAGATGATCGCCAACGCCATGAAGGCTCTGGTGGATCGTGACTCCGACCTGGCCCGGCGTCTCATCGCCTCGGACCACGAGATCAACCACCTGGAAATGGCGATCGACGAGAAGTGCCTCCAGGTGCTGGCCCGGCGGCAGCCGGCTGCCCGGGACCTCCGCTTCATGACCCTGGCGCTGAAGATCGTGACCGACCTGGAGCGGATCGGCGACCAGTGCACCAGCGTGGCCAAGCGGGCCGTTGAACTGAACCAGGAACCGCCGCTGAAGCCCTACATCGACCTCCCCCGCATGGCAAACTGGGCCAGCGTCATGGTGAAGGAAGCCCTCGACGCATTCGTCCGCGGCGACTCCGAGCTGGCCATCAAGGTCTGCCGCGACGACCAGTTCGTGGACGGCCTCAACGACCAGATCCAGCGGGAGCTCCTCACCTTCATGATGGAGGACCCCTCAACAATCTCCCGGGCGCTGAAGCTGAACTACATCTCCAAATACCTGGAGCGCATCGCCGATCACGCCACCAACGTGGCCGAAATGGTAATCTTCATGGTCAAGGGGAAGGACATCCGGCACACGGCGCCACCAAGCGGGGACGAACTCGCATAGATACACAGGGGCGCGCAGGGCGCCCCTTTTTTTCCCACCCAGCTTTCACCCCACCGTAACCTGCCAGTCACATTCGTCTTCTAGGATGGTTCCTGCTTCACCCAAACGGGCAACGCCAGGAGACGCATCCTCATGTTCAAACGCCTCACCATGCCGGGCTTCAGAGAACTCGACCGGCAGATCGCCAAACTCCGGGAACTGCGTGACTCGTTCCGCACTTTAAACGCAGGCCCGACGCTCATCCCGACGGAGCCACACGCTTTTTTCCCGCCCGCAACGGAGCTGTAACCGGACTCTGGCATACAGGAAGAAAACAATGGGAGAAACGACCATGATCACGAGCTCTGTCATCCCCCTGGCCCAGAGAGCAGTTCGTACCCACCCCACCCTGCTGGGGATGGCCACCGCCGCATCCGGTTTCATCAGGCAGATGGCCATCAAACCCTTCGCGCCCAGGCTCCGGCGCCGGGAACTGGCGCTGCGGGAGAGCTTGCCCAGCATCCACGCCGTCCGCAATCAGCTCTTCAAGGAAAAGGGGCAGGGAGAAATCCCCACCATCGTCATCGGCGGCTTCGTCCCCGACGCCACCGAGGCGGTGGAGTTCCAGCGGGAGCTCTTCCGGCGGCACGGATCGGTCTACTACGTGAATTTCTCCCGCACCGGATTCTCCGCACCCCTCTTCTTCGCCCAGTTGGCCGACCTGATCGAGGAACTGAACCGCAAGGGGCAAAAACCGATCATCTTCTCGGTGAGCTTCGGCTGCAGCCTGGTGGCACGCTTCTTCCGGGAGGGGCACGACGCATCCCTCGCTGTTCGCGGCGTGACGATGACGAGCCCGGTCCTCTGCACCGATGACCTGGTGCGGCCGGAGCAGGACAAAAGAGGCGGCGTCAGGATGCTGGAGAGCAACCTGCGGCGGATCCTGCGGGCCGACGCATCCAGGGGTGACGAGTTGAAGCACCAGATCGAGCGGGCGCGCCGCTGCTTCAAGGCCCTCTTCGAGGCGGGGGCGGAGAATCGCGTCCTGTCGAGCCGCCACCTCTCCATCAGGAAGAAGATCATTGGGGTGCTGGAGAGCACCTCCTGCGTCGGTGGCTACGAACGGGTCCTGGCCCTGAGGGATGCGCCTCCGGCCACCGGCGCCATCTTCGGCGGCCCGGCCCTGCTGCTCCTGGCCGAAGAGGAAGACCAGCTCCTGGTCCCCAGTTCCCCCACCCTGGCGGCCCTGCGGGACGCGGAGAGCCGGCTGCGGCTCTTTCCCCGGGGCAAGGTATGGACCGTCACCTCGCCCGTAAGCGGCGACGCCGTGGCCCATGCCTCCCTCATCTTCCACCAGCACTGCTACAACCCCTTTATCGAAGCATGGTATGACAGGCTCGCAACCCCCTTGCGCCTGGCGGTGGTCTAATGAAGGGAGCCTCTCCCTTCCGGGCGATGACGGCACCGGCCCTGGACCTGATGCTGAAGAGCGGCGCCGCGGCCCTTGCCCGCAACTTCGAGGCCCGCGACCCTTTTGCAAGCCAGCGGGAGATCCTCCCCCGCCTTATTGCCACCGGGGCAGCCACCAGGTTCGGCCGGGACCACGGTCTGGCGGAGCTCGCGGGAGAGCCCTTCGACCGTCTCTACGCCGAATACCGCCGACGGGTCCCGATCCGCACCTACCCCGACTTCTGGAGCGCGTACTTCCAGGCCGGCCTCCGGGAGGAGAACGGAAGGACGCGGCTTCTCCTGGAGGATGTCACCTGGCCGGGGAAAATCCCCTTTTTCTGCGAAACCTCGGGCACCACGGCCCCAACCAAGTACATCCCCTTCTCCCGGGAGATGTTCGCGGCAAACAAGCGGGCAGCGCTGGACATGACCGCCTGCTACCTCCACCGCAACCCGCGGAGCCGGCTCTTCCAGGGAAAACTCCTCTACATGTCCGGCAACACGGAGCTCACCGACCTGGGGGACGGGGTGCGGAGCGGCGACATGAGCGCCATCACCCTGCGCCACCGCCCCTTTTTCCTCAAGCCCTTCGTGGCGCCGGGGATGCGGGTGGCCGCCCTGCCCTGGGAGGAGAAGGTGGCGGAACTGGCGGGGCTCCTCCTCTCCGACCGCTCAATTCGCGGCATATCCGGCGTCCCACCCTGGATCATCCTGCTCCTGCAGCGGGTGGAAGAGATGGGGCACCGCCCTCTGACCGAACTTCTTCCAAACCTGGAGTTGGTCATCCACGGCGGCACCAGCATGAAACCGTACCGCCGGGAGTTCGACGCGCTCTTACGCGGCCGCTCCCCTCACTTCCTGGAGGTCCTCCCCTCATCGGAGGCATTCATGGCGTTCCAGCTTCTGGGGGAGGAACGGATGCGCCTCGTCCCCCACTACGGGGTCTTCTTCGAGTTCGTCCCCTTCGAAGCACTGGACGAGCGGGGCGTGCCGGCCCCCGACGCCCCGGCGGTCCCCCTGGATGAGGTCGAGACGGGGCGACGCTACGCCGTCATCCTCACCACCTGCGCGGGACTCTGGCGCTACCACATCGGCGACACCATTCGCTTCACCGACCGCGAGCCGCTGTTCATGGAATTCACGGGACGGGACAAGTTCCTGGACCGTTTCGAGGAAAAGGTGACCCAGGAGGAGGTGGAAGAGGCTGTGGCACGGCTCAACCAGGCGGACGGGATAGAAGTGCGCGAGTTCCTGGTCGGGCCGGATATCGCCGGACGCCGGCACCTGTGGGTCCTGGCCTTGGGGGAGATGAACGAGCGGGACGCCGGAACCCTCGCTCGGCACCTGGACGCCACCCTCCGCTCCCTTAACGCCGATTACGCCACCTTTCGCAACCAGGGGCGGATCGCTGAACCATGGGTCGTCACCGTGAAGGAAGAGTTGATTTATCGCTGGTCTCAGGAGGTGCGGGGGAAGCTCGGCGGCCAGAGCAAGATACCGCATATCGACCCGACGGTTGACGGGGAGATGATCAGCAGCCTGGTACAGTTCGTCTCGTCATAGCCCCCCTTCCGCCAATGCCTCGGAAACGGGCAGGACCTCCCGCCGGGGAAGCTCGCCTTCCCCAGCCACACTTTCTCCACCATAGACCCCGTCAACGTCTTGTCTCTCCAACACTTTTCTGTTACTATCCCTCATCAATCAAGGACCACTCCGACATCTCCCCGCACCCTGTCCTCAGGATTGAGAGAGCCGGGAGAAAAGGCTCCGAAAGCCCGCTTTCCTTTCTGCCGATGGTCTTCAGCGCAGGCACACCCGTTATTCCGATTTCAAATCAAGGATGAACTCAAGGCGGCGAGGATTGAGGCGACGGAGGCGTAAAGAGTAGTACGTTGAGGAGCCGAAGACGAGCCAACGAAGATAGCGCCGTGAATTGGAATTGGAATACACCATAAGGCGATGACCCCGTGAGCGAATCCTGTCACCTGCTTCTCTTTATCCTCGACAATCAGCGTTATGCGCTCAATGTCTCAGCCGTCGAACGAACCGTGCGCATGGTTGAGATCACCCCCCTGCCGAAGGCACCGGATATCGTGCTCGGCGTCATCAACGTGAAGGGGGATATCATACCGGTCCTGGATATCCGCGGGCGGTTCGGCCTGCCGTGCAGGGGTGTGCGCCTGAGCGACCACCTGATCATTGCCCGCACGGCACAACGGACCGTCGCCCTTGTGGCAGACGGAGTGAGCGACGTCATCGAGCGGCCGAACCAGGAGATCGTCCCGCCTGACACCATCCTTAACGGCATGGAGCATGTGGGCGGAGTGGTGAAACTGGAGGACGGCATGGTCTTCATTCACGATCTCGACGGTTTTCTCTCTTTGGACGAGGAGCGGGCGCTGGAAGCGGCGATCGAGTGTGAAAACCATGCCTGAGTCCTCCTTGGCGGACAATGTGTCCGCGGATCGATGACCCATCATATTTCCGATCACCTGCTGTCACGGCTGAGCGAATTCGTTTCCAGCCAAATGGGCCTGCACTTCCCGGAAAAGCGCTGGCGCGATCTCGAACGGAGAACAATCCACGCGGCCAGGGAATTCGGCTTCAATGATGCGGGAGCCTGTGTCCAATGGCTCCTATCGTCTCAGGTGTCGCGGGCCGAGATCGAGATTCTCGCCAGCCACCTGACGATAGGCGAAACGTACTTCTTCCGCGAACAGGGGAGCTTCGACGCCCTTGAATCCCGCATCCTCCCGGAACTGATCAGCTCCCGGCGGGAAAAGGAGCGGCGGCTGCGGATCTGGAGCGCCGGCTGCTCATCGGGCGAGGAGCCGTATTCCATCGCGATCCTGCTCAGGAAGATGATCCCCGACCTGGAGCAGTGGAACGTCACCATCCTGGCCACCGACATCAATCCCCGAGCCCTCGGCAAGGCGGCCGCGGGCATTTACAGCGAGTGGTCGTTCCGCGGCGTGCCCCAGTGGATGAAGGATCGGTATTTCACCCGTCGCGGAGACGGGCGCCTTGAAGTCCCCTACGCCCTCAGGAAGATGATAACCTTCGCCAACCTCAACCTGGTGGAGGACTCCTATCCGTCCCTCGTGAACAACACCAATGCGATGGACATCATCTTCTGCCGCAACGTGCTGATGTACTTCGGGCCGGAACAGATCAACCGGGTCACCGTGAATTTTCACCGCTCCCTCCTCGATGGCGGCTGGCTGCTCGTGAGCCCCTGCGAGACATCGTCCGCAATTTCCGCGCACTTCGACGCGGTCACGTTCCCGGGAGCGGTCTTCTACCGGAAGGGTGGCGAAAGAAAGCCATCCGCAGCGTTTTCATGCCCGGCGCCGATTGTGGAAGCACTGGCGCACCAGCCAGAGATGCCGTCGCACGACTTCTTCCCCATCCCCCGGGAGCCTCTGCCGCCGGAAATCGGGGAAGAGGAGAGTCCACATCCGCCGCCGGAGCCATCGGCGTATGAGGAAGCCCTGACGCTCCACCGCCAGGGGCACTATGCCCTGGCGGCGGAAACACTGTGCAGTTTTCTGTCGACCATAGAGACGACAGACGTCCCATTGCCCATTGTCGGAAAAGCTGCCGCCCTTCTGGCACAGCTCTTCGCCGACCTGGGCAACCTGGCGGAGGCGCTCCGGTGGTCTGGAGAGGCAATCGCCGCCGACAAGCTCAACGGGGAGCTCCACTACCTCCGTGCCACCATCTTCCAGGAGCAGGGGGCCATCGACGACGCAGTGGCATCGCTGAAGCGGGCGCTCTATCTGGACCATACGTTCGTGCTCACCCACTTCGCCCTGGGCAATCTCTGCCAGCGGCAGGGGAAGAACAAGGAATCGGATCGGCATTTCGACAACGCCCTGGAGCTTCTGCGCACGCACCGTGACGATGATCCGGTACCGGGGGGCGAAGGGATGACCGCCGGAAGGCTTGCCGAGATCATCGGGTCGACACGGGCGGCTGGCCGAAGACCGTGATGAGCATGCAGTGAGGACCACGCCATGATAAACAACCCTTCCGCAAACCCGGCGAAACGCCTCGACTGGGACGAGCTCCACCGGCGGCTCGAAGCGGCACGCGTGTCCCTCAACCGGGAGATGCCCCCCGATGAGGAGAAGCGCATCCTGAAGGCACGGGCGGCCACCCTTGCCAAGGATTCCCTGGACGGGGAGACGACCGAAGGGAACCTCGAAATCCTGGAGTTCCTCCTGGCCTACGAACGGTACGGCATCGAGATGTCCTTTGTACGGGAAACCTGTCCGCTGAGAGACCTCACACCGCTTCCCTGCACGCCGCCCTTCGTCCTCGGCCTCATCAACGTGCGCGGAGAGATCGTTTCCGTCATCGACCTGAAGAAATTCTTCGACCTCCCGGAAAAGGGGTTGACGGACCTCAACAAGGTGGTCATCGTGCATGACGACGCAACGACCTTCGGCATCCTGGCGGACGAAATCATCGGCGTGGGTATGGTCTCCGGCGATGCGATCCAGCCTTCCCTCCCCACACTCACCGGCATCCGGGACGAGTACCTTAAGGGAATCACGGGGGAGCGAACCATCATCCTGGACGGAAACAGAATCTTGACCGACAGGCGCCTCATCGTGAATGACGAGGAATGAAAAACACGGCATCGACTCAATAAATCCAGTTCACAGGGAAAGGAAGAACGGAACCATGATAATGAACATGCGAATCCGGGCACGGCTGCTATTGAGTTTCGTCATCGTCTTGGTGCTCCTGGTGGGCGTCGGGGGATACTCCCTGAACCGGATGAGTCACCTGGCGGATCTCACCACCGATCTGTACGAGCACCCCTTCACCGTCAGGAAGTCGATCCGTGATGCCTACCTCGACCTGATGAAGATGAACCGCTCGCTGAACAGGATGGTAACGTCGCCGGACAACGGGACGATCAGCGTGGACCTGCAGACGGTCAACGAGTCTGAAAAAAATTTCATGAAGAACATGGGGTTCGTCAAGGAGCGTTTTCTCGGCAAGCAGAGCGAGGTGGACGACGTCATCAAGGCGTATGAAGAGTGGAAACCTCTCCGCGACAGGGTTATCGCCCTGGTGGTCGCCAACCAGAAGGGAAAGGCGAAGGAACTGCTCACCGGCATCGATGCAAAACTCTTCGCCACACTGGACAAGGAGGCTGGGGATATCCTCGCCTTTGCCGACAACAAGGCGAACGAGTTCTTCAAGGGTGCCCAGAATACGGCCAGGAAGTCTCTTATCCTGGTATCCCTCGTCATCGTCGCTGCCGCCGGCATCGTCGTCCTGGTCGCCGTCACCCTCACCCGCAGCATCATCCGCCCCCTCGACACGGCAATGGGAGTGGCGGCACGGGTAGCCGACGGCGACCTGACCGTGACGGTCCCCCCTTCCAGAGGCCGGGACGAGATGCATCTCCTCCTCCAGACCTTCGGCCGGATGGTGGAGAATCTCCGCCGGCAGACGATGGAAATCCATGAAGGGGTGAACATTCTTGCGGCCTCGGCGGGAGAGATCCTGGCCTCGACCACCCAGGTCGCCTCCAGCGCGGCCGAGACGGCGAGCGCCGTGAACGAGACGACCGCCACCGTCGAGGAGGTGAAGCAGACCACCCAGCTTGCCGGCCAGAAGTCCCGGAATGTGGCCGAAACCGCCCAGCGGGCACTCCAGGTTTCCCAAGGCGGAAGGAAGTCGGTGGAGGACTCCGTCGAGGGGATGAACCGCATCCGGGAACAGATGGCGACCATCGCCGAGAGTATCGTGAGCCTCAGCGAACAGAGCCACTCCATCGGCGAGATCATCGCCACGGTCAACGACCTGGCCGAGCAGTCGAACCTCCTCGCCGTCAACGCTTCCATCGAGGCGGCAAAGGCGGGCGAGCACGGCAAGGGGTTCGCGGTGGTGGCCCATGAGGTCAAGAGCCTGGCCGACCAGTCGAAGCAGGCGACCGCCCAGGTGCGGGCGCTCCTGAACGACATCCAGAAGGCGACCAACGCGGCAGTGATGGCGACGGAGCAGGGGAGCAAGGCGGTGGAAGCAGGCGAGAAACAGGCGATGCAAGCGGGAGAGTCGATCCGGCTCCTAACGGAAAGCATCGCCGAATCGGCCAATGCCGCGGCCCAGATCACCGCCACGAACCAGCAGCAGATGATTGGCATGGATCAGGTGGCCCTGGCCATGGAGAACATCAGCGAGGCGAGCACCCTGAGCGTCACCGGCACAAAGCAGGCCGAGATCTCCGCTCAGAATCTCCATGAGCTGGGCCAGAAGCTGAAGCGACTGGTGGAACATTTCAAACTGTGATGAGCAGAGGGACGATCACAAGGATCGCCCCCACATGGACCCCCATGGATAAAGACTTTCTGAAAAAGCTCCTGGCGACATTCACGGCCGAGACGAAGGAGCGCCTCGACGCCATCTCAGCCGGCCTGGTCGAACTGGAGCAGAGCGCCTCCCCCGAGAGGGAACTGGAGCTGGTCGAAGCGCTTTTCCGGGAAACCCACAGCCTGAAAGGGGCCGCCCGCTCCGTCAATGCGGCGCCCATCGAGTCGGTGAGCCACGCCCTTGAGAGTGTCTTCTCGGCGCTGAAACGCCAGGAGATCACCCCCCTGCCGGAGCTGTTCGACCTTCTCCATACGGCGACAGACACGATCGGCGAGCTGCTCCCTTCCCTCGAAACCGGCCCGTCCACCGCGGAACGAGAGCGCCTCAAGGAACTGGTTTTCCGCCTGCACCAGGCACAGCGGGGCACTCTTCCTCCCCTTCCTCCGAAACCGGCTTCCCGCGCGGAACAGGAGGAGTCCGCCCCAGCCGGGAAAACAGCCGCGCCGCGGACTGTACGCGTGTCCGCCGAAAAGCTCGACACCCTGCTCCACCAAACCGAAGGGATGCTGACGGCAAAACTGGCTGCCGCTCAACGGATGGAGGAGTTGCGGGATATCCGCAGAGAGTTTGCCCTCTGGGAAAAGGAGTGGAAAAAGACGCTGCCGGCACTGCGGAGGATGCGCAGGCGCCTGAAGACCGAGGAAAACGGCAAGTCCTCTTCGGGAAGGAGCGACGCACCCGCCGGCAGGCTTCTTGATTTTCTCGACTGGAACTACTCTTCCATCAAGGCTGTGGGCTATCGGCTGACCCGTCTGGCAAAGGGGACGGAACACGACCTCCTTCACCTGGGAGGGATGGTGGAGACCCTGCTGGAGGATGTGCGGGAGGCCCTGATGCTCCCCTTCTCGTCGCTTCTGGCACTGCTTCCGAAACTCGTCCGCGACCTCTCCCGGGACCGGGGCAAGGAGGTCGAGATGGTCATGGAGGGAGAAACCATCGAGATCGACCGGCGGGTCCTGGAGGAGATGAAGGACCCGCTTGTCCACCTGGTGCGGAACTGCGTCGACCACGGCATCGAGCGCCCCGGGGAACGGGAGCGGCAGGGGAAGCCCCCCCGCGGAAGGGTTACCGTCACCGTTGCCCTCCTGGAGAGCAACAGGGTAGAGGTCGTCATCGCCGACGACGGCGCCGGCATCGACACCGCCCGCCTGCGGGAAGCGGCCTCCAGGCTCGGCCTCGTCACTCAGGAGGGGACGAAGCGGGCGAGCGACCAGGAGATCCTCTCCCACATCTTCGCCTCGGGACTATCGACGAGCCCCATCATCGACGACATCTCGGGTAGAGGGCTCGGCCTCGCCATCGTGCGGGAGAAGGTGGAAAGGCTTGGCGGGTCAATCGCCGTCGAAACCGAAGCGGGGCGCGGGACAACCTTCCGCATCACCCTCCCCCTGACCCTCTCCACCTTCAGGGGAGTGCTGGTCCAGGCGGCCGGCCACCTCTTCGTGGTGCCGACCGCCGACGTGGAGCGCGTGGCACGGAAAGGGAGACACGCCATCATCACCCTGGAGAACCGGGAGACCATCGAACTGGACGGCCAGACCCTCTCCTATGTCCTGCTGAGCGATGCACTGGAGCTCCCGCGACGGGAACGAGCCGATGAAGCCGGGGACCTTCTCCCCTTCTTCGTCCTCGCCACCGAGCAGGGGCGGATCGCCTTCGGAGTGGACCAGATTGTCGGCGAGCAGGAAGTTATGGTCAAGGGGCTCGGGATGCAGCTTCGCCGCGTACGCAACATTGCCGGCGCAACGGTTCTGGGGAGCGGCAAGGTGGTGCCGATCCTCAACTGTCGCGACCTGGTGAAATCGGCGGTCAGGGTCGCCGCTACGGGGACCGCCATCGGATACATGGCCCCCTCGGAGGAATCAGCCCCCCGGTCGGTCCTGGTCGTGGAGGATTCGATCACCGCCCGGACGCTTCTGAAAAACATCCTGGAGTCGGCCGGCTATCGGGTCAGGACCGCAGTGGACGGCGTCGACGCCCTGACGCTGCTCGGCATCGAGGACTTCGACCTGGTGGTCTCCGATGTGGACATGCCGCGGATGAACGGTTTCGAGCTGACCGGCAAAATCCGCGCATCCCGGCAGTTGGCCGACCTGCCGGTGGTGCTCGTGACCTCCCTCGATTCCCGCGAAGACCGGGAACGGGGGGTCGATGCCGGGGCGAACGCCTATATCGTGAAGAGCAGCTTCGACCAGAGCAATCTTCTGGATGCGTTACGGAGGCTGATTTGAGCTGTGAGGTAACTGACTGAGATGGTGAAAGTTCTTATTGTGGACGATTCGGCGAGCGTACGGATGTTTCTTCGGGAACTCCTCGCGGCCGATCCGGAGATAGAAGTTATCGGCACCGCGGCGGACGGAGAGGAAGCGGTCGAAGCGGTGGAGAGGTTCAACCCCGACGTCGTCACCATGGATATCTACATGCCGCGGATGAACGGCCTGATCGCCACCCGCCAGATCATGGAGACCCACCCGATCCCCATCGTCGTCGTAAGCGGTGACCTGGACGCCGAAGAAGTCGCTTCAACCTTCCGCGCCATGGAGGCGGGAGCCGTTACCGCCCTGCCGCGCCCCCAGGGTCCAGGCCATCCGGACCACGAAACGGAAGCCAGAACTTTCGTACAGACCGTTAAGCTGATGGCTGAAGTCAAAGTGGTGAGGCGGTGGCCACGGCGCGACAAGCAGGGCTCTTCTCCCCCAGAACCACGGCAGACGATGATTCCGGCGCCGGTCAAGGCGGTGGCCATCGGCGCCTCCACAGGCGGCCCGATGGTCCTCCAGACCATTCTTGCGGGGCTGAGGGAAGATTTTCCGGTGCCGGTCCTCATCGTCCAGCACATGGCCATGGGCTTCATCGAGGGATTCGCCAAGTGGCTCAACCTCACCTCGGCCCTGCCAGTGCATATCGCCGCCAACGGCGAACGGCTCCTCCCCGGCCACGCCTACGTCGCCCCGGACGGCTGCCACATGCTCGTGGAAGAGGAGGGCACCACGATCGCGCTGAAAAGCACCCCCCCCGAAAACGGCCTCCGCCCCTCAGTCTCCGCCCTCTTCCGCTCCGTTGCACAGGCTTATGGCGCACAGGCGGTCGGCGTTCTTCTCACCGGCATGGGGAGTGACGGAGCCATGGAACTGAAGCGCCTAAAAGACGCGGGAGCCGTCACCATCGTGCAGGACCGGGAAAGCTCCGTCATTCACGGGATGCCGGGCGAGGCCCTGAAACTTGAGGCTGCGACGCACTCGCTCTCTCCCGACCGGATCGCGATTGCCCTTACCGGTTTGGCTATGGAGAAGTAACCATGGAAGTGACCAACGGAAAAAGCAACGGGGACATCCTCATCATCGAAGACAGCCCCACCCAGTCCGCGCAGTTGCGCAATATCCTGGAAACGAACGGCTACGGCGTAATCTCGGCCGGCAACGGCAGAGAGGCCCTGGCCCTTATCCCCGAGCAAAAGCCTTCTCTTATCATCAGCGACGTCATCATGCCGGAGCTGGACGGCTACGAGCTGTGCCACAGAATCAAGGAACTGGAAGATTGCAGAGACATCCCCGTAATCCTTCTGACATCCCTTTCCGACCCCCATGATGTCATCAGGGGACTGGAATGCGGGGCCGACAACTTCATAACAAAGCCCTGCGACAAGGAGCACCTTCTCTCCCGCGTCCGGTACCTGCTGGAAACCCGGCATCCATGCCAGCTTGAAGCAAAATCAGGGCTGGAAATCTTCTTTGCCGGGCAACGCTACTGCATAACCGCCGACCGCCAGCAGATTCTCGACCTCCTCCTCTGCACCTACGAAACCGCCATCCAGAAGAACAACGAACTGATCAGGGCACAGGACGAGTTGAGCAGTCTCAATGAACGGCTCGAAGCCGCAAACCGGGAACTGGAGTCTTTCAACTACACGGTTTCCCACGACCTCCGCTCGCCACTGACAAACATCAGCGGCTACTGCCAGTTGCTGCTGGAGCTGCACGCCAAGGACCTTGACGAGAATTGCGCGGAGTACATCCGGGAGATATTCCGCGCAACGCTGCGGATGAACGACCTGATCGGCGACCTGTTGGAATTCTCCCGGCTGAACCACCAGGAACTGAGGCGGCAAGAGGTCAATCTTAGTACCATAGCCCAAATCATTGCAGCGGAACTGCGGATGAAGGATCAGCAGCGCCGGGTCGATTTCAGGATCGCAGAGGGAATGACCTGCAACGGGGACCCGGGGTTGTTGCACGTGGTTCTGGTGAATCTCCTGGGCAACGCCTGGAAGTACACCGGCAGCAAGGAAAGCGCCGTGATCGAGTTCGGCGTCATGGAAACGGCGGGAAAACAGGTCTACTTCGTCCGCGACAACGGGGTCGGCTTCGACATGGCCGAGGCTCACCGCCTGTTCAGCACCTTCCAGCGGCTGCACAGCAAATCTGAATTCGAAGGGACCGGTGTCGGCCTCGCCACGGTGAAGCGCATTATTCAACGGCACGGGGGAAGAGTCTGGGGCGAGGGTGAAATCGGGAAAGGAGCTACTTTTTACTTCACGCTGTAGCCTTTATGGCTGGAGTGGTAAAACTGGGCGGACTCCTTCGGGAGCCCGCCTTTTCTGCAGCCATGGATTGTTCGTCGGAGACTACGTGCCACCCCCCACCCTGTGCAGCACCTCCCAGCTCTTCAGGAGGTCTAATGCCCGGACGAGCTGGAAATCCTTCTTGATATCATCATTGGCACCCGGCACTACAGCTGGCGCCGGCCTTGCCTCCTTTTCACCCTTCTTACCCTTCTTTTCGTCACCCTTCTCCAGAGCCGGCTTATCCTTGCCGTTTCCCAGGTGGTTCTCCAGGTCCTTCTCGTGAAAATCCTCACGTTTATCTTCGGGCGCCGCCTTCAGTTCGGCATTCTGCACCACGATATCGGGGATGATTCCCTTTGCCTGGATGGAGCGCCCCTTGGGGGTGAAGTAGCGGGCGGTGGTCAGCTTGAGGCCGGCGCCGTCCTTCATGGGGAGCACCGTCTGGACCGACCCCTTGCCGAAGCTGGGCGTTCCCATGATGACAGCCCGGCCGTGGTCCTGGAGGGCGCCGGCCACGATCTCGGAAGCGCTGGCGCTGCCGCTGTTGATCAGGATGACCAGGGGATAGCGGGGCTCCTTCTCGCCGATGGAGGCGTTGAAGCTTCGTTTGGCGTAGTGCTCGCGCCCCTCGGTGTAGACAATGAGGCCGTTGTCGAGCTTCTCCCCCACAAAACGGCCGGCCACCGAGACCGCAGCATCCAGAAGCCCGCCAGGATTGTTGCGGAGGTCCAGAACCAGCCCCTTGAGAGTACCGCCGTTTTCGGCCCGAAGGCTCAGGAGTGCAGTGGCGAAGTCGTCTCCGGTCCGCTCCTGGAAGTGGCTGATCCTCACATAGCCGAAGCCGGGCTCCAGGGTCTTCGCCCGCAGGCTCCTGGTCTTGATGATATCCCGCACCAGTGCGAATATCAGAGGTTTGGCCTCGCCGTTGCGCAGGATGGAGAGGGTCACCTTCGTCCCCTTTTCGCCGCGCATTTTCTTCACTGCCTGACTGATGGTCATGCCCCGGGAAGGGGTGTCGTCAATCTTCCAGATGTAGTCGCCGCTCTTCACGCCGGCACGCCAGGCGGGGGTATCCTCGATGGGAGAAACGACGGTGAGTTTGCCGTCCTTAATGGAAATCTCGATGCCCAGACCGCCAAAGGAGCCGGACATCTCCACTTTCATCTCCGTGAACGGCTCCGGCGGCAGGTATGCGCTGTGGGGGTCCAGGGAGGAGAGCATGCCGTTGACGGCGCCCTCAAGGAGCTTCTTCCGCTCCACCTTATCCACATAGCTCGTCTCCACGTGACGCAGCACGTCACTGAAGAGCTTCAGGTACTCGGCATCCGCGCGGCTTTTTGCCGTCGTGCCATGGACACGCCAGCCGGCTGATATGCCGATGGAAAGAACGACAATGGCGGCAATGAGCCCCAGGGTGATTTTGGTTCTGGTCTGCATGGGGGATCTCCAGGTCCAGGAGAGACGGCGAGGCGACCGCCGGTAACATCTAGTCTACTTTATGGTCCCCAAGGCGGCGTTGTCAATCGTCCCGTGGGCGGTGCAGCACGAACGGGCGCGTTTCAGTACCCTTTCAGGGCAAAGATGCCCGGCGCGTTCCGCCAATACCCCTTGTAGTCCATGCCGAAGCCGAAGAGATACCGGTCCGGCGTCTCCAGCCCCACGAACTCGGGGATGAGGTCCGGCCGAGCCTTCCGATCGTGCTTCTTGTCCACCAGCACAGCGGTCAGCACCTCCTTCGCCTCCATGTCCCGACACCAGTCGCAGATGGCCCACAGGGTCTCCCCCTCGTCCAGGATGTCGTCGATGATCAGGACCGTCCGCCCTTTCAACTCCTTCGCCGGCCGCACCTTCCAGTCGAGGATGGTGCCGTAGAGCTTGTGGCCGTAGCGGGTGGCGTGGAGGTACTCGGCCTCCAGGGGAAATTCCAGCTTCGGCAGGAGCTTGCCGGTGACGATAAGTCCCCCGTTCATGACGCAGAAGACGATGGGGTTGGCATCTGCCAGCCGCGCGGCGATCTCCCGCGCCATCCGGTCGATGGCCGCATCCACCTCGTCGGCGGTATGGAGGCAGTCTGCCTCCGCGTACACCTGCCGTACCTCGTCGAGCGCTACTGACATGAATTACCTCTTAATTTCCGAAATGTGGGAAGAATAAGCTTTGAGCAGAGATCACGGGCCTTATCGCTGGCCTTCGCGACACGCTCCAGAAACCTTTGACCGAAGGGGTCATTATCAGGTGCTGTTGGTGATGACAGTTCTGGATAGCGCAGTAATTGCGGGACAAGATGCATGTAAGTAGTAGAAGCAAAAAACTTGGCAATTTCCCGGAACTCACTGTTTGTAAAAGTATTTTCCAGTGCCGTTTGAGTTAATAGCTCCTTGTCGGTTTTGTCCTTTTCGTCCGGACGATTGAGCAGTTCTCCGTGTTCTTTATGCCACACATATTCTTTGGTGATTATGTTACGACGATGTCCCGCTGTTTCAGCGGTAAATGCCAGTCTGTACTTCCACGTCGGCGACTCGTCATCCACATCGTCAGAAAGCTCAACATATATTTCGATCTCCGGGTTGGCTCGCGCCATGAGGCTTCTCACCTTGGAAATACCCTGGCGGCTTGCAATTGCTTTCTGTAATCCCCCTCCCCATGGTGATGCCACATCCCGCAAAAAACGGAGTGCATCGAGAAAGTTGGATTTGCCGGAAGCATTAGGGCCAATGAGATAAACCGTTTCCCGCAGATTGGTATCAATATGAGCAAAATTACGCCAGTTTCTTAACTCAATTCGAGTAATCAAAATTGGTTATCCCTCCAACGAAATAATCTTCAAACTCTCGATCCCCCGGTCATTCACGATCTGGCGGTCATGAGCCATGGCTTGTCCTCCCGGCCCTCGGCTTCAGGTCCGACACCGTCAATACATAACAAAATCAGTTTCTTAGTCGCACATTTCCCGCAGCGAGTCAAGGAAAGTCAGAGCCACGGCAGCGAGCTTCCCGGTCAGGAAAACAATCTTGCAATGGCGACGTTCATGAACCCCATGATAAAGCCCAGGAGCGCGCCGAACAGGTTGATGTAGAGGAAGTGCTTCTCCATGATGTCGAGCAGCAACCGCTCCACCGCCAGCAGATCGAGGGTGTTGATCTTCTCCTCCACCATCCGGCTCACGTCGAGGGCGTCGATGAGGGGTGGGACCTCCTTCTGCAGCAGATCCTCCACCTGGCGGCAGACCGCGGCGTCGAGATCGCGTCGGGCATCGGCGGGAATACGCGTCGAGAGACGACCCAGCGGGAGCCGGAAGAGAAGCTCGTCCACCTTGGCCGCCACGGTCAGTTCCACCGTCCGGCGGGTCTCGGGGGCGCGCAGGAGCGAGGCGATCCAGTCGGCCAGGGAGAGCCGCAGCCTTGACGCCTCCTCGGCGGAGACGAGTCTCTCCAGGAGCGGCCGGTCGGCGCCGTCAGCCAGAAGTCGTCTTCCCTCACGCTCCAGCAGGGAGACGAGGAACTCCGCCGTGGCGGGATTCCGCACCAGACCCAGGGCACCTTTGCGGATCATCCGCCGCGCCGTGGCGACCCGCTCGTAGGGGACCCGGGCAACGGTGGCGGCCAGGGGGCGGTCAAGTAGCTCGTCGACACCTTTTCGCAGAACCCCCGCCACCTTCTGCCGGGTTGCCTCCTCGCCGAGCCAGCGGGCGATCTCCTCCACCAGGTTGCCGATGAGGCCGGGGAAGAACTGGTTGAGCTTCTCCACGCTGATGAGCCCGGCCATGAAGCCGAGGGCCCCCTTGAGGTTCTGGAGATAGGCCTGCACCCCCTCCCGGATCTTCCCTTCGATCCCATCGCGGAACTCCGGCGTCCGGAGCAGCTCCCCCACCCGCTCCAGGAGCGGCGCGGCCAGGGTTTCGGCCTGGGCCGAGAGCAGCTCCGCCGCATCGGCGGAGAGGAGCTCCCGCAGGGGACGGTCGGAGGAGAGGAACTCTTCCACCTTCTCATCCACCACGGCCGCCACGGCCCGGCTCACGCCGCGGGACTGGAGCAGCGCCGCCAGGGCACGGCCCGTCCCCTCCCGCAGGGCATCGTACCGCTCCCCTTCCAGGAGCCGTTCCAACTCCCGGGGGAGCACCCGCTCCTCCAAAGTGGCGATGCAGGCTGCCAGGTCTTGAGTGAAGCTGTCGCTTTCCAGATGGGCGGACACCCCGTCGGTCACCTGCCGGCAGACGAGGGCCGCGCCGTCGTGGAGCCACCGCTCCAGCCCCGCCGGCACCAGGGAGCCCACGGTGCCCAGCTCCCGGTCCAGGAGCGTGTCGAGCTTGTCACTCACCGTTTCCCGCAGCTCCCGGCGGAAGGCATCACGTTCCAGGGCCCGGGCCACATCATCGCCGGTCACGAGAAGGGTCCCCACCATCCTGCCGATTGTGGTGGCAAATTCATACCGGCCGGCCGGGATGACGCCGGGGGTAAGGGGAACGCGGATGCCGAAAACGCGCCACGGCTTCAGGGGGCGGAACAGCATCCGGATGGCGATGTCGTTGGTCACGTAGCCGATGACGGCGCCTACCACCGGGGGTGAAATGTAGGGGAGAAGACTTTGAAAAGACATGGAGTTCACCTGCCTGCAGGAAATGAATGAAAATTCGATGATAAAACTGCTTCAGCCTGAATAGCACAGCCGCCGCGCCCAATGCAACGGGAGCGGCGGGAAGTGGGACACGACGCGGGAAAGCTCATCGGCTCAAGCAGTCGACGGGGAGTTGATCACATCAAGGAACGCGGCACCGTACCGCCCGAGCTTCTGGGTCCCCACCCCGTTGATCCGCAGGAGCGCCTCGGGATCCGCGGGACGCAGGGACGCCATTTCCGCCAGGGTGGCGTCGCTGAAGATCACATAGGGGGGCACCTGCTGCTCGTCGGCCAGGCGTTTGCGGAGCACCCGCAGGGCCTGGAAGAGCCCCTCGTCGTACTCGGTCGGAACGGCGGCAGGCCCTTTCCGCTTCGGTTCCTTCTTCGGCGCCGCCACCTTCACCCGGGGCCGGGCAAGCATGAGGGTCTCCTCCCCCTTCAGCAACGGACGGGCCGCCGGGGTAAGCTTCAGGACCGAGTAGTTGGCCAGGTCCTGCTCCAGGTACCCCCGGTGGATCAACTGGCGGATGATGCTCCCCCACGCCTCGGCGGAGAGGTTTGCGCCGATGCCGTAGGTGGAGAGGCGGTCGTGACCCAGCTGGCGGATCCGCTCGTTTTTCGAGCCCCGCAGGACGTCGATCACCTGCCCCGCGCCGAAGCGCTGCCCCACTCGGAAAACGCAGGAGAGGGCCTTGCGGGCGTCCTCGGTGGCGTCGAAACTCTCCGGAGGGTCGAGACAGAGGTCGCAGTTGCCGCACCCCTCCTTCAGCCGCTCGCCGAAATAGCCCAGCAGAGCCTCCCGGCGGCATGTACCCGCCTCGGCGAAACCGATCATGGCGTTCAGCTTATGGAGCTCGATCCGCACCTGATCAGGGTTGTTCCCCGACTCGATGAGGGAGCGGCTGATGGGGATGTCGCCGTAACCGAACAGGAGCAGCGCCTCCGCCGGCAGCCCGTCGCGCCCCGCCCGGCCGGTCTCCTGGTAGTAGCTCTCGATGTTCTTGGGGAGGTCGTAGTGGACCACGAAGCGGACGTTGGGCTTGTCGATCCCCATGCCGAAGGCGACGGTGGCCACCACCACCCGGATGTCGTCCCGCAGGAACGCCTCCTGGACCCGGCTCCGCTCGCCATCCGCCAGCCCCGCATGGTATGCCGCAGCCTCGATGCCGGCGTCCCTGAGCTTGCCGGCCACCTCCTCCACCCGCTTGCGGGAAAGCGCATAGACGATGCCGGCATCCCGGGGGCGGGTCGCCAGAAACTCCGTCAGCTGGTGAAAGGGCTTACGCTTCTCCACCACCGTGTAACGGATGTTGGGACGGTCGAAGCCGGTGACATAGACCTCGGCGTCCCGAAGCCCCAGCCGTTCGCTGATGTCGTTACGGGTCTGGACATCGGCGGTGGCGGTGAGGGCGATCAGCGGCACCTCGGGAAAGAGCCCCCGCAGGCGCCCCAACCCCACGTACTCGGGGCGGAAGTCGTGTCCCCACTGGGAAACGCAGTGGGCCTCGTCGATGGCAAAGAGGGCGAGGGGGATCTCCCGGAGCCGCTCCAGGAACCCTTCGGTCATGAGCCGCTCAGGCGCCACGTAGAGAAGGTCCAGCTCCCCCGCATGGAGCCGGGCCAGCACCTGCCGGGCCTCCCGCTCGCCCAGGGTGGAGTTGTAGGCGGCGGCCGCCACGCCGCTCTCCCGGAGGGCATCCACCTGGTCCTTCATGAGGGAAATAAGAGGAGAGACGACGATACCGACACCGGGGCGGTGGATGGCTGGAATCTGGTAGCAGAGGGACTTGCCGCCGCCGGTCGGCATCAGGACGAAGGCATCGCCGCCGCTGATCAGGCGGGTGACGATCTCCTCCTGGAAGGGGCGGAACGCACGATAACCGAAGACGGTCTGAAGCGTGTGGAGAGGTATTTTCCCGCTCACAGCTCCCTCAGCACCCGAAAACCGAGATAGACGTACCGTCCGTCGGGAGCGCCGCGTCCCCGGGCCGAGGAACGGATGTAGCGGGGCTTGCTGCCGAAGGAGCCTCCGCGCTGGACCCTGCGGCTGTCGTCGCCGCCGACCCAGGCCTTGCCGTCGGCCGGGGCACCCTCGTAGTTCTCGTGCCAGGTGTCGTGGCACCATTCCCAGACATTGCCTGCGGTATCATGAAGAAGGAAGTGGTTCGGGGGAAACAATCCGACCGGCGCGGTCTTCTTGTTGTCCCACTGGCTGCCGCACCCCTTGCAGTTGGCCCGGTTCTCGCCGGCAGTCCCCCCCCACCAGTAGGGGGTATCAGCCCCGCCGCGGGCCGCGAACTCCCATTCCGCCTCGCTGGGCAAGCGGTACCTCTGGCCCGTCTGGGCCGAAAGCCACTGGGTGTATGCCACCGCATCGTCCCAGGTGACGTTCATGGCCGGCCGGCTCTCCCGCCCCCAGTTGGAAAAGGGGAACCAGCGGCGGCCGTCCTTCGGCTTCTCGCGCTTGGTGGCGTCGCAGAAACGGTCGAACTCGGCGAAGGTAACCTCGAACTTCCCCATGGCGAAAGGTCTGGCGATGGTGACCTGGTGAACCGGCTTCTCGTCCGGGTCGCCGCCGCCAAAGATGGCCCCCATCCGGAACTGGCCGGCGGGAATGACCACCATCTCCGGGCCGGGTGATCCATCCTTCAACCTATCCCGTAACGTGGTGCCGGCAAGCGGAACAGTCGCCGCCGGGACCGCTGACCCAGCGGTGCCACATGCTGCGGAGGAGGACAGCAGAACCATGAGACAATAAAGGACAAGGATACTGCGCATGGGGGACCTCGTGCGGTAGATGGTGAGCATGGAAACCGAGGATAGAATTCTACGCATAGCACCCGTGAGACGCAACCAATTTCAAAGTCGATGCATCCTTGCCGGTGAATCAAATGACCGCCGGTCATGGTACCGACTGAAGGATTCACCCCCTGCCCTTCCCACCCGACGACCGGGAGCCAAAGGGGTAAACGCCCTAATAGCCCAGCATGACAAGCAAATTAATTGTATTGTTTTTTAGGCACTTACATGTTAAAAGGTATGAATTTCCAGGGCCACAGGATTCCGCGTAATAACGTTATGATTACCAGACTCTATCAGGTCGCACGCAGTGAACTGGCCTATCTCCAGTTCATCATCGAATCCTACGAGGGGATTGCCATCATGAGCACGGTGGACCGCGCTTCGGGCACGGTATCCATCTCCTGTCCAGCACCCTTCTCCGCCGACGTCGCCGAGCTTATCGCAAGCCTCGGCACCGAAATTGCTATACGTGAAATAGCTGAAAGGGATACTCAGCGCCATGCTTGATACCATGAACATCACCGCCATCCTCCGCCGGGCACTGGCCGGAGGAGGCGAATTCGCCGACATTTTCTACGAGGAAGGTTCCAGCACCGCCGTCGTCTGCGAAGACGGAAAGATCGAAAAGGTGCTTGCCGGAGCGGATCGTGGCGTAGGAATACGGGTCATCTCGGACCTGCGCACCGCCTACGCCTATACGAACGAGGTGACTGAAATGGCTCTCCTGGCCCTTGCCGGCACCGTGAGTAGGGCTGTTCAGGGAAAGCAGTTCGACCAGCCCATCGATCTGCGAACCAAGATCGTCGGAACGGGTTTTCCCGTCGTGATCAAGCCATATGACGTGCCATTGCAGGACAAAGTCGCCCTGGTCAACCGAGGCAACGCCGCAGCCCGCGGATTTGACCAACGGATACGACAAGTTATGGTCGTGTACCGTGACGGCACGGTCAAGACCCAGATTGCTAATTCGCTGGGCGAATTCACCGAAGCAAGCAGGACCGGCACCCTCTTCATGGCGCAGGTGGTAGCCGCCGAAGGAGACGTGATCCAGACCGGCCATGAGCCGGTGGGAAAGTTCATCGGTTACGAACTCTTCCAGGAGCGGTCCCCCGAAGAAGTTGCCCAGGCCGCAGCCCGGCGGGCTGTGATGATGCTCGGTGCCCGCAAGGCCCCAGCGGGTCTCATGCCGGTGGTCCTCTCCTCCGAAGCGGGGGGAACCATGGTCCACGAAGCCATCGGTCACGGCCTGGAGGCGGACCTGGCCCGCAACGGCATGTCGGTCTACACCGGCAAACTGGGGGAGCAGGTGGCATCGCCGCTGGTGACGGTCATCGATGACGCCACCATTCCCAACGCCCGGGGGTCTTTCTCCTTCGACGACGAGGGCACTCCGGCCCAGCGGACGGTGCTCGTGGAGAACGGCATCCTGAAAGGGTACCTCTACGACCGGCTCAGCGCCATGAAGGACGGCTGCGCCTCCACCGGCAACGGCCGGCGGGAGGGGTACCACGCGAAGCCCATCGTCCGGATGACCAACACCCTCATCGCCCCCGGAGAATCCTCACCGGAGGAGATCGTCAGGGGGGTCGGCACGGGACTCTTCGTCCGCAAGATGGGTGGCGGACAGGTTAACACCGTTACCGGAGACTTTGTCTTCGAGGTTTCCGAGGGGTACCTGATCGAGAACGGAGTCATAGGTGAGCCGGTCCGCGGCGCGACCCTGACCGGCAACGGCCCCGACGTGCTGAAGAGAATCGTGCAGGTGGGGAGCGATCTCGGCTTCGGTATTGGCACCTGCGGCAAAGACGGCCAGGGGGTACCGGTATCCGACGCCCAGCCGACTCTGCTCATTGACGAGATCACCATCGGTGGGTCAGCCTGACTGTCGGCGATCATTATGACTGCATTGGCCACGGAAGGCCCGCCGATCCAGGGCTGTTTCCCGGCAAGAACGATGCCGGCGCACGGCTGACAAGTAAATGAAGCCGGAAACTGCCTGCAACTCACGGGCAAGGAAACAATCGTGTCCCATGCTGATCTGACCACAATTCAACCGGTGGAACTGCTTGACGCGCTCAAGTCCTACCCGTTCCTCGCCCCGTACCACCTGACCTTCTGCGGTGATCAGGACGGCGGAGTTCCGCGCTATCGCTCCACCTACACCATCTGCGGCACCATCGAGCAGAATCCCCTCTGCAGCAAGATCTGCCAAGACGCCGTGGAAGAGGCGGTTCATCGGGCCATCGGCGGAAACCGGCCCGTGGTTTTCCGCTGCCACGCAGGTCTGCTGAACTTCGCCGTTCCCTTCAAGGCGATTGACATTCCTTTCACCTGCATCATCGGCGGCGGCGTCCGAGAGAAGGATATCGATCTTGCCCACATGGAATCGCTGGCCAAGTCGGACAACGTGGACGCCTTCGCGCTTCTGGAAGAACTGGAGAACCTGCCGGACGTCTCCGAGGATGAGTTGGCTGAAGTGGCCCGCAAGGTCCAGGAGCTGGTACCGTCTCTCCTGGGCAAGAACCTCCACAGCCTGATTTTCGAAAAGACCATGCAGAGGCTCTCAGCCATCACTGGTGTCTCCAACGGCATCGACACGGCCCGGAGCGACATGGATGTAATGGGAATCTTAAGCGAGACCCTCGGCATACTCTTCGACATCGCAAAAATCGCGGTATTGTTGCCGGACGGGAGCAACACCTTCTCCATGACGGGCCTCTGGGGGCTCGAGAAGGATCTGGGCACGATGCCCGCCGCCAAGGCCCAGGCAATCTTCCCCCGCAAACAGCAGAACAACGTCACAACCCTGGACGAGGAGTGCAAGGCCTTTTTCCCCGATATCGACGCACGCCATGCAACCTGCATCCGCTTCGCCACCAGCGAGGAAACACTGGGAATTCTCGTTATTTTCGACGTGGTACTCACCCCGCGGGACGAACTCATGGTCCAGCTGATTGCAGGCAGGGCCTCGGCCCGGCTCCTGCGGATACGCGAAGAGCAGAAGCAATCGCTGGAAAACGCCCAGTCGACCAGGCTCATGGCCATGTTCAGCAGTCTCTCCCTGGCTGGCAGCAAGGAAGAACTGAATGAACGGATCCTCGGCATGGCGGCTGACCTGGTGAGCGCCTCCTGCGGGTCACTCATGTTTATCGACGAGAGCGGCAGCACCCTCACGATCCAGTCGGCCCTCGGCATGAACATGCAGTTGGCCCAGAGCATGGTTGTCCAGGTGGGAAGCGGCATCGCGGGAAAGGTTGCGGCCAGCGGCCACCCGCTGCTGGTGAACGACATCGAGAAGGACAAGCGGATCGGCATCCCCAACCGCCCCCGTTTCAAGACCAAGTCGTTCGTGAGCATCCCGATCAAATTGCGGCAGGACATTGTCGGCGTTCTCAACCTTTCGGACAAGAAGAACCAGAAAATATTCACAGAGGCGGATCTGAAGCTCCTCTCCACCTTTGCCGACCACGCCTCCATCATGATCGAGCGGGCGCTCTCCATCGAGCGGGCCGACGTTCTGGAGCAGCTCTCCATCACCGACCACCTGACAGGCCTCTACAACCGCCGTTTCCTCAAACGGCGCATGGAGGAGGAACTCGCCCGGAGTATCCGGCAGAACCTCAATCTGACCGTGATGCTCATCGACCTGGACAACTTCAAGATCTACAACGACCTCTGCGGCCACCTGGCTGGCGACAGGGCGCTGAAAAAGCTGTCACGTATTCTCACCGACGCCGCCCGGCAGATGGATGTGGTTACCCGTTACGGCGGCGAGGAATTCTGCATCGTCCTGCCGGGAACATCCAAGAAGGAGTCGATCTTCGTGGCCGAGCGAATCCGGCGGGAGATCGAGGCTGAAGAGTTCCCCCACGAGGAGAACCTCCCCCAGGGGCGCCTCACCGCAAGCGTCGGCGTCGCCTCGTTCCCCGAGGACGGCAACACCGAGGCGATCCTCCTCAAGGCTGCCGACGTGGCCCTATACCGTGCGAAATCGGAGGGGAGGAATCGGGTGGTCATTGCCGGCATCTCCCACGGCGATGAGGACCATCCGGGCCGCCTCAAATCGGTTCACAACAAGGGATAAAAAAGGCCGCCCGACGAATCGGACGGCCTTTTTGCTTTACCTGGTCTATTACCCCCCCGTTGAAAGGGGGACTTGCCTGTTACTCCACAACCTTCGCCGAAGTGATAAAGATGTTTTCCACCGGGACATCCGAGTGGCCCGCCCTGTTGCCAGTCTTCACCTGGGCCATGGTGTCCACCACATCCATCCCCTCCACGACCTGGCCGAAGACGGCGTAGCCGAACATGTCCGGGGTCTTGCCCGTGTGGTCCAGAAAGGCATTATCCACCAGGTTGATGAAGAACTGGGAGGTGGCGCTGTCCACCACTGCCGTCCGGGCCATGGCCAGGGTTCCACGGGTATTCTTGAGGCCGTTGGTGGCTTCGTTCTTTATGGCAAACTTGGTCTTCTTCTGCTGCATGTTCTCGTCAAGCCCGCCACCCTGGACCATGAACCCTTTGATGACCCGGTGAAAGATGAGGCCGTCGTAGTACCCGTCCTTCACGTAGGACAGGAAGTTGCGGACGGTGATGGGGGCCTTGTCCTTGAACAGCTCGATGGTAATGCTCCCCTGTGAGGTCTCGATGACGACGCGGGGATTGGTTTCTTCGCTCATGAAATGCTCCTTTCACATTACGGAATTCCGGCACTTGTACCACAAAAGCCGAGGGAGGAGAACCCCATTTTCATCGAGCGCTCCCCTCCCCCCTTGAATTGGCCGAGAGTTTGGGTAAGATTGTGTCACTTCAAGTCAATCAAACCATCTTCCTGCAGGGAGGCATACCATGAGAAAAAATCCGTTCGTCATTACGGCCCTCTTCGCGGCGCTTGCCGCCAGCGGGGCCTGGGCGCCCCCCGCTGTGGCCCAGGATATGAACAAGGCCCATGAGGTCATGGCCCAGCACCACAAGACCATGACGCAAAGCGAACCCGCCGTGGCCAGGGTTGGGGAGCCAGCCCCCGGCTTCACGCTCGAGGCGGTGGTGGACAAGGAGTTCAAAAAACTGAGCCTGGCCGACTACCGGGGAAAGTGGGTTGTCCTCTTTTTCTACCCGGGTGATTTCACCTTCGTCTGCCCCACCGAGATCAAGGGGTTCAATGCCGCCCTTGACAAGTTCACGTCATTGAACGCAGTCGTCCTCGGAGCATCCGTCGACAGCAAGTTCTCCCACCTGGCCTGGATCAAACGGGGCGACCTGGGAGACCTCAAGTACCCGTTGCTCGCCGACAACAAAAAGGAAGCGTCCGCCCGTTACGGCGTCCTGGACGACAAGGAAGGGGTGGCGCTCAGAGGTCTCTTCATCATCGACCCGAAAGGTGTGATGCAGTACCAGGTGGTCCACGGACTCTCCGTCGGCCGCAGCGTCGAGGAGACCCTCCGTGTGCTGGAGGCCCTGCAGACCGGTGAACTGTGCCCGCTGGGCTGGAAACCGGGAGACAAGACAATCACCAAGTAATCACCCAACCTCCTCACGGCCGATATTTCGACAGGACACCCGAGTGCCGGGAACACATGGAGCAACCGCTCCCTGAAAGTACCCGGCACTTTCACGTAAACCGACCTATAATCCTCCCCACTCCTCGTACAGCCCGGCGATGCGTACGGTCAGGGCAGCGTGTTCATCGCCCCCCCGCCGGGCCGCTTCCGGGTCCTGGAAGAATGCGGGATCGGCCATCCGCGCTTCAAGTTCCGCCAGGCGCTCCTCCTCCGCAGCAATGACGGCTTCAAGCTCTTCAAGACGTTTCAGGCGCCGCTTCTCGTCCCGCTGACGCGACTTCTCCTCCTCTCGCTGGCGAAGCCGCTCCTCTTTGGAATCCGGGACCGGGGATTGGGGACCGGGGATCGGCAAAACCGGCGCGACGGATGAGTCCGCCGACGATGACTTCTTCGCCAGGTAATACTCGTAGTCACCGTGGTAGCTGGTGAGCCGTCCCTCCTCCACCTCCACAACCCGCGTAGCGAGGCCGTCGATAAAATACCGGTCGTGAGAGACGAAAACCACGGTGCCGGGAAAGGCCTTGAGGGCTTCCAGGAGCACGTCCTTGCTGAAGAGGTCCAGGTGGTTGGTCGGCTCGTCCATCAGGAGCAGGTTCGAGGGACGAAGGAGCATCTTGGCCAGGGCCAGTCGATTGCGCTCGCCGCCGGAGAGGACCGCCACCTTCTTGTGGATGTCGTCCCCCGAAAAGAGGAAGGCGCCCAGGATGTCCCGCAACTGCGGCACCATGGCGAAGGGGGCATCGGCCAGGATCTCGTCGTGCACGGTCCGATCCGGGTTCAGCTCCTGGGCCTGATCCTGGGCGAAGTAATCGAGCGTCACGTTGTGCCCCTCAACCCGCTCCCCCTGCTGGAACGGCTTCCCGGCCAGCACCCCCATGAGGGTCGACTTCCCCGCCCCGTTGTGCCCCACCAGGGCGATCCGCTCCCCCTTCTCCACGGTGAGATCGATCCTGTCGAGGACCACGTTGGCGCCATAGGACTTCACCACGCCGCGCAGTTCCATGACTACCCGGCCGCTCTTGGGGGGCTCGGGGAAGCGGAAGCGGATCTTCTTCCGCTCCGGCGGGAGCACGATCCGCTCCACCTTCTCAAGCTGCTTGATGCGGGACTGGACCAGCGACGCCTTGTCCGCCTTGTAACGGAACCGGCCGATGAAATCCTCCATCTTCTGGACCTCTTCGTCCTGCCGCCGCTTCGCCTCCCGCAGGGCCGCCACCCGTTCCTCCCGCTCCACGAGGTAGCGGCTGTAGGAACAATGGTAGTCGGTGAGGGCATGGTTCCAGACCTCGGTGATCCGGTGGCAGACCTGGTCCATGAAGAAGCGGTCGTGGGAGACCAAGATCACCGAGTGGGGATACTCCTGCAGGTACCCCTCCAGCCAGTTGCGGGCCTCGATGTCCAGGTGATTGGTTGGCTCGTCCAGAAGCAGCACGTTCGGCTTCTTGAGCAGCAGCTTTGCCAGGGCGATACGCATCTGCCAACCGCCGGAGAACTCGCCGCAGTCGCGCCCCCGGTCCGTTGTCAGGAAGCCGAGGCCATCCAGCACCCGGCACGCCTCTGCCTCCATAGCGTAGCCGCCGCGCAGCCGGAACTCCTCTTGGAGCCGGCCGTAGCGCTCCAGGAGCGCCTCGTGCTCCGGGTCGTCATGGGGTGTCGTCTCCAGCCGGCCGGTGAGATCGGCAAGCTCCCGCTCCATCCCCTGCAGATCCTCCAGGGCCGTCATCACCTCCGCCAGCAGCCCCCGCCCCCGGGTAACGATGCCGTCCTGGGGGAGATAGCCCACCGTCGCACCCTTGGCAAAGATGAGCTCGCCCTCCGAGTGTTCCACGAGTCCGGCGATGATCTTCATGAGGGTCGACTTGCCGGCACCGTTCTCCCCCACGAGGCCGACCCGTTCGCCCTTTTTCAGGTGCCACGAGATGCCGGAGAAGAGGGGTCTGCCTGCGAAGTCCTTGGAGAGGCTGGAAAGATGGAGCATGGAGATTCCTTGCGATGAGTGCCGTAGTTCGTGCCGGGTCATTGTAGGTGGTGCCGCGCGGCCTTGTCAATCATCCAGCCCCGCCCACATCTCATAACCAGATTTTACTTATTAACGCGTGAAAACTCTGCTATACTTTCCAGGTTTTATCGTGCCTTCCATGCCACCAGGGCATTGGGATATAGCTGTCAGCCGCTCGGGCATTCCGCCCGCGGCACACAAATCAACGGCGGCGGAAGCGCGGCGACGCGCCACTGCTGGCCGCATAAAGGATCGGAATTCATGGCAAAGAAGATGCTCATCAATGTGATGCATCCGGAAGAGGCCAGGGTCGCCATCGTCGAAGACGGCCGCCTGGTGGACCTGGACATCGAAATCGCGGGGAGCGAACAGACCCGCGGCAACGTCTACAAGGGGGTCGTGGTCCGGGTGGAGCCGGGGCTCCAGGCAGCCTTCGTGGACATCGGCCTCAAGAAACTCGGCTTTCTCCAGATGGGTGAGATTCACCCCAGCTTCTGGCAGTGGCGGGACGACGTCCCCGCCGAGCAGCGCAACCGCCGCCCCCGCATCCAGGAGGTGGTCCGCCGCGGACAGGAGCTCATCGTCCAGGTGGAAAAGGGCGAACGGGACATGAAAGGGGCAGCCCTCACCACCTACATGTCGTTCCCTGGACGCTACATGGTGGTCATGCCCGGAAGCGACTCCGCCGGCATCTCCCGCAAGGTGGAGAGCGAAGCCGACCGGAAGAAGCTCAAGGAGAAGGTGGCCCAGATGGAGATCCCCGAGGGGATCGGCTATATCATCCGCACCGAGGCCCTGGGCAAGACCAAGACCGAGCTGGCCAAGGACCTCCAGAATCTGCTCAAGCTCCACAACGGCATCCAGGAGAAGGCAGCCAGAACCAAGGCTCCGGCCCTCCTTCACCAGGAGCTGAACGTGGTCATCCGGACCATCCGCGACTATTTCACCGCCGAGGTGGACGAGGTGCTCGTGGACAGCATGGAGGTCTACCAGGAGGCACGGGATTTCTTCAAGGAATCCATGCCCAAGTTCGAGGGTCTGGTGAAGCTCCACCAGGAGAAGCGCCCCATCTTCTCCCGCTACCAGATCGAAGAGCAGATCGACCTGATCTACGAGAAGAAGGTGCCGCTCAAGTCCGGCGGATACCTGATCATCGAGCCGACGGAAGCGCTGGTCTCCATCGACGTCAACTCCGGCAAGACCACCGGCGAGAAGGGGGTGGAGGATACCGCCTTCAAGACCAACATGGAAGCGGCCGAAGAGGCGGCCCGACAGCTCCGGATGCGCGACCTGGGCGGCCTCATCGTCATCGACTTCATCGACATGAGGGACAAGAAGCATATCAACGCGGTGGAAAAAGTCCTGAAGACCGCCCTGAAGGACGACAAGGCCCGCGTCACCGTAGGGAGGATTTCCCAGTTCGGCATGCTGGAAATGTCGCGCCAGCGGATCAGACAGACCCTCGACCAGGGAAGCACCCTCGAATGTCCCCACTGCAGCGGACGGGGAAAGGTTAAATCGGTCGAGAACATGGCCCTTTCGTTCCTGCGCAAGGTCCACGCCGCCGCCGCCAAGGGGACAGCGGCCGAGGTGCGCGGCGGACTGCCGCTGGAAGTGGCCTACTATCTCCTCAACCGCAAGAAGCACGAGCTGACCCGGATCGAGAACGAGTACGACATCGAGGTTACGATCAAGGGCAAACCTTCCTTCCTCATGAACCAGCTGGAGTTGGAGCTTGTGAAGCGGGAAAAGCCATCCCACTTCGAGCACCATCCCGAGGACGTGGAGCCGGTGGAACGGAAGCCCGCTCCTGTCGTCGAGAAGGCCGAAGCGGCCGAGGGGGAGGAACCCGCCACCCATGAAACCGCCGAAGGAAAGAAGCGGAAGCGGCGCCGCGGCAAGAAAAAGGGCAAAAGCGAGGAAACGGCGGCCGAAGCGGTTGCCGCCCCCGGGGAGATACTCGAAGAACCGATTGCTGAAGAACCGGTTGAAGCCGAGGAGGAAGAGGCGGCCGAAGGTGCGGAAACGGATACGTCCGACACGAACGGAGAAGCCAAGAAAAAACGGCGCCGCCGCCGGCGGCGGGGCAAGAAGCCCAAGACTGAAGAAGGCGCCGAGGCAGCTTCGGTCGAGGCTGCCTCGGAAGAGCCCGAAAAAGAGGTCCCGGCCGAGACGCCGGTCAGCGAATCTCACGAGGAGGCAATGGAAAGCGCCGAAGGAGAGCCTGCTGCCGACGAAGCGAAGAAGAAGCGCCGTCGCCGGAAGCGGCGGAGCGGCAAGAAGGACGAAGAGAGCCAGACCGCCGAGGGTACGATTGAACGTTTAGAGGAGCCTGCGCAGGCCGCGGCCGAGTCCGCGCCGCCCTCCCCGCCATTGGAACCGGCTGCGGAGCAACCGGAGGCGAAGCCCAAAAAAGCCCGCCCTTCCCGGGCAAAGAAGCATGCCGAAACCCCGTCCGAGGCCGATGCGGCTCCGGTCGTCGAACAGCCGGCAGCTTCGGTGACGGAACCGGTCAAAGAGGAGCCGGCAAAGCCCGCGAGGAAGCGAACCCGCACCAAAGCGGCAAAACAATTTGAAGGCGAAGCCCCCGAGACCGTACCGGCCGTCGCCCATCAGGAACCACCGAAGCGAAAACGGACGCCCCGCAAGAAGAAGGAAGAAGTAGCCGAGTCCACAACCGAGAATGAGGCATGACACTATGACATCACGGAGATAATCCCATGAAACGGTATGCAGCAGTCATCCTGATCATCCTGCTTGTCTCCACTTCGCAGGTTTATGCCGCGGGTCTGGGGGAATTTTCAAGCTACCTCTACGGCAGCTATTTCTCCTGGCAGGAGTATGATGACAACGGCAGCCGCATTGTCAGGGAAAGCGGCCCCATTTTTGGCGCCGGCTCCATCGCGACATTCGATCTCTACCAGCAGTCGCTCCTTCTGACCGGAAAAGCCGAAATCTTCGGCTCGGTGGTGAACTACGCCGGCCAGACCCAATCCGACTTCAGCGCCTTTGACAACAGGCCCGTCGACTCGGACACAACCTATTTCGGCGGCAAGGTTGAGGCCGATATGGGGTGGCGATTCAGCCAAACTGGCGGAGATATCGAACCCTTTATCGGGGCTGGCTATCGCGTGTGGCTGCGTGATATCCAGAATTCAACATCAACAACCAAGGCTGGCACTTCCTTCAGCGTTTCCGGTGCCACAGAATACTGGTCTACCGTCTATGCTCGACTCGGGCTCCGCGCCAAGACACGTATTAACGACTCAACTACCCTGTTTCTTGAGGCTGGCGCACTCTATCCCCTCTACACAAGGAACGAAGCACTAGATACTATTGCTGGCGACGTGACCCTGAAACCTCGCTCCGACTGGTCGACCTTCGCTGAACTGGGGATCCGTTACCGATCGTTCCGCCCCGCCGTTTTCTATGAAGGTATCCGCTTCAGACGCTCCGATGATGTGTACCAGGCCGGCTACCAGATCTGGCAGCCACGTTCCGAGTCGGACACCGTCGGCATCTCCTTGGGCTACTTCTTCCACTGATCGCGGATCAACTCCCAGCGGGGCATCCCGGATGCCCCGTTTTTCCCCTCAAAAGGTATAACTTTTCCAGGCACCCTCACCTTCACCCCTAATTTCACACTAAATTAAACAGTTACAAGAACCACCCGTTGAACAACGTTTACAGTTTGCCACCTGAAGTGTATAGAAAAAATATTCTCTCTCCGCACTCCCCACCTTTCGCGACACCACACACCCATCATAATTAATCGCTATTTCTGCTAGTTACACAAGGCTTCAGATTATTTCCACAGTTGGTATAGCCAGTGCAGTTAAGGAGGCGTCTAACGAACGTTACAGGATCACAACAAATGAGGCATACGATGGCGCTCCATAGCTCCATAAGCTTCCCCCTCCTCGAAGACCCCTCCATGCCGCTGCTCCTGTCCGGCTTCGCCATGGAGGATGTGTTGTTCGTGCTGTTTGCCGGGCTTGGCGTCGTAGGCGTACTCTGTCAGTTCGTTCCCGGAGGATTGCTCTTTATCTCGATGATCAGGAGCATGCTCGGGTACACACGCCCGCAGAGCGACCGGTTGGCAGACTCAGAAACAGGCCCTTGAACCGTCGTCTTCAGTGCGGCACCGAAAGGAGGAACCATGAGAGGAAACATTTTACAGGCCATGTCACTCATTCTGGCCGGGGCCACTCCGGCCCTCGCATCCTTCGGTATCACGGAAGGGTTCACCGGCGTATTCATCTGGGCCTTCTGCGGCTATTGCGCCATCATTATTGTTTCCCAGGTAATTGCCGCCATCAACTCCCTGATTGTCAACGCCAGAAAAGACACGGTGAAGGAAGCACCCGAAAGCCAGGCGAGGTGACAACCCGCCGGCCTGTGCTAGACTGAGAAGCATGATAACAGTCGAAGCCTTCGCGGGACAATCGATCACTGACCACGGGGTGGAAATCGTCGAGCGCAAGGGACGAGGCCACCCTGATTCCATCTGCGACGCCATCATGGATGCCATCTCCGTGGCCCTCTCCGGAGCGTATCTGCGCGAATTCGGCACCGTCCTCCACCACAATATCGACAAGAGCCTCCTGGCAGCCGGGAGCGTCGAGAAACTCTTCGGCGGCGGGCGGGTAATCCGCCCCATGGAACTTATCATCGGCGACCGGGCCACCTTCTCGGCCGGCGGACGCACTGTCCCCGTGGCGGAGATCGCCGTGGCGGCGGCGCGGCAGTGGTTCAGGGACAATCTTCGCTTCGTCGATCCGGAGGCCCACGTGGACTTCCGCGTGGTGCTGGCCCCCGGCTCCGAAGAACTCACCGACATCTTTTCCCGCCCGGGCGAGGTGCTTGCTGCCAACGACACCTCGGCCGCCGTCGGCTACTGGCCCCTCTCCCCCACGGAACACGCGGTCATCGACTTGGAGCACCACCTGAACTCGCCCGGATTCAAGGAGCAGTTCCCCGAGACGGGCGAAGACATCAAGGTCATGGGACTCAGGACCGGAAACGATCTGGAGTTGACCGTGGCCATGCCGCTCATCGCCCGGTTCATCGGCTCGGAGAAGGAATATTTCGTCAGGAAGGGACTCATTGAACGGGAGATCGGAAACTATCTGGCTGCACGTCCCGGCTTTGGTCGGAAAGAGGTACGCCTCAACACCCTCGACACCCCCGGGCGGGGCCTGGGCGGCGTCTATCTGAGCCTGCTCGGCACCTCGGCGGAGGATGCCGATTCGGGCCAGGTGGGGCGTGGCAACCGGGTGAACGGCATCATCGCCCTTGGCCGCCCCCTCGGCACCGAGGCAGCGGCGGGCAAGAACCCGGTGAGCCATGTGGGAAAGATCTACTCCGTCCTCGCCCACCGGCTGGCACGGGAGATCTGCGAGGAGGTGGAAGGAGTGAGGGAGTCCTGCGTGCTGCTGCTGAGCCAGATCGGCACCCCCATCGACCGCCCCCGTATGGCGGCGGCACAGCTCATCCTCCATGAAGGCCGGCGGCTGGACGAGGTTTCCAGAAGGGCGGAGGAGATCATTGCCCGGGGGTTCTCGGGGATCAGCGGGTTCTGCCGGGAGCTGGCAGAAGGGAAGCATCCGGTCTGTTAAGCCAAAACACCTGCACTATATCAGCATCGACAACAGCACCTGCACGATGAGGATCTTCCCGATGGTGGCCACCGGATAGACCGAGGCATAGCCGATGTTGGGGAGGTCGTTGCCGGTCTGCTCCAGGGCGTAGCCAAGAACCGCCGGCTGGGTCTGGAGGCCGGCGACCATGCCGATAAGTATCCCCATGGGAACCTTGAAGATTTTGTAACCGACCCAGAGAGCGGCGAGGGCCGACGCACAGGTGATCACGGCACCGGCGGCAAAGATGGCAAGCCCGCCCCCCTTGGCAAGGGTGGTGACAAAGCCGTAACCGGCCCTGGTGCCGATACCCGCCAGGAAGAGGACCAGCCCGATCTGGCGCAGCGTCATGTTGGCGCTGTACGGGAGACTCCAGACCATGCCGCCGGAGCGGCCGATGGTGCCGAGGATGAGCGCCACGATGAGGGGGCCTCCGGCAAAGCCGAGCTTCAGCGTCACGCCACCGGGCAGCGGAAAGGGCACGATCCCCAGCAGCAGCCCCAGGGCGAGCCCCAGGCTGAAGGTGAGGATGTCCACCTCCGAGACAGCCCGGTAGGAGTCACCGAAGAAGGCTGTCACCTCCGCCATGCGATCACGGTGGGTCACCACCCGGACCCGGTCCCCCAGTTCCAGCACCATGTCGTTGTGGGGAAGGAAGTCGTCGTCGCCCCGCCGCACCCGCGTGACCGTGGCACCGAAGCGCTCGTAGAGCTCCAGGCTGCCAAGGCGCCGGCCCGCCACCCGCGGGTTCGACACGAAGATGCGCCGGTAGTCAAACTCGCTCCGGTCGGCGGTGATCTCCTCCTCGCTCAGTTCTCCAAGAAATGCAGCCACCCTCTGGAGTTCCGGCTCGCTACCCACCGCGATCACCAGGTCCCCACCCTGCAACCGGACCTGGGAGCCGGCCAGCAGATACTCCTCCCTCCGCTTGATCCGGCCGAAGATCACGTCCCACTTCTCTTGGCGCGAAAGTTCGGCCACTGTCTGGCGTCCGACATCAGGCCAGGTGACGCGGATGGTTGTGCTCCGAAGCTCCTCGGTGGCGGCACCCGCGATTTTCAGATGCTTCCCTTCCTCGGCGTAATCGATCTTCCAGAGCTTCTGCGCGAAACTGATGGCAAAGACGACCCCCATGACCCCCATGGGGTAGGCGATGGAGTACCCCACCACCGGCTCGGCCAGGAGTTGGTCAAGCTGGGCCTGGGGTGCCAGATGCTTGATGGTTTCCAGCGCCCCCGCAAGGGCAGGAGTGTTGGTGAGACTTCCGGCAAAGAGGCCGACCGACACGGTCCCGGCAAGGCCCAGAAGGCGCTGGGCCGCCACGGTAAGTGCCCCGGCGAACAGGAGAACACACAGAATGAGGAGGTTGTTCCGGATTCCGTCCTGCCGGAGCGAGGCAACGAAGGCAGGCCCGCTAGAGAGTCCGATGGTATAGACAAAGAGAGCGAGGCCGAGGACGTAGACAATCTCCGGGAGCTTCAGGTCGGGGTGGAGCGCGCCGATCCCCAGCCCCACGAAGAGGACCGCTGCCACGCCGAGGCTGGAGCCCCGCAGCTTGATTCGGCCGAGGGGGTAACCGATGGCGGCAACGACAAAGAGAAGGAGCAGTGGGTTATTGATGAGTATCTTGACCATGATCGGGTCCCGTCAGATCGGACATTGTGTGGACTCCTCTACTCATCGGCCGTATACAAAGGGAGGTGAGGAAAAAATGACCGCGAGGGTTCACAGCCTCAGCGTCGGTTTGAGGTTGTCGGGAACAAAGCTTGCGTCGATGGGCCATCCCCTGCCCGGCACATAACGCGGCGCAAGACGGTAGGCAATGAAACCAAGAAGGTCGAAGGGCTCCGGCAGGTCAGGATCGACCTTTACCACCCTGAATCCGACCAGGTCCCCCACGTCCGGGTGCCCGGTGGCCTCCTTGAGGGTGCAGGCCTCCAGCAGCCGTCCCCCCTTCCCATCGGCCAGACGGATACTGAAGTAGCGCTCCCCTTCACCGCCGACCCTCCCCCGCTCCTCCACAAGCGCAGGGATAACCGCCTCAAGCAGCAGCTCATTCTCAAGGTTTCGGCAGGCATACGCAAACGCGGCAGCGGTGGTATCGAACACTAGCGGATCTGACTGTTTTTTCTTGAAAAATCCAAACATGAGCTACCCTTCCTGTCGTGAGTCCTTCTCCTTGCTTCTGAGAAAGACAACGACGGCGCCACTCCCCCCCATGGTCCGGGGGGCCGGGGCGAATTCTGTCACCATTGAACGCCCCTTGTCCCGCAGCCAGGAGAGGACTGCTGCCTGGAGAACCGGTTCGCCGGGGGAGTTATTCCCCTTGCCGGTGATCACAAGAACCGCCTGCTGCCCTCGCCTGTAGGCCCCCGCGATGAACTGCTCCAGGCTCTCCAGGGCCTCGTCCCGGGTGAGGCCGTGGAGGTCAAGTTCCAGGTCGATCCGGATTGCCCCCCTTCTCACCTGCCGAAGCCGGTTGACCGGTAGAGGACGTGGCGCCTCTTCGTCCCCATCGGGCAGCGAATCCGTAAAGGTCACATCCAGTTTCAACTTCCGCAGTGCGTCAAGAAACTCCCGGCTTTCTGCTTCGTCGAGTTCCCTCACGGTGCCACGCTGTGGCTGGGGTGACGCCGATTGCACCTTCCGTGGTCCGGAAGGCTCTGGCTGCTGGAGTCGCCGCACGTCTCCCATGGCGCGGAGGAAAAGGGTAGCGTCGTCGGCATCGGCTCCGGGAGCCGGCACTGTGGGCTTCTCCTTCACGGGTTTCTCAGGCGCGGGAGGCGCTGCCTGAAACCCCTTGAGGGTTGCGAAGGGGCTGGGGGTGAACTGTGTCGGTTTCTGCCCGGGTTTTCCTGCGTTCTTTTTCATCGACTCAGTCGTTGCCTCCTGTCACGGCGCATCCTTGGGCACCAGGATAATCTCGATGCGTCGGTTCCTGGCCTTTCCCTCTTCGGTATCGTTGGAAGCAACCGGCCGGTATTCACCGTGGGCAACCGCCGAGAGGACTTCCGGGTCTACCCCCTGGCCCTGAAGATAGCGGGCAACATTGATGGCCCGGGCTGCGGAAAGCTCCCAGTTGGAGGGGAAACGCTTCGTAAGATTACCGACAATCTGAACGTTGTCCGTGTGACCCTCAATCCGGATCGCCCTGTCCTTCACGTCCTTGAGGATATCGACAACCTTCTTCAGCACCTCCATCCCCGCCAGCTTCACCTCAGCCTTTCCCGAATCGAAGAGGATAGCATCCACCATGTTGACCGTAAGCTTGCCCTTGAGCTCCGAGATGGTCACCTGGCCCTGGGAAATCTCACCCTTCATCCTGTCGAGAAGGTCCTCGAAGGTTTTACTCACCTCGCGGACCTTCTCCTCCTTGGCTTTCTGGGTGGAGGATATTTCCTCCTTGAGCTTCGCGTTTTCACCTTGAAGGTCGACCACCTTTTGCCTCAGGTCGGCAACGCTCTGGGAGAGGCTGTCGGTCTTGGTCTGAAGAACCTTCTCAAGCTCCTGCACATCGGCCGTGAGCTTCTCCTTGTCCTTCACCAGGCCGGTGGCCTCGTCCCTCACCTTGGTTAGTTCGGCCCTGAGACCCGCATTCTCGGTTGTCAGCTCCTGATGCTTCTGCTGGAGACTGGAGAGTTCCTTGGATAACGTGACAGCCTCATCCTCCTTCCGCAGATAGGTTCCCTTCGACACGAAACACCCGGAAAGCAAAAGGGACAAAAAAACAAGCATTGCAGACAGAAAGAATCGTTTGACCATCCAGAACCCCCTTGAATCCGAAAGCTCACCGAAAAACGGGAAGCCATCCCGCAGAAAAGGCTAGGATAAACTATACACCGGCACCAGGGCGGCCGCAAGCACCAGAGCCTGGGGAAGCAAGAGCCGGCGGTAGACCTTCGTCATGTCCGCCTCGAAGTATTCCCGCGTCAGCACCAGACAGAGGTGGACCGGCGAGAGCATTACTCCGGCAAAGCCGCTCCCGAACGCCAGCGCCAGGAGCCCGAGGGATGGCGATGCTCCCCCCATGAGCGGCATCAGGATCGGGAAGGTTATCCCCACAAAGGCAACCGTAAGGCCTGTCATGACCCCGGCAAGAAAAGGTATGACGGCAATCATGAGCTCGGCCGGAAGTCCGCTTTCAGCCAGGAAACGGGAGACTCCGTCAAGGGCACCGGTGACCCTCAGGGTCTCCTGAAATATCATGATCCCGAAGATCAGCGACAGGGCCTTGAAGGAGACACTCTCCCGAAGCGTCACAGCAATGGTTGCCGGTCCGTAACGGTGAAGCAGAAAGAGAAGCGCCGTTACGCCCCCCATGGCGGCCACCGGATTGACCCGCAGCACCACCACGAGGACGAGCGTCGCCAGGATCGGCGCCACTGAAAGGACAAAGGTCCGCAGTGCCCGCCGTTTCCCGACCGTCTCGGCACGGGGCACGGGTGCAGACCCAACCCCCCTGAAACAGAGGACGGCTCCCCAGAAAACCACCGAAACCGCAAAGACGGCATTGGCAAGCATGATCTTCTGGTAAGGAATGCGGGAAAGCCCCGCCACCAGGATGATGCCGGGATAGAGGGGAGAGACGTACTCCCAGATGTGTCGATACCAGTAGTTGATGAGGGCCTTCTGGTCCGCCGGGATCGCCAGGTGATCCGACGCCGCCCGCACCATCGGTGCCGAGAAGACCGCCCCGCCTGGAGAAGGGAGCATCCCGATCATGGCCGGCATGGAGGCCATGATGAGCCGGGCGTCGGGCAGCAGTTCCGACAGGCTCTCCACCATCCGCTTGAGGGTGCCGGTCTTGCGAAGGATGTTTTCCATGATCATGGTAAAGATCAGGGTGGCGGTCATCTCAAGGGATTTGGGCGAGGTCAGCGCCGTCCAGGCACCGGCCAGAAAGCGGAGCGGCGGGGTCAGGTAAAGGAGAGCCAGGAGAGCAGCGCCGATGGCCATGACCGTCCCCAGGTGCATTCTGCGGCGCAGCATGACGACCACCGCAGCCAGAACGACGAGGGTTTTGAGGAGATCAGCCATGAGCCCCCCTCATCTGAAACGAAAAAAGGGACGAAACCGCCCCTTTCCACTGAAATCAATTGACACCGGCACAACCGGCCTACTTCCTGACAATCCGGCGGCGGGCGCCCCCCATGGCAGCCATCTGCTGCTTCATGACAACTCCCTGACGCTCAAGGTGGAACTGGAGCCACATCTCGCCGTAGACCTTCATCTTCATCTTCTTCGATTCCTGGAGGGACTCCAGGTTAGCCTTCAGCTTATCGTCGCCGGGGATCTTCTTGAGGCCGCGCTCAAGGACATCCTTCGCCTGGCCCAGGTCGTCGCACTCGGTCCAGCAGTAGGCATAGAGCGCCCAGAGGAGCGACTCCTTCGAGCTCCACTGGACCGCCTTCTCGAAGGTCTCCTTCATCTTGTCACGCTTGTTCCGCTTCATATAGGTGACCGCCAGCATTCCCATGGCGACCCAGTTCTTGGCGAACGACTTCTCAAGATACGGAAAGGCAGTCGAGAAATCCCGCTTCAGGAAGTAGATCATACCGATCTGGGCGTTGATCTGCCCCTCCACGTACATCTGCCACTTCCCGTAC
The DNA here is from genome assembly GCA_003712145.1 of Desulfuromonadales bacterium. Classification (GTDB taxonomy): domain Bacteria; phylum Desulfobacterota; class Desulfuromonadia; order Geobacterales; family Geobacteraceae; genus Geobacter. The sequence goes on along the minus strand of RHLS01000001.1, from coordinate 196,171 downwards.
CTGAAGGCCTCCTTCAACTCGCGGATCGCCTTGTCCACCCGCTGGGCCTGGATGTCGCGGTTGGCGGTCTCCATGATCACCAGCACTTTCTTCATGACGATGCGGGAGATGAGGAGGAACGAGCCCCCGAAGATGATGATACCAACGAGGATTGCCCACCACCAGGAGGACACCCCTGCCGCAAGGATGATGACCAGGATGGCGACAAGGGCAACGCCGCCGGAAATCAGAAAATTATACATTACAGGTATCCTTTCACTTCATCGAAGCTGAACACGTGCACCACAGATTATCCTCTCTCGCCCGAACCAGCCACGGGCACCATCTCACCCTTCTTCTCCACGTAGCGGGCTATGATGATCCGTTTGCCCGGGCGGAGGGCCACCTTTTCCTTCAGGTTGTTCCAGGCCGCCAGGATGTGGGAAGAGACATTGAACCGCTTGGCAAGGGACGCGAGGGTGTCCCCTCTCTTGACGGTATAGTACTTGGTGAATTCCTTGCTGCTCTCGGCCTTGGCTGCCGATGCCTTGGCCTGCTTTTCAGCTCCATCCCTCTCGGCAGTCGCCATAGCAACCGGCACGAGGATAGTCCTCCCCCGGACCTTGGCTCCTGCCTTCAGCTTGTTCACCTCGGCCAACGCTTCGGGTGTTGTACCATACCGACTGGCTATGGATTCGAGAGTTTCCTTCTTCTTCACCCGGTATCGGGAGTAAACGATCCGTTCAACGAAACGCTGATCCTCGGGCACCTTGGCATAGGCCTCCTCGAAGGCTTTCTTCTTCCCCCGGGGAATTTTGATCTCGTAACCGGGATAGTCGGGGGGGGTACACCAGCGGCGCAACTCCGGGTTCAGCTCCTTGATGGTCCGATAATCCACATCGCAAAGCTTTGCCACCACCTCCAGATCGGTGCGGGACGGAATAACGGCCGTGTCGAACTCGATGGGAGGGAGGTAGGCCACGTCGGCGAAGCCGTAGCGGGCCGGTTCCTTGGCTATGATGGCTGCTGCCAGGAGCTTGGGCACATACTCCTTGGTCTCGCGCTTCAGGTAGGACCCCTTGGATATCTCCCAGAAATCGCGGGTGCTGTACATGTTGATGGCCCGCAGGATCTTGTTCTCTCCCGCGTTGTAGCCGGCCGCCGCCAGGTACCAGTCGTTGTTGAACATGGCGTAGAGTTCTTTAAGGTACATGGCGGCCGCCACGGTCGATTTCAGCGGGTCGCGGCGCTCGTCGATCCACGAATCGATGCGCAGCGAATAGCGCTTCCCCGTGCCGGAGATGAACTGCCAGGGCCCCACGGCGCTCGCCACGGAAACCGCATGGGGGGTGAAGCCGCTCTCGATCATGGCCAGGTAGACCAGGTCCTCGGGAAGGCCGTTCTTCTTCAGAACCTCCCGCATCATCGGGATGTAGCGCTCGGAGCGGGATAGCCAGCGGGAAAAGGACTTGCGGCCACTGGTCTGGAAATAGGAGACAAAGTACTCGACCTTGCCGTTGAGGGTAAGGGGGATATCCGAATCGGGGAGAACGTCTTCGGGAAGCTTTAACTCGAAGTCATCCCCGGGTGCATCCTGGTCCTCGACGACCACAAGATCGCCCATGGCCGCCTCGAGGAGGCCGGAACGACGACCTTCGCCACCGGTGGACGCAACCCGTGTCCGGGGAGCGGCCATTTTGGGATGCATTCCCGACAGGTCGGGCAACGGAGCCGTACTCCCCAGGGCCGTCAACTCCCTCAGCGGAGAAAGGTGGGGCTCGGAAGCCAGAGCGGGTGCAGCAAGAAATGCAACTATCGGAATACAAGAGAGGATTCGTTTCATGGGAACCTTCCGCGCACGGCCTCTACGCGATATACAGCTTTGGCCTTATGGGAGGAAGTAGTGCCAACAAGAGGGGGCAGTATACCCTATTTGCCTCCAACCTGTCAAAACAGGAATGAGCGCAGCCTGGCCGAATCAGGAGGGATCGTCGGTCTTTCCCGGCCAGAAGCGGCGCTCCATCTCCTGAAGAAGCGGTTCCAGAGTCACCGGCTCCATGGCTGTGACGGTGACGGCGTTGAAGCGGCGGGCAAGCTGGCGAACCTTCATGAAGGCGAGCGGGTTCTTCCGTTTCAGCTCCGCCAGGAGGTCTGCCTTGTTGAAGACCATGAGGCGCGGCTTGTCGGCCAGATGCAGTTCTTCCAGGATCGCCCCTACCTCCCCGATCTGTTCCTCCACGCGGGGATTGGCGCAGTCCACCAGATGGAGCAGGAGGTCCGCATCCTGCAGCTCCTCAAGGGTCGCCTTGAAAGCCCCCATGAGAGACTTGGGAAGGGAACGGATGAAGCCGACCGTGTCGGTGATGATCACCTCCCGCTCCCGGGGGAAGCGCAGACGCCGGGTGGAGGTGTCGAGGGTGGCGAAGAGGAGGTTTTCGGTGAAGACCTCGCTCCGGGTGAGGGCATTGAGGAGCGTCGATTTGCCGGCATTGGTATAGCCCACGATGGAGACGATGGGAAGCCCTGCCCGCACCCTTTTCTGGCGGCGCTGCTGGCGCCCGCGGGAGAGCTCCTCCAGTTCCCGTTCCAGCTTGGCGATCCGGTCGCGGATCCGACGGCGGTCGGTCTCCAGCTTCGTCTCGCCGGGGCCCCTGCCGCCGATCCCTCCCATGAGGCGTGACATCTGGACGCCACGGCCGGTGAGGCGCGGCAGGATGTATTTCAGCTGGGCCAGTTCCACCTGCACCTTGCCGTCGAGGCTCGTGGCCCGGCGGGCGAAGATGTCGAGGATCAGCTGACTCCGGTCGATGACCTTGAGCTCGGTCATCTCGGAGATGGTGCGGACCTGGGCCGGAGAAAGCTCCTGATCGAAGATGAGGATGGTAGTCCCCAGCTGCAGCGCCCGAATGATAACCTCTCGCAGCTTCCCCTCTCCCATCAGCGTCCGGGGGTTGAACTGCCGGGGTCGCTGGACCACCGTATCGAGGACGGCGACGCCCGCAGTGCGTGCAAGCTCCTTGAGCTCCTCCAGGGAGTCTTCGGCCTCTTCCCGGGACTGCTTGGTTACCGAAACGAGGATGGCCCGTTCTCCGGCCGCCGCCACCTCCCGTGCCTGGGTTTCCACCGCCTTTTCAAGGGATCGCTCCAGCAAAGAGACAGCGGCACCGAAATCCATCCGGAAAGACGCCAGGGGAACAGACGGCTCCACATGGTAAGGATGGCCGGAACCGTCAGAGGGGACGAGGGAGGCGGTCTGGATGGCGACGCGGCGGTCGTCGGGATGGAGCTGGAGAATCGCCATGACGTCGAAGCGCAGGAGCGCCAGGTCGGTCAGGTCATCCTCGGAGAAGGACTCTCCCTTAAGGTGGGTATGGATGTAACGCAGCCCCCGCAGGAGCCGCCGGCCCAGGGGGTATTCTGCGAGCTCGGGGATGAAGATTCCCCGCTCGTCGCCGACGATCACATACTCCACGGCACCGTGCCGGTCGATGAGGACACCGATCTGACGCCTGATCTCCCGTGAGAGCTCCACCATCCGCCCCGCCAGCTCCGCGGTAAGGAGTTCATCGGGAGGGACGCGGCGCCGGTAGAGCCGCTCAAGTGAAGCTATCTGACTGGACTTCAGGCCAATGAGGTTGCCGTGCAGCTGTTTGATCTTTGTTTCCCCGTTTCGTAGGGGCGGGGTTTCCCCGCCCAGGGCGCGGCAACCGCGCCCCTCCAGTTCATGAAATCACAGCCCGATGATGTTGTATCCGCTGTCGACGAAATGCACTTCGCCGGTGACCCCGCTGGCAAGGTCGCTGGCCAGATAGAGAGCCGAACCGGCCACCTCATCCTGGGTGATGTTACGACGGAGCGGCGCCTTCTGCTCCACGTGGCCGGCGATCTGGTTGAAGCCGCCAACGCCCGCGGCCGCCAGGGTCTTGAGGGGGCCGGCAGAGATCGCGTTGACCCGGATGCCATCGGGGCCCACCGACTCGGCCAGATAGCGGACGCTCGCCTCCAGGGCCGCCTTGGCAACACCCATGGCGTTATAGCTGGGGAATACCCGCTGGGCACCATAGTACGTGAGGGTCATGACACTTGCCGGCCGTCCCTTCATGAGGGGATATGCCTCCTTCACCATGGCGATGAGGGAGTAGGCGCTGATATCCATGGCCATGGAGAACCCTTCGCGGGTGGTGTTCAGGAACGACCCCTTCAGTTCCTCCTTGTTGGCAAAGGCAACCGAATGAACCAGGATGTCGAGCCCTTCCCACTTCTTTTCTATCTCAGCGAATACCTTACGGATATCTTCGTCGCTCCGCACGTCGCACGGAAGCACCAGAGGTGCGTCAAGGCTCTCCGCCAGGGGGATAACCCGCTTGGCAACCGTATCATTGGCGTAGGTGACGGCCAGCTCCGCCCCCTCGCGCCGGAACGCCTGGGCAATGGCCCACGCGATGCTCTTCTCGTTGGCGATCCCGAAAATGACCGCCTTCCTGCCGTCCAACAGACCCATTCACTCTCCTCCTGAAACAGAGACGGCGCACCGTGGCGCCATCCGTCGTGCTGCGCGTTGTCCGTCCGGCATAAATACGGCGCCGGAACGATTGGGGGATAGTAATAAAAAAACCTTTTTTTGGCAAGACATATGGGCGTATTATGGTAAACCTGAACCAGGGGGATGCCATGACTGATACCTACAGCGAGGTCATAGCAGGGAACGAGCGGTTGAGCGGCCTCGCCGACGTTGACGAGGTGGTGAAGGACCTGTCGCGGCTGCTCAGAAGGCTGGTCAAGAGCCGCTGGATCGCCGTCTATTTCTTCGACCGGGAGCGCCGGGACTTCGCTCCGGCCATCAGCTACGGCCTGCCGCCCCGCTTCCTCCCGGTTTTCCGGGAGATGCCGCTGGCCCCCGACAAGATCCCCCTGCTGAAAGGAATGCTGCGCAAGCGGCAGCACCTGCTGCTCACCGATCCCGGCTCCTCCGACCTGCTTCCTTCCAAGCTCCGCTCACTGCTTCGCCATCTGTCGCTTCTTGCAGTGCCGATGGTGGCCCGCAACCAGGTCATCGGCGCGGTCTTCATCGCCCGCTCCGGCGAGCTCCCCCCCTTCTCCGCTCCGGACATCGCCGTGATCCGCGATATGGTTTCCCACGCGGCCCTCGTGGTTTCCCACATCCAGCTATTCGATGAATCCCTCGACATGGCCCTGGACCTGGCGGGGCGGATCGACGTGATTCTCACCATCGACGAGATCAACAAGGCCATCTCCTCGTCCCTCTCCCGGGATCGGATCATGGGAACCGCCATCGAGCATATCGAGCGGATTACCCAAAGCGAGTTCGTGGCTATCCTTCAGGTGGAAGAAAAGAGTCTCGCCGTCACGGCCTCCCGTGCCGGCACGCTTCCCCTCCCCGAAAGCCTGCGGGCCGGGTCGCGGCTTGCCCGCTGCCGCTGTGCCGCGTGGACCGCCTGCCGTACCGGCCGCAGCACTGCCGTCTCCTACCGGGAGGCGGCCAAAAACCTGGGAGCCACGGACCGAGCACTCTTCGCGGCGGGGATCAGGTCACTACTGGCCATTCCGCTCATGGCCCGGGACCAGGTGAAGGGGGTGCTCCTGCTCGGCGACCGAGAGGAAGGGAAATTCGCCCGGGGCGAAACCTTCACCATCGAGAAGATCGCATCCCAGATGGCGGTGGCACTGGAAAACGCACGGTTGTACGAGGACATGCGAAGCCTCTTCATCAACACCGTATCGAGCCTGGCCAACGCCATCGATGCCAAGAGTCCCTGGACCAAGGGTCACTCGGAGCGGGTGATGCACATATCGGTCCGGATTGCCAAGGCAATGGGGCTTTCCGACGACACGGTGGAACGGGTCAGGCTGGGGGGATTACTTCACGACATCGGCAAGATCGGGGTGATCGAGGCACTGCTGGAGAAACCGGCACTCCTCTCCGAGGACGAATTCCCCCCCATGAGGCTCCACCCGGAGAAGGGAGTCGCCATCCTCGCCCCCATCGCGCAGTTGCAGGACGTACTTCCTGCCATCCTCCACCACCATGAGCGGTGGGACGGCTCCGGCTATCCGAAGGGGCTGAAAGGAGAAAATATCCCGATGGAGGCACGGATCGTGGCGGTGGCCGACTCCTTCGACGCCATGGTCTCGGATCGTCCCTACAAGAAGGGGTACTCGGTGGGCGAATCCCTGAATGAGTTACGGAAAAGCGCCGGAAGCCACTTCGATACAACGGTGGTCGAGGCCTTTGCCCGTCACGTGGAGCGGGCCATGAGGGGAGAGCTGGAGACAAGATCCGGCGAGGCGCTCAGGAGGGTTGCCGGAGGATGAGACACCTTATCATCGCCACAGCCATTGCGGCGGTGACAGGGGCGTCCGTATCATCAAGCGCCGCCGACGCCCCTCTCCCCAGGGAGACAACCCTGACGGTCCGTGGCATGATGTGCGGCTCCTGCGCCGACGCGGTCCAAAAAGCCCTTTTGGCAGTACCGGGAGTACAGACAGTCCGGGTTGAACTGAAAGGGGAACGGGCCGTAATCGTCCACGACCCCGTGCGAGTCACCCCCCATTCTCTGGTTGAGGTGCTGCGGCGGGCGGGGTACCGGGCAGAGCCGCGCTGACCTCGTGTACTGCAGTCCGGTCTTCCCTTGCCCTCTGCGCCTCAAGGAGGGCAAGGCGCCGGTCAATGGATTCCAGGAGCACCAGTGACCGTTCCACCTTTCCCTTCACGGCGAAAACCACGAAGGGTATGATGAACCAGATCACCGTCAGGAAAAAACCAAGTATCGCCATCATCACCATGAAGCCGCCGACTATTTCCATTGTCTTCCTCCTTGCGCCGGAATGCTTCAAACTCTGACGTCCGCAGCCTAATCCCCACAACGTGAAAAGTCAATTATCGCGGCGAAGTACCCCCATTCGCAGACAATTTTTCCCTTGCCTTTTTCTCACCCCGTGCTATCATGCCTAAATTTTAAGCAACAATAGGATTCAACCAATCGTGACGGCACAGGCTTCACCCCTCTCCATAGGCTCTCTGACACTGACAAACAACCTCATCCTCGCCCCCATGGCGGGGATCACCAATCTCCCCTTCCGGCTTCTGGCCCGGGAACAGGGGGCGAGCCTCTGCTTTACCGAGATGGTGAGCGTGAACGGCCTTGTCCGCGAAGGGCGGAAGACCTTCGAGCTCCTGCGGAGCGTGCCGGAGGATCGCCCGCTCGGCATCCAGCTCTTCGGCGACGACCCGCAACTTCTGGCCGAAGGGGCGCGGATGGTGGAGGGACACGGGGATCTGATCGACATCAACATGGGGTGCCCGGTCAAGAAGGTGGTCGGCACCGGCGCCGGCAGTGCGCTGTTGCGGGAGCCGGCAAAGGTCCGGGCCATCATCCGCGAGACCCGCAGGGCCACGCGACTCCCCCTGACCATTAAGATCCGTACCGGCTGGAACTGCGGCGACTCATCCTTTCTGGAGATCGGCCGGATTGCCGAGGAAGAGGGATGCGATGCCATCACCCTCCACCCCCGCAGCCGCGCCCAGATGTTCGAGGGGCATGCCGACTGGAGCAGGATCGCGGAACTGAAACGGAGCGTGACGATTCCGGTCATCGGCAGCGGCGATCTCTTCACCGCCGCCGATGTGACCGCCATGCTGGCGGAAACCGGCTGCGACGCGGTGATGGTCGCCCGGGGAGCCCTCGGCAACCCGTGGATCTTCCGGCAGGCCCTCGACCTCCTGGCGGGAAATGAGCCACTTGAACCCGCACCGGCCGAACGGCTTCGGGCAGCCCTCAGACACTTTGAAATCTTCACGGAGATCGCCGGCGAGCGGGTGGCGCTGCGGGAGATGCGCAAGCATTTCGGCTGGTATTCCCACGGCATCCCCGGTGCAAGCCAGTTCCGCAAGCTCGTCAACACCATCGAGGGCAAGGGCGCCCTTCTTGAAGCGATGCACCGCTTCTTCGCACCGGAGGCGCCATGAGCCCTGAAGACAAGACGCAGGAGTTTTACGCGAACATCATCGACAGCGTCGGCGACGGCGTCATCGTCATCGACCTCGAAGGGCGCGTTACCCTCATGAACCCGGCGGCCGAGGAGATCACCGCCAAATCCCGCCGCCAGGCCCAAGGTCAGCCCTTCTCCTCCGTCTTCAGAGGGGAGGATATCCTGCTGGAGATGGTGGAAAAGAGCGCCGCCACCGGCATGACCATCTCGGACCACGAGAACATCGTCATCAGGAAGGCGAAACAGGTGACACCGGTCTCCGCCACCTCCTTTCCGCTGCTGCTGGGAACCGGGGAGACCACCGGCGCCATCCTGGTGCTGCGTGACCTTACGAACATCCGCGAACTGGAAGAGGCTGTGCGTCACGCCGACCGCCTCTCCACCCTCGGCACTCTGGCCGCGGGGCTTGCCCACGAAATCAAGAACCCCTTGGGGGGAATCAAGGGGGCGGCCCAGTTGCTGGACCTGGAGCTCCCCCCCGAGAGCGAACTGCGCGACAATATCCGGATCATGGTCAAGGAGGTGGAACGGGTCAACCGAATCGTGGAGGAATTACTGGCCCTGGCCTCGCCGCGCCGGCTGCAGCTCTCCAAGGTAAACCTCCACAAAGTGCTGGGCGATATCGTTATCCTTCAGAAACGGGCCGCAGAAGGGAAGAAAATCTCCTTCCAGCAGCAGTTCGACCCGAGCATTCCCCCCATCCTTGGCGATGAGGGGCTGCTGACCCAGCTTTTCCTGAACCTGATCAAGAACTCCGTGGAGGCCGTGGAGGAAGGGGGGCTGATCCGGGTCGCCAGCCGGGTAATCTCCGACTACAGCATGACCCAGAAGGGGGAGCGCCGCTCAAGAATGGTGGCTATCGAGGTCTGGGACGACGGGTCCGGCATCCCCAAGGATCAACTGGAGCAGCTCTTCACCCCCTTCTTCACCACCAAGGTCAAGGGGACGGGACTTGGCCTCGCCATCTGCCAGAAGATTGTCTCCGAGCACCGGGGGATGATCAAGGTTGAGTCGGACCCGGGCAAGGGGACAACGTTCACGGTGATGGTGCCGTTAATACAGTAAAGACAGGTACGGGGAGAGGTTGTGGGTTAGAGGATAACCTTCTCCTCGTACCTGGAACCAATTACCCATTACCCGCTTTTCGAGGTTTTCCATGTTATTGAACCGTATCCTTGTTGCCGACGACGAAGAAAGCATGCGCTGGGTCCTTTCCAAGGCCCTGAAGAAGAAAGGGTTCTCCGTGGACCTGGCCAAGGACGGGGAGGAAGCCCTGCGCCTCATCCAGGGGGGAGACTACGACCTGGCGATCCTCGACATCAAGATGCCGGGCATCACGGGACTCGAGCTCCTGGACAGGGTGCGGGAACTGAAGAGCGATCTGCTGGTGGTGATCATGACCGCCGAAGCGAGCATGAAGAACGCCGTGGAGGCCATGAAGCGCGGCGCCTACGACTACATCACCAAGCCCTTCGACCTGGACGTGATCGACGCCATCATCGAGAAGGTAAACCGGGCCCGGGAGCTCACCTCGCAGATGTCGGTCCTCAAGGAGGAACTGAAGGAGCGGTATCTCCTGGAGAAGAACATCGTCGGCAACTCGCCGGCCATGCGGGAGATCTACAAGACCATCGGCAAGGTGGCCCCCAGCGACGTGACCGTGCTGGTCCAGGGGGAGTCAGGCACCGGCAAGGAGCTCATCGCCCGAGCCATCCACTTCAACTCCAAGCGTATCGGCAAACCGTTCATCGCCCTCAACTGCGCGGCGATTCCCAAGGAGCTGCTGGAGAGCGAGCTCTTCGGCTTCGAAAAGGGGGCCTTCACCGGCGCCGTGGAGCGGAAGCTCGGCAAGTTCGAGCAAGCCAATGGCGGCACCATCTTCCTGGACGAGATCGGCGACATGCCGCTGGACCTCCAGGCGAAGATCCTGCGGGCTCTCCAGGAGAAGGAAGTGACCCGCACCGGCGGCAGCAGCAACATCGCCGTGGATGTGCGGATCGTGGCCGCCACCAACCAGAACCTCGAGGAACTGGTCCGCAAGAAGCAGTTCCGGGAGGACCTCTTCTACCGCCTGAACGTGGTGCCGCTCCAGCTGGTGCCGCTCCGGGAGCGGAAGGAGGACATACCGCTGCTGGTGGAGTATTTCCTCCAGAAGACCTGCGCGGAACTGGAAGTGACTCACAAGAAGTGTTCTCCCGAAGCCGTGGCGCTCCTTGGCGCCTACAGCTGGCCCGGCAACGTGCGGGAACTGGAGAATACCATCAAGCGGGCGGTGATCCTCTCCTCCGACCCCCTCCTCATCCCGGCCGACTTCCCGGGGCTGCGGGTCCAGCGGACCGGCGAGGCGGTCGCCACCGACGAGCTGTCCCTCGAAGCGCTGGTGGACATGAAGCTGCGGGCGAGCCTCACCAATCTGGACAAGATGGAGACCGGCGACATCTACAATCTGGTCCTCAAACAGATCGAGCGTCCGCTTATCCGCTTCGTTCTGGAGAAGACCCGCGGCAACCAGGTGAAGGGGGCCGACATACTCGGCATCAACCGCAACACGCTCCGGAAGAAGATCCAGGAACTGGGGATCGAGGTACGGAAAGACTAATGCGACACATTTCTCAAGGAGGGTGACAGTATGGCCGTCATGGACAAGTTTTTTCTCGATCGGAACCACGCGGTGCTCGTTGTCGTCGATGTGCAGGAGAAGCTCTGCCTGGCCATGGACCCGGAAGTCCTGGCACAGCTCAAGAAGAACACTGGCATCCTGCTGGAAGCCGCAAAGGAACTCGGCATACCGGTGGTGGTCACCGAGCAGTACGTAAAGGGGCTCGGCTGCACCGTGCCGGAACTGCGGGAAAAAATCGAGGGAGACGCCTACGAGAAGATGACCTTCAGTTGCTGCGGCGATCAGGCGTTCCTGAACCGGATGGCGGAACTGGGCCGCCGGCAGGTGATCGTCACCGGCATGGAGACCCATGTCTGCGTTCTCCAGACGGTGCTGGAGCTTCTCGAACGGGACTACCGGGTCCACCTGGTAAAGGACGCGGTCATGAGCCGCAAGAAGGAAAACTGGGAGGTGGGACTCATCACATCACAGGCCGCCGGCGCCGTCGTCACCTCCACCGAGGCGGCCCTGTTCCAGCTGCTGCGGGTGGCCGGGACCGAGGAGTTCAAGAAGCTGTCGAAGCTGGTGCGATAAGCGAACGGTTCACAGCCGTCGAAATCGAAAAGAGCCGCCCCATCAGGGACGGCTCTTTTTTTGTACTTCATGTGCGCCGGTCGATCAGGCAACCAGCCGCCGGGCGATGACGTCGTGGTTCAGCCAGACCACCGGTGCCCCGGGTGCCCAGGAGTGGTCGAACATGAGACGCCCCACGCCGTGGAATACGGCCCGGGAGAGCTCGGCGCAGACGATGTTCTTGGGGTCGGCGTTCATGGCCATCATCTCGTCGGATGTGGCGAGCATGAAATCCGCCTGCTCCGGGGTGTTGTGGTGGGGCCATTCTTCATAGCGGTCAAAGGGCTTCAGGATTGGCGAGGCAAGGTAGGCCTCAGTCTTTGCCAGAAGCCCGTCGAGGGTCTCGCCTTCCTTGAGGAGCGCCTGGCACGCCTTCCGGATTTCCTGGGCCACGGGGCCATCCCCTTCCCTCTCCAGCGCGCTGAGGAACGGAAAGAGAGAAAGTTCCACGCCGAGGAACAGGGCGCTGGAGTTGGTCTGGATCTCGGGGCAGTTGTAGACAGTGGCCTTGACCCCCTCCTGCCAGGCCTTGGCGGCGACATCCTCAAGCCTGATCTTGGCCCAGCCCTGGAGGTACGGGGTGTAGGACTGCCATCGGTACTCGCCGCCGATCAGGACGCCGCAGCCGTGGTAGCCGTAGGCGGAGTAGGAAACCCGTGCCCCCTCGCCCTCCAGCCGGTCGCGAAGCGGGGCGGTGGCGGCGATGAGGGCGCCGAAGGTGTCGGCGGTAACCTCATCGAAGGAAAGGGAGCAGAGCCGCCCGGTGTCGGAGTTCCAGAAGAGCTCCGAGGAGAGGTAGCGGTCCCCCTGCCCCTTGAAAACCCGGTTCAGCAGCGGCATCAGGGTCCGGGCCCGGGGAATGCCGCCGGCCATGGTGTGGGCCACCAGAAGGTTGCGCCCCGTAGGGACGAGTTTCTCCAGCTCGCGGACGAAGGCGGCCAGGTTCTCCCGGAAGCGGGCAAGCCCCTTCTGACGCGATTCCTCAATGGCGGCCATGTCGAGCTTCGTCTCGGCCACCGTGTCGGGCTTCACTCCCTTGAGCCGGTCCGCGGGGGTGAGGCCGTCGGCGGCGGGCTCCAGGTCGAAACCGGCCTCCAGCGGGATGTTGATGATCTTTCCTCCCAGGTTAGTCTCGGCCTCGGCAAGCTCCTCGGCGGTCAGGGGGCGGAGCGGCCCGTTGTTGTCCCGACGGCCGACGGTGGCGCCGATGATGGTCATGCCGGCCTTCCGGGCCTCGTCCACGATGCCGTTGGCGTAGCCCCGGCCGAAAAGTTCGCCGAAGAGAACGAAGACGTCGTTGCCGGTGTAGCCGGCGGCGCCGGGGAGCTGGTTCAGGGGATTGTATGGTGTCATGGTTGATTCCTTACGTTGTGGTTTGTAGGGGCAGGTCTCAGACCTGCCCAATGCTTGCCCGTTCTGAACAAGGGCGGGTCTTAGACCCTCCCTTACTCTTTCTCGTCGGACACATCAACGATCTGCCCGTGTCCGAAACAGACGCCACGCTTCGCGCTCTTGATGAAATCCAGCATATAGCGGACATCGTCGGTAATGGTGAGCGTCCGCTCCGCTTCGGCCATGGCATTCTGCATGTTGAGGCCGGAGAGGAACAGGAGCTTGAAGGCGTTTTTCAGCGCCCGGATGCGGGACTGGTCGAAGCCGTTGCGCCGCAGCCCCACCAGATTCAGGGCCTTCACCGTGTGGGTGTCGTCCATGATGCAGAACGGCGGCACGTCGCGGGAGGTGCGGGAAAGGCCGCGCATCATGGCGAATGTGCCGATCCGGATGAACTGGTGGACCACGCAGTTGCCGGAGATGATGACCCGGTCCTCCACGATGACGTGCCCGGCCAGGAGCGCCCCGCCGGCAAGGATGATGTTGTTCCCCACCTCGCAGTTGTGGGCCACGTGGGACTGGACCATCAGGAAGTTGTTGTCGCCGACCACCGTCTTCGTTCCCGGCCGATTGCCGCGGTGGATAGTGGCGTACTCGCGGATGATGTTGCCGTTGCCGATGATGGTGTAGCTCTCGTCACCCTTGTAGCCGAAATCCTGGGGATCGTGCCCCACGATGGCGCCAAAGTGGATGGTGTTGTTCTCGCCGATGGTGGTCCAGGGCCCCACCACGGCGTTGGCCATGATTTTCGTGCCGGCGCCGACGGATGAGTGGTCGCCGACGATGACGTTCGCGCCGATCTCGGCGTCGGGTGCAATGGTTGCAGTGGGGCTGATCCGGGCTGTGGGATGGATATTAGTAGTCATGATGCTTCTCCAGGTTCTCGAACTTGGTAAATTCGCCGTTGAAGAGGAGGTTCACGGTACCGATGGGGCCGTTACGCTGCTTGCCGATGATAATCTCGGCGGCCTTGTCGTGCTCCTTGGTGCAGGAGCCGTCGCGCTTCTTGCAGTCGTCACAGTAGACCGCGTCGCGGTAGACGAACATGATGACGTCGGCGTCCTGCTCGATGGCCCCCGACTCCCGCAGGTCGCTCATCATTGGGCGCTTGTCGGTGCGGCTCTCCAGTGAGCGGTTCAGCTGCGACAGGGCCACCACCGGCACGTCCAGCTCCTTGGCCAGGGCCTTGAGGGATCGGGATATCTCCGATATCTCCTGCTGGCGCGACTCCACCCGGGGACCACCCCGCATGAGCTGAAGGTAGTCCACCACGATCAGCCCCAGGCCATGCTCAGCCTTGAGACGACGGGACTTGGCCCGCATCTCCAAGACAGGAATCGCCGGGGTATCGTCGATGAAAAGCTTCGCTTTGGAGAGCTTGTCGGCCCCGTGGGTCAGCTTGTGCCAGTCGGTGTCGATGAGGTGGCCGGTCCGCAGGCGGCTCGCGTCCACCCGGGACTCGGAGCAGAGCAGACGCATCACCAGCTGCTCCTTGCTCATTTCCAAGGAGAAGATGGCCGCCGCTGCCGGCGGGTCGGCATGGGCCGCCGCGTACTGGGCAACGTTCAGGGCAAAGGCGGTCTTCCCCATGGAGGGGCGGCCGGCGATGATGATGAGGTCTCCGCGCTGGAACCCGGCTGTCATCTTGTCCAGATCGTAATAGCCGGTGGGAACGCCGGTGACGTGCTCCTTTTTCTCGTACAGGGTCTCGATGTGCTTGAAGGTGTCCTGGAGGATGGTCTTGACCGGCGTGAACGCGGGACGGAGCTTGTTGTCCGATATCTCGAAGATGGTCCTCTGGGCGTCGTCCAGGAGATCCTCGACCCCCGTCTCCTCGTCGTACCCCTTGGTGACGATGTCGGTGGCGGCGGTGATCAGGCGCCGGGTAATGGATTTTTCCTTAACGATCTTGCAGTAGTAGGCGATATTGGCCGCCGTCGGCACATAGTCCACCAGCGTCGCCAGATAGGCCCCTCCCCCCACCTCTTCCAGCTCTCCCGTCCGCCTGAGCTGGTCGGAGAGGGTGATCATGTCGCACGGATCGTTGCGGGTGGAGAGCTCTACCATGGCCCTGAAGATCTTCCGGTGGGACTCCCGGTAGAGGTCTTCGGCCTCGATCAGCTCCATGGCACGGTTCATGGCCTCGTTGTCAAGGAGGACGCCCCCCAGAATCGACATCTCGGCCTCAATGCTCTGGGGTGGGATTTTTCTCAGATCGACTGCGGACATGGGGGTTCCTGATAAAAGACTGGCGGTTCGACGGGGAAGCCAGTACTATACCTTCCGCTGGACGGCCGGTCAACCCTTTTGACCCGGTCACGCAACCACCTGAAATACCTGACTTCAATCCCGCCAGGAACCGCACCATGCCCGAACTCCCCGAAGTAGAAACAACCCTGCGCGGCATCGCGCCCCACGTAACCGGAAGAACGGTCACCGCCGTGGTGGCCCGGGTGCCGAAACTCCGGTTGCCGATCCCCTCCGAGTTGGGGACCACCCTTCCCGGACAGACCATCGACCGGGCCGAGCGGCGGGCAAAGTACCTGCTGTTGCGCTGCAGCGGGGGAACCCTGATCCTTCACCTGGGTATGTCGGGGACTCTCCGCATTGTGCCGGCCGGGACTCCGCCGGGAAAGCATGACCACCTGGACATTGTCCTCGCCAACGGCACCAGCCTCCGTTTCCGGGATCCGCGCAAATTCGGCCTTGTCCTCTGGACGACGGGCGATCCCCTCGCCTACCCGCTGCTGGCAAACCTCGGGCCGGAACCCTTCTCCGACGTTTTCGACGGAGGCTATCTCCACCGCCTTGGTCGCACCCGCCGCGCTGCCATCAAGTTGCTCCTTATGGACAACCGGGTCGTCGTGGGGGTGGGGAACATCTACGCCAACGAAGCCCTCTTCCGTGCCCGCATCCGCCCCGACCGGCCAGCCTGCGCCCTCGGAGAAGACGAATGCCACCGTCTGGCCGCCGCCGTCAGGGAGGTGCTGCGGGACGCCATCGCCATGGGGGGGACCACCCTGCGGGACTTCACCGTGGCCGAGGAGCCGTCGGGGTACTTCCGTATCCATCTGGCTGTCTACGGCCGGGGGGACGAACCGTGCCACGCCTGTGGAGAACCGGTGCAACAGAGCCGCCTGGGTAACCGCTCCACCTGGTTCTGCTCCCGGTGCCAGCAATAAAAAAAGCCGGCGCATGCCGGCTTTATAGGTCTCCCGATTCACCCGGGAACGAGGGATAAGTCGCCCTCCCTACTTGCAGTCCTCGCGCCAGAGGCATTCCCCCTGCCCGCACTCGGCGGAAACACCGGTTTCGTAACAGTCCCGGTTCCCCTCCGCCTGCTGCATCGCCCGGATCAGGTCGGCCTTCTTCATGGTGCCGGCCTTTACCCCACGCTGCTTCGCAATCTCCTTGATTTCCTGCATCTTCATCTCGTCATCCTCCCCACTGTGTGTTCTGGTGTCATGCCAGTATACAACTGTAACGTTACGGCCTTATTACAGGATTAAAACTTATACCAGATAATCAGCGATTGGCAAGGACGCGAAGCGGTTCCGCCACCGCGGCACCATTATCACCCATGGCCGTCCCATAGACCGTGACCATGTTCTTGCCGCGCCGCTTGCTCACGTACATGGCCTCGTCGGCCCGGGCCATGACGGTGGCCACGTCGTCGCCATCCTCGGGGAAGGATGCGATCCCGGCCGAAAGGGTGGTGGAGAGCAACGTGCCGTCGTGCTCGAAGGGAGTCTCCCGCATCTGTGTGATGAGGCGCTCAACAGCGGCCCCAATGTCCGTCTTCGTCGCCTCCACGTACATGATGACGAACTCGTCGCCGCCGTAGCGGGCCGGGATGTCGGTGCAACGGATGGTCTGCACGATCAGCCGGCCCGTGTGCCGGATCAGCTCCGTGCCGGCAAAATGACCATGGGTGTCGTTGATCTTTTTCAGATTGTCCGCATCGATCATGCAGATGGTGAACGGGCGGCGATAACGCTTTGCCAGCTTCTCCTGGATGTCCGAGAGCAGGAAGAAGTTCCGCATGTTGTTGAGCCCCGTCACCTCGTCGGTGAAGGAGAGCTTCTCAATCTCCTTGCGGGCGTTCTCCGCCTCACCCGAGAGCATGGCCCCCAGGTGCGCGATGAGCATGAAGGGAAAGAGTTGGAGGACATAGCTCACCAACTCCTTCCGGCTGTTGAACAGATCCAGGAACTCCTGGGAGCTCAACAGCACATAGGACGAGATCGCCAGCCCCACCATGAAGTAAGTCACCCGCTTCCCCTGGGTGAGCGATGTGGCCATCAGCACCAGGTAGAGGAGCGAGACGAACGGGCTCGTGATCTTCCCCGTGAACCAGGAGACCCCCACGATGAAACAGAGAAACACCATGAGGTCCACGAAGGTTTTAAAGGGACTCGACGCGCCTCGCTGTACGAAATAGCGCGCAGCCACGTTGTAGACAAAGAGAAGGAGGCAGAAAACGGCCAGCATCAGGGTGCTCTGCTCGTCGGGCTGCATCAGCTTGATATCCAGGGAAACCAGCGCGATCAGGAGCCACGAGATGCTCCCCATGATCCGGTCGTAACCGGCGTAGCGGGCATCGACGTCGCTGGGCTCGTATGCGGGGGTATCGGTCTCGGCCATGGATGGGTTCGTGGTCGCCTTGGCGGCATTGGATGAGTAAATTAGCCCTCAGGATATTCTTATCGGCCCGACACGCGAAAAGTTTAACGATTTCATGAAAAGATGTGGCAAAACTTCCCTCTCGACAAAATGAAAATTTTTACATAAGATTGCAAACTGCATACTGTATACACATGGCGGTTATTCGGCGCAGGGCCAGGGACGCAGGACAGACTCGCTCCCCTGGCCTCCAGCCCCTGGCCCCCAGCCTACCATCGAAAGGAGAGCATGCGATGTCCACCAAGCCGTTCGTCTACCAGGAGCCCTTCCCCCTCGGCAAAGATGAGACCAAGTACCGCAAGATCGAAGGGTCGGAAAAGTATGTCGAGGTCAACCAGTTTGCCGGCAAGGACGTCCTCAGAGTCTGCCCCGAGGCGCTGTCCATCCTCGCCAACGAGGCAATGCGGGACGTTTCCTTCCTGCTCCGCCCCGAGCATAACGAATCGGTGGCCAAGATCCTCCGCGATCCGGAAGCATCCATGAACGACAAGGGAGTGGCACTGGCCTTCCTGCGCAACGCCGAGATCTCCGCCCAGTTCGAACTCCCCACCTGCCAGGACACCGGCACCGCCACCGTCGTCGCCAAGAAGGGACAGCAGGTCTGGACCGGCGTGACCGACGAGGAGTGGCTCTCCAAGGGGATATACAAGACCTACACCGAGGAGAACCTCCGCTACTCCCAGACCGTTTCCCTCGACATGTACGAAGAGATCAACACCGGCACAAACCTCCCGGCCCAGATCGACATCATGGCCACCGACGGCGACGCCTACAAGTTCCTCTTCATGGCCAAGGGTGGCGGCTCCGCCAACAAGACCATGCTCTTCCAGGAGACCAAGGCGCTCCTCACACCCGACAAGCTGGAGAAGTTCCTGGTTGACAAGATGAAGTACCTTGGGACAGCCGCCTGCCCGCCGTATCACATTGCCGTGGTCGTCGGCGGCACCTCCGCGGACGCCGTCATGAAGACCGTGAAGCTCGCCTCGGCCAAATATCTGGACGCACTCCCCACCAAAGGCAACGAGCACGGCCAGGCCTTCCGCGACCTGGAACTGGAAGAGAAACTCCTCCAGGCAGCCTACAAGCTCGGCATCGGCGCCCAGTTCGGCGGCAAGTACTTCGCCCACGACATCCGGGTCATCCGCCTGCCGCGCCATGGCGCTTCCTGCCCGCTGGGCATGGCGGTTTCCTGCTCCGCCGACAGGAACATCAAGGCAAAGATCACCCGCGACGGCCTCTTCGTCGAAGAACTGGACCGCAACCCGGGACGCCTGATCCCCGAGCAATACCGCGGCAAGCATGAGCACGGCGTGAAGATCAATCTCAACCAGCCCATGAAAGATATCCTGGCCGAACTGAGCAAGCACCCGGTCTCAACCCCGCTGCTCCTGAACGGCACCATCGTCGTCGGACGCGACATCGCCCACGCGAAGTTCAAGGAGATCATCGACGCCGGCAAGCCGGTGCCCGAATATCTCCTGAACCACCCCATCTACTACGCCGGCCCGGCCAAAACCCCGGCAGGAAAGGCCTCCGGCTCCTTTGGCCCCACCACCGCCGGCCGGATGGACAGCTACGTGGATCTGCTCCAGTCCAAGGGCGCCAGCATGATCATGATCGCCAAGGGGAACCGGAGCCAGCAAGTCACCGACGCCTGCAAGAAGTACGGCGGGTTCTACCTGGGCTCCATCGGCGGGCCGGCCGCGGTTCTGGCCGAGGAGAACATCAAGAAGGTCGAGTGCATCGACTTCCCCGAACTGGGGATGGAAGCGGTCTGGAAGATCGAAGTGGAGAACTTCCCGGCATTCATTTTGGTGGATGACAAGGGGAATGATTTCTTCAAGCAGTTGGGACTGTAGTTCACAGATGAGATGACAAAGCCCCCGGTTGCGCACACAGCCGGGGGCCAGGAAACATCGCTACCCGCCCTGCAGGCTCACGCTTGCAGGGCGGTTTTGCATCTGGAGGTGAAACAGGGTTGCGCATTTTACAGATGATGGTACCTTACCAGTCACAGGACATAATCTTTCCGAAAGAGATACCCCACGAGGTGATTGAGAACCGCCATGTCCACCATCCTAGACCGGTTGAACGCTTGCATGGAGAATGGTTCAAACGACCCGACGCTCCTGGCAGAAGTGATTGCTGGGATTGAAGAGCTGCAGAAGCGGCAGAACGAGCTCGAAAAACTTCTGCTCATACTGGTGCGGACCGGATGGCCGTGGCAGGACGACGGCGAACCCAACGAGCTTTTCCGTAACAGCAAGGAAGGCTATGCCTCGGCAATGACCGAGGCGAAGCAACTGCTTGGCCTGGGGCACCTCAGCATAATCACCAGGACCGA
Source organism: Desulfuromonadales bacterium (assembly GCA_003712145.1). GTDB lineage: Bacteria > Desulfobacterota > Desulfuromonadia > Geobacterales > Geobacteraceae > Geobacter. The sequence continues at coordinate 176,531 of RHLS01000001.1, read as the reverse complement.
GCCAAGGACATGAACAGCGGTTCGGGCAATGACCGTCAGCGTCCGTAAAACCTTTTTTCTGGCCGTGGGTATCATCAGCACCGCACTCGGTGTGATCGGCATCTTTCTCCCGCTCCTTCCCACCGTGCCGTTTCTGCTGCTGGCGGCAGCCTGCTTTGCGCGGAGTTCGGAGCGCTGCCACCGATGGCTGTTGGATCACAATCACCTGGGCCCCATCGTCCGGGCCACGCTCCACGGCGCCGGCATTCCCAAACGGGCCAAGTTCACCGCCATCACGCTCCTCTGGCTGACCATCGCCCCCACAGCCCTGCTGATTCAGCTACCCTGGGTACGGGTGATGCTGTTGGCCGTTGCCCTGACGGTTACGGTCTATCTGTGCCGACTCCCCACGCGGGATGGAACGACGGCTGCTGCTCCTGACTGAGCGCCCTTATGACACGTATCGCTCCGGCCTGATCGGCCAGCTCTTTTCCAGCCCCTCGGGATAGAACGTCTCCCGCGTCCGGTTGTAGTAGCCGTACTGGATGCGGGGAAACGCCTTTTTCACCTTTTCCAGCATCCGGAACATCCCTATCCCCCGCCCCGTCACCCCAATCCGCTTGTTGTAGAAATCGGGATCGATGGAGAGATTCCGCATCTGGATCATGTCCACGCCGGTCTCGCCGATGAACCGGAGCAGCGCCTCAACCTCCTCCTCGCTGTCGGAGAGCCCCGGTGAGACCAGGTAGTTGATCATGGTGAAGAGGCCCCGCTCCTTGGCGAGCCGCACCGACTCCGCCACGTCGGCGAAGCGGTACCCCACCGGCCGGTAGTAGCGGTTGTAGGGCTCCTCGCGCACCGAGTTCATGGAGAAACGCATGGAGTCCATGCCGGCGTCGCAGAGCATCCGCACACGGTCGGGGAAGGAGCCGTTGGAGTTGAAGTTCACCGTGCCACGGGAGGTGGCGGCCTTCAGCCGGCGGGTCGCCTCGGCCACGGTGTCGGCCTGCATGATCGGGTCACCCTCGCACCCCTGGCCGTAGGAGACGATGGGCTCCGGCGCCTCCAGGAGATGCGGCAGGGCCAGCTCCACGATCTCCTCCGGTGTCGGCACGAAGCCGATCCGCTCGTGGTTGGAGGGGCAGCAGTCGGAGGGCTGGAGACTGATGCACCCGAGGCAGCGGGAGTTGCAGGCGGGCGAGGTGGGGAGCGGCGCCTCCCAGCGGCGGAAAAAGAGGTTCTTGGCGGCGAAGCAGTGGTAGTCCACGGCGCAGCGGGCAAGCTGCTCCAGGAGCCGGTTCGAGGGCATCTCCGCCAGCCGCTGCCGCACCAGGGGATCGAGCTTGCGGTCGTCGTAATTGCAGGGGTTCCAGTTCTGGTTGGTGTCCACCTGCGAGGCGGCCACCACGAAGCAGTCCCGCTCCTCGTCCCACCCCACGGCGGTGTAGGACCAGAGGGGGAGGTGGACCTTCTTTCTGCCGTAGTCGCAGGCAGGCAGCAGCGTCCGGACATACCCCGGCGCCATGAAGGCCGACACCGCCTGCACCCGCAGGTTCCGCCGCCCCTCGCGGACGGAATCCACGGTGATGAACTTCCGCTGCTGCTCGTCCCAGGCCACCGGCGGAGTGTCGGGGATGGTGAAGAGCCGGCTCCCCTCGGGGAGCGGAATCATCTCCACCGCCTCGGGAAGGACCGCCTCGGGGCCGCTCATGCCAGCCATGCAGAGGGTGGGATGGTCGAAGATGTTCCCCTGCGTGTCGGCGTAGAGGAGTTTAGGGAGAGATTTGCGTTTCATGTCATTACCTTACCAGAGGCGAATAGCTGCTGTCAGCCGGGAAAATCACGAAAAACCGAAGAAATACCCCACTGCGCCGGCGCCGAGGATTACGAACATGGGGCTGATCTTCGTGAACTGGAGGATGCAGAAGCCGGCGGCCAGGAGGATGAGATCGCGGATACTGACGAGGGAGGTGCTCCCCAGGTTCCAGGCGGCGGCCGCCACGAGCCCCACCACTGCCGGGACGACGCCGTCGAGGACTTCGCGGATCTGCCGGATGTTCCGCAGCCGCTCGTAGCGCCGGGTCAGGAAGATCATCAGCGCCGTGCAGGGGAGGAAGATGAAGATGGTCCCCACTAGGGCGCCCGCGAAGCCGCCGGCCCGGAAGCCGGTGAAAGTGGCCAGGATCGCCAGCGGGCCGGGGGTGAGCTGGGAGAGGGCCAGACCGTCGAGGAACTCCTTGAGGGTGAGCCAGTGGTACTGGTCCACCATGATCCGGTGCAGCAGCGGAATCAGGACGTACCCACCGCCGACGAAGACCAGGCCGATCTTGAGAAACGTCCAGGCGATCTTGAGAAGGGCCGCCATCACTGGTGCTCCCGCCGGAAGTACGACCGCCACAGGGACCAGCCGGCCACGATGACCAGGAGCACGAGGCCGTTCACCTTAAAGAACGCCGCCAGGGCGAAGGTGAGCAGACCGATGGTCCATGGCTCCGACCCCCGCATCTTGCGGGCCATGCCGATGGCCGCCACCAGGATGAGGCCGATGATGACCGGGTTCGTCCCCCGGAGGGCCGACTGGAGCTGGGGGAGCTCGTGGAACCGGAAGTAGAGCCAGGAGAGGAGCGAGATTATCAGGAACGACGGGAGGATGAAGCCGACCGCCGCGACGATCCCACCGACCCTGCCGCGCAGCGTGCAGCCGACAAAGGTGCAACTGTTAAGGGAAAAGGGACCGAGGAACTGGCCGAAGGCGAGGCCGTGCATGAACTCCTCATGGCTCACCCACTCCTTCTTGCGGACACAGACCTGCTCCACCAGCGCCACCACTGCCATGCCGCCGCCGAAGCCGGTGGTGCCGACGACGAGGAACGTCCGGAAAATTTCCGCCAGGGATACCTGTTGTTTCGCCGATTCCATGAACCGTTATATAGCAGGGAGATTTCCGCCGGACAAGGAGAAAGGTGGTAGGGTATACATCGTTGCGCATAGGAAAACGGAAGGTCTATAATCATTCCGTTACGCAAATGAAACTCAGTCGAAGGGAACCATCAACGACGATGTGCAGAAAAGTTTTCATCGCCGCCACCGGCCAGCACTCCGGCAAGACCACCATCAGCGTCTCGCTCTTTCACCTGGCGCGGAAGAAGTACGGCCGGGTCGGCTTCATCAAGGCCATCGGCCCCAAGTGCCAGGTGTTCAACGGTATCACCGTGGACAAGGACGCGGCCCTCATGGCCCGCATCTTCGGGCTTGAGGAGGATATCGCCCACATGTCGCCGGTGGTCCTGGGGCGTGGCTCCACCAAGAAATTCATCGACGGCGAGATCCCGGCCCTCTACCCGGTGGAGCGGATCACCGAGGCGGTACGGGCACTGGAGTCGAAGAACGACTTCCTCATCATCGAGGGGTCGGGCCACGGCGGGGTCGGCTCCGTCATCGGCATGAACAATGCGCGGGTGGCGAAGCTGGTGGACGCCCCTGTGATCATGGTCTCCGGCGGCGGCATCGGCAGCGTCATCGACTCGGTGCAGCTGAACCTCCCCCTCTACCGGCTGGAGGGAGCCGACGTCCGGGCACTCCTGGTCAACAAGCTGCTGCCGGAGAAAAGGGAGACCTCCCTTTCCTACCTGACCAGATCCTTCGCCCCCCACGGCATCCGGGTCGTCGGCGCCTTCGACTACTCGCCGGTGCTGGCGGACCCGACCCTGAACAGCATCTCCCGGCTCCTCAGGCACCCCCTCAGGGGAGACCAGGGGCAGGGAACCCGGATTATCCACCACATCCAGCTGGGCGCCGCATCGGCACAGAAGGTCATCGACCACCTCCAGGAATCGACGCTCCTCGTGGTGACCGGCTCCCGCGACGAACTGCTGGTGACCGCTTCGTCCCTCTACCACATCCCGGCCTACCGGCAGAGGATCGCCGGCCTCGTCATAACCGGTCACGCGCCGGTGTCGGCGGTCACCCAGAAGATCATCGACGACAGCGGCATCCCCTATGTGAGGATTCACGAAACCACGTCCGACGTCTACTCGGCCCTTACCTACCACGTCTCCAAGATCAACGCCGAGGATACGGAGAAGATCGACCTCATCAAGGCACAGGCCGAAGAGGTGATCGACTTTGATGAGTTGGACAGGCTGATGGGGTGAGTGGCGTTGTCAAAGCATAACTGTGGAAAGAGTGCGTTTTTTCTGATAAACATAGAGAGTACGCATCTGACGGGAGGTACCCGGCTTCCATGGCACAACGACTTCCAGACAAGATTGGCCAACTGCTTGCGGAAACCCGCTCCGAGCTCCGGAGAATTTACGGCGCCCGACTCAAGGAGATCATCCTCTTCGGCTCCTACGCGCGGGGCGATTTCACGGACGATTCGGATGTCGACATCATCGTCGTGCTGGACCATCTTCAGGACATTGCGACCGAACGGGAACGGTACCTGGAGGCCATCAGCAACATCTCGCTCAAGTACGATACCGTTGTTTCCGTAATTCCCTACGAAGCAGCCGCATTCCACACCCGCCGCTCTCCCCTGCTGCTCAACGTCCGCCATGAAGGGATGGCTCTCTGATGGACAAGGACGTGCAAGATCTACTGGAGAAGTCCGAGCAGAGCAGTAACGCAGCCGACCTTCTGCTCAGGGACGGATATATCGACTTTTCCGCTAGCCGTTCCTATTACGCGATGTTTTACGCCGCCGAGGCACTGCTTCTCGCAGAGGGGCTTGCGTTTTCGAAACATAGCGCCGTCATTTCCGCGTTCGGCAAACTCTTTGTCAAGACCGGCATCATGGAACCGAGGTTCCACCGCCATCTCCTCGATGCTTTCGACCTGCGCAACATCGGCGATTATGGCACGATGCATTCCGTGCCGGAACACAAGGCCCGTGAACTGATCCTGAATGCCAGGGAATTGCGTGAAGCGGTGGTCGCCCATCTTTCTTCCCGTCCCCCGTCGCCCGCCGAATAATCAGGTTTTCGCTTAAATTGATTACCCCTCTCAGGCGGCCCGGCACAGCCCCCGCCGCACCATCGTCTCTAGCGTCGCGTCCAGGTACTCCCGCTGACAGGCCACGCCGTCCACCGCACCGACATCCGCCAGCTTCATGTAGCGGCAGCCGCCGAAGCAGAGGGGGAGATAGGCGCAGTCGAGGCACTCCTCCTTCTTCCAGATGTCGTAGTCGTAGGTCGGGGCACTCCACAGGGCATCCCGCAGGTTTCCCACGGCATACCCTTCGTGCCCCATGAAGGCGGGGCATTTATAGCAGGAACCGTCGGCGTCCACGGCCAGGTCGCTCGCCAGCTCGATCATGCAGGAGAAGGGGCCGGGCTTCGGCACCCGGAAGCCCCGCTTCGCCAGCTCCTCCCGTAGCGTCAGCTCCGCCTCCGCCAGCCATGGTTCCTCGCAGGTCACGCACCCCTCGGCGAAGTGGGGGAGCGCCCCGCCCCCCTTCCCGCCCACGGCCGGGGTGAACCGCACCGTGCCGAGCCGGTCCTGGGTGAGCCCCTCCGCCAGCAGCAGGTCCAGGAGCGCGGGATACTCGTGCCAGGTCTCGCGGGTGAAGTTACCACCCACGTGGACCGTCACCAGATCCGCCACCTCCTTCATCCCGCGCAGGATGTCGTGGAAACTCCCGGCGCCGCCGCAGTAGGGGCGGTAGCGGTCATGGACATGGGGCGGGCCGTCCAGGGTCACCTTGACCGATTCGATCCCCAGGGCCGCCAGTTCCGTCATCACCGCCCGGTTGAGGAGCGTGCCGTTGCTCACCAGATGGCCGTGGAAGAGCTTGCCTCCCGCCACCTGCAGGGGGGTGGCGATCCGCCGGATCAGGTCAGGGCGGAGGAGCGGCTCGCCGCCGTAGAAATCCAGGTCCACCCGCCAGCCTTTGGCGAGATACTCCCGCATAATCATCGCCGCCAGCAGATCGGCGGTCTCCTCGGACATGTCACCTTCCGGCGTCTGTCCCCCTTCGAAGCAGTAGGGGCAGGCCAGGTTGCAGCGGCGGGTGAGGACGGCCACCATGCCAGCGCGGCGCCGCTCACCGTTGAGCTGGTCGAACCAGGAGAGCATTTCCGCCCGCTCGGCGGCGAGGTCGGGGGTGAGGAAGCGGTGCTTTGCCAGAGCATCGGCAGCGGCCGGGTAAAGGGTACCGGCCCGCGCGGCTTCGAGGGTTGTGCGCGCCACCCTGACCACCGCGCCGGTGCGGCAGGAGAAAAGAAGCACCTGGCCCGGCGCCTCCGGGCAGGGGAATTCTTTGACGTAGCGGGAGAGGATCATGGGGGCTCCGGAGGGGACTTGATTCAGCGGCACGGGTGGTCAAGTGGTCAGATGTTGTCTTTGGCAGTTTGTACTTGCCAGACTTCCGCCTTTCCCCCTGTGCCGCAGCCGAGTGAGAAGAGCTTGTTCGTAAATAACGTTCCAGAGGATCGCGTCCGGATTTATGACAGATTTGGCCGGGCTGATCGAGCAAAACCGCAAGCGTAGCAGGGCTACGGTGAGGATTTTGTGAGTGAGGACCGGTCAAAGATGGCATGAAGACGGGATGCGAGCCTGGAATGCTTATTTGCGAACAAGCTCCAGGACGCGGCGGAAGAAGGCGGCCGACTGTCTGAGCGAAGCGAGTTTCGGCCGCCGCCGCGGCGTCCGACGGAGCGAGGGAAGCCGCGCCAGCGGCCAAGGCATCGGGGGCGGTTTTCTTTGCGTACTTTCTTTGGGCGGCCAAAGAAAGTATGTGGGGGCCGGGGGGCAAAGCCCCCGCGCAGCTACGCACCGCGCCACGACGCGGCCCCTGCCGGTTTGGCAACCGCCCATCCTTTAGTCCTGTGACCGTGAAGTCATCGGCCCTGACGTGCAGCAGGCGGAAACCCCTTCGGCCGACACCATCACCCCTTCGTCAAGAACTTCGACCTCTTTGAGCGTAACTTCGCATCCCATAATCGTCACCCCCCCCTCGCTTAATAACTGGACTCCATCGGCATTCACTGCTATAAACACGTGTCTTTCAATCCGATGCCGGCCAAAAGGCGACATCGTCACCAATGAATCTGCAACCCTGATGCCAGCGCTTTTATCCCGCATAGCGGCAATTGCCGCCGCCATGACCGCACAGCGGCACCTGTCGCCGAAGCGTTGGCTCCTCTGCGCCCTGCTCTCCCTTGCTACGGTATTCTCAGTCATTTCGCCAACCCGCGCCGATGATGATATCAGCGACCGCGAAACACTGGAACTCTACTACGAGCCCCGCGACCTCGAAGTCTCCGCCGCCACACGCTCACCCCGCCCCCTCTCCCGCAGCGCCGAAAACATCACCGTCATCACCGCCGATGAAATCGAGCGCCTGAACGCCCATACCCTGGCGGACGTGCTCAACACCGTCCCCGGCGTGCATGTGGACCCGCGCGGAGCACCCAGCATCGGAGCCGTGTTCGAACTGGCCGGGGCAACCACACGTCACATCCTGGTACTGGTCGACGGCATAGCCATCAACGACCAGCTCGACAATTACGCATTACCCGGACAGATCCCGGTCCAGAACATCGAGCGGGTGGAGATCGTCAAAGGGCCGGCCTCTTCGGCATGGGGTTCAGCCCTGGGCGGGGTAATCAACGTAATCACCAAGGAACCGCAAAAGAGTTCACCTTTCGGCGGGGCGGCAAACTTCTCCGTCGGTGCGAACGGCACCAGGGACGACCGGGGAGAACTGTCCGGAACAGTGGGCCAATTCGGTTACTACCTGGCGGGAGGAAACCTCCAGGGGAACGGCTTCCGCAGCTTCAACGCCACCGAACGCAACGACCTCTATGCCAAGCTCCGCTGGGATATCCCCGAAAACAGGGGCTCAGTCCGCCTAACCCTCAACTATCAGAGAATTGCGGTCGAAGAGGGACTCCTTACCTGGCGGGACACGGCATCGCGCCTCACAAACCGCCAACTGCTCTCCACCCTCTCCTTTGACTACGCGCTGACCGACCGGCTCACCCTCAGCAGCTTCATCAAGGCCAGCAGCCTGAACTACAGCAAGGACGAAAACCTCATCAGCACCGGCGAAGCCAGCGCCTTAGTCACCAACAAGGAGAAGACGGCCGGCGCCGGCGTCATCCTCACCTGGCGCCAGGGGATCAATACCCTGACCGGCGGCTTGGAATACGACCACGGCAATAGCGACACGACTGTCACCTATCCGTTATGGCCCGATTACAACAGCGCCATCTCCGTCAGGAACGACAAGTGGGGTGTTTTCCTGAACGACACTCTGGCACTGGGGCCGTTCACACTCACCCCCGCAATCCGCTACGACCTGACCAGCGCAAGCGGCGACCACTTCAGCCCCAGCATGGGGGCCACCTTCAGCATCACCGACAAGACCATCCTCCGCGCCTTCATCGCCAAGGGGTACAGCCTGCCGATACTCAGGCCCGAGCTTCGCAAACCGGAAACGGGGTGGAGCGTCCAGGGGGGCTTCGAAACCACGGAAATCCCCTTCATCTGGCTGCGGGGAACCTGGTTCCGCAACACTGCCGACCGCATCCATGAGTTCGACGACAACGGCAACCAGGTTGATACCCGCCACATTCGGGAAGGGGTGGAGGTGGAAGCCCGCACCGCTCCACTGTTCAACACCTGGCTCACGGGGGGCTACGTCTTCGTGGACGCGAAGAACCGACGCACGGGGACAGAGCTTGAAGGGGTTGCCCGCCAGACGTGGGACCTGGGTCTCCATTACGACGACAGGACCTTCCGCGGCGCCTTCACCGGCCATTACATCCGGTGGAACACCCCGGCCTCCTGGGGGGGCAGATACAAGGACTTCATCTGGGATCTCAACCTTGGGTGGCGCTTCTACAGGGGGAACAACATCGAGGCGGAACTCTTCGGCACAGGCCATAACCTGTTCAAAGGCGCGCAGTACCAGGACGAAACATTCACTAACCCCAGCCGCTGGTTCGAAGGCGGCCTCAGATTCAAATGGTAACGGTAACGATTTAGGAACCAATGACCACACGCATCCTCCACATACTCGCCTTCCTGCTCCTCTGGGGCTTCCCGGCACTCGCCGCGGAAGTCGTGGTGGTAGAGGGCGAGCGCATGGCACCCTTCGAGGCCGCGATCCACGGCTTCGAGGCAATGGCCGGCGTGCGTTCCGTGGAGCGGCTGGTGCTCTCCGACCTGCGGGGCGCCGATGTGGCGCGGTCCGTGCGGGAGGCGCGACCCCGCCTGGTGCTGGCCGTTGGCCACGACGCCCTCAGCCGCGTGAAGGAGATCCGCGAGATTCCGGTGATCTACGTGATGGTGGCCAGCCCCGAGCGGGCCGGCGCAACGGGCGGCAACATCACCGGCGTGGCCATGGGCGTGCCGGCGGAGCGCTACCTCTCCTTCATCAGAAATGACCTCGGCGCCAAGCGGGTGGGGATTATCTACAACCCGGCGAAGACCGGCTCCCAGGCCCGCAAAGCCCGCGAGGCGGCCGACCGTCTCGGCATAACCCTGGTCGCCCGCGAGGCCGACAGCGCCCGCGAAGCGGCGCAGCAGCTCGCCTCGCTCAAGGGTAAGGTGGACGCCCTCTGGCTCCTCCCCGACTCAACGGTGCTCACCGCCGTCAACCTGGAAGCGATTGCCCTCTTCTCCCAGGAAAACCGCGTGCCGGTGGTGGCCTTTGCCGCCAAGTACCTGGAGCAGGGCGCCCTGGCCGCCATCGAGGTGGACCCGGCCGACATGGGACGCCAGGCCGGCCGCATGGCCCGCCGCATCCTGGACGGCGCATCGGTAAGCTCGGTGCCCGCCGAACAGCCGGCAAAGACCGCCATGAAAGTGAACCCCGCCGTGGCGCGACACCTCGGCGTCAACTCCCTCCTCCGCAAAGAGTAGCTTAAGGGGCGCATATGGAGACGAAACAGCAGCCCGACTCTCCCCATCCGCCGCGGCGCACCCTTTCCGGGATCATCCGCGCCAGCTTCCGCGCCAAGCTGTTTGCCGTGACGGCGTTCGGCATCCTTATCCTCTCCCTGGTCTTCACCATTCTGTTCCTGACGGGCCATCAGCAGGCCGAAAAGGATAAGCTCACCACCGAAGGGCAACTGCTCGCCCGCCTCCTCGCCCACAACTGCCGCCTCGGCCTCTTTGCCGGCAACCGGGAAAATCTTCATGAAATAGCCGAGGGGACGATGGCGACCCCGGAAGTCCTGTCGGTGACCATCTTCGACCGGGACGGCCGCTCCCTGGTCCACCTCGAGCGCCCGTCACTGAAGGTCACCAACCGCCGCAGCGAGTTCTCGGAGCAGGTGCTTGCCCGACAGGGAAACAGCACCGAGACAGAACTCTATTTTCCCTCTCAGCAGACAGGATCGACGCGAACACTGATTGGCAAGGTCCGGGTCGTCATGGACGAGGAACCGGTCTATCGGCACCTGCGGGAACTGCTGCTGACGGCGGTCCTTGTGGCGACGGCATTCCTGCTGGCAGGGTCGGCAGTCATCTACCTGGTCATCCGGGGGATTACCCGGCCGCTCACTCATCTGGCGGACGGCGTCAGGTCCATCGAGGCGGGAGACAAGGTTGTGAGCATCCCGGTGGAATCGGAGGATGAAATCGGCTCTCTGACCGCTTCGTTCAACGGGATGGCGGCCGCCCTCAGGGAGCGGCAGCAGGAGCGGGACGAGGCGGAGCGCCAGATCCTCGAACTGAACGCCCATCTGGAGGAAAAGGTTCGTGAGCGGACCGCCCAGTTGGAGGCATCCAACCGTGAGCTGGAGTCGTTCAACTACTCGGCGGCCCACGACCTGCGCTCGCCCATCGTTCGACTGAACGGCCTCTGCTTGGCCTTGGAGGAAGACTGCGGGGCCAGGCTCGACGACGAGATGCGCGATTATTTCCGACGGATTTCAGCGGTGGGGGGACAGATGGAGCGGGTAATAACCTCCATGTCGTCCCTCTTCCAGGTGCAGCGACGGGCGATGTCCCTGCGGAAGTTTGACCTGAGTACCCTTGTGGGGGCTGCCGTGTCGGCACGGCGCGAGACGGAACCGGAGCGGGAGATAACGCTCACGGTGGAACCGGCGGTGACAGTCTGCGGCGACATGGACCTTCTCTGGGTGGCCATGGAGAACCTGGTGGGGAACGCCTGGAAGTTCACCTCCCGCGCCGCCGATGCCCGGATCGAGTTCGGCGCGGAGTTGCGGGGAGGGGAAACAGTCTGCTTCATCCGGGACAACGGCGCCGGCTTCGACATGGCCTATTCCGGCAAGCTGTTCCAGCCGTTCCAGCGACTGCACGGCCCCGACGAATTCCCCGGCACCGGCGTGGGGCTGGCCATCGTCCAAAGGATCATCGGCCGGCACGGAGGGCGTATCTGGCTGGAAAGCGCCCCCGGAAGCGGGACGACCTGCTGGTTCACCCTGCCCCCCGTCACGGAGTTCTGCCCGCCACGGTGATTCTCATATCATTTTCTGATTGTTGACAAGCTTCACAAAACCAAGTCCCCCTTTGTCAAAGGGGGGTGACTGTCGACATAAGATTTGGGCTCATCAGCCATTTTTTGTAGTACACTTTCCTCCATTCCCCTCTCGGAGGTCCCCCATGTCTCCCACGATCACCCGTTCGGTCTGCCCCTACGACTGCCCCGACGCCTGCGGCCTCCTTGTCGAGGTGGCAGGAGGCCGTGCGGTGCGCGTAACCGGCGACCCGGACCACCCCTTCACCCGCGGCACCCTCTGCCCGAAGATGCTCCACTACGAAAGGACGGTCCACTCGCCGCAGCGGCTGACGACCCCGCTCCTGCGCACCGGCGCGAAGGGGTCGGGCACGTTCCGCCCCATCCCGTGGGAGGAGGCGGTGGAGCGGATCGCGGAGCGCTGGCGCGGGATCATCGCCACCCACGGCGCCGAGGCGATCCTCCCCTACTCCTACGCCGGCACCATGGGACTGGTGCAGCGCAACGCCGGCCATCCGTTCTTCCACCGGCTGGGGGCGTCACGGCTGGACCGGACCATCTGCTCGCCGGCCAAGGACGCGGGGTGGAAGGCGGTGATGGGGGAGACGCCGTCGCCCCACCCGGACGAGGTGGCGGAGAGCGATCTTGTGATCCTCTGGGGGATCAACGCGGCGGCCACGAGCATCCACTTCCTCCATGGGGTGCGGGAGGCGAAAAAGCGGGGCGCCGCGGTCTGGCTGATCGATACCTACGAGACGCCGACCGCCGCCGTGGCTGACCGGGTAATCCTGACCCGCCCCGGCAGCGACGGGGCCCTGGCCCTGGGGATGATGCACGTGATCGAGCGGGAGGGGCTTGCGGACCGGGATTTCATCGAACGCTACGTTCAGGGCTTCGCCGAGTTTTCCGGCCAGGTCCTCTCCGACTGCACGCCGGAGCGGATGGGAGGCATCACCGGCCTCGCCCCCGCCGTTATCGAGGAACTGGCCCGCGCCTACGCCCGCGCCGGGGCGCCGTTCATCCGGCTGGGAAGTGGCCTCTCCCGCTACGGCAACGGCGCCATGACGGTGCGGACCATCGCCGCGCTGCCGGCCCTGGTCGGCGCCTACGGGAAACGGGGGGGCGGCTGCTTCCCCGGCACCTCCACCGGCCCCGCCTTTGCCCTAAAGGAGGTGACCCGCGAGGACTTCATGGCCCGCCCCAGCCGCATCGTCAACATGAACCGCCTCGGCCAAGCCCTGACGGAACTGGCAGACCCGCCAGTCATGTCCCTCTACGTCTATCATGCAAACCCCGCCGCCGTGACCCCGGACCAGAACGCCATCCTGCGGGGCATGGCCCGGGACGACCTCTTCACCGTGGTCCACGAGCGGTTCATGACCGACACGGCCCGATACGCGGATATAGTCCTTCCGGCCACCTCGTCCCTGGAGCACGCGGACATTTACCGCTCCTACGGAACTTACTGCATCCAGCGGGCCCGACCGGCCATCGCGCCGGAGGGAGAAAGCCGCTCCAACTGGGACACCTTCACCCTGTTGGCGGAGGCGATGGGGTTCGGCGAGCCGTTCTTCCGGCAGAGCGCCGACGACCTGATCGACCGGCTCCTGGCCGTGCCGACGGCCATGCGTGAGGGGATCGACCTGGCAAGCCTCGCCGAGGGGAAGGCGGTGGAGTTGCCGCTGGCGTCCGCCCCCCGCGCCTTCCGGACAGCATCGGAGAAGATCGAGATCCTCAATCCTGCCGAACCGCACCCCCTTCCCCGCTACCTCGCCATCCACGAGGAGAAAGGGGACTTGCCGCTCATGCTGATGACCGCGCCGACTCCCTACGCCCTGAACGCCTCGTTCTATGAGCTGGAGGAGCTGCGGGAGAAGCAGGGGGGGATGCGCCTCATGGTCGCTCCGGCGGAAGCCTCCGCCCGAGGGCTTGTCGACGGCCAGCGGGTCGTCGCCTTCAACGGGCTTGGGGAGGTCGACTTCATCCTTGCCGTAACCGACCGGGTCCCGGCCGGCGTGGCGGTGGCCGAGGGGGTCTGGTGGATCGAGCATGCCCCCGGCAACCGGACGGTGAACGCCCTCACCAGCCAGCGGCTCACCGACCGGGGGAACGGAAGCACCTTCTACGATACGCGGATCGAGGTGCGCGCGGCGGGTAAGGGGCAAGAACTCTCGCCCCACTCGTGGATACCCCAACACCCCATGTGACAATGTAGTGTAAAGAATCGCTAAAGTTTTCCGTACCCTCGCCGATATGAGAACCATAGTGCCGCCAGACGGCCGAGAATCCACGCGAGGGTACCTGACATGAGCGAAAGCGCCATTCTCCTTAAAAGCGACACCAACGAGCTGGAAATCGTCGAGTTCATGCTCAACGAATATGACGCCAGCGGCGGGGTTGTCCCATCCCACTTCGGTGTCAACGTGGCAAAGGTGAGGGAGATCATCCGCAAGCCCCAGATGTGGAAGGTGCCCAACGCCCACCACGCCATAGCGGGGATGATGAAGTTGCGCGACAAGGTCATAACCGTTATCGACCTCTCGACGATCCTCGGCAAGGAAATGAGTGCCCTCCCCCCCGATCGGGTCATCGTCCTGGAGTTCAACCGGATGGTGGTCGGTGCCCTCGTGAACAGCGTCTCCCGGATTTACCGGATCTCGTGGGAGCAGGTGGAGCCGCCGGTGAAGGCCATCGAATCGGCGTACATCACCGGTGTCGTCAAGATGGATGACCGGATCATCCTGGTGCTGGACTTCGAAAAGATCGTCGGCGAAATATGCTCCCAGGACATCCTCAAGGAGGTGGACCATGGCCAGCTCCTGGAAGGCCCACTCCTGGACCGGACCCGGCACCGCATCCTGGTGGCGGACGATTCAGCCTTTATCCGCAACACCATCTGCTCCACGCTCCGGGCAGCGGGGTACACCGTGGAGGAGGCAGAGAACGGCGAGGAAGCGTGGAATATTCTTTCCGCGAAGCTGAATCACTGCCGGTCCGCCGGAATCCCTCTGAGCAACGAGCTCGACCTGCTCATCACCGACGTGGAGATGCCGAAGATGGACGGTCTCCACCTGACCGCCCAAATCAAGAAGGACGACGTCCTCAAGTCACTGCCTGTGCTCATCTTCTCGTCCCTGGCCACCGAGGACAACCGACGCAAGTGGAAGGACCTGGGAGCACTTGATATCCTGACCAAGCCGGACCTGCCGAACCTGGTGAAGATCGCCGACACCGTCATGTGCTGACGGCTGGTTTGTCCGACAATGCGAAAGGCCCCGGGGGATGACTCCGGGGCCTTTTGTTGTTTTACAGGCGATTCAAACTGCTATACTCTCTTCCCGAAGCATCACCCCGACCGGAGCACCCCATTCGTGGAACGGCACCATCCTGAACTCTCCATCATCACCCCCGTCCTGAACGAGGAAGCCGGCATCGACCGCCTCTTCGCCATGCTGGCGGAGCAGCTGGATACGGACTTCGAGCTCGTGATCGTCGACGGCGGATCGTCCGACGGCACCGTGGAACGGGCGGGCGAACTGGCGCCTAAGGGTCCCTTTCCGGCGACGGTCATCGAGGCCGGCCGTGGGCGCGGCTGCCAGATGAACGCGGGTACCCGGGCCACCGGTGCGGACACCCTCCTTTTCCTCCATGCCGATTGCCTTCTGCCCGATGCCCACGCCCTGCGCACGGCACTCAACGCCATCGACGCCGCCATATCACGCCGGGGGGATGACCGGGTGGCGGGTCATTTCCTGCTCCGTTTCGAACGGGACGACGGCGCACCATCCCTGCCCTATGCATTTTACGAGGCGAAGGCACGGCTCCACCGGCCGGGCTGCACCCACGGTGACCAGGGGCTGCTCCTGCGCCGACGTTTTTTCGACGAGGTGGGGCACTTCGACGCAAGTCGTCCCATCCTGGAGGACATGCGGATTGCCGCGGCTATAGCAGCACGGGGAGAGTGGCTACTGCTGCCGGCGGAGATCGTCACGTCGGCCCGCCGCTTCGAGGTGGAGGGACTCCGGGAGCGGCAAACCCTCAACGCCATCCTCATGAACTTTGCCCACATGGGCTGGGACCGGTTCCTGGACGAGCTCCCCCGCCTCTACCGGAACCAGGACCGGGTCGGCCGCCTGGCGCTCGGGCCGATCCTTTCCGGCATCGATGCCATGATCCGGGCTCTTCCCCGCCATGAACGAAGCCGGCTCTGGCACGATACGGGCCGGTACGTGCGGGCCAACGCCTGGCAAATTCCCTTCTTCCTGGATGTTCATCGTTCCTTCCGGCGCGGCGAACCGCTTGAGAGCGTATCCGGTTCACTCCTTGAGATGCACGACCGATGGTTCGACCGCCTCACCGACAACCCGGCAGGCCGGTGGATGACGGCGTTCCTGGTCTGGATCTGGTTCCGCCTGACCCTCGCCACCGAAATGTCACGCGCAAAAAAACAGGCGGGGAATTCCCCCCGCCTGCCGTAACCTTATCGTGCAGCTGGTCCGTCTACGGCTTCGCCTTCACGTCCTTCAGCGGCCTGCCGCAGGAGCACTTGCCCTTGCTCTGGGCAATGGTTCCGCAGTCACAGCCGCTGCCACAGGCACAGGCAAACTTGCCGGCGGATTTGAAGCTCCGCTCCCGGCCATCCACGGAGACGACGGTAGTCCCCTCCTCAACCCTTACCACCTGGACCTTGACCAGATCCTTTCCGCAGGTGCACTTGCCCGCTTTATGTGCCATGGAATCACAGGGGCACTTCTCTCCGCAGCCGCAGACATACATCTGTTCGCCAACCTTGATCGCACTCTTCGCGCCGCCACCGGCACAGGCAAACCCCGCCAGGCCGACGGATAGTGCCATTACGAACGCAACCGCTGAACACCTCATCCGATCTGTTCCTCCCCTTTGTATGATTGGTTCACCGCGACGGCCTGAGGGACTCGACAAAGGCCCTCACGACCTCGAGGTCTTCATTGGCGATCTCCACGAACTCGATTCCGAAACCCACCGGCAGACGTGGTTTCAGCCGGGCTTCGGGAGCATTGAGCCAGGCCACACGCCCCGTTGCCTTGATGGGCTGGGATGTGCCCGGAAGGGTGAACGACAGCTCTATTCCCGCGTCCCGCTCCAGCGTCTTGTCCACAGCCATGTAGAGCCCGCCGATGCTGATGTCTGCCGTGGTTCCGGCCACGTGGTCTTCGCCCTGAGTGCAGGTCACCGGCGCGGAGAAGACGTAGCGCGGCTCGCGGCGGTCGATGTCGGGGATGTATTTACGCCCTACGTCAAGGAAGAGCCGGCGATCGATGGGCTTGGTGATATAACCGTCGCAGCCCGATGAGCGGCAGAGTTCCTGGTCCTCGGGCCGGCCGGCGGTGGTCACCATCACAACGGGGGTATGCTTCAGCTCCTGATCGGCCTTGATGGCGGCACAGCAGACGTTGCCATTCATCCTGGGCATGTTCAGGTCCATATAGACCAGGTCGGGACGCTCCTTGCGCACCATCTCCAGGGCCTCCTCGCCGTTGCGCGCGGTGAATACCCGCACCGGCGAAAACCTGAGGAAGCTCTTTTCCAGTTCGAGCATGAGCCCCACGTCGTCAACGAGAAGAATTTTCGGTTTCGGCATGTGTCACCATCCAGTTCCTGTCCGCACCTCTCCCGGCCGGGAGTCGATGCATGTCCCTCCCTATACGTATCGGCAGGCAGATGGAATCCTTCAGGGGAAAATGAGCCGCCCAGGCTTCAGACAACGACGTTGAGGAACGCGGGAAGAGAACTGACGGTGACGGGTGTGTGGCAGAGGAAATCGCCATCCACCTGGACCGGCTTGTTGCCGCCGATGGTAAGGGTGTCTGATTGAACGGTGGCAATCGACGGACCTCGGGCGCCCCCTCCGGCAACAACGCTCAGGGCAAACCGGAGGTACTCCAGCCGACTCGTTCCGCCGATGCAGACCACCTGGAAGCCCGGCTCGAAGATGCTCGCCCCTGGCGCCAGGCGGAAACTGCCGCCGTACCGGGAGGCGTTGCAGACGATGACACTGTGGCAGAGGCGGCGCTCAGCTCCGGCCGTCACATCCATCATCCTGCGGTCCCATGCGGAGAGGGTCCGCAGGGCCGACAGAAGGTAGGCTCCCTTGCCGAAGCGCTTCTTTTCGCCGAGCCTCACCCCTTCCACCACGAAGCCGTCGAAGCCGGCACCGGCCATGAGGCAGAAGCGGCGGCGGACGCCGAACCCCTCCAGAAGCCCCACCGTCATGGGGCGGGTTTCATTGCGAACAATCCGCGCCACGGCGGCGTCGACCGTGGCGATCCCCAGCTCCCTGGCGAGGACATTGGCGGTGCCGAAGGGGAGCACCGCCAGGGTTGCCCTCCCCGGCTCCAGGCCGTTGATGACGCCGTTGACCGTACCATCCCCCCCGCCCGCCACGATGAGAGGGCACTCCTGCTCGGCGCAGATCCTGGCGGCAAAGGCGGCGGCATCGTCGGGGCCACCGGTAAGGAGAACCCGCGGCGCGTATCCCCCCGAGGCAAGGCTCGAAACGACCCGCTGAACCAGGGGTTCGGTATGGCTTCCCGAGGTGGGGTTGATGATGAGGGTACAGGGGAGGGGCACGGTGAGGCTCCTTGCAATGTCCGTCTCGCTGCGAAGTGGCAAAGTATAGCACCCTCCCGCCGGGCGGGACCACCCCTTTTTCCATCCATGTCAACCGCCTGGCCGCCCGTTCGTTAAAAAAGACACAAGCCCGACGAACTTCACACCAGCGAAAGGAGAAAGACCATGAAACGGATCAAACTCATGATTGCGGCGGCTGTTGCTATTGCCGCCATGACCGGGATGAACCAGGGGGCATTGGCCCAGACGGACAAGGGGGAATGGCAGGGAAAGGGGATGGGGCCAGGCATGGGGAAGCCCGGCAAGAAACAGGCGATGGATCCGGCAGAGCGACTCAGACGTATGGAGAAACACCTGGGCCTTACCGAGGAGCAGAAAGGCACGATCAAACCGATCCTTGACGAAGAGGCGAAGGAGCTGAAGGCCCTGCGCGAAGACACCTCCCTCTCCCGTGATCAGAAACGGGAAAAGCTGCAAACGCTCCGGACCAAATACCACGACCAGATCACGCAGGTATTGACCCCCGAACAGAAGAAGAAAGCCGACGCCATGCGCGAGAAGGCAAAGGAACGCCACGATCAGCGGCAACAGATGAAGGGAGGGCCAAAACAGGCCCCCGCTACTCCTTGACGTGACGTCAAAATCGTCTACCCTTTCCATGCACGGAAAGGAGGAGACGCCCATGACCGCCGCAACCATCAAAAGGGATGAATTGAACAAACGGCTCGCCGGAGGTGGCGTCACGCTGATCGACGTCCTCCCCGGCGAGTATTTCGAGGAGAAGCACATAGCCGGAGCCCGCAACGCCTGCGTCTACGAGGTGACCTTCCTCGACCAGGTGCGCGCCATAACCACGGACCTCTCCCGGGAGATCGTGGTCTACGGATCCAGCAGCCGCTCCCGGGCCTCGGCCGTGGCGGCGGAGAAACTTGTCAACGCAGGATACCGTGCCGTCAGCGACTATGCCGGCGGATTGGAAGAGTGGGAAGCAGAAGGCCTTCCGGTGGAAGCACAGCCTGACAAACAGGTACCCGTACCCGCCATGGCCGACGGAACCTACACAGCCGACGCCGGAAAGAGCAGTGTCGGGTGGACCGGCAGGAATATCAACGGCCGGCACTACGGAACCATCTCTATCTCCTCGGGCACATTGTCCGTCCGGGGAGGAAACGTGATCGCCGGGCAGGTTGTGGTCGACATGGCCACCATCCGCAACCTTGACCTGGCCGACGACAACTGGAACCGCCTCCTTATACGTCACCTGAAATCGGACGATTTCTTCGACGTGGCTCACCATCCCTTCGCCACCTTCGAACTTCAGTCAGCCTCCCCCATCCCCGACGCCACCCCCGGAACATCCAATTACCACGTTTCAGGTATAGTAACGATCAAGGGAACCGGCAACCGGATCGAGTTCCCCGCCCTCATGGCCCCCCACGCCGACGGCGGCGTCACGGCCCAGGCCACCATCGACATCGACCGGACCCGCTGGGGCGTGGTCTACGGCTCGGGCAAACTCTTCGAGAAACTGGGCATGCATCTGGTAAACGACATCATCACCCTGGAGCTGCAGCTTGTCTTCGGATAATTCCACTCAAACCATCCGGCTCGGCACTGCATCACGTCTTTTGAGAAATAATGTTGCACATGTGAAACACTTTAGTTATACAGTCCAGAAACGGAGCCACCTCGTACAGCGGCAAGCTGCCGGACTCGCAGGGACAGGTGAGACTCCCCCATTCGAGGCGCATCAAAGGAGAAGGTGAGGTCACATGATAAGGACAGTGCACAGGATGGCTGCGCTTTTGCTGGCAGGGATGCTTGCAGGTGGGTGTGGTGGCGGCGGTGGCGGTGGCGGTGGTGGAGGAAGCGTAAGTGGCGGTGGCAGCGGCGGCGATACCGTCCCGCCAGCGATAACGTACACGACCCCTGCCAACTCTGCGACGAATGTTGGTACAAACTCGAAGGTTACAATAACCTTCAGCGAGGCAATGAGCCTGGCCTCCCTCGGCTCAGCCATCACCTTGATCGATACCGGAAGCGGGCAGCCGGTGCTCCTCCAGCCCATCGTCTACGATACCGTGAACAACATCGCCACCGTAGCCCCACAACCGAACGCTCTTCTTGCAAACCATACGTACCAAGCTAACGTATCAACTGCAGCTAAGGATCTGGCCGGCAACCCTCTGTCCGCCGGCTACTCCTGGACATTCACCACGGCAGTGGGACCGGGCACTGACGTAACCGCGCCTAACGTGACCTCCGTAGCTCCCGCCAACACAGCTGTAGGCGTCGGCACCAACACCTCGGTGGCCCTTACTTTCAGTGAGCCCATGGATGTAACAACCCTTACAAATGCCTTCACCCTGAAAGCCGGGCCAACGTTGATTCCGTGCATGTTTTCGTACATCGGCCAGGCAGCCGTATTCACCCCCCTTTCTGACCTTACGCCCGGAACACTGTACACCGCCGAGATTACCACGGCAGCAACGGACCTTGCCGGCAATAGCCTCGCAGCCTTTCCCCCCTGGAGTTTCACCACCGGTCCAGGTAAGGACCTGACGCCGCCCCAAAACCCATCGCCCGTCTCCCCGCTGGATGGAGCTACAGGGGTCTCAAAGAACACACAGATATCCGCCACCTTCAACGAGGCGATATACCCGTTCCTTTTCGGCACCATAGACGGGAAACCCGCAGAAGTCTCGATTGACTACGCTACGAACACTGTCACCATGACGCCTGCAGCCCAATTGATTGGCAATCGCACCTACACTGGCAGTATTCAACTGAAAGATCTGGCGGGCAATCGGATGGCGGCGCCCTTCCAGTGGAGTTTCACGACAGGCCCCTAGGATCTGGCACTGGGCCGGACAGCGCACAAAAAAAGGCCCGCTCACGCGGGCCTTTTTTTCTCTATGGGCACCTCGTGCTCCAGTGCTAGCCCAGCTTCCCCTTCAGGAACTCAAGACCCTTCTCCAAAAGACCCCCCTCGGGGATGGTCCCGTCCGGGGTGAGCTTGTCGATGAAGCCCGGGAGGTGCTCGGCAAGCTTCGCCGATGCCTCTTCCGGAGAAACACCCGCCTTCGCGGCCAGGTTCTGGATCAGGTCGCTGCCAAGCCCCTCTTTCATCTGGTCAGGGCTGATGGGGAGATTCTGGCCGGTGCCGACCCACGACGAGATGATGTCTCCAAGCCCCTTCTGCTGGAACGACTGCACGAGCCCCTGGAGTCCACCCGCCTGACCGCTGCCAAGCATCTCCATGACCCCCTTGAGAAGCCCGGAGGTCTCACCTCCCGCGCCACCGAGCATCTCCTTGGCTTTTCCTGCAATCTCATCAAACAGTCCCATGACAACCTCCTTGTTGTTTTGGCTGCTACTGCTCCTTGGAACCGCCCTTCGCCGCACGGAAACCCGCCTTGACGGCCTCAGCTTCGGTCATGTAGCTTCCGGTCTTGGTCTTGCCGTACCACTTGCTCCCCGGCTTGTGGTAGATCTTCGAGTCGGTGTTGACCCAGACCATGTCCTTGCCCGCCGGCGGGGGCACCACCGGTTTCGCCGCCTTGGCCGGAGCGGCTGCCTGGGGTGCCGGAGTGGCCGGTGCCTTGGCGGGCATGGCCGCCTTCGGTTCGGGGACCTTTGCCGGGGCTGCGGGGGCAGCCGCCGGGGCTCCACCAACGGCCACCATCGGCGTTATCTTCTCGACGGTCTTGGCGGGTACGCCCGCTTTTGACAGATCGGCCACCGACTTGTAGGGCCTGCCGGCAATAATTTTCTTGGCTGCCGCCGGGCCAACGCCCGGAAGCTTCTCCAGTTCGGCCTGGCTGGCAGTGTTCAGGTCAACCTTGCCGGCCGGTGCCGCCTTGACATCACCGGCCTTGGGGGCCGCTGAAACCGGCGAAACCGGCACGGACACCGCAAGCGCCATCCCCACCATGAATGATACAATCCAGCGTGTCACCTGCTGCATACCCTCCTCCTTTCATAACCCAGCGGTATGGGTGACAATCATCTGCCACCCCTCCATGAATTTCTACCAGCGTTCGCCACAAAGTCAAGCCAAACAAAGTTTTATGCGCGAGCAATCCCGGTCACTCATGTGGACAGAAATTCAACTCCCTGAAAAAATTGCCCCACCTTCTTGCACGTCCGGCATTCTCTGCTAGAGTGATTCCAACAACGATCCGTCCCCACCGCGACATCCCTTGTATGGCTCAGGAGGAGCCGTTTCACCAGGAGCACCGCAATCAGCGTTACGCCAGGAGGGCGTGACCGGGTTCTGCGCCACCCGTTTCATTTCCCAGCACACGAACACACACCCCGCACCGAGACGTTCCACGTCCCCGGCACAGTTGCCGCTTGGTGACAGCGAGCTATCGTCTCTGTGTTGCCGGCCCCCTCCTGCTGAAGCTTCCGTTCCCTTAACGGTGCGGCGTCTCGATGCGTCCGCCCCCCACAACCATGCACAGAGGAGGTACATTCATGAGCATTTACGATCCAGCCTCACCCGAAGCATGCTGTTATTCCGAAGCGATGGAGCAGTGGAATCCTGACCCCTCCGGCCAGGCGGGTCTGCCGGTGAGTCCGGTGGTTCCCGGTCCCATTGCCCCTCCTATCCTCCGCAAGCGGCCGGTGAGCGGCCGGTACCGGAGCAGCGGCTCGCCGTGGATTCTGGAGCTGCGGGTGGATACGGACCGCACCCGTCCCCAGAAAAAGGTGAGCGGCGACTTCTTCCAGGTGAGCGGCGCTACGGTCAGCTACTTTGGCAGCTTCGTCGTCTCCTCCCCCACGGTCAGCGTCTCGACCACCACCGTCACCATCACCGGCACCGGCAGCTACACCTACGACACCTCCTACCCGGTGGTACAGGTGGTGATCCCCCGCACCACCGCGCTGCAGCCCATGGCCGACGCCACCCTGACCTTCTTCACCACGGGCGGCGCCAAGGGGGCCACCTACGTCTGCGCGTTCGAGTCGATCTACTTCCGTTCCGTGCAGCTTGAGCAGGACAACGAACAGGGGGTTACCCCGTTGAGCTCCTACAACACCGGCTCGCTCCCATCCGGCGGCACGGCCCGGACCCTCTCCGTGGCGAGCGCCTACGCCGAGGCCGGGGTCGAGATGGTGGGCGCCGGCACCACCAACACCATCCCCACCGCCGATGCGGGAACGAACCTCAAGTGGAGCAACAGCGAACTGCACGCCGGCATGGTGAAGCACTTCTCCCTCTGGCAGGACATCCCCCAGTGGAAGGTCTGGCTGTTCCACGCCTATGAGCACGAGCGGGCCGGGCTTCTGGGGATCATGTTCGACCAGGCCGGAAAACAGCGCCAGGGATGCGCCACCTTCTACAAAGGGCTTGGCGGCACAACGGCCCAGAAAAAGCGGCTGCAGCTCTTTGCCGCGGTCCACGAGCTGGGACACTCCTTCAACCTGCTCCACTCCTTCGGCAAAACGGACGCCGTGCCTTCCGTCGCCAATCGTCCCAACGCCCTGTCGTGGATGAACTATCCCCATCTTTATCCGCCGGGAGGCGAGCCGGCATTCTGGAACGCCTTCGCCTTCCAGTTCGACGACCCCGAGGTGGTCCACCTTCGCCACGCCTACCGTAACGCCATCGTCATGGGTGGCAACAACTTCCTTATAGGCTCGGCCCTGGAAGCGATCATGGACGAACAGGCGTTCGCCAAGCCGCTTATCGACCGGTCGGGGCTGAAGCTGGCGCTGGAGGCGCCGACGAGCTTCCTGTTCGGCGAGCCGGTGGTGGTGGAGATCAAGCTGAAGGCCACGGACCTGAGCGGCCGGATGGCCCATGCACAGATCCATCCCAGCCTGGGATACGTACGGATCGGCATCCGAAAGCCCAACGGCCAGGTGGTGGCTTACGAACCGCTCATCGAGCAGTGCGACATCTCTCCGCCGGTGAGGCTCGACGCGGCCCGGCCGGCCATCTATGAGAGCGCCTACATCGGCTTCGGCAAGGGGGGCTTTTACTTCGACCAGCCCGGCTTTTACAAACTGCGGGCCACCTACCGGGCGCCCGACGGCTCGGAGATCGTTTCCGACATCCTGACCCTGCGGGTTCGCTCACCCCACTCCGCCGGCGACGAGGAAGTGGCCGACCTCTTCTTCGGCAACGACCAGGGGATGCTGCTGAGTCTGCTCGGTTCCGACGCCGAGGAGCTTCGTGGGGGGAACGACGCCTTCGATCTGGTGATCGACAAGTACGCCAAGCACAAACTGGCGGTCTACGCCCGGCTGGTCCGGGGGATCAACGCGGGGCGGGCTTTCAAAACGATCACCCCTGACAAGACGCTCACCATCCGCAAGCCGGAAACGGACCAGAGCGCCAAAGACCTGACGGCAGTGGCCGATGCCAGTGACGCCGGGCTCGGTGTGGACAACATCACCCTCAACCAGTCGTACCGCGCGCTGATCACGGCGTACAAAACAGCCGGCAAGGAGAAGAACGCGAAGGATACCCGCGACCGGATGGTGGATGTCTTCGCGAAAAAGGGGCTGAAGCCGGTCGTACTGCAGCAGATAACCGCCGAAGCCGACGCAGCCCTTGAGGAGTGAGAACGGAATGCCCGCCGCACCGCTTGCCGTCATACTGACCGGCCCCGCCACCCCCTGCCGGGTGGGGGAGCCGGTCGCCATCTCCGTCGAGGTCCGAAACGTCTCCGACCGTCCGCTCAGGATGGTTGGCGTTCTGGACGGCTCGGAGGCCGGGTTCCGCTTCCCAAGGTACCGGCCCGAGATCACCGGTCCGTCTGCCGGAGCGGAGACCGACAGCGTCTTCTGGTGCGGCACCGTGGCGCCGCTCCATCTGCGGGACGTGCGCCTGCTGATGCCGGGCGAGGGGTTCGATCCCCGCATGGCGGCCGACGGATCAGCATTTTTCCCCTTGGCAGCCTTCCTGGGCTTCCGCCCGACCGCGCCGGGCGGCTACCGGTTCCGGCTCATTGTGGACACTTCCGCCCCGGCGGCTGACGAGTGGCTCGGCATGCCCAGCATCCTGAACGAAGAGGAGATCCGGCGACTGCTCGACGAAGTCCCCCGGGGAGAATACGTTTCGAACACGCTGGACATTGAGGTCTTACCATAACCTGCAGCGGTCACGTACCGCGAAAGGAGGGATGCCCGAAGGAATGTTTTTTCTCGCGCTGAATGACCAGGGAATATCGTCGAATCAACTATCCATGAACGGAGGAACAGAACGATGAATCCAAACGAAAAGCAAGGATGCTGCGAGACGCCGGAAGAACAGGCATACCAGCAGGGAATGGCCGACGCCGCGGCGGCCGCAGGCGGCTGCTGCTGCGGGTGCGGCGACGATCCCGTGACCCACGCCTATTACCAGGGTATGGCCGACTACGAGGCATCACTGGCTGGAGGCTACGGCGCCGAGCAGGAGGACCCGGTGACCCAGGCCTACTACCAGGGTATGGCCGACTACGAAGCATCACTGGCCGGAGGCTACGGCGCCGAGCAGGAATCCGACCCTTACACCGAAGGCTACAACCAGGCAATAGCCGACTATGAGGCATCCCTGGCCGGCTACGGCGGCTACGAGGAGCCCGACCCCTACACTGAAGGCTACAACCAGGCAATAGCCGACTATGAGGCATCCCTGGCCGGCGGCTACGAGGAGTCCGACCCCTACGCAGACGCCTACTACCAGGGAATGGCCGACTACGAGGCATCACTGGCCGGCGGCTACGGAGAAGAGTACGGCATGGAGGCGGCAGGGCTGCCCACCCCCTCCCGTCCCGCTCCTCCGCTTGCCCGACCCATCTCCCGCCCGATCGAGCGTCCCATCACCAGGCCCATTGAAAGGCCCCTGGCCAGGCCCGTCACCAGACCCATCGAACGCCCCCTGACACGGCCCATCGAGCGTCCCATCACCCGGCCGATCGATCGCCCCATTACGCGACCCATCGAACGGCCCGTCACGCGGCCCATAGATCGCCCCATTACCAGGCCCCTGGATCGCCCGGTGGTCGGCCCCTTCACCCCTCAGGGGGGCTACACTGCCAAACCGTTGCAGCGCCCAATTTCAAGACCCGTTGAACGACCGATCACAAGACCTATTGACCGCCCCATAACCCGGCCCATCGACCGCCCCCTGACCCGGCCCGTCACCAGGCCAATCGATCGTCCTCTGACCCGGCCCATCGAGCGACCGATCTCCAGGCCCATCGAGCGACCGTTGACACGGCCCATGGATCGTCCGGCGGCGCGGCCGTTTACACCGGTGACACCCCAAGGGGAGCTCAGCGTGCCGCTCGCGCGGCCCATCAGCCGTCCCCTGGCCCGGCCCCTGATTCGTCCCCAGGCGAGACCGATCACCCGGATAATCGCCCGACCGGTGGTGCGTCCTTTATAGGCAGTGAAGTTGAACAATGACGGGAGGGGGCTCCGGCCCCCTCCCACCCCACGTACACGGAGAATCCATGAAGAACGTATTGCTCATCTCCATGCCCTTCGCCTCCACCAAGTGGCCCGCCATCGGCGTAAGCCTCCTGAAGCCGCGGCTCGAAGCCGAGGGGATTCCCTGCGACATCCGGTATTTCAACATCCTCTTCGCCCAGATGATCGGCCTGGACACCTACGAGGACATTGCCATCTACCCCCGCTACATCTTCGGCGAGCGGCTCTTCGCCAAGGAGTACTTCGGCAACGTCCTCCCCCCCGACGAGGAGTACCGCCGCTACCTTGAGAAGGTCTACAAAGGGCCGGTGGACGCCTCCTTCGACCGGCTCTTCGCGGTCGGCGGGCAGATCGGGCCGTTCATCGAACGCTGCCTGGCCGAGGTATCCTGGGACTCCTACGCCATCATCGGCTTCACCAGCATGTTCGAGCAGAACCTCTCCTCCCTCACCCTGGCCCGGGCCATCAAGGAGCGGTATCCGGAGAAGACCATCATCATGGGTGGGGCCAACTGCGAGCGGGAGATGGGGGTGGAACTCCACCGCCGCTTCCCGGAGATCGACTACGTCTGCTCCGGCGAGGCCGACGAGACGTTCCCGGAGTTGGTGAAGCGACTGGCAAAGGGCGAGCCGGTGGACACGATCCCCGGCGTGGTGACCCGCCACGGGGGCGAATCGGTCATGACCCACGGCGCCCGGGTGGTGGAGCAGCTGGACACCGTGCCGGTCCCCGACTACTCCGACTACTTCCGGCAGATGGACCAGTCGACCCTGCCGCCGGAGGCCTGCTACGAGATCCACATGGAGTCGTCCCGGGGCTGCTGGTGGGGGGCCAAGTCCCAGTGCAACTTCTGCGGCCTGAACGGCAAGGCGATCAGCTATCGCTGCAAGTCGAAGGACCGGATCGTGGATGAACTGCTCCACCTGATCGACACCTACGCCGTGCCGCGCGGCCTCAAGCTGATCTCCATGGTGGACAACGTCCTCTCCATGGATTTCTTCAAGGATCTCCTGCCGGAGCTGAAGCGGCTCCAGCTGCCGGTGAAACTCTTCTACGAGGTGAAGGCGAACCTGAACGAGGAGCAGGTGAGGATGCTGGCCGAGGCCAACATCGCCTGGATCCAGCCCGGCATCGAGAGCCTCAACACCCGCATCCTGAAGCTGATGGAAAAGGGGGTGACGGCGCTCCAGAACGTGCAGCTCCTGAAGCACTCCAAGCAGTTCGGCGTCTACCCCACCTGGAACATCATCTACCGCTCCCCCGGTGAGCAGCCCGAGGACTACCGGCAGATGATCGACCTGATCTACCGGATCACCCACCTGGCGCCCCCCGAGGGGTTCATCCCCCTCTGCATGCAGCGTTTCAGCCCCTACTTCAACAACCCGAAGGAGTTCGGCATCGCCAGCATCACCCCGGAGGAGTCGTACCGGTACATCTACCCCTTCGGGCAGGAGAGCATCGCCAACCTGGCCTACTTTTTCGACTTCGAGTTCGACGAGAAGGTCGCTCCGCCCCCCGGCTGGGACAAGGAGCTGGAGCAGGCCGTGGAGTTCTGGCGCCAGTGCTCCGAGCGGGGCGAGAACCTGGAGAGTCGGGCCGAGTCGGCCGGCGACCTGGTGATCCACGACACCCGCTCCACCGCGCGCCAGCCGCTGATGCACCTGGAGGGTTCCCACAAGGCGATCTACGAGTTCTGCGGCAGCGCCCGGGACTTCTCCTCCATCCATGGTTTCACCCGGGAGACCTTCAGCCGCCTTCCGGTGCGGGAGCGGGACGTGCGGGACTTCCTGGAGGAGATGGTGGCGCTGGACTACATGATCAGCGAGAACTCCCGGTATCTGAGCCTGGCGATTCCGGCCGCCTGAGAGGTGACTGCCATGACTGCGGCCACCTCACCGCCCGGAAAAGTGCTCCTTATCGCCATGCCCTTCTATTCCGTGAAGCGCCCGGCGCCAGGAATCAGCACCCTGAAGGCAATCCTCGCCCGGGAGGGGATCAGGTGCGACATCCGCTACCTGAACCTCCGTTTTGCCGCCCTGGCGGGGATCGATACCTACGAAAAGATCTGCGACTACCTGGGGGACGACGGCGACACCCTCATCGGCGAGTGGTGTTTCGCCCGGGCCCTCTTCGGCCGGCTCCTCCCGGACAGGGACGACGGGCTCCTGGACTCCGAGCGGTTCAGGAATGAACCGGAGTACTCCGCGGAGCGGCTCCGGGCAGTCCGGGAGCTTGCCGTCCCGTTCCTGGATGCCTGCCTCGACGACATCCCGTGGCAGGAATACCGGATCATTGCCTTTACCAGTGTCTTCGAGCAGAACCTGGCGTCCCTGGCCCTGGCCCGGCGGATAAAGGAGCGACATCCGGGGGTTGCCATCGTCTTCGGGGGGGCCAACTGCGACGGCGCCATGGGGGTCGAACTCCACCGGCAGTTCCCGTGGGTCGATTACGTCTGCTCCGGCGAGGCCGACCTGAGCTTTCCGGCCCTAGTGCGCAGCATTTTTGCCGGTGCAGAAGTGGGGGAGATACCGGGGATCGTCTGGCGGGACGGGGACCGGTCGGTGGCCAGCGGCCCGCCGCAACTGGTGGAGGATCTGGACACTCTCCCCCCTCCCGACTACGACGACTGGTTCGCCCAGCTCCGCCAGTGGCGGCTGCCGACCCTGGCCAACCTCGGCGGGGGCCTCCCCATGGAGAGCTCGCGGGGCTGCTGGTGGGGCGAAAAGTCCAAATGCACCTTCTGCGGGCTGAACGCCGAGACGATCCACTACCGCCGCAAGAGCCCCGGCCGGGTGGCGGCTGAGTTGCGTGACCTCTACGGGCAGCACATGAAGCCCCACGGCATCGGCCAGGTGACCATGGTGGACAGCATCTTCTCCATGGACTATTTCGAGGGGCTCCTGCCGAAGCTGCGGGAGATGGCCCTGCCGGTGGGGATCTTCTACGAGACCAAGGCCAACCTTTCCCGGGAGCAGGTGCGGGAACTGCGCCGGGCCGGGGTCCTCTGGATCCAGCCCGGCATTGAGAGTCTCTCAACCCCAGTGCTGAAGCTGATGCGCAAGGGGGTGACGGCGCTGCGCAACATACAGCTCCTGCGGGACTGCGCCGAGTTCGGCGTCCACCCCATCTGGAACTTCCTTACCGGTTTCCCGGGGGAGCGGGAGGAAGATTACCAGCGGATGATGGCCCTGATGGAACGGGTGTCGCACCTGCCGCCCCCCAGCGGCTTCTCCCGCTTCTGCCTCCAGCGCTTCAGCCCCTATTTCGACGAGGCGGAGCGCCACGGCATCCTGAACGTCCGCCCCAAGCCCTTCTACCGTCACCTCTATCCGGTGGACGACGGCGCCCTGGCCAACATCGCCTACTTCTTCGACTTCGACTACCGCCCCGACGTGGCGCCGCCCGACCTGGACAAGCCCTTCTCCGCCGCCGTGACCCGATGGCAGGAAGTCCACGCCGCCGGTGCGTTCCTCACGGCCGAAGCACTCGGTCGCGACACCCTGCGGCTCATCGACGGCCGCCCCGGAGCCACGCACCGGCGGGTGACACTGGCGGGCCCCCAGCGGGAGCTCTATGGAGCATGCAGCGTCATACGTCCGATTGCCGATCTCGTCGGCCTGATGCGGGAGCGCTTTCCCGGCGTCGCCATCCGCGAGCGGGACGTGCGGGAGTTTCTCGAGGACATGGTAAATCTGGGGCTCATGGCGCGGGAAGAGGAGCGGTACCTGAGCCTGGCGGTGCCTCGCCAAACACTCCCTCCCCCTTGACGGGGGAGGGTCGGGGTGGGGGTGAAAGTCCTCGACCTCGGCCAGTTCAGACTTCACCCACCCCCTGGCCCCCTCCCGTCGAGGGAGGGGGAATCCCTTGATGGCGTAAGACTGGTGTTGCTCAGGACGAAAAATTAATAATCTCGAAGACAAGGAGAACCCCATGACCGAGAAGAGACGATACCTGGTGGGCTACCGCAGCGGCGCCGTGGTGCCACGGGAGGTGGAGACCGCCCTGGACACCCTGGCCACAGCGGCGGGGACGAAGCAGCTCCGTTCCCTCAAGGGGGGGCAGCGGGTGCTGGAAATGACCCACGAGGAGGCGGAGAAACTCGCCTCGCGACGCCCCGACCTGATCGTGGAGGAGGATCGGGAGTTGGAGCTCTACCACCCCATGCCGGGCCTCCCGCCGGCCATCCCCAAGGGCCCCGCCGTCACCATAAAAGTGAAGGTAACCGACGAAGCCGGCACGCCGGTGGCCGGCGTCACCATCATCGCCGCTGGCAAACAGGTAAGCTACCGGGGGGAGACCGACGCCAAGGGAATGGCCAAAGTGGTCGTCCACGAGCCGTTTCTCCCCTACCTCATCGCCTCGCCCCGGCAGGGGTTCTGGTCCCGCGTGGTGCCGTCGGTCACCGTCTCCACCAAGGGCGAATTGACGGTCAGCCTGAAGAAGCTCCCCGTCCGCGGCGGCTTCACCTGGGGGCACGCGGCCCTGGGGATCGACCGGATCGGCAAGGCGTTCACCGGTAAAGGCGTCAAAATCGCGGTGATCGACTCGGGAATCGCCGGCCACGAGGATCTGGCGACCACCGGCGGCTTCAACACCCTCGACGGCCAGGACACGGCCGCCTGGGACCTGGACGAGAAGGGGCACGGCACCCACTGCGCCGGCATCATGGCGGCACGGGCCGACAACCGGGTGGGAATCCGGGGGGTTGCGCCAGGAGCGGAGGTCTACTCCCTCAAGGTCTTCCCCGGCGGGCGGTTCAGCGACCTGCTGGAGGCGGTTAACTGGTGCATCGACAACTACATCGACGTCATCAGCATGAGTCTCGGCAGCCCCTGGCCCTCGGAGCAGGTGGCGCTGGCCCTGACCGAGGCCCACGGCCGTGGGATCACCTGCGTGGCGGCGGCGGGGAACGACGGGGGAGCCGTCGGCTACCCGGCGGCGCTGCCGGAGGTCATTGCCGTCTCCGCCATCGGCCGCACCGGCACCTTCCCTGCCGACAGTGCCCACTCACTCAAAATCAGCGACTACACCGGCCGGGACGGACGCCACTTCTTCGCCTCCTTCTCCAACTGGGGGCCGGAGATCGCCGTCTGCGCGCCGGGGGTGGCGATTCCCTCCACCGTCCCCGCCGGCTACGCCGCCTGGGACGGTACTTCCATGGCCTGCCCCTTTGTCGCGGGGCTGGCGGCCCTCATCCTGGAGGCCTACCCGGAGGTCCGGACCGGCGACGCCAACCAGCCCCTGGCAGTGCGTGACCTGATCCAGCGCTCCGCCGTGGACCTGGGGCTGCCACCGGAATTGCAAGGGGCCGGCATGGCAAGCGCGGCACGGGCCCTGGGCGCGGCGCTGATCCGGCGACGGAGATAAAAAGACGGGCCGTCCGATAATCGGGCGGCCCGTTCTTTCTTTTGCAGCATCAATATCTTGCCCGTTTTATTTGAAGGTCCCCACCACATACTCTCCAATCCTCAGTGCATCACCGGGCGGGATCATACCCTCGGAAAATACGGGCATCCCCTGGCCCGGCTTGCGGATATAGGCGGCCACGTCTTCGGCAGTGCGGATGCCGTTAGCTTCACGGTCGCTCCGGCCGAGGGTCTTGCCGGCCCGGATCGTGTTCCCCCCGTTAGGATGACAACCGGCGCAGTGGGTGACAAACAGTGACTCTCCCCCCTTGCCGGCGCCTGTCCGGCAGGCCGCCAGCAAACCACAGAACAGCGCCGCGGCGAATAATGCCATGCCCCCTCTCATTGTCACGCGCCTCCGTTTGTCGCGGGGGCGGGAAGCTCCTTCTTCTCATCCTTATCCGCCCCGTGCTTCTTCATGCTCTCCAGCATCTCCCTGAGCCGTCTGTCCACCAGACCGTTGATGGTCCCCTCGGGCCAGGTGCCGTCCTCCTGCAGCTCGCCGGCCGGGACGCCGGTGAGGATCTCGATCCCCTGATCAATGGTCTCCACGCTCCAGACATGGAACTTGCCGTCCCGCACCGCCTGGATCACCTCGTCGTTCAGCATCAGGTGCCGCTCGTTGGTCTTCGGGATGATGACCCCCTGCTCCCCCGTGAGCCCCTTGGACTTGCAGACGGCGTAGAACCCCTCGATCTTGAAGTTGACCCCGCCGATGGGCTGCACCTTGCCGAGCTGGTTGACGCTGCCGGTGACGGCTATCCCCTGCCTGATCGGCACCCCGGAAAATGCCGAGAGGAGGCAGTAGAGCTCCGTGGAGGAGGCGCTGTCCCCCTCGACCCCCTCGTAGTTCTGCTCGAAGCAGATGGAGGCGGAGAAGGAGAGGGGCTTGTCGTGGGCGAACCTCCCCCCCAGATAGCCGGTGAGGATCAGGACCCCCTTGTCGTGGATCGGGCCGGAGAGCTTCACCTCCCGCTCGATGTTGACCATGCCGGCCCGGCCGAGCCAGACCCGCGCCGTGACCCGCGACGGGCGGCCAAAGGTGTGGTCGGCCAGCTGCATCACCCCCAGACCGTTGATCTGGCCCACCGTCCCGCCCTCCACGTCCGACAGGATCGTCCCCTCGTCGAAGAGCTCCTGCATCCGCTCCTCGATCCGGTTGCTCCGGTAGGTCTTCTGGTCGATGGCCCTGGTCACGTGCTCGCGGGTGACCGCCCCGCACCCTTCCTTGCCGGCCCAGTAGCTGGCCTCGCGGATCAGGTCGGCGATCTCCATGAACTGGGAGGAGAGCTTCCCCTGGTCCTCCACCAGCCGGGCCGAGTACTCCACGAGCCCGGCCACGCCGCTGCGGTCGAAGGGGAGCAGCTTCTCGCTCTTGCAGTTGCTGGCCACGAAGAGGGCGTAGTCCTTGAGGATCTCCGGGGTGCGGGCGATGCGGCTGTCGAAGTCGGCCTTTACCTTGAAGAACTTCCGGTAGTCGGGCTCCAGGTGAAACAGGAGGTAGTAGATCCAGGGTGAGCCGATCATGATAATCTTTGCCTGGAGGGGGATCTGCTCGGGCTTCAGCGTCGCCACGCTCATGAAGCGGTACTGCTCAAGGGGATCCTCGATCTTGATCTCGGCGTTGCGGATGCAGCGCTTGAGGGCGTCCCAGCTGAAGGGATTGATCAGGACCTCCCGGGCATCCACGATGAGATAGCCGCCGTTGGCCTTGTGGAGGGCGCCGGGCTTGATGAGGGTGAAGTTGGTGGTGGCGACCCCCCCCATCTGCATGACGTGCTCGATCCGGCCAAAGAGGTTGTTGTAGGTGGGGTTCGGCTCGAAGACTACCGGTGCGCCGTCTACCTCGTGGTTGTCCACGAAGACGTTCACCTGGTAGCGATCGAAGGAGGGCTCCTGCCGGGGAAGCTTCAGTCCGGGGATGGGTGACGGCATCTGCTGCTGGGGCTTGAAGTCCTCCAGGTTGAGGATAATGTCCTCCTGCACCGCATTCAGATAGTCGAGCACCTTGGGAAGAGGGCCGTACTTCTCCCGGAGCGGGTCGAGGTGGTGCCCCACCGTCGCAAGCCCCAGGTCCCGGTCCAGCTGGGCAAGGGCGTCCTTGGTCCCCTTCTCGTGCTCCCGGACCTGACGGAGCACGTCATTGAGCCGTTCGGTCAGTTCCTGTCCCGTCTCATCCAGCTTCTCCTTATCCTCGGCCGAAAGGGCTTCGTATTCTTCCTGGGTGTAGTTGCGCTCCTCTTTCTGGGGGACCATGACCAGCCCCGACACGGTCCGCTGCAGGGCAAACCCCTTCGCCTGCGCCTCGGCCTCCAGCTTCCCGAAGAGCTCGTTGTTCTTCTCCTGATAGGCCTCGATGATGGTGGCTTTGTTGGCCTCGTACTCCTTGCTGTCCAGGGCCTTGGGGATAACCGTGCGGATATGGTCGATCAGTTCCCGCATGTCCTTCTCCAGCTCGGTTCCCAGTCCCGCGGGAAGCGCCAGGGAGATGGGGAGGTCGGGTGACTTGAAGTTGTTAACGTAACACCAGTCCTGGGGGGCCGGTTCACCCTTGGCCCGTTTCTTCAGGATGTTCTTGATGGTGGAGGTGCGGCCGGTCCCCGGCTCGCCGGACAGGAAGAGGTTGAAACCACTTTCCCGGATGTCGAGGCCGAAGTCGATGGAAGTAAGCGCCCTCGCCTGCCCCAGGGTCCCCTCCAGTTCGGGGAGGTCGTCGGTGGTGGCGAAGTCGAACTGGGCCGGATCGCAGGTCCAGCGGAGCTTCTCTACGGGGAGCTTCAGATGGTCGATGGGCATGGGGGCCTCCTTGGAATACCGGCAGACTCCGGCAAAAGCGCATTCAAAAGCGGCACAAAGCGTTGCGCAACCACCGCCTTGACGGCGGAAACAGCCACTGCATCGTCGCCGCGCAGCCTGGCCAGCGACGTCATCTGACACCCCGCGATACCACACGGGTTAATCCGGACGAAGGGAGCAAGATCGTTGACCACGTTCAGGGCGAAGCCGTGCATGGTGACCCAGCGCCGGACACCGACGCCGATGGACGCCAGTTTCCCCTGTTCCGTCCAGATGCCGGTGCGCCCCGGCTCACGCCAGGCCTCGACGCCGAAGCCGGCAGCCGTGTGGATCAGGACCTCCTCCAGAAAGCGGAGGTAGCGGTGCAGGTCCCGGCCACGGCGGCCCAGGTTGATGATCGGGTATCCCACCAGTTGTCCCGGGCCATGAAAGGTCACGTCGCCGCCGCGGTTGGTCTCCACCGCCCGGATTGCCGGATCGAGCAGATTCTCCCCGCCCTTTCCCCGGCCAATGGTGTAGACCGGCGGGTGCTCCAGCAGCAGCAGGGTCTCAGGGGCAGTGCCGGTGGCAACCTCCGCCGCCACCCGTTCCTGCAGGGAGTAAGCTTCGTGGTAGTCGATGAGGACTATATTGACGATTTTCATTTATCGGATCATTCCTCGAAACGCGATCTTTTCGCAAGATCAAGGCTGTCGAGGATGTGCGCGGAGGCGTAGCAGCGCTACGCCGCACAAGCGCGTCCGAAGACTTACGCAGATAGTGCGGAAAAGGCGCGTTTCGTTAGACCAGCATCAGCACCGGATTTTCCAGAATCCTCTTCAGTTCAACCAGGAACCGCGCCGCGTAGGCCCCGTCCACCACCCGATGGTCGCAGGAGAGGGTAACCCGCATGGCCTTCGCGACCAGAAGGTGCCCGTCGCGGACCGCCGGCCGGTCGGCCACGGCCCCCACGGCCAGGATCGCCGCCTGGGGAGAGAGGATAACGGCGGCGAACTCCTCGATGCCGTACATTCCCAGGTTCGAGACGCTGAAGGTGCCGCCGGAGATCTCCTCCTGGGTGATGGCGCCGCTTCGGGCACGCTCGGCCAGGCGTATGGTCTGGAGGGCGATTTCTTTCAGGGCCAGCCCCTGGCACCCCTTCACCACCGGCACCTGAAGCCCATCGTCCATGGCCACGGCAAAGCCGATGTTGACCGCGTCGTGGAGTGCGATCCGGTCGCCGGCAAAGGAGGCGTTGAGCCGGGGGAATGCCGCCAGAGCCATGGCTGCCCCCTTGATGACCAGGTCGTTGAAGGTAATGGCGTGGCCGCCCCCCTTCAGCTCCCGGACCACCTCCACCGCCTCCTTCATGTCGATCTCGATGGTCTCGTAGAAATGGGGGATCGTCCGCCACGACTCAGCCGTCACCCGCGCGATGGCACTCCGCATCCGGGTGAGCGACTCCGTTTCTCCGGCTGCGACGGGTTCTCCACCTGCCGGCTCACCTTCCTCCGCCTGCCGTCCCGCCAGGAAATGCTCCAGATCCTCCTGAAGGATGCGCCCGTCGGGACCGCTCCCCTGCACCCGATGGAGGTCGACCCCCTTCTCCCGCGCCAGCCGCCGGACGGCCGGGGAGGCCCTGGTTTCGTCCGGATGCCCGATTGCTGCCGGATGCGACGGTTCCACCGCCTCGGGCAGTTCCATCACCCGCTCGGGACCGCCACCCACGGCTGCCGTCTCCGGCTCCGGAGCCGGCGGCTGCCAAGTGGCTTCGGGCGCCGGGGGCGGCGTCTCCTCCTTCGCCGCCGCTGTCTCACCCGCCGCGCCGATGACGCCGATCACGGCGCCGACGGCAACCATTTTCCCGGTCTTCACCCGCTGCTCCACGAGGACACCGGAGGCGAAGGCCTCCAGCTCCATGGTCGCCTTGTCGGTCTCCACCTCGGCGATGATCTCCCCCCGCTCCACCCTGTCGCCGACCCCCTTTTTCCAGGAGACGAGC
This sequence comes from Desulfuromonadales bacterium, assembly GCA_003712145.1. Lineage (GTDB taxonomy): Bacteria > Desulfobacterota > Desulfuromonadia > Geobacterales > Geobacteraceae > Geobacter. The sequence goes on along the minus strand of RHLS01000001.1, from coordinate 139,900 downwards.
CTGCCTTCGGTCATGGTGTCGGAGAGTTTGGGCATGGTTAGGTCGGTTGGCATGGCTATCCCCTCGTCAGTATTTCCCGCTCATCGTCTCCCGCACCGCTGCGACGATGCTCTCCGGCTGCGGAATGCAGAGCTTCTCAATCTTGCGCGAATAGGGCATCGGCACATCCAGCCCCGAAACCCGCTGCACCGGCGACTGGAGGAGATCAAAGCACCCCTCGTAGATGAGAGAGGCGATGTGGCCACCGAGGCCGGCGGTGTGCCAGCACTCCTCCACCACCACGGCCCGGCCGGTCTTTTTCACGGATGCGACAAAGGTTTCCGTGTCGAGGGGAGAGAGGGTCCGCAAGTCCACCACCTCGCAGGAGATCCCCTCCTTCTCCAGCTCCGCCGCTGCCTGGAGCGCCAGGATGGTCATCCGCGAGTAGGCGACGATGGTCACGTCGGTTCCCTCCCGCTTCACCTGGGCCTTCCCCAGGGGCACCAGGAACTCCGGGTCGTCGGATACCTCTCCCTTGCTGTTATAGAGGAGCTCGTGCTCCAGGAACATCACCGGGTTGTTGTCGCGAATGGAAGACTTCAGGAGCCCCTTGGCGTCGGCCGGGGTAGCCGGCACCGCCACGTAGAGACCGGGACAATGCATGAAGTAACTCTCCAGGCTCTGGGAGTGCTGGGCCGCCAGTTGGCTCCCCCCGCCCCCCGGGGCCCGGATCACCATGGGAAGATGGGTCTGGCCGCCGAACATGGAACTGACCTTCGCCATGTGGTTCACGATCTGGTCCATGGCCAGCAGGGCGAAGTTTACCGTCATCAACTCCGCGATGGGCCTCAAGCCCCCCATGGCCGCGCCGACGGCCACGCCGACGATGGTGTTTTCGGAGATGGGGGTATCCTTCACCCGCTCCTCGCCGAACTCGGCCAGAAGCCCCCGGGTGACCTTGAAGGAACCTTCGTACAAGGCCACGTCCTCGCCCCAGATCACCACCGACGGGTCGTGGCGCAACTCTTCCTTGAGGGCCAGGTTGAGGGCATCGCGGTAGGTCATGTCGGGCATGGGAAACCTCCGGTGATGGTCATTTCTGTATGTAATCGATGAGCCCGCCCATGGGATCGTCTACTGGTTTTGCCGCCACTGAGCCTTCCACTGTCGGTCCAACTCGCCTTTAATGACGGCGGAGGGCTGGCCAATGAAGGTCACCCGACCACGTTCGTAAATCCTGCCATACACCCTGCCCTGCGCGACCTGATAGAGCAGCACCACGCTATTGTCGTAGCAGTCGTGATTTTTACAGGCGCCGCCCAGGATATATTCCGTGCCGTTGATCATGATTTTTTTATTGGTTGGACTGGGACCATCCAACTGGCTCAACCACTCCTCGCCGCGCTTGTTGCCCAGTGCCTTGTAGTACGCTGACTTGAAGCGCGCATCCATCAGCAGGCCCGGAGCGCTCATCTCGGTGAGGGGATACTTTTTCGTCGGCGGAGCGGCTTCCGCCGGCTTTTGTCCGGGCGCCCCGCACAGATGGTATTTCAGCCCGGTCAACCCTGAATCGAGCGCCTTGAGCACCGGGGGGTCGCCATCAATTTTCAGATACTGGCCTTTGCTATCCCGGTACACCAACGCTATCAGTTGATTGCCGCGCACCTCGCTGAGCAACGCGACCTGATAATGGGGCGGCGGCGATTGTCCAAAGTACGAATACGCCGCCTGCAGATTGCTGCCGGCCAACTGTTTGTTATCCCGCCGCACCACGAGCGCATCGGCTGATACGACGACTCGGGGCGATTGTGGATTCCTGCAGTCCGATAGATAGGTGCCTGCATATTCCTTTGAAGCATGTTCTTCCAGCGCGGCATAGGCGCTGATCGACGCACCGACGGCGCACAACACGAAACAGAAAACACGGAAACACTGCTGTGTAACGATGCGCATGAGCAATCCCTCCCAAGAAAGTGGAAATACCTGTGGTCAGACTTCCAATGGGCAAGCCGGCCTGTGCACCGCCTCAGACGTAAATGTCCTCCCACACCTCACCATCCTCCGGCCACGGCGACTCCTCGGCAAACGCCACCGCCTCGGCCACCGTAACCTGGGCCTGCTGCCTGATTCCCTCCAGCTGGGCCTCGGTGGCGATTCCCTCTTCCACGAGCCGTTTCGCGAAACCCGGAATCGGATCACGGCTCTTCCACAGCTCCACCTCGGCGAGGCTCCGGTACTTGCCCGGATCGGCCATGGAGTGCCCCCGGAAGCGGTAGGTGATCGCCTCGATGAGATAGGGGCGATTGTGCTCCCGCACCCACTCGGCCGCCCTCTTGACCGCTTCGTACACCGCGACCACGTCCATGCCGTATACCCGCTCCGACGGGATGTCATAGCCGCAGGTCCGCCGGTGGATGTCGGGCAGGGCCGAGGCCCGCGCCACCGAGGTGCCGATGCCGTAGCTGTTGTTCTCGCAGATGAAGAGCACCGGCAGTTCCCAGAGCCGGGCCCAGTTGAGGGATTCGTGGAAGGTCCCCTGGTTCACGGCACCGTCGCCGAAGAAGCAGGCGGCGATCCGCCCTTCCTTCCGGTATTTGGCGGCAAAGGCGAGCCCGCAGGCGATGGGGAACTGGCCGCCGACGATGGCGTATCCCCCCATGAAGGAGAGGCTCGGGTCGAAGAGGTGCATGGAGCCCCCCTTCCCCTTGCAGATGCCGGTGGCCTTGCCGAAGAGCTCGGCCATGACCCGCTTCGGCTCCGCCCCCCGGACGATGGCCTGGGCGTGCTCCCGGTAGGCGGAGAGGATGAAGTCGTCCCGGTGGAGCGCTGCCGTGGCGCCGACGGCCACCGCCTCCTGGCCGCTGTAAAGGTGGAGGAAGCCGGTGATGTGCCCCTTGGTGTACTGCTCGGCGCACGATTCCTCGAATTCGCGGGAAAGGACCATCTGCTCGTACATCTTGAGCAGTTCGGCATCGGGAAGTATGGCGCGGAGTTTTGCTTCCATGGGTACCTCGTACACTTGTAAGGGTGGGGTCTCCCCGCCTTGGGCGCGAAAAACCGCGCCCCTACACGTTACCCTTCTTCACGAAGTTGAGCGTCCCCCCCGCCAGGAGTTCCTGCCGCTGCCGGCCAGAGACTTCCAGGATGGTGACAATCTCCCGGCCGTCAACGTTGACCGGGATCTCGATGGCACCGGCGGCCACGAGCTTCCGCAGGTCCGGGAAAATTACCGTGTCTCCCGGCTTCAAGCTGTCGTAATCAGCCGGATCCCTGAACACAAGCGGCAGGATGCCGAAGTTGACCAGGTTCGCCTTGTGAATCCGGGCGAAGCTTTTGGCAATCTTGACCCTGATGCCGAGATAGCGCGGGGCCAGGGCCGCATGCTCCCGGGACGACCCCTGGCCGTAGTTCTCGCCGCCGACGACGATGCCGTTCGCCGTCTCCTTCGCCCGCTTCGGGAACTCGGGATCAAGCTGCTCGAAGACGAACTGGCTGATGGCCGGGATGTTGCTCCGGTACGGCAGCACCTTGTTGCCGGCCGGCATGATGGTGTCGGTGGAGATATTGTCCCCCACGGTGAGGATGACCTCGGCCTCCAGGGTCTCGGGAAGGGGATCGAAGTCGGGGAACGGAACGATGTTGGGGCCGGTGACGATCTCGACCCGCGCCGCTTCCTCCGGCGGGAGGGGGAAGATGATGCTGGAATCATCCAGGACGTACTTCGCCGGGTTCTGGACGTTGGGCCACGGCATGAGATCACCCAGCTTGCGGGGGTCGGTGACCACGCCGAAGATGCCGGCGGCCGCCGCCGTCTCCGGGGAACAGAGGTAGACCCTGTCGTTCTTGGTGCCGCTGCGGCCGGGGAAGTTGCGGGGGAAGGTGCGGAGGCTCACCTGGTTGGTCCCCGGCGCCTGCCCCATGCCGATGCAGCCGAGGCAGCCGGGCTGGTGGATCTGGGCGCCGGCCAGTAGCAGCATCATGATCCCACCCTGGTCGGCCACGTTCTCCAGAACCTGGCGGCTGCCGGGGTTCACGTTGAAGGAGACATGGGAGGCGACGCGCCGGCCGTCAAGGATGCGGCAGACGGACATGAGGTCCCGGAAGGCGGAGTTGGCGGAACTGCCGACGAGCACCTGGTCCACCTTCAGCCCCTCGATGTCGGCAACCCGCACCACGTTATCCGGCGAGGAGGGACAGGCGATGAGGGGCTCCACGGTGGCGAGGTCGATTTCCTCGTACTCGTCGTAGGTGGCATCCGGGTCGGCGGCAAGCTCGGTCCAGACCTGGCCGCGGCCCTGGGCCTCCAGGAACTCGCGGGTCCGGTGGTCGGAGGGGAAGATGGAGGTGGTGGCGCCGAGCTCCGCCCCCATGTTGCCGATGATGGCCCGGTCCGTGGCCGAGAGGGTCGCCACGCCGGGGCCGTAGTATTCGATGATTTTGCCGACGCCCCCCTTCACCGTGTGGCGGCGGAGCATCTCCAGGATCACGTCCTTGGCCGAGACCCAGGGCTGGAGCTGGCCCGTGAGCTTCACCCCCCAGATCTTGGGGCACGGGAGATAAAACGGGTGCCCCGCCATGGCCAGGGAAACATCGAGCCCCCCGGCGCCGATGGCGATCATGCCCATGCCGGCGGCCGACGTGGTGTGGGAATCGGCGCCGAGCATGGTCTTGCCGGGAACGCCGAAGCGCTCCAGATGCACCTGGTGGGAAACCCCGTTTCCCGGCTTGGAGAGGTGGATGCCGAACCGCTGGGCCGCCGTCATGAGGAAGACGTGGTCATCGGCGTTCTTGTTGTCGGTCTGCAGGAGGTTGTGATCAATGTACTGGGCCGCCAGTTCCACCTTGACCCGGTCGACCCCCATGGCGATGAACTCCAGCATGGCCATGGTGCCGGTGGCGTCCTGGAGCAGCGTGTGGTCGATTTTCAGGGCGATCTCGGTGCCCGGTGTCAGTTCGCCCTTCACGAGGTGAGCTTCGAGGATTTTGGTCGCGAGGTTCTTGCCCATTTCGAGCCTCCTGAAAATCTGCCACAGAGACACAGAGAAGACTACAGCTCAAGACTCTCAGAGTTTGGTTAAAGGTCCCGGAAGAACCGGGTCTTGTTCCTGAATATCCTGTTCATCCGCGTTGTGTTTTGATTTTCTCTGTGTCTCCGTGTCTCTGTGGCAGATTTTGACTATTTGCCCATCACGCATGTATCGCCCGCTTCTCCACGTCCAGGGCCGCCTCTTTCATGGCTTCGGAGAGGGTCGGATGGGCGTGGAAGGTCATGGCCATGTCCTGGGCGCTGCCGCCGTAGGTCATGACGGTGACCGCCTCGGCGATCAGGTCGCTGGCCCGGGGGCCGACCACGTGGATGCCCAGGACCTTGCCGGTGTCGGGCTTGGCGAGGATCTTCACGAACCCTTCGGTCTCGTCCATGCACCTCGCCCGGCCGTTGGCCATGAAGGCGAACTTCCCGGCCACGTAGGGGATTCCTTCTCCCTTCAGCTGCTCCTCGGTCTTCCCGACGCTGGCCGCTTCGGGCCACGTGTAAACTATACCCGGAATGAACTCGTAGTCCACCACCGACCCCTGGCCGGCCAGCCGTTCGGCGAAGACCTCTCCCTCGGCCATCGCCTTGTGGGCCAGCATCGGGCCACGGATCAGGTCGCCGATGGCATAGATGCCGGCGGCGGAGGTCTGGAAGTTCCCGTCAACGGCGATCCGCCCCTCCTCCATCCGGACGCCGAGGCCGGCAAGGCCGAGCCCTTCGGTCACCGGACGCCGCCCCGCCGCCACGAGCACCCGGTCGCAGACCAGTTCCTCCCGCTTCGCCCCCACCAGCAGGGCTACACCCTTGCCGTTCTGCTTTGTGAAGCCGGTCACCCGGGTCTCCATCCGGAACTCGATTCCCTGCTTGCGGAGCGAGCGCATGAGCTGGTCCGCCACCTGACCGTCGCTGTTCGGGAGCATCTTCGGCAGGACTTCCACCACCGTGACCTTGCTCCCAAGCCGCCGCCAGACCGATCCCAGCTCAAGTCCGATGTACCCTGCGCCCACTACCAGAAGGTGCTCCGGCACCCGGTCGAAGGAGAGTGCCTCCCGGGCGCTCACCACCAGTTCGCCGTCGAAGGTGAGCCCCGGCACCGGCGCCGCCTCGCTGCCGGTGACCAGAAGTACCCGCTTCCCCCGAAGCATTTGCCTCTCCTGGTCCCCGGTCCCCGCTCCCCGGTCCCCAAGCGCAACCTCGACTCCGTGGGCATCCCCCTGCATGCCGGCCAACCGCGCCGTCCCCTTCACCCAGGTGATCCCGTTCTTCTTGAAGAGAAAGGCGACACCGTCGGTGAGCTTCTTCACCACGTCGTCCTTGCGGGCCATCATCCTCGCCAGGTTGAGTTTAGGCGGTTCGATCTCGATGCCGTGGCCCACGAACTTGTCCCGGGCCAGGGCGAAGAGTTCCGACGAATCCAGGAGCGCCTTGCTCGGGATGCACCCCTCGTTGAGGCAGACCCCGCCGAGTGCCGCGCGCTTTTCCACCACCGCCACGGAAAACCCGAGCTGGGCCGCCCGGATGGCGGCCACGTAGCCGCCCGGGCCACCGCCGATGACGACAAGATCGTAGATATCTTCAGACATGAGACCTCCTGCTGATTTTAAGAACTTATCCGTAAATATCTTTGCGAGGGATCGCGCCCGAAGTAAACCTACTCAGCCGGCCGGTAGATGATCTCGAAAGTCCCACCTTGCAGCCGGTTCCGGAGATTATCGTCGGGCGAGGTTCGGTAGGGAGAGTTGGCACCGCTCAGGTCGGGCATGGAGAACTTGAGGCTGAACTCCCCCTGATTGAGGATCACGCCCTTTCCCTCAAGGCGCTCTCTGTTCACCGCTTCACCCTGCGTGGCGTCCGGGCGTTTCGCCGAGAGGTCGGGCTCAAGGGAGCGGATTTCGGGGGGGCGGCCGCTGAAGGTGACCAGCTCCTGGAGTACGTCGCGGGCCCCCTGGTTTCCCTGGCGGGACGCCTTGCCGAGCCACTCCATGGCCGTCACCTTGTCCACCGGCACCCCGTCCCCGGAAAGCAGAAGCATCCCGTAGGCGTACTGGGCCTCTGCATCTCCCCCCTCCGCCGCTTTCCTGATCCAGAGCGCGGCGGCCTGCCGGTCTTCCTTCACGCCGGTCCCTTCATAGTAGAACGTGCCGAGGTAGTACTGGGCCCGCTGGTGTCCCCGCTCCGCCGCCATCTTCATGTAGCGGGCCGCCTCGGAGCGGTTTCGCGGGGTGCCGGTGCCGTTGAGGTACATGAGGGCGAGCCTGAAGGCCGCGTCGGAATTCCCCCGTTGCGCGGCGTTACGGGTGGCGGCGAAACCGTTCCCGTTCACCTTCTTCCCCTTGCCGCCGGCGGATGCCGGCGACACCAGAAGCGCCAGGACGGCAAGCATCATCAGGAATCGACCCAGTACCGGCACAGTGACACCTATCCTTCCAGGAAGAGCTCCTCAGGCTCCTCCACGTACTCTCGCACCTGTTTCAGGAACTGGACCGCCTCCCGGCCGTCGATGATCCGGTGGTCGTATGAAAGAGCCAGGTACATCATGGGGCGGATGACGATCTGACCGTCGCGCACCACGGGGCGCTCCTGGATGGCGTGCATGCCCAGGACGCCGCTCTGGGGCGGGTTCAGGATCGGCGTGGAGAGGAGCGAACCGTAAACCCCACCGTTGGAGATGGTGAAGGTCCCACCCTGGAGATCGGAAAGCTCCAGCCGGTTCGTCTTCACCTTCTCGACGAATCCTTCGATGGCCCGCTCGATCTCCCAGAAGTGGAGCCGGTCGGCGTCGCGGATGACCGGCACCACCAGCCCCTTCTCCCCGCCGATGGCGATACCGATGTCGTAGTAGTGGTGGTAGACGATGTCATCACCGTCGATGGACGCGTTCACCGGCGGAAACTCCTTCAGGGCCTCCACGCAGGCCTTGACGAAGAACGACATGAAACCGAGGGGAACGCCGTGCCGCTTCTGGAACTGCTCCCTGTGGCGCTTTCGCAACTCCACGATGCGGGTCAAGTCCGCTTCGGCAAAGGTGGTGAGCATGGCGGTCTGCTGCCGCGCCGCCAGCAGCCGCTCGGCAATCCGCTTCCGGATGGGGGTCATGGGGGTGCGGGTGGTGCGTGGGGGAGCGCTGGAGGGTGCCGGCTCCTCCTTTTGTACCGGCTGCGCGGGCGCAGATACGGCAGCAGGGGGTGGTACTGGAGGGGGAGGTGGCACCGCCGGAGGCGCGAAGAGCGGCTGCTGCTCGGGCTTTTTCCCCGTAGCAGCCTGATTTTCCAGCAGGTCTTCCACCGTCACCCGTCCGCCCCGGCCGGTTCCCGGGATCGCTCCAGGATCGAGCCCCCGCTCCTGGGCAAGCTTGCGGACCGCCGGCGACAGAGGCGACGCCTCCCGGGGCGCCTCGGGCTGCGGCGTGGGAGGAGCCGTCGTCTCCGCCACCGCCTGCTCCTCTATCACCCCGATGACCGTCCCGATCTTCACGGTGGTCCCTTCCGGTACCGTGATGGAGAGGATGCCGTCAGCCTCGGCGTTCAGTTCCATGGTGATCTTGTCGGTCTCGATCTCGCAGACCGGCTCGTCACGGTGGACAGCCTCGCCATGTTTCCTGTGCCATGTGCCGACCAGGGCCTCGAATACCGATTCGCCCACCGACGGAATCTTGATTTCCATACCGGCCACCTTTCACGTTCGTGCTGGAGTCTGTCGGACTTAGGAAATCGTAGCGAAAATTCGGCTGGGCGAGGCCAGATTTTGTCGATTTCGCAGGTCAATAGTTATTCTATTGACCAAGAAAGCGGCGAAATATGGACCGTCCAGACGGATTTGCAGCAGATTCACCCTAAGTCCGGCAGACTCGCTAACAGGTCAGACTGCCCCACGGTCACGGCCGGCACCGGCTGCAGGCGCCAGATATCCTCGTTGTACTCCAGAATGGTCCGGTCGGTGGAGAACTTGCCGCTTGAGGCGCTGTTGATGATGCTCATGCGCGTCCACTGCTCCTGGTCCTGGTATGTGGCATCGACCTTCTGCTGGGCGGCAACGTAGCTGCGGAAATCCGCGGCAACCATCCAGGGATCCTGGGGGCTGGTAATGGCGTTGATGATCGGCTCGAATATCCCCGGCTCGAACAGGTTGAAGTGACCGAACGCCAGCAGGTTCATCACCCGCCCCAGATCGGCATCGGCATCGATGATGGCGCCGGGGTTGTACCTGCTGCGCGTCTCCTCCACCTCCTCGGCCGTGAGACCGAACATGAAGAAATTGTCGTCCCCCACCTCTTCCCGGATTTCGATGTTCGCGCCATCCAGGGTGCCGATGGTCAGGGCACCGTTCATCATGAATTTCATGTTGCCTGTTCCCGATGCCTCCTTGCCGGCGGTGGATATCTGTTCCGACAGGTCGGTGCCGGGGCAGATGATCTCCATGGCCGTGACGCGGTAGTTGGGGAGAAACGCCACCTTGAGCCGGTCTCCCACCTGGGGATCGGCGTTCACCACGTGGGCGACATTGTTGATCAGCTTGATGATGAGCTTGGCCATGTAGTAGCCGGGTGCCGCCTTGCCGCCGATAAGCACGCACCGGTTCGTCCACCCGGCGGTGTCGCCGCGCTTGATCCGGTCGTAGAGATGGATGACATGAAGGATATTGAGGAGCTGGCGCTTGTACTCGTGGATCCGCTTCACCTGCACATCGAACAGGGACTCGGGGTTGAAGGTGACGCCGCACTTGTCCTGGACCAGGGCCGCCAGACGTTCCTTGTTGGCCAGCTTGACCGCCCGCCAGCGGCTCCGGAAGGCGGCGTCATCGGCAAAGTCGGCTAGTTCCCTGATCTGCCCCAGGTCCGCAACCCAGCCGTCGCCGATGGTTTCGGTAATCAGCCGGCTCAGGCCCGGATTGCACCAGGCGAGCCAGCGACGCGGCGTGACCCCGTTGGTCTTGTTGTTGAACTTGTGGGGCCAGAGCTCGTAAAAATCGCGGAACAGCCCCTGGGCAAGGAGCTGCGAGTGGAGGGCGGCGACCCCGTTCACGGAGAAACTGCCGACAATGGCCAGATAGGCCATACGGACCTGGGGAATCGCTCCTTCCTCGATGATGGACATGCGCCGCAGACGTTCATGATCGCCGGGCCAGCGGCTGGAGACCTCGGCCAGGAAGCGGGCGTTGATCTCCAGGATGATCTCCAGGAGACGCGGCAGGAGTTGGCCGAAGAGGGGGAGAGGCCATTTCTCCAGGGCTTCGGGAAGCAGGGTGTGATTGGTGTACGCCATGGTGCGGCTGGTGATCTTCCAGGCCTGCTCCCACCCCATCCCCTGCTCGTCCATCAGCAGGCGCATCAGTTCCGGCACGGCGCAGCTCGGGTGCGTGTCGTTCAGCTGAAAACAGTTCTTATCGGCAAAGGCGCTGAAATCACCCTTGCTCGTTACGACCCAGCGGTCGATGACATCCTGCAGGCTTGCCGAGGCGAGGAAATACTGCTGGCGGAGCCGCAGCGCCTTGCCGTTCTCGCTGGCGTCATTGGGGTACAGCACCATTGTGATGTTTTCGGCTTCGTTCTTGGCGGCAACCGATTCGGTGTAGCTGCCGGCATTGAATTCACCCAGGTTGAAGGCGTCGGTGGCAACCGCTTTCCAGAGCCGCAGGGTATTGACCGTGCCGTTCGTGTAGCCAGGCACCGGCGTATCGTAGGGGACAGCCAGCACGTCATGGGTATCCACCCACCGGACGCTGTACGTGCCGTCATCAGTGCGGTAGCGCTCGGTGCGGCCGCCGTAGCAGATCCGCTGGGTATACTCCGGGCGCTCGATCTCCCAAGGGTTGCCGTTACGCAGCCAGTGGTCCGGCTCCTCCACCTGCTGGCCGTTCACGATGCGCTGCCGGAACATCCCGTATTCGTACCGGATGCCGTACCCCATGACCGGCAGTTGCAGGGTGGCGCAGCTATCCAGAAAGCAGGCTGCCAGGCGCCCCAGGCCCCCGTTGCCGAGCCCCGCGTCGACTTCGGCTTCGGCCAGGTCTTCCAGCGAGATGCCGAGATCAAACAGCGCCTGTGTGGCGGCATCGGTAATGCCGAGATTCAGCATGGCATTGCCGAGGGCGCGCCCCATGAGGAACTCCAGTGACAGGTAATAGCCCCGCTTGCAGTCCGAATCCATGTAGGCGTAGCGGGTATTCTTCCAGCGTTCCATGAGGCGGTCGCGGACGGAAAGCGCCAGCGCCTTGTAGTGGTAGGGAACCGACCGGCAGTACTTGTCGCGGCCGAGGTTGTAGGTGTAATACCGGCGGAAATCGTCGATAAGGCTCGGAACGTCCATCGGCAGGGGGGGGAGTTCCGTGAGTCCCGGGCTGTGTACGGTCTTGCGCTGCTTGTGCTGAATCATCCAAATACCTCCGTTAGAATACGTTCCTGCTCCATACCGTGCCGGCGGTGGGATCCCACCGCCGGCACGTCATTCTCCGGGCGACCGACATAACGCGGCTCCAAGCCGAGAATATCGCTCAGCAGCGGCCGCAGAAACGGCCATGCGCCCATGTTTTTTGGCTCTTCCTGCACCCAGACAATCTCCTTCGCCTCCCTGAAGGACGCCAGCTCTTCCCGCAGCAGATCGGCACGCAGGGGGTAGAGCTGCTCGATCCGGACGATGGCCACGTCGCCGCGCCCCTCGCGCTCCCGACGCTCCAGAAGGTCATAGTAGACCTTGCCGCTGCAAAGCACAAGCCGCCGAGCCTTGTCGACGTCACCCCCATCGGGGACAATCTCCCTGAACCAGCCGTCCGCCAGCTCATCGAGGCGCGAAACGCACCGGGGATGGCGCAACAGGCTCTTGGGGGTAAAGACCACCAGGGGCTTGCGAAACGGCTCTTTCACCTGCCGGCGCAGCAGGTGAAAGAGCTGGGCCGGGGTGGTGGGATAGACCACCTGCATGTTGTCGTCGGCGCAGAGCTGCAGGTAGCGCTCGATCCGGGCACTGGAGTGCTCGGCCCCCTGCCCTTCGAAGCCGTGGGGAAGAAGCATGACGAGACCGCTCACCCGCTCCCACTTGGATTCGCCGCCGGCAATGAACTGGTCGATGATCACCTGGGCGCCGTTGGCGAAGTCGCCGAACTGGGCCTCCCAGATGACGAGGGCCTCAGGCGCCTCCACCGAGTAGCCGTACTCGAAGCCGAGCACCGCGAACTCGGAAAGCATGCTGTCCCAGGCATTGAACAGGGCGCCCGAAGCCGCCACGGTCGAGAGCGGCACGTACGTTGCCTCGCTGGTCATGTCGTGGAGCGCCGCGTGGCGGTGACCAAAGGTGCCGCGCCGGGAGTCCTCCCCCGAGAGGCGGATTGAGGTCCCCTCCGCCAGGAGCGTGGCATAGGCAAGGGTCTCGGCGTTGCCCCAGTCGATCCCCTCCCCCTGGGTCGCCGCATCCCTGCGCCGGGCCAGGATCGCCGCCACCTTCGGATGAAGGGTGAACCCGGCGGGCACGGCGGCGAGGCGGCCGGCCAGGTCCCGGAGGGGTTCCCCCCCCACGCCGGTCTCCACCTTGAGCGGCGTGTAGTCGTTGCGATACTGCCGCCACTTCCCCTCAAAGCCGCCGGGCACGGAGCGCGGAGGATCGGCCAGAGCCTCTTCGAGCCGCTTCGCATACGCAGCCGCGGTACCGTCAATTTCATCCCGGCTCACCCCCGCTTCGGCCAGCTTCGCCCCATACATCCCGTGGACCGGCGGGCGGTCCTTGATCCGACCATACATGAGCGGCTGGGTGAAGAACGGTTCGTCCCCCTCGTTGTGACCGTGGCGGCGGTAGCAGATGAGCTCCACCACCACGTCCCTGCCGAAGGCCTGCCGGTGCTCCAGCGCCAGCCGCACCACATGGACCGCCGCCTCGGGGTCCTCGCCATGGACGTGGAAGACCGGTGCCGCCACCATCTTGGCCACGTCGGTGGCGTAGCGGGACGACCGGGCATCCGCCGGCAGCGTGGTGAAGCCGATCTGGTTGTTGATGACGATGTGCAGGGTGCCGCCGGTCCGGTACCCTTCCAGTTGCGAGAGGTTGAAGGTCTCCGCCACCACCCCCTGGCCAGCGAAGGCGGCGTCGCCGTGGATCAGGATCGGCAGCACCCGCTTGTCGCCCCCGGCCCCGAGGGCATCCTGGCGGGCGCGGCACTTCCCCTCCACCACCGGGTCCACCGCCTCCAGGTGGCTGGGGTTGAAGGCCATGGTCAGGTGGATGTGGCCCCCTCCCGACAACTCCCTGTCACACGAGAATCCCTTGTGATACTTCACGTCGCCGTCACCGACAAATCCCAGCGGCAGGTTGTCGGCAAACTCTGAGAAGATGTTCTCCAGGGGCTTGCCGAAGATGGTCGCCAGCACGTTGAGCCTCCCCCGGTGGGCCATCCCCAGGACGATGTCGGTCACGCCAGTCGCCGCGGCCCTCTCCACCAGCGCATCCAGCATCGGTATGATCGATTCCCCCCCTTCCAGGGAGAAACGTTTCTGCCCCATGAATTTGCGATGGAGAAACTCCTCGAAGAGGGCTGCCTCCTGGAGCTTTTCGAGGATCCGGAGCTGCTCCCGCCGGCTGAAGGGAGGACGATTCCTGACCGGCTCCATCCGCTCCATGAGCCAGGTCCGCTCCTGAGGGTCCTGGATGTGCATGAACTCCACGCCGACGGAACGACAGTAGGTTTCCCGCAGAGTGTCAAGGATCTCCCGGAGCGTCGCCTCCTTCTTCAGGAAACGCCGGGCGCGGAAGGTCCGGTCCAGGTCGGACGGATCAAGGCCGAACCGCTCGAGGATGAGTTCCGGATGCTCCAGCTTGCAGGGGGAGAGGGGATCGGTGCAGGCGAGCAAATGCCCCAGGTCCCGGTAGCGGTAGATGAGGGAATCGACCGCCGACTGTTTGGCGGCCATCTCCAGCGGAAGGCCCGCTTCCGCAACTTCCGTCCGGCCGGCCTCGAAGCCGCTGAAGAAGGCGCGCCACTCGGCGGAGACGACGGCAGGGTCGTCACGCCACTGGAGGTAGAGGGATTCTATAAACTCGGGCGATGCGCCCGCGAGGAGGTCCATACAGGTATCCTTAAGAGAACATACGGCGAAAGTATAGCAAAGGAGGGAGGTGTTTCCACCGTCGGCAAGATCCCGCTTCTGAAGATTGACGAATCTGCCCGACAGGGCGGATTACGCCTTGTCAGGGCCCGTCTCCGTGTCCAGGGCAAGTGCCGCCGAATTGATGCAGAAACGCTTGCCAGTCGGAGTCGGGCCGTCATCGAATACATGTCCCAGGTGGGCGCCGCAGGCGGAGCAGTGGACCTCCGTCCGCCGCATGAAGAAACTGAAATCTCCCTCCATCTCCACGCTCTCCCCTTCCACGGGGGCTGTGAAGCTTGGCCAGCCGGTGCCGGAGTCATACTTCGCGGAAGAAGAGAACAGCTTGTTGCCGCAGCAGACGCAACGGTAGGTCCCCTTATCGTGGCAGTCCCAATAGGCGCCGCTGAAGGCCCGTTCCGTCCCCTTCCGGCGGGTCACCTCATACTGTTCCGGGGTGAGCTGCTCCTTCCATTCGGCATCCGACTTTACGATTCTTCTTTTCATGATGCCCTCCCCGATGCGAGGCCATGGGTGACAGCACCAATTTCATGAACTAGTGTATCACACTTGTGCAAAACCGCTCGCCCGCCTCAACGGCGAAGCTCGGCCAGATCGGCCCCCAGGGCGCCGACCAGGGTTCTGAGGCGCCCGATCTCGCGTCGGTACCGGCCATCCAGGCGATCATAGAGTTCGGCAAGCTCCCGGGACCGGTCCATCTCCCGCAGTGTGCCGACGGCAGAAATCCTCGTCTCCCGGCGTTCTATCCCGTCCCGCTCAAGGGAGAGCCGCGCTATCTGGCTCTCGCAGAGCCGGATCAGCTCCCTGAGTCGCGCCCCCCTGTCTGCGGAACCGCGCACCTTTACGGGGGCAGCAGCGCCAAGCGCCTTCACGATCCCCCGGTAACGGTCCGCCTGGAGCGTGAGCCACGCCTCCTCATGCATCGCCTGCTCGATCAGGACAACGTAGTGCTTGAGGAGCCCTTCGTCCACGTCTGCCAGGGACCGAAGCTCATCCTGGAGGGTGAGGACCCTGCTCCGGAGTTGCCCCCCCCGACGCTCTTCCTTTGCGCGTTCCTTCCCGGAAAGACCAGGCTCCTCCAGTCGCGCCTCAATGCGCTGCAACTGAACCTCAAGGGACGCAGTCTGATCGGCAAGGTCCCGCTTCCTGTCGAACAGCACCACCAGGCGCTGAAGCTCCCGGTCGAACTCCCTGCGCTGACGCTTCAGGCGGACGGCCACCTCGCGGGTCGTTCGCTCCAGCTCACCGTAGCTGACGCCGATGTCGAGGGGAAACCCTGACGGATCGGCCAGAGCCTCGTCAACCTCCGCCATGGCCATGCCCAGCCGGTCCCGGTATGCGGCGTAGTCCCCCTGGAGTTCCTCGAGGCCAGTTTCCCGGCGAGGGGATTCCAACGGCAGGATTGCGTCTATGCGGCGCTCCAGGTCGACCATCTCCTCACCGGCAATGGCATCGGCCGCGGCAAGGTCGTCCCGAAGCCTCAGACCGTAGCGTTCGTCCCGCTCCATCCGCGCCCGGGACTCGGCCGTCGACGGACGGTCCACCTCCGCGGCCATGCCGGTCGACGCGCCGACGGAAAAGACAACGCCCAGAAAAACGGCAACACAGACATAGCGAAACAACGTCATTCCAGCCTCCGCCCAACCCTCCGCAGGAGGATCGAGTTGGTCACCACCGACACCGACGAGAAAGCCATGGCAAGCCCTGCGTACTCGGGCTTGAGGGTGATGCCGAGGGGATAGTAGAGAGCTCCGGCAGCCACCGGTATGCCGAGGATGTTGTAGAAGAGCGCCCAGAAGAGATTCTGCTTCACTTTGGCCAGGGTCGCGCGGCCGAGCCGGATGGCCCGCACCACGTCCATGAGGTCGTCCCGGACGAGGATCACATCGCCGGTCTCCTTGGCCACGTCGGTGCCGCCGCCGATGGCGATCCCCACGTCGGCCCGCGCCAGGGCCGGGGCATCATTGATGCCGTCACCCACCATGGCCACCAGAAGCCCCTTCGCCTGGTACTCCTTCACCACCTCCTGCTTGCGGCTCGGCAGCACTTCCGCCTCGAAGCCGTCAACTCCCGCCTCGTTCGCCACGGCAGCGGCCACGTCCCGATGATCGCCGGTAATCATGAAGGTGGCGATCCCCATCCGCTTCAGCTCCGCCACGGCCCGGGCTGACGTCTCCTTAAGCCGGTCCGCCAGGGCTGCGAGTCCCACGAGCTTTCCGCCGGCCGCCACGAAGACGAGGGATTTCCCCTCTCCCGCCAGCCGCGCCCCATCGGCCGCAAGGGGCGCCGTGACGATCCCCGCCTCCTCCAGGAATCGGGCGCTCCCCGCCAGCACCTCTTCCCCGTTCAGGGTGCAGGCAACGCCTCCCCCCTCGGTCTCCCGGCAGTCGGCCACGTCGGCCGGCACCACGCCCCGCTCCGCGGCGCCGGCAACGGCAGCCTGGGCCAGGGGATGTGTCGACCGGGACTCGGCGGCGGCCAGAAGCGAGAGAAGACGCTCCTTCGTCACTCCCGGCACCGGCACGAGGTCGGTCAGGGCCGGCGCTCCCTGCGTCAGGGTGCCAGTCTTGTCCAGGAGGATCGCCTGGACCCGCGAGATGTCTTCCAGCACCGACCCGCGCTTGACGAGAATCCCCCGGCTGAGCCCCACCCCGCTTCCCACCATGATGGCAGTTGGCGTGGCAAGCCCCATGGCGCAGGGGCAGGCGATGACCACCACGGCAATGGCCAGCTTGAAGGCGAAGAGGAACTCCTGGTGGAAAACCAGGAACCAGAGAAGGAAAGTGAGGAGCGCCAGGGCGATCACCACCGGCACGAAGACGCCGGAGACCCGGTCGGCGAAACGCTGGATCGGCGCCTTGTCTGCCTGGGCCTCCCGAACCATCCGGACGATCTGGGCCAGAAGGGCCTCCTCGCCGATCCGCGTGGCCCGCACCAGGAGGACGCCCCGGCCATTGACCGTCGCGCCGGTGACCCCGTCCCCCGGTCTCTTGGTCACCGGCACCGACTCGCCGGTCACCATGGACTCGTCCAGGGTGGAGCTTCCCTCAACCACCTCCCCGTCAACGGGAACCGTCTCACCGGGGAGAACCCGCACCAGGTCCCCCACCCGGAGGGCGGAAGCAGCAACCTCCCGCTCCCCCTCGCCGGTCACCAGCCGGGCCCTGTCGGCCTGGAGCCGCAGGAGCTTCTTCAGGGCTTCGCCGGCCTTCCCCCGCGCCCGGGCCTCCAGGTACTTGCCGAGCCGGATAAAGGCGATCAGCATGGCCGAGGTCTCAAAGAAAACATGGCCGCCATGCTCGCCGAAGGCTCCGAAGAAGGCGAAAAGGGAGTAGAAATAGGCGGCCGAGGTGCCCAGTGCCACCAGCACGTCCATGGTGGCGCTTCTGTTCTTCAGGGCGAACCATGATCCCGTGTAGAAGGTGAGGCCGGCCGTGAACTGGACGACCGTGGCCAACACCAGGTTCATCCACCCCACGGCCTGGTTGCCGTGCCAGGTCATGGTCACCATGATCGGCAGCGACAGGAGCGCACTCACCAGGAACCAGCGCCACTGGCGCGCACGCTCCGCCGCCGCGTCGTCCCGGCCGCTCTCCAGTTCCACCGCCGTGTACCCGGCCTCGGCCACGATGGCAAAGATGTCGGCCCGGGCAAGCAGTGACGGGTCGAACCGGACCAGCGCCTCCTCCTGGGCCAGGTTCACCACGGCGTCGGAAACGGCGAGGTTCGCCAGGAGCCGCTTCTCAAGGTTCGCCACGCAGGAGGCGCAGTGGAGCCCCCGGACGCCGAAGCGGATCTCCCCGGCCCCAGCCTCCCGCCGCGCGCCATAGCCAAGCTCCTTTACCCGCACCTCGATACCTTCCGGCGAGATCGTCGCCTCGTCGAACTCAACGGCCAGCTCGCTGGTGGCAAAGTTCACCACCACCGTCGCCACCCCCGCCATACGGCCGACCTCCTTCTCGATCCGGGCCGCGCAGCCGGCGCAGCTCATGCCGGTTATGGCGAAGAGCATCCTACGCATCGCCGCTTCTCTCCACCAGATACCCTCGCAACTCCGTCGCGCAGATCTTCACCACGGCGGAGACCGGCACCGCCAGCACTACGCCCCAGAACCCCAGCAACTCCCCCATCGCCATGAGGGCAAAGATTACCGCCAGGGGATTCAGCCGCAGGGTTCCCCGCATCAGGAGCGGCTTGATCACGTTCCCTTCCATGATGACACTGATGACGAAGTAGGCGGCGCAAACCTTGGGGATAATCAAGAGGTCGCCGCTCTCGGCATAGCCGATGAGGGCCGGAGGAACCACCGCCACCAGCACCCCGACAAACGGCACCACCGACGCGAACCCGGCCACGAGGCCATTCAGAAGCGGGAATTCAACTCCCAACAGCAGGAGGGCCACAGCCGAGAGGGCCCCCACCAGCAGGCAATCGTAGAACTGGGCCAGGACGAACCGCTCCAGTGTCCCCTTGATCCTTCCTCCCACCTCACGGAACGAAGGACGCTCCCGATGGGGGATGAAGCGAAGGATCAGGTCTTTCACGAAGGTCTTGTAGTAGAGCATGAAGAAGACCAGGATCGGCGCCAGCACCAGGTTGAAGAGTCCGAAAAAGGCCCGCTGCAGCTGCTGGTATCCCTCTCCTCCCACCTCAAGGGCCAGCTTTTTGAGCGACTCTTCGGCGCGGGCGATGAGCCAGGCTCCCTCCTCGCCGCCATAGGTGGGGGCGAGCCGCACTTTCCACTGCTCCAGGACCCGCTCAAGGTTCTGCGCGTAGCGGGGAACCGCACGGGGAAAGGCATCCAGCTGGTGGCTCAGATAGGGGATGAGAAAGAAGAGCGAAAAGAAGATGGCAATTGAGATGCAGAGGTAGAGAACAGCGATGGCCGGCAGCTTTCCGAGCCCCTTGCGCTGGAGGAACTTCATGGCGGGATTGAGAAGATAGGCGAGGACCAGCGAGGTGAGGACCGCCGACAGGGTGTGATGGGCCACATGGCCCGTCAGGAGCACAAGACCGAAGGTGCCCGCCATGAACCAGGCGATGTGTGCCGCTTCGCGGGGGCGCATGGCCCTAGCTCCGCGAGAAGTCGCCGCGCCGAACGTGGTCGGAGACGACCCTGATGGCTGCGGCGATCGGAACGGCAAGGAGTATCCCCCAGAACCCCATCAGCTCCCCGAAGGCCATGACCACGATGATCGTCACCAGCGGATTCAGGTCCATGGACTCCTTGAAAACCAGCGGCTTCACCAGGTACCCTTCAAGGAAGTAGATAACTGAGAAGACGCCGATCACCTTCAGAAGCACCACCCCGCTCTGATACTGGACATAGGCAAAAAAGAGCGGGGGAAGCGTCGCCAGGATAACACCGATGAAGGGGAGGATCGATGCAAGCCCTGCGAAGATGCCGTTGAAGATGGGGTAGTCAATGCCGAGGGCGAACAGCGCCACCGTGGAGAGCACCGCCACGACGACGGAAACCATGAGTTGGCCCCGGAGGTAGCCGCCGATGCTGGCGTTGATCTCGCGCCCCAGGACCAGGATCGCCTCCCGCCGCGCCGCCGGCAGCCATGCCGTGATCCCCGACGTTATCTCCTCCTTGTACCAGAGCATGAAAAAAACCAGTATGGGCGCCAGCACCAGGTTGAATAGGTTGAAGACGATGCCGGCCGCTGCCGCGTAGACTCCCGCGCCGAGCCTGGCGAGGAACTTGTCCACCTGGCCGGCGGCCGTGTCGAAGAGCCAGCGCCATTCATCCGCCGCGTAGGGTGGTACCACCCGCATCTTCCATGACAGGGCAAGCTCCTTCCCCTTCTGGAGATAAACCGGGAGCCCAGTGATAAAGGCCTCCCAGCGCATGCTCATGAAGGGGAGGAAAAAGGTGATGAAGAAGACCGAGAAGACCGCCAGGAGCAGATAGAGGACGACGATGCCCCAGACGCGGCGCACCCCGCGGCGCTCCAGGACGACCACCAGCGGATCGAGGAGGTAGGCAATGACGAACGCGAGGAGGAAACAGGAGACCGTGTGCTTGATGGCATACCCCGTGGCAACCAGCGCTGCGGCCACAAGAAGGTAGACGACCGTCCTGTTCCCGGCCGGTGATGCGGCAGCAGCCGGGTGCTGCCCCCTCGCTGCCCCCCCATCGTCAGAACTCATCATCATCCTCCGCCGCAAACAGATCGTTCTCCTCGAGCCACCGCCGCACCCGTTCGGAGATCATCTCCTCCTTCAGGGCCATGAACCGGTCGAACTCCTCCGGGTAGAAGGAGAGGATCTCATCCAGCCGTCCGTAAGGCTTCTTCCCCTCGAAGGTGCGGGCCAGCATTCCCTTCAGGCTTTCGTTCTCCAGCCTCCGGATGAACTCGTGGAGCAGCAGACGTTCCTGCTCGTAGTCAAAACCGGGTATCGGCAGAAAGCGTTCGCCGCTCTCCTCCATGTCCCGCCAGAACTCATCGTCGTCATAATCGACAGGGACAGCGAATATCTCCCCTGTCTCCCGATCGAGGAAGTAGGCGAGATCACTTCCCGGATTGTCAAAGGCATCCAGGAGATCGTCCCAGACAATCTCCACGTCCCGCATGAATCCCATATGAAAACCTCAATTCACCGTAAATGAAAACAATGGTACACGAAGTTGGCCCTTTTTTCCTCTACCTTTACCTTTACCGGACTTTTGGGTATAGTGACGCCATGCGCGCTATTTTCATCGCCGACGCCCACCTGCGGCACGAGGAGGACGACAACTACCGTATCCTCATGAAGTTCCTGGCGGAACTTCAGGGGGCCACTGACACCCTCTACATCCTCGGCGATCTCTTCGAATTCTGGATTGGCTACGAGAAGGTCCCCTTCACCCACTACCTCCCCATCCTGGAGCGGCTCAGGGAATTAAAGGAGAGCGGCGTGGGGATCGTCTACTTCGAGGGGAACCACGACTTCCACATGGGACCGTTCTTCACGGAGACCCTGGGCGCCCGGGTCCACGCCGGGCCCGCCGTGATCGAAATCGAAGGGAAACGGTTCTACCTCTGCCACGGCGACCAGGTGAACCGGAAGGATTACGGCTATCGCCTGCTGCGCTTCATCCTCCACAGCAGCCTGACTCGGGCAGCCTCCGCCCTGGTTCCGCCCGCCTTCGTCTCGTGGATCGCCGAGCAGATGTCCCACGGCAGCAAAAAGAACCACGGTCGGCGCAAGATGAGATGGGACTACCCCGCAATGCTGCGGGCTTTCGCTGCCCAGCGTTTCCGGGAAGGATGCGACACGGTCGTCTCCGGCCACTTCCATATACCGTTCCTGGATACCGCCGAAGGCAATACCCTTCTCTCCCTCGGCGACTGGCTCACCCACTACACCTACGGCGAACTGCGGGACGGCGTCCTTTCGCTGAAAACCTACCGATAACCCTACACCCCGAACAGATCCCGATACTTCCTCACCCGCTCGTCCAGGGTCGGCGCCGACACCATGCGACAGATCTCGTCGGGACGGTACCCGCGGCAGACCGCCGGCCGCTCCGCATAGATCGCACACAGCCCCGATCCATCAAGGTGCCGGCATCGGGTGCCCAGCGGTTTATCCAACGCCACGATGTCAGGGGCAGTGCAACAGGTGCCGCACCTCAGGCAATTCATGTCTTTCCCGGTCCCAGGTCCCGTTCCCTATTTGAAAAACGCTTCCAGCGCCTGCTCGCCCAGATACGAAGCCTTTATCTTCCACTTGTCCTGGTTGATAACGAGGGTGACAAGGGCTATTGCCGGGTTCTCGGCAGGGGCGTAGGCGGCGAACCAGGTATAGTGCCCCTCCGGGTCGTTGCCATTGATGGAACCGGTCTTGGCGGCAATATTGATGTCAGCCAGCTTGGGACGGCCGCGCCGGTCGTGGAAGACCTTGCGTGACGTGCCGCTGCTGACGGTTGTGGAGAGCATTTTCGTGAGCTGACCGGCAACCTCGGGGGTCACGATCGAACGGATCACCTTGGGCTGGTGATGGTAGGACACCTTCCCCTCGCCATTGCGGACCTCTTCCACGAGGGAAGGCACAAGCATGGTGCCGCCATTGGCGATGGCCGCCATCATGACCGCCGCATGGACGGGTGAAATCTTCACCTCGCGACCGAGGCCGGCTCCCATGAGACGCAGGTCGTTGTCGGTCTGGGGATGCTCGGCCTTGCTGGGCTGGACCGGGGTGCCGGGCAGAAGGTAGTGGTTGAAGCCGAACCGCTCGGCGCTGCGCAGAACAGCATCCCTGCCCGCCACGTCGGAGGCGAGCCGCCCGAAGACCGGGTTCACCGATTTTCCCATGGCGGTCGTGAGATCCATCTCCTGGGCTCCTCGCTTTGGCAGGGAACTCCAACTGTGGGCGCTCTCCGAGGTGAGACTGCCGCGGAAAGGAATTACCGTTTGCGGGGTCACTTTCCCCTGCTCCAGGGCCGCCGAGGCCGTGATGATCTTAAAGAGGGAAGCCATGGGATAGATTCCGTAGAACGCCCGCTCTTCCCATCCGGGGGAGGCCGAAGAATGGGAGACCATGGCAAGCACTTTCCCAGTCTTCGGCTCGATGGCGACGACAACCCCATAGGGGACATCAAACTGGGTCATGACCTCCTTTACCCGGTGCTGCAGCTCGCCGTTAACGGCGTAAACCACTGTCCCGCCACCTGGCAGAGCCGCCGTCAGCCGCCCCCCCTCCATATGGGCACTGGTCAGAAGGCCGGCGGCAAGCTGGAAAGAGCTGAAGGGATCGAGTTCTCGAACCGGCTTGAGCGGCGGCTTAGGCTCCTCGCGGACGCTGGAGACTGCCGGCTTCCCTGAAAAAATGAGGGAAAGCACCGGATAGGCCGCCAAGAGCGCCGCAACGACGGGCAAGATGAGACGGAGGCGTTTTTTCCTGGGCGGGGGCTCGGCGAGCCTCTTGAAAGAGTTTCGGGAGGCAGGTGGCCGTGGCTTGAAGTGGTCAGAAAAGGAGAAGCGTTTTTTTCTCGTTAGATGCTTAAGATCTTGCATTATATCGATATATGCGGCAACTCCGCCGGAGGACCGGATCGGGTGCTAATGCTTGTATTCATTGCAGTTACGGATGGCGCCACTATAAGTCAAACACCCTCCGTTGTCAACGGCGGCCCCGTTACCAACGACTCATTAGCTCACCACCCCATCAGACTTCTGCCTTCCAGGCCACATTCTCCGCCAGCTCCCTGAAGTTCACGTCACCCAGAGCCGCCGCCACGGCCTGTTCAACCTTTCCATAGAGCTCCGCCACGACGCTCTCGCCCACGTCGTCCAGCCTCCCGGCAACAACCACCCCCTGGCTCCGCAACGACGCGAGTACCTCACGGACGCGGATATGCTCAAGTTCCCGAGCCGGCAGGTAAACCGACTCGTCTCCACGCCCGGCAAACACCCATCCCCCTTCCACCAAACACTCCAGAAGTTCCCGCGTGGCCCGTTCAGGCACATCAAGCCGTGCCGCAAGTTCCACAACCCCCAACGGAGGACGATCATAGTGAAATGACAGAGATATGTCCAGGAGCAGCGCCAGGGCCAGCCGCTCCCGGGCAGCGCAACTCAGGGACGGCATCCGCACCTCCCGGCGATAGGTGCGGATATGCTGGTGGGCATACACCACCTCCAGTCCGAGAAGAACGATGAGCCAACTCGTATAGAGCCAGACCATGAAGACCGGCAGAACCGCCAGGGTCCCGTAGATGGCGTTATACTTTGCCACCCCCACCTGAAAATGGATGTACCCCCACTGGGCACCCTGCCAGAGCGTGCCGGCGATGATTCCGCCCATCACGGCCGACCGGAAGCGGACCTTGGTATTGGGGATAAACATGTAGAGAAAAATCAGGGCAAGCCAGATGCTGAAGTAGGGGACAAGACGGAAGAGCGGAACCAGCAGGTCCCCCAGATAGGTAGACCTGATGAGCCACTGGATGAACGCCTGGGTTTCGAGGGTTGTGGTTGCGCTCACCGCGGCCAGGAGAAGGATCGGACCGCTCACCAGCACGCTCAGGTAGTCGCTGAACTTGCGGTAGAGGGTGCGGGTCTCCCGTACCCCCCAGATGGCGTTGAAGGCCTCCTCGATGTTTCCGAGGAGAGCCACCACGGTGATGATCAGGGCCACGAGGCCGACGGCACCCAGGGATCCGACCTTGGTGTTGTTGATGTAGGTGACAATACTGTCGACGATCTCATGGGAGCCGGCCGCAACCTGCTCCAGGATGAACGGCTCAAGGGTATTCTGCACCCCCATCCCTTTGAGCACGGCAAAGGCAAGGGCGAAGAACGGGACGATGGAGAGGAGGCTGGTAAAGGTCAGTGCCGAGGCCCGCAGCAGGCATTGGTCGTCCAGGAAGTCCCGGAACACCATCGCCCCGATCTGGAGATAGCGGACAAACCGCCCCTTTACCGGGCCGTAACTCTCCGGCTCCAGTTCCCAGACGGTGTGGCTGAAAAACCGGATGATTTTCTCCACCGCTCCACCCTGCCGCGCCATGACACCCACCGCCGCGCCATCCGGCCATCCGGATCGCACCCATGAAAAAGCCCACCGCACAGGGTGGGCTTCCGGTCTACCGATCGCCTGACTAGACCTGCTTGTACTTTTCCTTCTCCCGATCCATCGCCTCCTTGCCCGCCTCGATGGCGGAGGTGATGATGGTCTTCTTCTCGGAGATCAGGTCCTTGGTTTCTTCGTAGGTGTCCATAATCTTGGACTGGGCCTCCTTGGTGAACCCCTTGATCTTGTCGAGCGCATCGTCGGTCAGGTCCATGATGTTTTCCCGCATCTCGCTGCCTGACTTTGGCGCCAGAAGCAGCCCGAGTCCCGCGCCCACCGCGGCTCCTGCAAGGAAAGAAAGAAACACCGTACCTACACTTGTACTCTTATCTTCGTCTGCCATGACATTACCCCCTTTTCTTGGTGATTCGCTCGATGAGATACTTTCCCGCCACCCTCGCGCCGGTTGCCCAGATGGTCGAGGTTGCTGCCACTTGGGCGACGCCGCTGATGGCCGAGTTGATGGTCCGGATATTGCGGCCCGTATCGCCAACCGCATCCATGAAAACCTGCACGTCCTCCACCTTGCCGGCCACCCCTTCGGTCACCACCTTGAGATCGGCGAGAGTCCCCTGAAGCTCCGAGAGAATCGGCTTGAGCTCAGTGTCGGTGTTGGCAATAAGGGTACGGAGGGCGGTCAGCGTTCTCCTGATCTCGATGACGGCGGGGACCAGGAACACGGCCAGCACCACTAGGGTTCCGGCCATCACAGCCGTTGCGATTCCGGTCATGGTCATAGGTGAAACTCCCTTCGCGGCATGGAAATGTGACAAGTATAGAGGACAGTCAGGATTTTTCAATGGCACGACACCAGAAACCCGCCGCGCCGGAACACCCCCGCCTCGCGCCCCGACTATAGCGCAGCCCCCCTGCTTTGGCAAACGAAAACTCAAGCTGGGAGCGGCTTTTCACCCCCCGGCCCCCACCAAACATTTCCGGTTGACAAAGAACCGGAGCTCCCGTATTCTCCATAAAAATTGAATAGAAACGCTTTCTTATCAAGAGTGGTGGAGGGAAAGGCCCTGCGAAGCCACAGCAACCGGTCCGAAAATGGACGTCAGGTGCTAAATCCTGCCGGTGAGGCACAGATGAGAGAGGCGCTTGAGGATAGCAACACAGCCAATAGCCCTTTCTCGCCACCGCGGGAAGGGGCTTTGACGTTCCCGCACACCACATCAGACCCCAGGATAGATCCATGTCAGTCGGCATCGTTCAGGAACAATCAGTAACCTTTGATGTAGAACTGCGGCTGGAGAGTGGCCGAATCCTCGGCCCCGTCACGCTTGTCTACGAAACCTACGGTGAGTTGAATGCAGCCCGTTCCAACGCCATCATGGTTGCCCACGCATGGACTGGCAACGCCCACCTGGCGGGCAAGCACAGCGAAGAGGACACCAAGCCGGGGTGGTGGGACGCCATCGTCGGGCCGGGTCGACTCCTGGACACCGACCGCTACTTCGTCATCTGCTCAAACGTGCTCGGCTCCTGTTACGGCTCCACCGGCCCCGCCTCCGTCAACCCGAAGACCGGCAAGCGCTACAACCTCTCCTTTCCCGTCATCACCGTCCGCGACATGGTGCGGGCCCAGGCGTTGCTGCTGGACCACCTTGGAATCGACTCACTCCTCTGCGTCCTCGGCGGGAGCATGGGGGGAATGCAGGCCCTGGAGTGGGCCACCCAGTTTCCGGACCGGATCCGCTCCGCCATCCCCCTCGCCACCACCAGCCGCCCCTCGCCCCAGGCCATTTCGCTGAACGCCGTGGCCCGGTGGGCCATCTTCAACGACCCCACCTGGAAGAAGGGGGAGTACAAGAAGAATCCCAAGGACGGCCTGGCGCTGGCCCGGGGGATCGGCCACATCACCTTCCTGTCGGACGAGTCCATGTGGGCCAAGTTCGGGCGCCGCTACAACGCCCGGGACGGTCTCTTCGACTTCTTCGGCCAGTTCGAGGTGGAGCGTTACCTCTCCTACAACGGCTACAACTTCGTTGACCGCTTCGACACCAACTCCTTCCTCTACCTGGCCAAGGCCCTGGACCTCTACGACGTGGCCTGGGGATACGAGTCGATGGAGGAAGCCTTTGCCCGGGTGAAGGCCCCCATGCAGTTCTTCGCCTTCACCTCCGACTGGCTCTACCCGCCCTACCAGACCGAGGAGATGGCAAACGTCCTCGGCTCCCTCGGCAAGCCGGTGGAGTACCACCTGATCGAATCCGCCTACGGCCACGACGCCTTTCTGCTGGAGCACGAGACCTTCGCGCCGCTGGTGCGGAAGTTTCTGGAAAAGGTGGAACGTTAGCGGACGAGCCTGCCATCATCCAAGGAAGGAACCATGGCGAGAAAAATCTTCATAGCGGCCACCGGGCAGAACAGCGGCAAGACAACCACCAGCGTCTCCCTCATGCACCTGGCCCGGAAAAAGTACGAGCGGGTCGGATTCATCAAGCCCCTGGGACCCAAGCCGACCACGCTGCGCAGAATCGCCATGGACAAGGACGCCGCCCTCATGGCCCGGGTCTTCGGCCTGACCAGGGATATCCGCTTCATGTCGCCGGTGGTGGTCTATCCCGACACCACCCGCAGGGTCATCGACGGCGAGTTTTCCCCCCGCGACCTCCAGACGCGGATCATGGACGCCTATTCCGAGCTGGAGAAACGGTGCGACTTCATCATCATCGAAGGCTCCGGCCATCCCGGTGTCGGCTCCGTCATGAAGCTCTCCAACGCCCGCATCGCCCGCATGCTCGACGCTCCGGTGCTGATGGTGACCGGCGGCGGCGTGGGGAACGTGGTCGACAACGTCTGCATGAATCTGGCGCTTTTCGAGAAGGAGGGGGTGCAGGTGAGGGCGCTTCTCGCCAACAAACTGATCCCCGAAAAGCGGGACCGCATCCTCGACTACCTGCAGCGGGCCCTGGCAGACGAACACTTCCCGGTGATCGGCGGTTTCGACTACCAGCCCATCCTGGCCAACCCCACCCTGCGCCGTATCTCCAAGCTGCTGGAACTCCCCCTGCACGGTAACCGGCGCGAGATGGGGCGGATCATCGACAACGTACAGATCGGCGCCGCCTCTACCCAGCGGGTCACCGAAATGCTCCGGGAATCATCCCTGCTCATCGTCACCAGCAGCCGCGACGAACTGCTGGTTACCCTGGCAAACCTCTACCAGATGCCCGAGTACCGCTCGAAAATCGTCGGCTTGGTCATCCCCGGCATCATTCCGGTCAGCACCATTACCCAGCAGATCATCGAGCGGAGCAACATCCCGTTCATGCGCACCCACTCCCATTCCACCGCCGAGCTCTACCACCTCATCACCGAGGATGTCTCCAAGATCACCCACGAGGACACCCAGAAACTCGACCTGATCCGCACACTGGCCGAACGGCGCCTCGACTTCGATGCCCTCGATGCGCTCTTCGATCCTGCACCAGCCTTTGGGCCCTAAAGCCCCCTCAACTCCAGACATACGCAAACGGCCCCGCGATCCGTTTTCCGGACGCGGGGCCGCTCTGGCTGGCCACTGGACAACAACTCCTGACAATTACCCGCGAAGCGCTCCGCCCGCCACCCGCCCGTAGACATCACGATACTCCGCAGCTTCCCGCTCCGGCGAGTAGCACTCCCGCACCACCTGCCGTGCCCGGTCGCCGAGCTGCTGCCGCAGGTCCCTGTCCCTCAAAAGCGCTCGAGCCTTTTCGAGAAACTCCCCCTCGTCCCGGAAGAGGAGCCCCGTCTTCCCCTCCTTGACCAGGGACCGGTTCCCCTCGATATCCGACGCCAGGACAGGCCGGCCGAAGGCCATTGCCTCCAGGACGCTGTTGGCCATCCCGCCCTCGGAAAGTGAAGTATTGAGGACCACGTCAGCCCGTCGGTAGAGGGCTCCGATGGCGTGCCACCCTACTTCCCCCAGGTAGCGGGCAAAGGGGTAGGACTCCATCTCCCCCAGGAGTCGTGCGCCGTAGGCCTCGTCGATGACCGGTCCGGCCACCAGCAGCCGGACGCTGGGCTCCTCCCGGTGGAGCTCCGCCAGGGGAGCCAGGGCGAAGCCAATGTTCTTGACCGGCCGAAGCCCCGCCGGCAGAAAGAAGACCCGTTCGCCGGCCTCGAAGCGCTCGTGACCCCAGGAGAAATCCTCCCCCGGCAGCTCCACCCCCTGGGGGATGACCACCGTCTTCTCCGCCACGGCCGGCAGGTGGTCGGTGACCCGGCACTTCACGCACTTGTGGAAGGCGACCACGGCTGCCGCATGGAGGAGCACCTGCCGGGTTTCTTCATGTCTGTCGTCCTCCAGGGCCTCATAGGCGTCGGAGCCGGTAAGCGTCACGATGTAGGGGATACCGGTTACGCGGGCGATCTCCCGGGCCACGCGTCCGCCAAGGTGGGCGTGGAAGGCGTGAATGACGTCCGGCGCCCGGTCCCGGACCCGGCGGGAAATTTCCTCCGCGGAGAACTCACTGAGGGAGTGAACGGTCACCGTGCAGCCGGCGGCGATCAGGTGGCGTCCGATCCGCTGGACGGTCACGGCATTCCCCCGGACGGGAGGATGGTGGTATGGAGTTATGAGGTCAACCTTCATGCTCGGCACCCTCCTTTCACTGCGCCAATTCTAGCCCGCCCCCCCTTCGGATGCAAGGACAAAGCCCTTGCACGGCCGATTCGGCTCATGGTATCGTGGCCTCGTCACCATGGGAAATCACGGCATGAAAATCACCATTCTCGGCAGCGGCACCTCCACCGGGGTTCCGATGGTCGGCTGCCACTGCCCGGTCTGCTCGTCGGAGGATCCACGGGACAAGAGGACCCGGGCCTCCATCATGATCGAGACGGCAGGCCGGTACATCCTGGTCGACACCTCGCCGGACCTCCGGCGCCAGGCACTGCGTCACCGCCTCCCCCACATCGACGCGGTACTCCTCACCCACCCCCACGCAGACCACATCAACGGCATCGACGATCTGCGCGGCTTCCACTTCATCCACCGCCGGGTTATCCCCTGCCACGGCAGCCGGGAGACCATGGACGCGGTACTCAAGAGCTTCCCCTATATCTTCCGGGGGCTGGAGGTGGCGGGCTATGCGCCGCTCATGGAGGCCCACGTGGTAAGCGGGCCGTTTTCACTCTTCGGCCAGACCATCACCCCCATCCACCTCTACCACGGAGCCATGCCCGCCACCGGCTACCGGATCAACGGCGCGGCCTACCTGACCGACTGCAGCCGCATCCCCGAGAGCTCCCTGACGCTGCTCACGGGACTCGATCTGCTGATCATCGACGGGCTCCGCTATACTCCCCACGAGAACCACTTTAACATCCAGGGTGCCCTGAAGGTTGTGGAGCAACTCCGACCCCGCCGGGCGGTGCTGACGCACCTCACCCACGAAGTGGCCCACGGAGACGAGGCCCGGCTTCCGGAGGGAGTGGAGCTCGCCTACGACGGCATGGAGCTTGCTTTCTAGACACTGCGGCAATAAACCCGCCGTTTTCTTTCAAGATTGCCAAAGGTGCCCATGCACAAGGACATCCGCCTCCACGGACATATCGACGAACGGATCGAGTACTACGCCATCGTGGCGGGAGAAGACGCCCACCAGCGCTACTTCTTCAACGCCGCCGAAGGGCCGGGGGCCGAACTGCGCTTCTTCTCGCCGGGAAACGAGTTCGTCATCGGCCCCGCCGGCATCCGGCACACGGGAAACGGCGGTTCCTTCTGCGAGTACATGTTCGGCGTCGACCAGCCGGTGGCGGACCTGGCCAAGGGGGACGTCATCAACCGGCTCGTGGTCTACGGCGCCCACGCCGGTGAAGAGACCGGGAACCTCCTTTTCAGCGAACGGACCGGCGGCCAGATCGGCTTCGATAAAATCTTCTTCGACGGCAACGCTGTCGTGAACTACTTCTTCTTCATCTCCTCGGAGCGCCTGGGGGAAACCCTCAGGGAGCAGCAGGAAGTGATCGTCAGGACCATCGGCAAGACACTCAAGCGGTCGCCGGCCATTGGCGCCCAGGACGAGAACGCCATCATTGCCGAGGTTCTGGGACTTCTGGACGACCCCAAAGCCCTCTTCTTCCTCTTCAAGCTGATCAACACCCACCACCGGGAGTACCACGACACCTTCCGCCGCCTCTACTTCAGGAGCAAGAAAATCTCCGACGACGACTTCGCAGGCCTCTCGGCCATCGCCAACCGCTACGACATCGACCGCTACCAGCAGGAGCGGGTCCGCATCGACATCATGTACAAGCACCCGGCCAACCGGAGGATCGTCGACGAGTACCGGAACATCCTGATTAACTGTCACAGGAGGGGTGAAATCAGCACCATGGAGAACGCACGACTTACCCGCCTCAGAACCCTCTCCGTGCGGAACAAGATACCGGGCGCCCTGTTCTACGCCCTTGACGAGGTACTGAAGAACGACAAGAAACTCGTGGGGCCGGAGGAACACGACTACATCGCCGAAACCCGGCAGATCCTGGAAGGGCTCTTCCTGCACGAGCGGGAGATCGAGAGTACCATCAACCGGGAAGACTTGGTAAAGCTCCTGCACGCCAAGAAGCGGGCCACCGAGAACCGGGACCACACCTTCGAGGAGATCCTGCTGGACTCCAGCAAGCTCTGCGACGAGAAGATCCGCGACGGGGCTGACATGGCGCTCCTGGAGGGGTTCTCCCAGATCATCACCTACTTCGACCGCTACGACGCCACCTCCCAAGTGGTGAGCCAGCTCGGGTTCATGGAGAACGTGCGGGTTTCCGAGGAGATGATCAGAAGTCTTCTGGGGAACCGGAGCGCCTTCGAGGGGTTGCGGGAGGGGTTCTTCGAGGAACTCTTCATCGCGGATCTGCTGGAGAACAAATACCTGGGGAACTACGGCCGGAAGAAGGTGACGGTGCTCATGGCGGGTCTTCGGCGTATCGAGGAGAACCGACTTACCGTGGCAACGCTGTTGGAAGAGCTTCTTGCCATCGACCATGAAGAGCGGCTCGCCATCACCCTTCTGGAGCACGTGCGGGACCGGATCAGAAACTTCTACTCCAAGTACGCCACCAAGGCAGACCAGGATGCTCTCAAACGGGAGGTTACGGAGGACCTGATGAACCGGCAGGTGATTCGCGACGAAATCCCGGACCGGCTCTTCGACGAGACGGTCCTCACCATCAAGAAGGAAGCCATCTACCTCCACAACCTCCTCCCGCTCATCATTGCCGAGCGGGACAGCGCCCTGCGGGAGGATTTCCTGGAGAACTCAGGGCTCGACCGGTTCTATGTGGAGGAACTGGAACGGGAATACTTCGAGCTGAATGAGCTGGACCTGGCGGAACTGTACCAGATCAGGAAAGGATTGAGTTGACGCGGACCCCGCACACCCGGTTCCTCCCCCGCTGTTTCGCCTAGTAGAGGGCGGCATCGGCCTCCCTTCCCAGGGTCGACGCATCGGAGCCGTTCTCGGGATAGGACGCAACGCCGATGCTGACGGTCAGACGGCCCCCGGGTTGGGTTTCACGCCCCGAAAAGGGGTATTCCTCGATATGACGGCGCAGCTCTTCCGCCAGGCGGAGCGCCTCGCGGCGGCCCGTGTCGGGGAGAAGGACCACGAACTCCTCGCCGCCGTAGCGGGCCACCAGGTCCATCCTCCGGAACCGCCCCGCCAGCTCCATGGCGAACACGCAGAGGAGATAATCCCCCTCCACATGACCGTGGGTGTCGTTGTAGTTCTTGAAGTGGTCGATGTCGAGGAACAGGAGGGAGAGCCGGTTGTCATGGCGGGGGGAGCGGGCCAGCTCCATGGCCAGAAACTCCTGGAAGTAGCGATGGTTATGGATGCCGGTCAGGCCATCGCGGATCGTGAGGTCCCGAAGGGTCTCGTTCATCCGCTCCAGATCCTCCTTGCTCTTCTTCAGGTCCTCCACCAGCTTGACGTTGTCGCGGGTCAGGCGGATCTTCTCCGTGGCCCGGTTCACCACCGCCGAGATCAGGGCGATATCCTCGAAGGGCTTGGCCAGGTAGTCGTAGGCCCCGGCCCGCAGCGCCTCCACCGCCGATTCCAGGGAGGCGTAACTGGTGACGATGATCACCTGGGTGTCGGGGTAGCGCTCCTTGAGCTCCTTGAG
Source organism: Desulfuromonadales bacterium (assembly GCA_003712145.1). Classification (GTDB taxonomy): domain Bacteria; phylum Desulfobacterota; class Desulfuromonadia; order Geobacterales; family Geobacteraceae; genus Geobacter. The sequence continues at coordinate 107,117 of RHLS01000001.1, read as the reverse complement.
GAGATCGAGCCCCCCCATGCCGGGGAGTCGCATGTCGACGATCGCCACATCGCAGGGGGTCTCGGCGAACACCGCCAGGGCATCCTCGGCGCTCGCCACGGCGGTCACCCGGTACCCCTCGTTGGTCAGCACCTGGGCCATCACCTGCCGCAGGGACTCGTCGTCGTCGACAACCAGGATCCTTACGTCAACCATCACCATTCCTCCGTCCGTCTCCATCCCTACGCCCCCCCGTCGGGAGCCGCGCTGACCCGGTTCCGCCCCCCGGTCTTGGCTGCATAGAGGGCCTCGTCGGCCCGGCGCACGATGTCCTCCGCATCGGCCCCGTCATCGGGATATGCCGCCACCCCGATGCTGACGGTCACCTGCCCCAGGGATTGCCCGTTAGTACCGGTGAAGTCGTGGCCGGCGATGAGGCGGCAGACCGTTTCGGCGCAGTAGACACCGTTGGCCTTGTGGGTTTCGGGGAGGAGGAACACGAACTCCTCGCCGCCGTACCGGGCAATCACGTCGGTCTTCCGCAGCCGCTCGGTCAGGAGCTCGGCGAGGGTCTTCAGCACCATGTCCCCCTCGGGATGCCCCTGACTGTCGTTGAATATCTTGAAGTGGTCCACATCGAGAAAGGCCAGGGAAAAGGATCCCTTGTGGCGGCGGCACCGATTGACCTCCATCGCGATGGTCTCCCGGAAATAGCGGCGGTTGTAGAGGCCCGTGAGGCCGTCGCGGACCGCCAGGTCCTGGAGTGTCCGGTTCATCTGCTCCAGCTCGCTCCGGTTGCGCACCAGGTTGTCCAGCATTCTCCGGTTGTCGTGGACGAGGCGGATCTTTTCCACGGCCCGGGCCACCACGTTGGAGATGAATTCCAGCTCCTCGAAGGGCTTGACGAGGTAGTCATAGGCGCCGAGCCTGAGGGCCGTCACCGCCGTATCCACCGAGGCATAGCTGGTGATGACGATCACCTCGGTCTCGGGATTGGTCTCCTTCAGCCGCTGGAGGAGCTCGATGCCGCTCATCCCCCCCATCCTGATGTCGGTGATGACCAGGGGAAAGGGGTCGGCGAGATAGAGTTCCAGGGCCTCCTCGCCGCTCTCCGCCGTCGTCACCAGGTGACCGTCATCGCCGAGCACCATGGCGAGGATCCCCCGCAGGCTCTCGTCGTCATCCACCACCAGTATCCGCATTGTCATTCCCATCAGGCTTCCTCGCTTATTACGTCATTCTCCGTGTCGGTTTCCTTCACCGGCAGGGTGATGATGAATGTCGTCCCCACCCCCTGCTCGCTCTCCACCCGGATATCCCCCTTGTGATCCCTGATGATGCCGTAGCTCACCGAGAGCCCCAGGCCGGTCCCTTTCCCCGCCGACTTGGTGGTGAAGAACGGTTCGAAGATCTTGGCGCGGATCTCCTCCGGTATCCCCGGCCCCGTGTCGGCGACCCGCACCTCGATGCGGGAGGAATCCGCCAGGGCGGTGGAGAGCCTCACCGTCCCCGGGTTCCCCTCCATGGCCTGCTGGGCGTTGATCATGAGGTTCATGAGCACCTGCTGGATCTGGTTGCCGTTCCCCATGATGCCGGGAAGGTTCGGCGACAACTCCTTCTCCAGCTTCACGCCGTTGATGGTCAGCTGGTGGTCGACGATGGCCACCGCGTCCTCCACCACCTGGTTGATCTCCGTCGCCATGAAGCTCACCTTCTCCTGCCGGGCGAACTTCATGAGGTTGTCGATGATGTTCTTACATCTCTTCGTCTCTTTTTCGATAATCTTGAGGTTCCCGTGGAGGGGATCCCCGTCCTTCACCTTCCGCAGCGACAGCTGGGCATAGCCGAGAATCCCCGCCAGGGGGTTCTTGACCTCATGAGCAATTCCCGCGCCAAGCTGGCCGAAGGCGGCCATCTTCTCCGACTGGATCAGCTGGGCGTGGGCCTCCTTGAGGGCCTCCTCCCGGGTCTTCAGCTCGTGGGCCATCCGGTTGAACGAGTCGGCCAGTGCCCCGATTTCGTCACGGGCCGGTGATTCCACATGGATGTCAAACTCCCCGCGCCCCACCACCCTCGTGGCGTTGGAAAGCTCCTCGATGGGTCTCGTCAGCCGATGGGACCAGAAGAAGCTCACCAGCGCCGCGGCCATGAGGAGGGCAAGGGAAACCCACAGGAGGGAGTTGAGGAGCGAGCGGGCCGTCAGGTAGGCGGCGGACGAGGGAATCTGGACCCCCGCAACGAGACCGGCGAACTCGACGCGGCCGAATCCTCCCACCATGTCGACCCCGTTCTGGGTGTACTCCACGGTGGTCCCGAGACTCCCCCCGCCCCGAAGCTCAGTGAGCCGGGGGAGCTCCTTCATAACGGCGTGGGTGGCCACCTTTCCCACATCGGCATGGGCCAGGAGCACCCCCTTCTCGTCGATGATGAAGGAATCGAAGACCCGGGAACGCCCCGTCAGCTTGATCAGGCTGTCGAGCTTCACCACCGCGGCCACCACATCCCCCTTTCCGTCGCCGCCGGAGGAGTCGGCGATGGCCAGGGTTATAACCGGGAGTTTCCCGGAGAGGGTGGAATTCTCCACGTGGACCTCGCCGCCCCGGATCCGTTCGAAGGGAAGCGGATTGGCGCGCCGGGCAGCCAGGAACTGGTCCTTGGAAAGGCCGACCCCCTCCAGGGTCTTCGCGTCATAGACGGTGGCCCGCTCCCGGTCCCCCTCGTAGCGGGTGATCATGACGAACTCCCGGAAATCCTCGAAGAGCTTCTTCAGCATGGCGGACTTCTGGTCGGGGGAGATATCCTCCGCCGACATGACCCGCGCGAACACCTGGAGCTTCTCCCGGTACGTCCGGAGGAGGGCGCTGCTCTCCTCCGCCGTCTGGAGCGCCATGACCGACGTCAGATCGTGGACGTAGGCGGTCTTGTCGGTGTGGAAGAGCCTGGCCATGGTGAAGGTGATCACCCCAACGGCGGTCGTCACGACCAGAAGCTGGGTGACCAGGAGCTTGAAGCGGATCGGGATGTTGAACCGCACCCGCGATAGCAGATTGAGCATGAATCAGAACCTCCCCTGGACGTAGTGGGACCGGTAGGTCACGTTCCCCGCCCCGTCGACGACCTCCACCGCGACCAGATTCATCCCCGGCCTGATGGTCACCTCGGTGGTAAATGTTCCCGTTTCCGTGGCGGGTACTCCCTTTCCCGACACAAAGACCCGGGCGCCGGGCTCGGTGCTCCCGGCGAGAACGAAGCGCTCCTCGGTGACCGCCCCCGCGGGGAAGGTGACCTGGAGGGGGGGAGGGGCCAGGTCCTGCCGGATCTCCACCCTCCGGGCGCCGCTTATGGACACATCGTTTCGCTTACTGCTGGCCATGATCTACCTGCCTCACGGTGAAAACTTTCCACCCACCACATAGTCATATTTGTAGTTGATATCTTGTCATTATGACACTATAGTGTTATTAATTATGACATACCTGCCACGAGAAATTACCCATTCACTAATGAGCGCCCTTGACGACATGCCGGTCGTTGCCATCACCGGCATGAGGCAGACGGGAAAGAGCACCTTTCTGCAGCAGCAACCGGAACTCTACGGCAGAAGATATATAACCCTTGATGATTTTGCCCACCTGGCGGCGGCGAGGGAAAACCCCGACGGGTTTGTCGACACGGACGAGCCCCTAATCATTGACGAGGCGCAACGGTGCCCCGAACTCTTCGTTGCCATCAAGCGCGCCGTGGACCGCGGAAGGATGCCCGGGCAATTCATCCTCTCCGGCTCAGCAAATTTCTTGTTGATGAAAAACATCTCTGAAAGCCTTGCCGGACGGGCGGCGTATTTCACCATGCACCCGTTTACGCGGCGTGAACTGAACGGCGGGACCCCGGAGCCTCCGTTTTTGCGAAGGTTCTTTGCCGAACAAACCATAACCGGCTTACCCGAGGCTACGCCCATACCACTCGATGACATTCTCAGGGGAGGGATGCCGTCGGTCTGCCTTGGCGACGTGAAAAACAAAATCACCTGGTTCAAGGGATACGAGCATACCTACCTCGACCGCGATATCCGCGAATTAAGCCGAATCGGCAACATTATACCGTTCCGGAACCTTTTGCGCCTGGCGTCTCTTCGGACAGGCAACATTCTGAGCATCAGTGAGCTGGGGAGAGACGCCCGTCTCACGTCGGCAACGGTTTCCAACTACCTTTCCATCATGGAAGTCTCCTGCATCTTCTACCGGCTTGCCCCGTATCTCGGAAACCGGGCCAGCAGGCTAATCAAATCTCCAAAGTTTTATTTGGGGGATGCCGGCCTTGCCTGTTTCCTTGCCGGAATGGAAGAGCTTGCGGACGATCCGCTCAAAGGCGCCATGGTCGAAACGTACGTGGCGCAAAATATCGTCGGGATTCTGGACTCGACGTGGCCCCAGGCAAGCGTTTACTTCTGGAACATCCAGGGCCGTCATGAGGTGGATTTTGTCATTGAAGCAGGGAACAGATGCATAGCCGTCGAAGTCAAGGCGGCCGCACGGTGGGAAAAGGACGACCTGGCGGGACTGAAGTCCTTTATTGCAGCGACGCCCCATTGCATGGCCGGTATACTGGCATACAACGGAACCACGCCCGTCAATCTTGGAGACAAACTCTGGGCAATCCCTCTCTCTTTGCTTCTGTCATAGGCCTTTACTCCCTTCTGCGAAAGTGACGTGGGGGGATCTGACATCAACGAAAACCGTTCGGCCGATCATTTTCCTTGCCCCTCAAGCCTTATCAAACAAACAGTTTGCCGGCCCTCTTAACAGGTGCTATTATCAGCACCGCTAAAAGCACCTTCAAGGAGAAAGATCCATGGAAACAACAACAAAATTTTCCGAAGACATTATCCCCTTGAGCGACATGAAGGTTAACCCCGGCAAGATCGTCAATCAGGTAGACAAAACTCACCGGCCAGTGCTCTTGACCAACAGGGGAAGGGGTGTTGCCGTTGTCCAGTCACTGAGGGATTACGAGGCGGAATCTGAAGAGCGGGCCTTTTTGCGTGGCGTTGTTCAAGGATTGATGGACCTGGAAGAAGGGCGGGAAATGGATCTTGCGGATGTCAAAAAGCATCTTGGTCTGAGCTGAAACATGCCACCAAAGCACACCATCACCTTTGCGACCTCAGCGGTCAGAGACCTTGAAAAAATACGCGAGTGGTATGCCGATCAGCAGGTTCCCGAAGTGGGCGAGCGACTGATGGGAGAAGTGGTTTCAAAGGTGGAACAGCTTGCCGATTTCCCCGAGTCCGGTCGTATTGTCCCTGAGTTTGGAGTTGCTCATTTGCGGGAAATTATCCTCCCACCCGTTCGAATCCTTTACCGTCTCAGCGAGAACCGGGTCCGCATTGTCCGGGTCTGGCGGAGCGAGCGTTTGCTTAAACTGCCATAGCTGCACTCCGCAATCCATTTCCCCGCCACTTATTCATCCCCTTGACTTCCCCTCCGCTCTTCCCCTACACTGCCACTGAGTACATTTTTTACACTTAGGGACTCGGAACACACAAACATACCGTTTTACATCTCATCTTCAGGCCATCTTTGCCGCCCCCTCAATCGCAAAGTCCTCGACGTAGCCCTGCTACGCCTGCGGTTTTGCTCAATCAGGAGCGACAAATCTGGCCCAAATCTGAGCGTAAAACTTGGTATATCCGTTTATTCCAAGTCCCTTAGAGGCACCCATGAACGATCTCAACACCCAGCTCAACGCCCTCCGCGACCGCATCGCCGGCTTTGGCAAGGAAAACCTGGAGGAGATGCTCCACGCCCTGGCGGACGGGGTCAGGCTCGTCTCGGAGCAGGACCGGCTCCGCATCTACCTGGAGGACCTGACCCGGGGGGTCCTCTCCTGCGTCTACGCCTCGGGTCCCCTCACCGACGAGATCCGCCAGGTGAGCTTTCCGATCATCTCCCGGGAGATCTCGGTTTCCAGCGTCTTCGCCTCCCAGTATCCCGCCGAGTTCCGCCACGATTCCCCCGGCATCGGCCCCTTCGACAGCGGATTCGCCGAGCGGTTCGCCGTGGGCCACAGCTACCTCCTTCCGGTGGTGAGCCAGGGGAAATCCATCGGCGTGGTCTCCATCGACCGGTTCCAGCCGGGGGAACTCCTGAGCGGCAAGGACAAGGCCCTCCTGGGAGAATTCGTCACCTCTGTGGCGGACCGGCTCGACTCCGCCCGCATCTACCACCAGCAGCTCCTCCTGGCCCGGCGGGTGGAGGAGTACAAGAAGCGGGAGGCCGCATCCTACATGGTCCAGTCGGCGGTGCGGCTCATCGACAAGTTGGCGCTCGCCTCAGTGCTCGTGCCGGTGAGCGGCGACGACGGCACGGCTCGGCTCGCGATCCTGGCCAGCCATTCGGAGGACTCCCGGCTCAAGGCCCAGTACGACAAGCAGGGGGAGATCGAGCTGCGCCGGGGGACCTCCCTCATCTCCCGCTACCTAGACGACAACGCGGTCATCGCCGACGAGCGGCTCCTGCGCCCCCTCTTCTTCCCCGACCTGACGCAACAGCTCCTCCAGAAGAAGGCCCTCACCGAGGAGATGGCGCTCCGCTCCCTCTACGTGGTTCCCCGCTACGAGCCGTCGAGCCGCAAGGTCATCTGTCTCGTGAACTACTTCACCCGGGAGCTCTACCGTTTCTCCGACTTCGAGATGGGGCTTCTCCAGACCCACGCCGAGATGGCCGAACGAGTGGTGAACGAGATCGGCGGCGAGCACCTGGAAATCCGGGTACTGGCGGAGATCACGGAGCTCCTCCAGGAGCGCGCCGAAGAGCTCCAGCCCTTCCTCACCAAGGTCCTCTCCAAGGCGACGGAGCTCATCGGCGCCGACACCGGAAGCATTGCCATCGTGGAAGAGCGCGAAGGGGGGAAGTGGCTCGTGGTGGAGGACGAGGAGGGGACCATCGTCGGCGCCAAGAACAAGGCGTGGCTGAAGAAATACATCCCCCCCTTCCGGATCGGCGGGGCGGAGCTCCCCCCGGAAGAGCGGAGCCTCACCGGTTACGTGGCCTGGTCCAAGCAGCCCCGGATCATCGCCCACGTGGCCGAGGAGCAGCAGGGGGAAGGATTCCACCGCTCCATGCACGAGCAGATCCAGAGCGAGATCGCCGTCCCCATCGTCTGCGACGACGAGGTCATCGCCGTGGTCTGCCTCAACTCCCTGAGACCCGCCTGGTTCACCGAGGAGCACAAGCGGATCCTCCAGATCATCGATCGCCTCACGGCCCGCCACATCTCGGATCTCCAGCGGATCGAGCGGCTCCAGAGCGAGGTGACCCGGCTCAAATCCGACGTGGCCTACAAGGACCCCCAGATCTCCTCCTACCGCCTCGGCAACATCATCGGCAACAGCCGCAAGGCCCAGGAGATCGTCGATTTCATCGAGACCGTTTCGCTCCCCCTCTTCAACCGGATCACCCTCTGGAGCAAGAACGTCCTCCAGGAGGCCACCATCGGCCTCCCCTCCATCCTGGTCCTGGGGCAGACGGGGGCGGGGAAGGAGTTCTTCTTCAACAACCTCTACAACAAGCTGAACGAGATGTACCGGGAGAGGCTCAACGCCAGCGGCCAGCTTCCGGTGAAGAAGACCAACATCGCCGCCTACAGCGGGGAGCTCACCTACTCGGAGCTCTTCGGCCACAAGAAGGGGGCCTTCACCGGCGCCTACAGCGACCGGAAGGGGATCCTGGAGGAGGCGGCGGGGGGGATCGTCTTTCTGGACGAGATCGGCGACGCCGACCCCAAGACTCAGGTGCAGCTGTTGAGGTTCCTCGACAACGGAGGGTTCGTGCGCCTCGGCGACAACCAGGACCGCTTCAGCCGCGTGATGCTCGTGGCCGCCACCAACAAGGACCTGACCGAAGAAATCCGGCGCGGGAACTTCCGGGAGGACCTCTACCACCGCCTGTCGGAACTGTCGGTGCGGGTGCCGTCCCTCAACGACCGGCGAGAGGACATCCCCGACCTGGCCACCCACTTCCTCGGCAAGCTCTACCGCACCTACCGGGGGGAGGAGCCCAAGGAGGATACCCCCACCCTCTCCCACGACGCCAAGCAGATCCTCATGAACCACCACTACCACGGCAACATCCGGGAGCTGCGGAGCATCCTGCTGCGGGCGCTCTTTTTCCGGAAGGGGAAGATGCTGACCGCCGACGACATCCGCCGGGCCCTGGCCGCCGGCATGCGGGAGCTCCCCCCGGCCAACGCCGCCCAGGAGCTGAACGAGCGGCTGGCGGCGGAGATCACGCAGCGGATCGCCAACGGCGAAACCTTCTGGGAGGCGGTCTACGAACCCTACTCGGCCAACGCCATCTCCAGGGACGTGGTGCGGCTCGTCATCGAACGGGCAAAGGATGCGGCAGGAAAGGCCATGCCCCAGGTGGCCCGCTACCTCAAGGCGGTAGACGGAGATGTGGAAAAGGACGACGAGGAGCGGAAGCGGTTCTTCAGATTCAAGAATTTCTTGTACAAGACGGTGAAAATCTAACCAGTTGTAAAACGTGAGAAGGCTGCAAGGCGATAGTAATGCAGCCTTCTGCCCGAGACGGTGTCGACCCGGCACGGGCCGGTTTTTCAGGCAGGCTGAACCTGCCCTCACGTCCCAGGTCCTTAGGAGTCTGTCGGACTTAGGGTGAATCTGCTGCAAATCCGTCAGGACGGCCCATATTTCGCCGCTTTCTTGGTCAATACAATAACTATTGACCTGCAAAATCGACAAAATCTGGCCTCGCCCAGCCGAATTTTCGCTACGATTTCCTAAGTCCGACAGACTCCTAAGGTGGTGTTCCACCCGCCGTCACGGCGAAGGAGTGGCTCCCCCCCGTATAGGCTCCCGAGTACGTGAAGGTGATCTTTCCCTGGCTGTCGGAGAGGCATATTCCGGCGGAACAGGCGGGCCCGGTAATTCCGGAGCCGACAAGGGCATCCACGGCAACGGCGTAATACCGGTTGGGCTCCAGATCACCCAGCGTATGAACGGTTGTGGCGGGAAAGTCGAAACGGGGACTCGATTCGCGCCAACGCTTGCCATAGGCTCCCGACTTTTCCCAGAGAGTGACGACAATGTCCAGCCAGGCATCATAGGTGCCGCTGCCAAAGCCACCCTCGGGGGCAATGACAAGATCCGCGGCCTTGCCCGAGGGTTTCGTGGTGTTGCGGAATTTCCCGTCGGCGTAGACGCGGACGTTGGCGTTTATGTCAGGCTTGTTCACCCCCATGGTGTAGGGAGGCTGGAATTCGAAGGCGCCCATGTCGGGAGGCCCGTAAATCGGGTTGCCGAGGATATCGGTGGTTCTGCCGGGGAGGGTGGTTCCGACGTCGATGGAGGGGGAATTCCACTTCAGGGTGTAGTCGTTGGTGAACTCGCCGTTGAAGCGCGGATGCTGGGATATCCCGTGCTCTTCGTACCCCAGGTCCTGGAAGGCCGAGAACGTATACTGCGTTCCATTCTCGTAGAGATTGGTTGCCCGGTAGCGGTCGAACGAATTGTTGTAGTCGCTGGTATTTCCCGAACCGGCTATCCGGTATTCGGAACTGGTGGCCGCGGTTACGCTGTTGGTGAAGAAGCTGTTGTTCTTGACGTCACTGAAGATTGCCTCAAGCTGCAGCCCCGGTCCGTAGCCACCCACGGCACCGTTAAAGGCAAAAGTGTTGTTGTAGATTTTCAGGCCGGTATGTTCCTGTCCGGTGGCATTTTTGTGGATGAAGACACCGGCGCCGTTGTTTCGGTAAAACGCGTTGTGCGCGATGGTGGCGTTGTTGGCACCGCCTCCGGAGTAGTTCTGCATGTATAACCCGTGGGCGGTGTTGCCGTAGGCCCGGTTTCCCGCAACGGTTACATTGCTGTAGGTGTAGTTCCCCACCGCCTTGAAATCAAAGCCGTTATGGACATTGTTGTAGACGGTGTTGTTCTCGAGCCTGATATCCGACGAGTCGCCGTAGGAGCAATCCACTGAAACTCCGTTCCATGTGGAATCCCGGAATTCCGAATCGTGGATGTATACGTCCGAGGCTGTCTGTCCCTGGATGGTGGATACCTGGGAGCCGTTTCGGTGAGCCAGAATCCCATCCAGCTCGATGCCGGTCACTTTCCTGAAATAGAGCGATTCCTTGTCCGAGTTCTTGATCTCCAACCCCTGATACTTCGTATAGTTCTTCGCATCCACCAGAATGCAGTTCGGTCGGGTGGTTGCCTCGTATAGATTGGCATCGGGCGTGTCTCCCGCCGACGGAACCACGTAGATGACCCAGTTCTTGGTGTCGATGGTCCAGGTGCCTCTCTTCAGTGCGGATGCGGTGGTTGCAAGATCCGTATTCCAGGTGACCTTCTTCAGGGGGGTTCGGTTCTCGAAGAGGGTGCTTGAGTTGAAAAAGGCGTACCCTTTGTGGATGGCGGCGCCATCCGAGGCGTTGACGCCGGTCGGCAGCCAGGAAGATGTTTCAGTGCCATCCAGTTCCCGGTTGGAATACTTTACATTATCCAGATACATCTGCATGGTGACGCCGGCAGGTGCATAGTAGGTGTTTCCCATGCTGATTTTCGAGAGCGCCCTGGTGTCGTTGTCGATGCCGTTCAGGGAGAAAATCAGGGACCCGTTTACCCATACCTCCACCATGCCGTCGTTCGCTCCCGGCGCGGTTGCCCGCTTTACATGCAGTTTCACATCGTACCAGATCCCGTCCAGAAGACTTGGCACGGCAGGGATGTAGTAATCATAACCTCCATCCCGCTCGACTCTGATGCGCCACATGGTGGCGCCGTTCGAATTTACCAACCCGACAAGGGCGCCGTTTATGATGCCGCTTCCGAAAATTCCCTGCTCCTTTTGCCATGAATAGCCCTTGACGAGATTAATGCGGAACATGAGCCAGGCATCTTTCACCTCCGGCGTATTCATGGTGATGTAATCGCCGGAGGTGTTGTCGACATTGTCAATGGCGACTTCGAGCCGGTCATTGTTCGCAACCACCGTTCCCCGTCCCGGCACCCACTTCCTGAGGGCGTTGCCGGTAAAGGTATCATTCACGATATAGGGCAATCCGTTGACGACGTCCGCGCCGCTTATGACCGGTTTGGCCCCGGTGCCGTAGGAGCCGTACGTTATGGGATAACCCGGGAGCCCGGACGACGATGGAATCAACTGCTCCCTCCAGAGCTGCCCCATCTTGAAGAGGATGGTGTCATCGGGCTGAAAGGGAGTTGCATTGACCTTGGAGATGGTCTTCCACGGCATCTCGGGAGACATGCCGTCATAGGAGTCATTTCCGTTAACCGCATCGACGTAATAGGTGATGGCTCCACCCTCTCCCGCCATGCCGATACAGAGAAAAAAAGCGATAATAACTGCGGATAGTGTTTTAGATAATTTCATAGCATTCCCCACGTTTCTCTTATTACGGGATATGTGTTTTCGTATTCCATTTTGCATTCGAGATGTCACTTCTGTAGGGGCGACCGGGTCGGTCGCCCAATCGGGCGAGGCAACGCCTCGCCCCTGCAAGAGAACGCAATACATGTCATCTTGATTGCACATTGTGATTGTGCAGGAGACTAAAACCTGTACGCGATTCCGGTTGTCACCCCATGGGAGATGAAGTCGTATGTGTCATCGTCCGAACTCCTTGTGGAGTATTGGTAACCGAGATTGACCGTAAGCCGCTTGCAGGGCGCCCATTCCAGCCCGGCGCTCAGATCCTGGATGAAGTCGCTCCTGGGTGCCACGCCGGAGCCCGGAACGTCAACAAAGTCCTTCCAGGAAAGCCTCTCCAGAACAGTCCCCTTCAGCTTCTCGCTGATCTGATACACAAGTCCGACACCGGCCAGGTCGTTTATGCTGTAAATCCGGTCAGTATAGGTTTCCTCAACCAGTTGCCGTTCCCAGTTCGCAACCAGTCCCAGTTTCGCGGTGAGTCCGTACGTGATCTCGGCCTTGCCGATAAGACCGCTGTAATCTCTGGATGAAAGTGGTGAATACCTCCGTTCCAGGTAACCGATGTGGCCAGAAACCGCAGTCCGCGGGGTGAACCTCTTGCTCAGGCCAATCCGGAAGGAGTCGCCGACATTATCGCTTTTCAGTGTCCGGGCTCCCACCGGCACACCTTCGTGATAATCCCTCTCCTCCCGCTGGTAGGAGGCATAGACCTTCGCCCCGGGCGAGATCCGGTACGACAGCGTGCCGGAATAGTAGTCGGCAGTGTACTCGTTGGCGCTGAGCTCGGCGAGCGAGTACGCGACCTCCTCCCTGCGGAAGGCTGCCTCAACGCCGATACCGGTCGTTGACTCATAGCCGGCGGAAATACCGTAGCGGCTGGTGGTAACTTCGTTGGGATCGGCGCCCCGGAAATCGGCTCTCGGCTGGGGGGCCAGGGTGTAGCTTCCCTCTATCCCGATCTTCACGCTGTCAAGCACGTTGAGCGAGAGCCTGCCGCTGGCCTCGTCCCGGCCGGTATCCTGCCCCGTGTAGTGGCTGTACCGGATGAAATCCTTCCTCAGGAGGAGGTCCAGCTCCTGCATGGAGAGGGTATAGTGGACAGCGGTCCCCACGCTGGCCAGGGTGATGAAGTCCCCCATCCGGTCATCGCCCACCAGTTGCCGGAGCTGCTCCCGGTCCTTTACCCGAAAAACGTTGCTGTCGTACATCTCCATCACCGAGGCGAACGGCTTCAGGGTGTCCCCCAGGAGGTCGGCCCGTGCATCGCCGGCGAAGAGTATCAGCGCACCCAATACCGCCACCACGCACCTCAAAGCTCGGACCGTGAACCTCAGCACCCGGTTCCCCTCACCACCGTCATCACGGTCATCGCCAGAATCTTCAGGTCGAGCCGAAAGCACCAGTTGTCGATGTATTCCAGATCCAGCTTCATCCAGTAGTTGAAATCCTTGTTGTTCCTGGCCACCACCTCGTGGATGCAGGTTATGCCGGGGCGCATGCTGAGCCGCCTCCTCTGCCACCGCTCGTAGCGCTCCACCTCCGAGGGGAGCGGGGGCCTGGGACCGACCAGGGACATGTCCCCCATCAGGACGTTGATCAACTGGGGGAGTTCGTCCAGACTGGTCTTCCTCAGAAACCTTCCCACCGCGGTGATCCTCGGATCGTTCTTGATCTTGAAGGCCGGCCCCTCCAGCTCGTTCAGCTTCCGCAACTCCTTCATTCGTGCCTCGGCGTCCACCACCATGGTCCTGAATTTCAGGATCTTGAAGGGTCTGCCCCGAAGGCTGCAGCGAATCTGGCTGAAGAAGACCGGCCCCCGGGAGGTGAGCTTGATGGCCAGGGCGATGGCCAGAAAGAGGGGGGAGAGCATGAGCAGCCCCACCGCCGAGCCAACCAGATCCAGTGTGCGCTTGAGGGAGAGAAAGACAACATCACGGGGGGTCGAATCAAAGGTGAGCAGCGGCACCCCCTCGATCTCCCTGACCCCCGGCTTGGCTATGGCCGTATCGAAGAAGTCCACGGCGATGGTCGCCTTGACCCCGACCTTTTCGCAGATCTTGATGTAATTCTCCAGCCGGTCAAACCACTGCCGGGGCATGATGAATATGACTTCATCCACCACGTTCTCGTCGAGGATCCGCGCCATGTCGTCGAAGGTGCCGATGACCCGGCCGCTGCCGACCGCCTTCCCCATCATCTCCGGCTCGTCGATGAAACCGAGGATCCTGATCCCCCATTCGGCATGGGATTCTATGATCCGTGCGAAGTTCAGCGCCCGGGGCCCCGAACCGACAATGAGCATGACCCGGTAGTTCAGGCCTTTCCTCCGCACATTCCTGAGGACGAGGAAAGCCAGCGATTTCTCCACCAGCAGCAGAGAGGCGGCAGTCGCGAAGAAGAGCAGCAGAAACGAGCGGGAGAGGATGTCGAGATTCAGGAGGTACGCGATGGTGGCGAAGGCAAAGGAAGCCACCAGGGACGCCTCGAAGACCGACCAGAAGATCTTCCCGAAACCCTTCTCCCGCATCGAACCATAGGCGCCGAATGCCTTGAGCAGGATGATCCAGAGCGGAATCAGCAGGATCAGCATCGGCAGGTACTCATTGAGAGGGGGCAACGGGTGCAGGTAACGCAGATCCAGGTAGTCCCTGCATACATAGGCTATCGCAAAGCTTGAGGCAACCACCGCCCCATCGATGCACAGGACCAGTTTGCTTATGAACTCACTCTGTTCTCTCAGCATGTGTCAGCTCCTCGTACAATCTCTAAAAAATGGCATTCCTAAGCCTGGCAATGAATTGGGGGTCGGCGTAATCGCTTATTTCACCAGCCTGCGAAGAGTGCAGCAGGCCATCGATCAGCGCTGGCACCTCCTCCTCCGACCAGGCCACGCTTATGCCGCTGCGGCTCCCCAGCCACTTCGCCGTGGCAAGCTGGTGGTCGTTGCGATGCTCCCCCAATGAAGCCATGCGGGGAACGATCAAGAGCGGTTTCCGGTACTTGAGAGAGGTTATGATAGAACCCATCCCCGCGTGGGATATGACCAGGGTGGCGGTCCTGAATAACCGGTCCGCCTGGTCCGGCTTCAGGAAAGCCACGCTCTCCAGATGCCTGGGCCGCAGTTCGGTCGGTCCGATCTGGGCAAACACCTCCGCGCCCGGGTTATCCCCGGCCCAGCCGTCCACCGCCTGTATGAGCCTGTCGAAGGGCAATTGTGTCCCTACCGTGACAAAGATCATAGTACGCTCCCCATAAAGTACGGTCCCTGGGGCGTGGCAAGGTGTTCCCACTGGGTAAGCCACAGGTCCGCAAATCGCCGTGCGTGGCTTCCGGAGGATGACAACATCTCGGAATTGGCGATGCTGTCTATCCAGACTGTCTTCGCGCCGATCAGTCTGCCGAACAGAAGGGCCGCGAACCCCGGCGCCGCACCGGTGGTAATCACCACATCGGGACGGACCTTGATCACCGTAAGCGCGACCTGGAGAAACATCACCGCCAGGCCGGCCTTGTCCCACATGTTCGCATCCCGTACCACCAGGACCGGTTTGCCGACTTCCGCGGAATAGGCGGCATCGGTGGTGAGAAACTCGACCTTCATCCCCTCGAACAAAGGTTTCAGCCGCATCAGCTGCACCCAATGCCCACCACCCGAGGCGACTGCTAGCACTTTTCGCTCAATTGACATATCACCTCCCGTTGAGAGGAGCTGAAACCAGCTCCAGCATCTGTTTTCCACGTGTCTGAAACCATCGCGCTGTAAGTTCCTGCCGCTGCTCCAGGGCCGCTTCCCGGAGTTCGGACAGACGTGCCATGAGCTCCCGTGCGCCCGACGCGATGTCATCGGGACTGTCCGGCCTGACGAAAACGCCTCCGGCCGGGAAGAGCCGCCTGAGCGTACTCGTGTCGGATATCAGCATCGGTTTCCCCGCACCAACCGCCTCCCCGCAGACGCTCAGCTGAATGCCGTCGAATCGGGTAAGGGCCACGACTGCATCGCACCCGGTGATAAGGCCGTCGAACTCCTCCCTCGACAGGAATCCGACGAAATGGACGTTGGCCGGAGCTCCCGCTACAAGTTCCGGTTCCCGGCAGTTGCGGACATTTCCGGTAATTATGAAGGACTGGTCCGGAACGGCGGCGGCGGCCGCGAGCAGCTCCCTCAGCGGTTCATCCTCGGCGAAGGAGGCCGGGAACACCAGCCAGGGTCGAGGTATCTCCTTGAAGCTCCCGCACTGCGCGGGCGTTGTTCCGAAAGAAGCCGGCGGATCCTCCACCACCTCCAGGCAGTCACGGGGAACCCCCAGGGAGACGGCCGCCTCCAGGACGTCATCGTTATGGACCAGCACCAGGTCGCACCGGGAAAGGAGGGATATCCCCAGGGGGAACCTGCTCCAGGGGGGCCTGAACATCTTGTTGTGGCAATCGGCGATGACCGTGGCGCGCTGGTTGAAAAATCTCCGGTAAAACAGCGCCACCCACAGGAGCGGCACCTGGGGCAGCTGGACCCAGACGGCATCGACCCGCATGGCCCGGAGCGCCTCAAGGGTCTTCCAGGCGTTGTGCAGGTAGGTGAGGAGTTTCCGGAGTTTTCCCACCCTGCGCTCCACCGGAAGGAACAGGAGCTCGAACCCGCAGTGGGGCGCCATGGAGATCTGCCGTCGTTGAAACTCGATCCAGGCTACGTAGAGCTGTTTCATGATCTGGGGCTCCTCTTTATCATTTACACGTTGCTGCGGTCATGTCCGCGAAATCCGCATAGGTTTCCCGTGGCGGCGCCCAGTCGGGAGAATTGCCGCCGAAAAAGGTCTCGAAGATCAGGAGATCGGTCTTCAGCGTGTCGGTCTCCCTGAACGTCAGTCCGCGACTTACATGGACGGGTTGGCCGTTCAGCCATACGGATATCTCGCCATCCGCCCTGCCGGGGGTATTGAGCCGAACCTTCTGTTGGATCCGATTCCAGACACCAGGCTTGAAGCTCCAGTCACCTCGGCCAAGGGATGTTCCCCATTCCCGGCTGGTGGGAAGATAGGCGTACACTTCACCGGCTCCGCTCCCTCGCCACATGAATCGGGTAGAAAACCCGTCACGTCCGTTGGGGATCTTCCCCCCGGTGTTCCCGATTCCTCCCCCCAGGCCGGGGAGTTTGCCACCCTTGGTGAACGGGAAATCCGGTGCAAAGCGCACGCTGTAGCTCAGGCTCATGCAATCGGAAGGAGGCAGGTTCAGCTTCCGGCGAAAACCCGCTCCGCCGATGGGCATGCCGCGCTTTTTCATCGATCCGGGGTCGTAGCTCCCCGCCGGATACCGGATCCGGACGAATGAGCCTCCGGCTTCTGTTAACGGGGAGACGTTCGACCAGCCGAACTTTCCATCCACGGAAGCCGGATTCCCGAACAACCGGACAAGGTCGACCGACTCGCTCTTCTCCGGCGGGCTCCCGCCGGATTTCTCGGGCGAAGCGGCATGGGCGACCGGAACCATGCAGAGCAGTGCGGCGGCCATCACCGATACAAGCGCTGAATGGAACTTCACCCTCCCTCGGCCAACTTCCCCCCCACCCTGACCCTCCCCCGCCAGGGGGGAGGGGATGATTGGTGGAAGCCCGCGCGGAATGGACAAGCAGATGAGCCAGATGATGGTGAGCAGATTGGGAGCCACGCCAACGGCGCCGGCCTCGAAGAGTCCCGAATAGAGCACCAGGATAAAGATGCCGTCCGCAAGATCGTGGGGACGTTTGAAGAAATCCCGCACCTGAAGCAGAAGAGCCGCCACCACGGGAACGGCGCCGATCAGACCGGTGGTGACAAGGGTTTGCAGCACCATGTTGTGGGCCGAGGTGGTCGTCCATCCGAACACAGTACGGAACCCCGACGGCAGGAGCATCTTGGTGGAACCGTAGCCGTAGCCCAGAAGCGGCTCCTTGAGGAACGCGCCCCACGTGTAATCCCAGATGGCGGTTCTGCCGGTAAAGGTCGTCAGTTCATGGAGCGAGCCACGCCGGGAGATGACCCTTACCAGAGTGTCCCAGTTGAAATCGGCCATCACCAGCACCAGCAGGAGAGCAGAGACGGCTGCCGCGCCCCAGACGGACAGCAGGACGCGTCTGCGGACCATGAGCACGCCGATGGAGAGCACAAGAGCGATGATCGAGGTCCGGCTCCACGACAGGACGAGACAGGCGACAGAGGCGATGATGATGGCGATGATATCGGGGCGCCGGAGAGTGACCTGTTTCGACCGAACGGCACAATAGATGAAAAAGAGGGCAATGGCGGCCGCGCGGCCGAGGTTGTTGGGGGAGCCGGTGAGGCCGGCGAGCCTGGCGATGCTGCCCCCTTCCAGGAGGGAGACGGCGGCGCTCGGCATGACGATGTAGAGGATCACGGCGCTTATGGTGAGGAGGCCGCAGGCATGTATGACCGAAAGCGCCAGTCGCTCCGGACCGATTGTCTGAACAGCGACCGCGACGAAACAGATCAGGGCGACGAAGGCAAAGCCGCCGCCGAAGGTATATGCCGGCGCAATCGAGTAGACCGTGGAAAAGAGGCACCAGAGGGCAAACGCCAGCATCCATCTCAGAGCGCTCGCCGCCTCCAGTGCGCGCTTTATATGGGCGAAATTCATCACCCCCACGAGAAACGCCCCACCCCACACCAGGAGCTTGAAGATGGTCTGGCTGTCCATGCCGGTATCGGTGAGCCCCCGACGGCGCAGCATGGCATCGATGGTGAAAGCCACCACCAGAAAATAGAGGCTGATGGCCCAGCTGCGCCCCTGAACGCCGGCATACAGGACAGCGAGAACGGCGGCAAGGGTCCCACCGATCCCCAGAAGTGCGGTCACCTGGATGCCGCTCGTGATTCCCATAAGGGTGATCAGCAGACCAATGAAGACGGCCACAGCGACCGGAGGCGCTGCCGAGACGAGGGGAGAAACGGCTTTGCGGAGAAGCTTCCATCTCTCGCCGATGACGCTTCCGGCGACTGTCCAGGTCTCTCCGATGACGGTACGTGCGTTCTTGAGCGGCCAGATCATCCCTCTATGACCTCCGGTTCGGCCGCCTGCCGTGAAAACAGGAAGAGTTGACCCGCCGCCAGCGCTGCCGATACCAGCCAGCCGCAGGCGAGCCCCAGGAGCGCTCCGGATACCCCCCAGCCGGGTATGGTAATCACTGCGGTGCCAAGCCCCACTGCGGCCGAAACAAGCCGGTTCATAAACAGCGCATCGGTGCGCTGCGATACGTAGAGTCCAGACTCAAGGGGTTGCGCTGCCATCATGGCGGCGGCGATGAGGCACCACATCCAGACCTCGTTCCAGGCATGGCCGTACCGGGCGTGATAGAGATAATCCACCAGGTAGCCCCCGCCGACCGAGCAGAGGAGAAGATAGCCTCCCCCAAGGATTGAAAGGGTCGCCATGGTCCGCCAGAGGGACGAAAAGAGCTCCGGGAACCCCCCGGCGGCAAATGCCCGGGCCGCGCGCGGTTTGTCCATGTTGTCGATGGCGCCGATCAGGGTGTTGACTGGCTGGGTCAGGTTCCGCACGGCGGCGAAACTCCCCATGGCAGCCGGGCCGGACACGAGGCTCAATACCACCTGGATGGCCGTGGTGTACCCGGAAAAGGCCAGGTGGCTGAGCATTGCCCACCTGCCGAACCGGTACACTTCCTGTCCCAGGTCCAGATTGTCGTTTGTGGGAGCGATGCGGGAAAGGGCCCGGGCCCGGGTCATGGCTCCGGCCATCAGAGCGCAGGCGGAGAGTCCCGCCGCCGCTGCCAGCGCCCCTCCCTCCATGAAATGGAGCCCTGAAACCAGGAGCACCACCGAGAGGAGAAAGAGGAGGGAAATGACGGCGGCGGCTTTCATGTTCCGGGTCTGGATCACCACACGGCGCCAGAACTCGAGAAAAAAGTGACCGGGGACCAGGAGCGCGGCGATAATCAGGGCTTCGGTGATGCTGGCATCCCCATCGATCCATCGCCACGCCAGGGCAACCAGCACCAGGGCTCCGGTAGCCACAAGGGTCAATTTCGTCTGGGTCCGGCGCCAGAACCGGAGGCTCCGTGACAGCACATCGTCACTGTGGGCCATGGTCGCAATGGGAATGGAAACCAGTGCCCGCTGAAACCCCTGGGAAAAGAGCATCAGGGCATACCCCAGACTGAATGCCCCCCAAGCGGCCTTGGGAAGTTCCCTGGCAAGGAAGATGGCCAAGCCGAAATTGGCGAGGGAAAGAAAGCCCTGTTCCGCCACCGACCAGACGCGCAGTCGACGTTCCGGCTTAGAATTGATGCACTCGCAAAAAGTTTTTTCCCCCTCCCTCGACGGGAGGGGGTCAGGGGGTGGGTGAAGCTGCAACTGACTGATATGTTGGCAACTTCCCCCCCACCCTAACCCTCCCCCGCCAGGGGGGAGGGAACTGTTTTTTGAATGTGCGAAAGCATCATTATTGTTAAACGCCGTTTCCAAAGAGCACTCTCCTTAGCTCGGGCTTTACCGATTGATAGAGGGAAGAGATGAATTCTTTCTGTACTTCGTACTCTTTGTCCGGATTCCGGCTGGCCGAGTGGGAGGAAACCCTCACCAGCACCCCGTCGGCCTCTGCCCCCAGCAGGCTGTAATAAAAATGCTTTGCCCTCTTCTCGAACTCGTTGGTTACCGGCTTGCCATTGAGAATGATCCAGTACTGAACCGGCTCGATAGTGGACGGGCCATCCTTCACCAGGAGACGCCTGAGCCTCAGATAGGGGGAATCCATGGAACAGCGTCCCAGGGATTCCACCTCATAGCCTGAGGCCCGGTAACAGGTCTCGGGCATGTGGATGTTGAATTTCTTCCTCTGATCGGCGCCATAGGCAACGACCAGCATGATGGTCTTCCCGTCCTGCCTCCTGTAGGTCCTGAAGAGTGTCTCGTTCAGGAACCGGGCTTCCTTGGAACCGAGGGAGGTATCCTGGACGGACATCCGCCAGTCGCCGACAGCGGCCGGGATGGCGGCGGCGAGATCCATCGTGGCTGCCCGTGCGTGCCGTTCCACGCGGCAGGTGAATGCCGCAAGGGCGACGGCGATGAAGAGGACCATCACCACGAGGTATTTCACTCTGCTCCTAGTGGCCATGTTTCGCCCTCCTCTCCATCAGTGCGTCGAGGACGACAAGACACACCATGGCGATGACAAAGAGGAGAAACCCGGAGAAGCCATGGAGAAAACCCTCGGCAGCCGCCTCCCCCATGTACAGGGTGATCAGGGCGAGCATGATCAGCCTGACGATGTTGGCGATGATGGATATGGGGATTATGGAGAGAAAGAGGACCGTCTTCTTCAGGTTCGAACTGTCCTGGAGATAGGCGTACAGGGCACCCACCGCCATCAGGGAAATGAGGGAACGCAGACCGCTGCAGGGGTCGCCGACCACGATGGAATAGTCGTTGATGAGGATCGTCGCGCCGTTCCTGCTGACCAGGTATCCCGCCATCTCGAGGAGCCGGGACGAGGCAGTGGCCACCAGCATCTTCAGGGGAGAGGTCAGCATGTCGGTGAAGACGACGGGGGGTGGTACCAGGAACGAGAGAAAGAGCGAAGGGAACAGAACCGATCGGGCGGCCTTCGCACCCAGAAGGAACCCGGTAGTCCCCAGAAAGATCGGGATGATCGAAAAGGACTCGACCATCATCGATCCATGGATGGAACCTGCCCCATAGCAGGCAAGCCCGAACAGGAGCAGGATCAGGGGCACTACCCTGAAATCGTCGTCGGCCGCAACCTGCAGAACATCACGCTTCTTCCACATCAGCCAGAAGAATGCCATCAGGACCAGGGGGCCATGACTGTAATCGGCGCTCTTCCAGCCGTAGGTGGAGAGCTTGTGGAATGTCGGGACAAAGAGCCCCCCCAGGGCAAGATAGGTCACGGCCGTGAGGGGGGGGACCCCTTTGATGAATCCCGTGATATCACGCGCGCCCGATATCATTGCATCCCCTGCATCTCGATCAGTGAGTGATCGCCGATATTCATGCGCCGCGAAGCGCCGA
Source organism: Desulfuromonadales bacterium (assembly GCA_003712145.1). GTDB lineage: Bacteria > Desulfobacterota > Desulfuromonadia > Geobacterales > Geobacteraceae > Geobacter. Next base: position 85,630 of record RHLS01000001.1, on the reverse strand, counting down.
AGAGCTGCACCGAATCGCCGAGGATCGAACCGTTCAGCACCATGTTGCGGACTTCGCTCCGGCCGTTGATGATGGAATCCCTGACGATGCTCTGCTCGATGAGGCTCCCGGCGGCCACCGAGACGTGGGGTCCGAGGATGCTGTTTCGCACCACCGCCCCCTCCTCGATGTGGACCGGTTCCACGAGGACCGAGTTGATTACGTCACCGCGCCAGGAGTGCCGGTCGCCCAGGAGATAGCGGTTGGTCTCCAGAAGCGTCTCGGGCTTGCCGCAGTCGAGCCAGGCATCGATCTGGGGCGCCCGGAAGCGGCAACCGTTGCCGATCATCCTCATGAAAACCGCGGGCAGGTAGTATTCTCCCTTGACCAGGTCGCCGGCGGCGATGGTATCCGCCAGGCACCCCATGAACGAAGAGGCGTCCTTCAGGTAGTAGAGCCCCACCTGGGCAAGACGCGAAACGGGCGTATCGGGCTTCTCCACCATTTCGACGATGTACTCCCCCTCGAGGACGTTGACCCCGAACCGCTGGTAGTCCTCCACCTCCTTGGAATAGATGAGACCGTCGCAGTCCGCGCAAAGAGCGGGTATCCTGGTCAGGTCGGCGACGAAGATGGTATCGTTGAAGACGATGAGGAGGTCATCCCCCTCGCTGATGCGCGGCATGGCGAGAGAAACCGCGTGGGCCGGCCCCTTGCGCTCCTCCTGGACGATGTAGTGGCACGGAAGCCCCGGGAAATTCCTCTCCATGAACTCCATGATCTGCCCGCCGTTCTCGTCGGTGATGAAGATGTACTCATCGACCTGCAGCGTAAGAAGACGGCTTACGATATGCTCCAGAACCGTTTTCCCGGCCACCCGAACCAGGGACTTTGCCTTGGTGTGGGTGTGGGGACGGAGCCGGGTGCCTTTTCCTGCAACCGGAAGAATGACTTTCATGATTACCTCCTGAGCCTCATTTCAGAAGTGCTTCGTTCACCTGCACCACCGTCGTCTTTTTCAATCCATCGAGCAGCGTCTTGAGTTCCTTCTGGGACTTCTCGTTGATGAGCTGCAGCCTGATTACGTCCTTGACCTTGGCCAAGGGATAGGAGGTGGTGCGGCGGTCGGTAACCTTGTAGATCTCGTAGCCCTGGGGCATTTTGTAAGGCTTGCTGACCTCGCCGTCCCGAAGCCTGAAGACACCGTCCCGAATTTCCTTGGGGAGTTTCTGGTAGGTGAACCACCCCACGTCCCCCTTGCGCTCCGCGCTCTCCTTGTCGGAGGAGTAGTTCATGGCCAGGTCACCGAAATCCCGGCGAATGGAGAGCTTTTCCATCATCTCCGCGGCCCGCGCCTCGTCCGGCACCACGATCTGGCTGATCCTGACCTCCTCCCGGCGCTGGTATTCCGAGGGGTTGTTGTTGTAGTAGTCCTCGATCTCCTTCTCATCCACTTTGACCTTCCCCGCCAGCTCGTTCTGGAGATAGGACTTGATGATCAGCTCCTTCTTCAGATCCTCCAGTCTCCGGTTCAGGTCCCCATCCTTGTCGAGTTTCTTCTTCAAGGCCTGGGCATAGAGGATCTCCCGGTTCACCAGGCCCTCCAGAACCGCCCTCTTCCCCTCCCCCTGCACGGAGAGAGTGCGGACCGATTCCGGGAGGTCCGCCACCTGGCGTTCGAAATAGACGCTGGTTATCTCCTTGTCCCCCACCCGGGCCAGAACCTGGCTCGACTTCGAGATGTCCCCCTTGCCGCAGGCGGCGAGCATCACAGACACGGCGCAGACCGCCACGAGTGCCGTTGAACGATTGTCCTTTTTCATTTCCTTACAGAACCTCCTGTTTCCGTTGTCGTTTATTTCTTCATTCCCCTGATCTCGTTGACCACCGAGCCCAGCATCCTGACGGACGAGGCTTCCAGCTGCCTCTTTGTCTGGCCGAATGCGCTCAACCTGGTTTTCCCCTTGAGGGCGGTCAGCAGCACCCCATCGCTGAGAGACGCTATCATCATGGCATCGGCTGTCCTGGAGAATGCCGGCGTATCGATGATGACCAGATCATTTCTCTCCTTCAGGGTTCCCAGCAGTTCCCTGGTATCCTGCCAGCTCAGCAGTTCCGAAGGGTTGGGAGGCTTAGGCCCCGAGGGAAGAACCGTCAAGGATTCGATGGAGGTCGTCCGCACCGCCTGCTCGAAGATCGCCCTCTTGATGATGAGACTGCTGGCTCCGGTGTTGTTCTTGATCCGGAAGAGCCCGTGCAGCCGGGGCCCGCGGAAATTCAGGTCCACAAGGAGCGTTCTCATCCCCAGCTGGGCGAACACCACCGCCAGATTGGCAGCCACGAAGGTCTTTCCCTCCCCCTCTTCGGGGCTCACAACGGCGATGCTCTTGACGATATTCCCGGCCCCCGAGAACATGAGCCCACTGCGTATGGACCGCAACGACTCGACCCGGGGGTCGGACGGCTCATGGAGCGCGATGAGTTCCTTCGAGATCGGTTCCTCTTCAGTATTCACCGAGGGATAGGAGTACTGACGGGAGAGGGCCCAGCGGACATCCTCCTCCCGCAGGATCCCCAGGGCCACCGCCGCCTCGCCGAAGAGGATCTCTTCTTTTCCCTGGAGGGCGACAATCCTCTTCAGATCCTCATCGGTCAGCAATCCCGCATTGAGCAGGATATTCCCTATGTCCGAGCCCTGAATGCCCGGTACGGTATTTTCTCTTATGGCGGCAAGATGCATGGTCAGATCTCCCCGGTGGTGGCGATGGTGCCGAGCACCGCTATGCCGAACTGCCGCTCGATGGCGTCGGCCCCCTTGATGGTGTCGTCACGGTGGTCGTAGTAGAATGCCAGCCCCGTTCCCAGGAACAGCCCCGCAAAAACCGCCAGAACCAGGTTCAGGGCAATCCTCGGGCTATACCTGTCGGTGGGAGGGACGGCCGGATCCACCACAAATACGTTGGTCCGGTTGATGTCTCCCTGGAGGGCGGTCTCGTTGTATTTCTTCAGCACCGCCTCGTAGATCTGCTTGTAGGTTTCGGATTCACGGGTCAGGGAGTCCATCTCGTACCGCGACAGATTCGCGGTGGTCGATTCCTTCTTGAGGCCCGCCACCGCCGACTCCAAGGCGCTCACCCGCTTGCCGGCCGACGAGTACTCCTCCCTCATGGCGCTGACGATGGTCTGCATCTCCGCCTTCAGCTTGCCGTTCACCGTATCCAGCATGGACTGGAGCCTGGCGTACTGGGGGTGACCGGGACCGGCCTTGGCGGAAAGCTCCGTCAGCTGGGTCTCAAGTTTGAGCTTTTCACCCTTGAGATTCTGGATGAAGGAATTCGAGAGGACTTCGGGAAGACTCTCGTAATTCCCCCTGCTCTCCTCAAGCCGCTTCAGGGACACCCTGGTCTCGTACAGCCTGGTCTTGGCCGTTGCCAGTTCCCGGTTGATCTGATCGAGCCGCTGGACGGCGTCGTCATAGACCGCCCCCTGCTGGGCTATGATCCCCTTCTTCCGCTGGTACTCCCGCAGCTGCTCCGTCGACCGGTCCGAGTACCCCTTGGCATCCTTGAGTTTTTCCGAGAACCACTTGCCGGCATCCCGGAAGGGGGTGACCTTCAGCTCCAGGTTGTAGTCGGTGTAGGCCTTGGCGTAGGCATTGACGACGGCAGCGGCGAAGGCCGGGTCGGAGGCATAAAATTTAATGCGGAGAAACCGGGAGTCCCGCCCCGGCTCGACCTGGAGATACCGGGAGAGGAACTCGTCGTAGAGCCATACCTTGATGGTGAGCTGGCTCTTGTCCCGCCAGAAAAACAGGGGATTTCCGGACCGCGCCCCATTGAAGTCGGAGATCACCTGGGGCACCTTGTCCAGGGCAAGGATGTCGATCACCTCCTCGGCGATCCTCCGGCTCTTGATAATTTCAATCTGGGTGTTGATGTACTCGACCGAAGTAAGCGACTGGGGAGCGGCTGCCATACCCATGTTCATGGGGTTGCTGCTGTCGTAATCGAGCATGAGGGTGGCGGCCCCTTCGTACTTGGCGGGCCAGAGGATCGAGCTGATCAGCGTTGTCAGCACCGTGGTGACAAGGACCAGCACGATGACCTTTTTCCGCTCCTTCATAATCTGCCAGTAATCCTGTAGTTTCATGCCTGAACATCCTTATTGAAGCCGAATTTTCATGACAAGTCGCCGGCAGCCGAAGCACGACTGCCGGCGACCAGCTTCTAGAATATGCTTTCCTTGATCCGCACCACTTCATCGACTCCCACCAGGTCATCGATACCGGCATCCTCGGTCACATCCCTGTCACCGTCCCTGTGGGTGGTTTCTATCCTGCTCAAAGAGCCTTTGGCGGTGAGACCTCCGGCCAGGGCAATCGCCCGCTTCACGGTGATCCCCTTTTCGAGTCGATAGGCGCCTGGCCTGTTCACCTCGCCGTAAATATAGAAAACCGATTTGGGTACATGGATGACATCGCCATTCCTGAGCTCGATATCCTGAGAGATGTCCCCTGTTTTCAGCAACCGGTCCACGTCCACGACGATCTTTTTCGTCGTTTCTTTTCCGTCTGCTGCCGGTTCTTTCCTGAAGACCGTCAACTCATAGCCGGCGTTCTGATTCATCCCCAGGGCAAGGGAGATCACGTCGAGAAGGGTGGTAGGTCCTGGGATCTCGTACTGGCCGGGCTTTACCACTTCACCGATGATGGTCACCCGACGCCCCCGGTACTGTGCCACAAAGACATTCACCTGGGGGTCCTTGACGATCTTGCGGGAGGCAAGCTCCCCGGCAATATTCTTCTCCAGCTGCCGGGTAGTCAGATTCTTGGCTTCCATCTCCCCCAGAAGCGGAAAGGTTATCTTCCCATCCCCGCTTACCCGCACCTCGGTGGTCAGGTCGGGATACTCGAAGACGGAGATCTTCAGAACATCCTGGCTCCCGATCAGGTAATCCTGGGCTGAGGACGGAGTGGCGAAAAACTGAAGAAGCATCGCCAGACCGGAAGCCATCAACAAAGCCAATATCCATTTTGTCGCTTTAACCATCTGCTCCTCGCTGATCAGGTGCGGATTTTACGAAACACGCATTACGCTCAGGCCGTTATCATCTTCTTGAGCCGACGGGCGAAGGGGAGCCCGACCATGCCGGCCCCCATCAGCGCCATGGAGATCGGTTCCGGCGCGACGGTGCCCCGGAGCCGCGCGTTGTCAAAGGTGATCGAGCCCCTGTCCATCAGTAGCCCGATGGAGATGCCGGTGGAGGTATTGGCGGAATTCAACTGATCGAGATAATCACCCAGCTTGAACGTGTTACGTCCGAGATGAAAGTCGGTGGTAAAAAGGTAGGTGAGGCTCGAGCCCGAGGCAGTGAAGAATTGGCCGCTGGCGGGTGATGTAAGTGAGCGCTTGCCCCCGAACAGCTTGGTAGTCGAGTTCATGAGACTATCAACATCCAGAGAGAGTGTTGCTGAAGTAAACTTGTCTGCCGCCGGCAGGAAAGAAAAGACCGTGCTTTCGCCTGCCCCCAATGTAATGAGATTGCCACTGTCATAGCTTAAGGCGTGTGCGCTGACTGAGATCATCAACACGAACAAAGCTACAATACTTGTCAACGAGATTCTCTTCTTCATTCTGTTCCTCCTTGTTCCGTTACATAGGTTGATAGTTAGACGACAATCCAGTGACCAATTGAACAATGAACCTACCTTTCACTTCCTCCTTTCACGTGAGTTTTATCCGCGCATCCGTGAATGATGCACGGACCATCCTGGACGCCGATACAACCCCTTCTTCCAGGAGTCCGTCGCGATCATCGCGTCAGCCGGATAAATCAACATGATGGCGAATAAAAAAAGCCGGGTGCCGAATATCGCTCTTGGGATATTTCGGCAACCCGGCTGTCTCGGTGAGACCCTGTAGGCTTTCCGCCCCATCCTCGCGGATGGTTTAGTATTGTCGTCTATCGATTATGTAATTAATTTTTAAGCTGTTCTACATGATGGCAGTAATCACCTGCTGATGCTTCGAACGAGAAAAAAAAACCGGGTGCCGAAAATAATCCCAGGGATATTTCGGCAACCCGGCTGTCTCGGTGAGACCCTGTAGGCTTTCCGCCCCATCCTCGCGGATGGTTTAGTATTGTCGTCTATCGATTATGTAATTAATTTTTAAGCTGTTCTACATGATGGCAGTAATCACCTGCTGATGCTTCGAACGAGAAAAAAAAACCGGGTGCCGAAAATAATCCCAGGGATATTTCGGCAACCCGGCTGTCTCGGTGAGACCCTGTAGGCTTTCCGCCCCATCCTCGCGGATGGTTTAGTATTGTCGTCTATCGTTTAATTAAAAAAAATATCAAGTATCGCTATAATCGAGCACCGTATAAATTAGAGTCGTTGGAACATGGAATGCCTGATCTGTTTATACTGATCGGCAGGGACGAAAGAAACTTTAGAAAAAAATGATGGCCTCGCGAAAAAAACCAAATTCCGCGCAACACGTTAAAATCGTTGGCGATTATAACCACTTGCAGCCATGCCCGGCAGAGCTCGTGTAGCTAGATAACCTTGAGTGGACCCTAGAGTCAAGTCAATTAACCGTCGAGCATAGTACGGTGTCACGCCAGGTTTTGATGTCCCTTGCCGTTATCGCGGAGTCGAGGCCGGTTGGGACGTGCCTTGCCCCTCATTCCGATATCCACGCAACTGCATGCATTCATTGAATGCGTTTTTGATGATTTTTTCGGATTGCGACACCTCGTACACGGAACTGTTCCTGAAGTGCAGGTTCCCGCGGCCATAAGCTTCATCCTTGCATTCCTTGTAATCCCGCTGGGTTTCCTCAGAAGTTTTATTGGGATTGTGCCAGGACTCCGTGGATGCGCAGCCAGACAGTGTTGCGCAACTGATCAACAAAAAAACTAGTCGCTTTCCCATGAGCATCTCCCTTGGCATGCTGGCCTGCTTTTTCGGAATCCCGGGGCAGGGGAACACAACCGCGGCGTCTCAAGGCATACCGGCGTGTCGGTTGCCGGCGGTTCGCTCTCCCGCCCAGGACGCCACTACCGCCGACGCAGATACGCCGCAAACTCTTCCCGCGTCAGCTCCTTCTTCCTCACCAGGTGCTCCACCTGTCGACTCAGGGCGGTTTTCTCCCCGTCCTTCATTGTGTCCTTCATAAGGACGAAGAACGGGACGTTCCTCACCTGGGGAAAGAGGCGGAAGCGCTCCATCAGCTCGAAGGCGGACATATCGGGGAGCACCACGGAGCAGAAGACCATGAACGGGCGGTTGATGGTGGCCAGAGCCACCGCCTCCTTGCCGGTATAGGCGTTCACCACCTCGAAGCCGAGGGAGGTGATCGCCTTGGCCACACTCTCCTCTCCCCGCTTTGAGATCACCATAACCTGCAGATCCCAGGTATCGGCATCATCGGCAAGACCCAGAACCGTAAGCTTCTTCATCATGTACTCAGGGTCAATGGGGAGGGTGAAGAAACCGGCCACCGGGAACACGCCGCCCACCTTCCCCAACTGGCTCAGGAAGACCGGGAGCACCGGCACCTCACGGCCGGTCGGATTGTTCTTCAAGTCAAGAAGAATCCCCCAGCCGTCATTGGAGAACGGTGATATGTCGAGGACCACGCCAAGGGGCTTGCCTTCACCGAAGTCAGCCACATTCCTGCAGACGACCACGTAACCGGCGTACTCCAGATATGCGCGTACTGTCGCAGAACGTTCCTCTTCACATCCCAGACCCATCAGCCATATCTCGGGTTGCCGTTGCGTGTCGCTCATGGAAAATCTCCTGAAAACAGAACACTAGTATTAATGAGTAAAATAACAGATTTTCCCTCAACCGCAAGAAAAACGTCAGAGAATTGCCGAAGCCTTGAAAATACCCCCTCCCTGTGCTAGCGTCTTGCGGAACGTAACTATCCTATATTACGGAGGGGAGCTACCATGCCGAGTACGGTCTATTTCGCCGACATGCGGGCGGGCCACAAGGAAAACCTTTTCGCCAAGATCTCAAAGCTCATGCTTCTGGCCGGCATCAAGCAGCGGGTCTCCACCGGCGATCTGGTAGCGGTCAAAGTCCACTTCGGCGAACGGGGAAATCACACCTTTGTCCGTCCCATCTTCATCCGCAGGGTTGTGGAAGAGATCAAGGCGTGCGGCGGCAAGCCGTTCCTCACCGACTCATCCACCCTCTACCCGGGCGAACGGAAAGAGGCGGTATCGGCCCTCTCCTGCGCCATCGAGAACGGGTTCGCCTACGCAGTGGTCAACGCCCCCCTCGTCATGTGCGACGGACTCAGGGGGAATTCGGCAGCCATGGTGGAGGTGAACGGCGAGCTCCTCAAGAAAGTACCGATCGGTTCCGCCATCGTCGAGGCCGACGCCCTGGTGGCGGTCTCTCACTTCAAGTGCCACGAGCTGACCGGCTTTGGCGGCGCCCTCAAGAACCTCGGCATGGGGTGCTCCAGTCGAGAGGGGAAGATGACCCAACACTCCACCGTGGCCCCGAAGATTGCCGCGGAGTACTGCACTGGCTGCTCCCTCTGCCTCAAGGCCTGCGCCCACGACGCCATCGCCGTCATTGAAGGAAAGGCGAAGCTCGACGCCGCCCTCTGCGCCGGTTGCAGCCGCTGCATCACCGTCTGCCCCACCAAGGCAATCCAGATCCAGTGGAACGAGGCCGCCGACCTGGTCATGAAGAAGATGGCCGAATTCGCCAAGGGGGCCGTCGTGGGCAAGGAAGGGAAGGCCCTCTACCTCAACTTCATCACCCAGGTCTCCCCCGCCTGTGACTGCTACAGCCATGCCGACGCCCCCATCGTGAACGACATCGGCATCTGTGCCTCCACTGACCCCGTTGCCCTGGACCAGGCCTGCGCCGATCTGGTCAACGACGCCGTGGGGAACCAGAACACGGCCCTCTCCACCGGCCACGAACCGGGGGGAGACAAGTTCCGCGGCGTTCATCCGGATATCGACTGGGAAGTTCAGCTGGAGCACGCCGAGAAAATCGGCATGGGGACCCGGGAGTATGAGCTGGTGAGGGTGTGATCGTAACGCCGACACTTGCATTTTTCGCCAAAATTTCCATATCATAATCGCATAATCGAAAAAATTCAGCATCCTGCGAGGAACCGTGAATAGACTAGCCGCCTTGACGTTCGTTGTTCTCATGCTGCTGTGCACCACGGCACACTCTGCCGAAAAGGATTTTGCCGTGTTTTCGTCCGGACTCGAACTGGAGGAGAAAGTCCACCTCTTCGAAGCCATGGACCGCTTCCGGGAGGCGACGGAGCTCGCACCCGACAACAAGGGGTACCTTGAACACCTTGCCTGGCTGGCCAGCAACTACGGGTTCACCGAAGAAGCGGCCGCTGCGTTCACAAGGCTCCTTCCCCTTGTGGATACCAAGGAAAATAGCTACCGGGGTCTTGCCTGGAATGAAAAAGTATTGGGGCGCTACGATGCATCACTTGCGGCATACCGGCAGGTGATCCCTCCCCCCACGCCCACCTCGTCCTATCGTGCGTCCTTTGACCACATCTCCCAGGTTCTGCATGGGGAGAACGAGCGGAAGATTAATGCCCTGCTCGCTTCCCTGGCCTTCACCCCCGGAGATGTAACCCTTCAAAAGGAACTGTTCAGAACCTACGTCAGTCAGGGGGAACTGGCAAAGGCGGTTGCCGTCGGTCAGGAAGTCGTCCGGGAAAATCCGCGGGATCTACCCTTCCGCTTCGACTGGGCACGGACCCTGTTCTGGTCGGGTGAAAAGGAGCGGGCGGAGAAGGAACTGCGGCTTCTGGTTGATGAGACGGGTAACAGCGCCTACGTGTGGTATGAGTTGGGTAAAGTCCAGAACGCCATGGGGAAGCGGGAAGAGGCGCAACAGTCCCTCGAACGGTCCCTTGCCATCTACCCCCAGGCGGCATTGACCCGCAAGGAACTCGCCGAGGTCCTCGCGGTGAGCGGCAAGGGAGCGGAGGCCGTCGACATCGCCCGTTCCATAGAACCGAAACAGAACCAGGTACTCACCTCACAACTTGCCATGGCCCGGAGTTATCACTTCTCGGGAAGCCTGCCAGAGGCGCGGAATATCTACCGTGAGATCCTTGCGGCCTACCCGCTGAACACCGATGCACTCTGGGGGATGGTGGAAACATCAGTATACACCGGTCGGCCCGGTGAGGCAGAACACCTGATCGAGACATGGAAGACTCTTCCTCCCGATTCGCGCCTCGCCGAACAGGAAAAACTCCTGGCGTCGTTCACCTCCCCCCGCGTAAGCCTGATGGGCGATTACTACACGAACTCGGGGGATTTTTCCCGGGTGAATGTCGGCGCAAGCGTTACCCTCTTCAATCACGAAACTCTCTGGACCCCGGGCTACTACTTCTCGTCCTTCCATCAGAGCGGATTCTCCACCATCACCAGAAACGGTCTGTTTCTCGAAGGGGAGCGGCGCCTGACTGACTCTGTTCGCGTGGGCGCGCGTCTGGGCGGCAACATCTATGACAATAACCACGAAACCATGAACGGACGGCTCTCGCTGTATCTCGAGCCGGTGAAGAACGTCGACATGGCTCTCAACATCGAGCGGAGCGACATCATCGACACGGAGCTTCCGTTCCGTAACGCCATTTACAACTACGTGGTAACCATCGGCGCCGTCGGAGAAGCGATCCAGACATGGGATTACAGCCTGTACGCCCATGCGACGCCGCTGCCGAACCTCGACTTTTCCGGCAAAATCCTCTACGGTGACTATTCTGACGGAAACGACAAATACAGCCTCTCGCTCGACACCGTGTACACGCTCATGCGCGCCCCAATGCTGAAAGTCGGGTACAACTACTTCTATCTCGATTACCGTAAGCCGGCATCAGTCTATCGCGAGGGGAGCAATGCAATATCCTCTTACTACGATCCGACGAATTTCGAGGTTCACACCATCTTCGCCCAGTTTGCACAGGATCTCGGCGCCAATTTCCGCTATGGCATCGAAGAGCGACTCTCCTACATTCCCAAGGCTGAAGGGGTAGCAAACGGACTGTTCGGTTTCCTGGAATTCAAGCTGACCGAGCGCGACCTGATACGGCTCGATGCCCGCTACTTCACCCAGAACCACGGCGTATCCAGAACCGGAGACAGCGGCAGCTTCCATGCTGAAAATGTAGTACTTTCGTACTCCCACACGTTTTGAGGCCCCATGAACATATCTAACCCCATCGCGAACTGGTTTGACGACCTGCGGGGAAAGCGGGAGTATCGTCGCTACCGTGAAAAAGAGCAACGCAAGTCGCGCATCGTCGGCCAACTCCTGTCACTACTGAACATCATCTGCGCCCTCTACTACCTTGTCTGGTGCCTGCGCCACGCATCGTGGCAGTACTGGTACGTGTTCATTCCGTTTCTCCTGACTGAGGTGGCATTTTTTCTTCTCTATCTCCTCTGGATCAATCTCCTCTGGTACAAGCGCCATCACCGCCCCGAGGGAATTGAGGCGAAGAAGCCCTTTACCGTCGATATCTTTATCCCTGTCTGCCGCGAGCCACTGGAAATCGTTCGTGAAACCGTAACCGCAGCCTGCGCCATCGACTATCCTCATAAAACGGTACACATACTTGACGACGGCGAAGACGACGGCGTGAAACGGCTCGCCGAAGACCTGAACATCGGCTACTTCCGCAGACCAACCCACGAAAACAGTAAGGCAGGCAATCTTAACTACGCATTCAAGCGCACCAGCGGGGAACTCATACTCGCCATTGACGCCGACCAGGTGGCCGACCCCACTTTCATCAGCAGCATTGTCGGTTATTTTGAGCTGCCCCGCATCTCTCTCGTGCAGACTGCCCAGCGCTTCAAACTCCCCAAAGGGGACCCGTGGGGAAACTCCGACGAGGTTTTCTACCGGGCGATGCAGTCGGGCAAAGATCACGACAACGCCGCCATTTCCTGCGGCAACGGAGCCATGTATAGGCGCAGGGCGCTCGAAGAGATCGGTGGGTTCTCCGAATGGAATCTGGTCGAGGACCTGCACACCTCCATGAATCTCCACGACCGGGGCTGGAAATCAGTCTATCACGATACCCCTTTCACCACCGGTACCGCTCCCGCCGAAAGCCTCAGCCAGCTCAAGCAGCGCTGGCAATGGGCCGTGGACTCGCTTCGCATCTTTTTTTGGGACAATCCCTTGTTCCGCCAGGAACTCTCTACCCAGCAGAAGCTCCAGTACCTGCATTTCGGGTATAACTACATCGCCTTCGGCATCTTCCTGCCCATCTTCTTCCTGATCCCCATCTGGGCACTTTTGACGCATCAGTTCATGCTAACCGCTTCAGTGCTCGCTTATGCACTCGCACGGCTGCCGTACGCACTCGCCTACATCCTGACGAACAAACTGATGACGGACCGCACCCACAAGTTCAAGGCATTTCAGGCACAGGCATCACTTTTCGCCGCATACTTCAGTGCAGTATTTGCGGCACTGCGGGCGAGAACCACGATCCCGGCCTACACCGTCACCCCCAAGGTCACCTTTCTTGGTTCATTTCCCGACAGGCTCTACCGGTGCCTCCCCCACCTGATCATAATCCTGCTTTCGTTTTTTGCCATGTACCGCGGCCTCACTACCATCCATGACGACTTCTGGTTTCTCGTTATCAACATCCTTTGGTGCAGTTGGACAATTGTGCTCCTCTGGAGGTTCGTCGCACTCAGTCTTTTCCATCGCTGGATTGTCAAGTGGCACTAGCCCAAGGAATTTATCGCCTGGAAGATCTGCTGGACGAGCCCGCCATCGCTTCCCTTGAGAAGCAGCTCGGACACCGCCTTGCAATCCTCTCCTTCTTTCGAGCCTGGAACCGCTGCCACATCGAGGACGACCTCCCGTGGCTGGAAAATCTCTCCCGGTGTCCCCGGGACATCCTCCTCACCTGGGAACCGTGGAGCCTCGATCACGATGCGTCCCATCCCGAGCGGCAGCCGGCATTCGCCCTGAAGACCATCGCCTCCGGATGCTACGACCGCTACATCCGGGATTTCGCCCATGCCATCAAACCCTTCGCCCGCAGGCTATTCCTGCGCCCCATGCACGAGATGAACGGTTTCTGGTATCCCTGGTGCGGCACCGTGAATGGCAACGAACCCCACTTGTACCAGACGGTGTGGCGCCACATCGTCAACATCTTCCGGGACGAGGGGACATCGGTTCGGTGGGTCTGGAGCCCCTATGCGGCATCCTACCCTGACACCCCCGCCAACAGCATTGCCGCATACTATCCTGGCGACAATTACGTCGATTGGCTCGCCATGGACGGCTATAACTGGGGAACGACCCGCGAATGGAGCCAGTGGCAGGACTTTCATGATCTCTTTGCACCTGCCTATGCCACACTCACCGCCCTCGCATCCCATCCCCTGATGATAGCCGAAACGGCATCGGCAGAGCATGGCGGCGACAAGGCGCGCTGGATCAAAGAAGCCTTCCATTCGCTCCACACCCATTTCCAACGGGTACTAATTGTCGTCTGGTTCGACATGGATAAAGAATGCGACTGGCGTATCGCGTCATCCCGAAGGTCGCTCAAGGCATTCAAAGAGTGCATGATGCCTGAGGGCACGCAACCGTTTCGGATGACAGGTGCCTCGGTGAATCAGAATCTGCTGTGAGTTTCCAATGATGTCGATTACTTGTACCGTCACTTAAGTGCAAGACAACAACTACTTCCTGTGGTAATCTCATCCGGCACCTTACCCAAGCAACCTGTCGACTCATGTCTGCGAATCCATTTGGCACTTGTATATGAAGAGGAGGAAACAATGACACGATTAACCGGAGCAGTAGTTGCCATCTCGCTCTTGATCATGGGTACTCTCCCAACCCTGTCCCAGGCCACCTACGTGACCGTCGACATGAGCGGTTCCGCAAATCACGGTTTCAACTGGGACTATCCGGTCAATCCCCCGAACATGCTTGGCGGGATACCCTTCAATTTCGGCAACGATTACAAATTCTATGATTTCGCCACCACACCCAGCGTCACAAGTGTAACGTTCAATACCAGCTTTAACATCCAAGACTCGCTGACCGCGTATCTTCTGCTCAATACAGCCTGGGGCTCCCCGAATTTCACCGCCGGTCGCGTCAGCTTCCTCACCAGCTCCCAACAGCAGTTCGGGTTCGACCTGATCGGCGGCACGAACATCCGCGACTGGAATCAGCACACGTATGTCAACACCGTGAGTGATCCGAACTCCAAGGAAGTATTCTCCGTTGGTTACGTCCTGATCGACCAGATCCCACGCAGCTCGCAGGGACGCATCGACATGCTCACCGTGGAACTTCCTGCCAGTTTCATCGGGGATAGCCTCGCAGCCATCCAGTTCGATGATTTCGGCACAAATAATTTTTCGCGTCTTCGGGTTGAGGGAATCACCTTTGGATTTGGCAACGAAAGTGAAAGTGGGTCTCTTGACCCTGCTGCGGCTCCTGTCCCAGAACCGGCTACCGTCGTTCTTCTTGGCGTTGGGCTGGCAACCGCCGGGATTGTGCTGCGGAGGGCACGGGGGTAAGTCATACCCCAGAACACCGCCAACGTGGCATCATGTTCCCCGCCGGCATCACCCAAATCAAAAGGCCTCGAAGGAAACCCTTCGAGGCCTTTTTTCTGCCGTACATCCCCCGGCAGCTTCACCCCTTGGACCACGCCAGATCGGGCACCGCCAGCGGCATTGCAACTTCCTGCTCGTCGTTGCGCTCCACCAGCTCCACGAGTTTCCAGCAGTCGGTCCGGGCAAGGAGCGCAGTGACGAGGCGATGGTTCATGTCGTGGCCGCTCTTGGTGGCCTTCACGTGGCCCAGGATCGGGTAGCCGGTCAGGGAAAGGTCCCCCACGGTGTCGAGGATCTTGTGGCGGACAAACTCGTCGGCAAAGCGCAACCCCTCGGGGTTCAGAACCCCTTCGTCGCCGATGACGATGGCATTCTCAAGGGAACCTCCCCGGGCCAGGCCGTTAGCCTTGAGCATCTCCACCTCGGCCAGGAAGCCGAAGGTTCTGGCCGGCGCGAAACCGGCGACAAAGCCCTCCTCGGAGAGGGTCATACTCAGGAACTGATTGGCCACGGCCGGGTGGTTGAAGCGCATGTCGAAGGAGACCTTGAAGAAGCGGGAAGGAATGAGGGTTATCTTCTTGTCGCCGTCGGAGACGGAAACCGCTTTCTTCACCACCAGGTATTTGCGAGGCCTGGAAAGGGCCTTCACGCCGGCTTCGCGGATGGCGGCGATAAAGGGAGCGGCGCTGCCATCCATGATCGGCACTTCCGGGCCATCGATGTCGATGTGGGCGTTGTCGATACCGAGGCAGCGGAGCGACGCCATCAGGTGCTCCACGGTGGAGACCACGGCGCCGTTCTTGCCGATGGTGGTGGAGAGACGGGTGTTGACCACGGTAACGGCGGTCGCCTCGATGGATACCGGTGGTGCCAGGTCGACCCGATGGAAAACGATGCCGGTGCCCGCGTCGGCCGGGCGGAGAGTCACGGTGGTTTCCCTGCCCGAGTGGACCCCGATGCCTGAGAAGGTCACTTTATTTCTGAGCGTCTGTTGTAAGGCCATGGCAGGCTCCTTGGGATTAGTCAGCATGCTTACTTATATCCCCAAGGAAGCAATTTACAGGCCAAACTGAATATTCACCAACAATCCAGTCTTTTCGACATGTTAGATACAGGGTATGCGGCTTGGCGGGTTATGAATGTGCTGCGACTGTGCAACAGACACCACGGCCGTTGTAGCAATAATGCAACAAAACGCTACAGGCGGCCAGAGCGAATGATGGCGATGACCCAATACAGGCCGATGAAGCCGGCGATGGTGTAGCCGAGAAAGGCAAAGACGGGGAAGCCCAACAGTTTGGGGCCCTTGTCGGTTTGCATGACAATGGATGAGCCGACGATGAGGGCTGCGATGATGAGGCTTGAGGAGAGGCGGTTGATCGATTTGTCGAGCTCGCGGATGAAGCGGTCGAGGCCACGGTGCTCCAGGTCGATCTTGAACTTGTTCCGGTTGATCCGGTTGAGGAATTCCTTCAGGTCGCGGGGAAGATTCCGGGCCAGGGTGGCATAGGAGAGAACGTGTGAGCTCAGCTCCTTCATGACCTGGCGGGGAGAAACCCGCTCGCGCACCGCCTCCTTCATGAAAGGGCGCAGGTACTCCACCATGTCGAACTCAGGGTCAAGTTCCCGCCCCATCCCCTCAACGGCCACCAGCGCCTTGGCAAGCAGCATCAGGTCGGCCTGGAACTTGATACGGTAGGTGGTGATCACCTCCAGGAACTCCATGAGCACCCGCCCTACCTCTATCTCCCGCAGCGGCACCTCGTAGTAGTCGTCGATGAGGCCAGTCAGGTCGCGCTTCAGGGCCCGGGTATCGAGGGCGTCGGTGATCTCCCCCGAGTAGAGGAGCAGCGAGATGACCTCGTCAACGTCCCGACCGACGATGGCCATCAGGAGGTCAGTCAGGTATCCCTTGAGCTGTGCATCGAGCCGACCCACCATGCCGTAGTCCAGAAGACAGATGACGTTGTTGGGAAGGATCAGGACGTTCCCCGGGTGGGGATCGCCGTGGAAGAACCCGTGACTGAGGACCATGGCAAGGAAAGCATTGGCGCCCCGACGGGCAATGAGGGTTCGGTCGAGCCCCGCCGCATCCAGGGTAGCCATGTCGGAGACCTTGATGCCGTCGATGTACTCCATGGTGAGCACACCGCGGGCGGTGAATCCCCAGTGGACTGTCGGAAAGTAGAGGGTGGGGTCGCCGGCAAAATTCCCGGCGAACTTTTCGATGGTGTGGGCCTCGCGGGAGAAGTCCATCTCCCGCCGGATGGTCCGGGCGAACTCCTTCACAAGCCCCACCGGGTCGTAGATGTCGCTCCCTGGCAGGTGCCGCTCCGCCAGGACCGCCAAACCCATGATGGCGTCGATGTCCGACTCAACCAGTTCCACGACGCCGGGGCGACGGACCTTGATGACCACCTCCTCGCCGGTGATGAGCCGCGCCCGGTGAACCTGGGCGATGGAGGCGGCGGCAAGGGGCTCGGTATCGATGAAGGCAAAACACTCTTCGGGTTCGCGCCGGAGCTCGGCCCGGATCTGGTCTTCCACCGCCTCGAAAGGAAACGAGGGAACCTGGTCCTGGAGCTTGGCGAACTCCAGCACAAAGCTGCGGGGGATCACGTCGGGACGGGTGGAGAGGATCTGCCCCAGCTTGACGAAGGTGGGACCCAGCTCCTCCAGCGCCAGACGCATCCGCCGGGCTGGCGAGAGGGCAGCCAGCTCGGCCTCGGGACGGCGAAAGAGCTTCCTCCCCCGCGCCACGAACTGAGAAAGCCCCATCAGCTCCAGGGCGTGATCAAAGCCGTACTTGAAGAGGACCCGGACGATCTGCCGGTAGCGCCGCAGGCTCCTGATGTTGCGGCTGACCTGGGCGATGCTCAGCATTCAGTTCCCGGGCCGCCGGCGTTCTGCTTTGCTTCAAGGGCTTCCAGACGCTTTTTGAGTTCCTCGTATTCTTCACGGGGAACCAGGCCGAACCGCTCGATTGCCCGCTTCACCTCCACATCGGCCATCTCGCAGACCCGTCCCTTCACATCCTGGGCCATTGTCTGGATCTTCTCCAGGATCACCTTGCCCTCGTCCTCGCTCACCCGGTACTTCTCCTTCAGGTCGGTGAGACACTCCTCCGCCTTACGCTGGGACAGCGACATAACGCCGAGGCCGGTCAGAAACACCTTCTCAAACAGTTCGATCATGGAATTCCTCCTGAGATTACGTGATCACACGCATTAAACGTAGCAGGAAACAGCTAAAAGACAAGCATAGAGCTGACAACGAACGGTATACGCCAACCGCTGCCCCGGAGTCCGACAGCCTGCTATATCTCCAGGTCGAGATCGGGTTGATACAGACGCCCTTCCCGCCCGTCAAAGGGGATCGAGAGCAGCCGCCCCGCCCCGCAGCGGACGGCGAAGGCATCGAGAAACCGCTGGTTCACGCGCCGCTCGGCTGCCACCGTGGCGAGTACCACCGCTTCGGCCAGGGCCCGGGCGTCGGCCTCCCGGAAAACGATCGGAACCAACCGGCCGGGAGTACCGGACGAGCGGCTGAAGGCGGGCGCCCGAAGGGTCAGGAGCCGGCCCGCCCGCAGGACAAACGCGGTCTTTGCGGCGAATGCCGGCACAAAGAGCAGCGGAGGCTTCTCCTCGCGGCCCGGCGTAAGCTTCATGACACTGCCCGCCAGGAGCAGGTAGTCCCGCAGGGTCGCAACCTCCCCCGCAGGGGTCGCTGCCCGGAAGGGGAAGACCCAGAACGGCAGCCGCGTCATTACGCGCATCGTCTCGTGCGGACCGTCCAGGTCGGGTCCTGCCGCGTGGGTGATCTCCCGCCAGATGAGTTCTTCCCCGTCCAGCTCCCGAAACGTCCCGCACCGGCGACAGGGGAAGATGACATCGTCACCGCCGGCAACAAGGCCGTCGCCGCAGTCGGGGCAGCGGAGCGGTATCACCCGGAGGTCGTGCCGGTCAGCCAAGGTCCACCTCCCCGTTCCGCTCCACCAGGGCGAAAAACCAGGCGGCAACACGCTCCGCCGAAAGCCCGCCATTGGCGGCGAGCCAGCCGAGGAATCCGGCCGTGGCAAGACAGCCGAAGAGGAGATGAATCGTGAAGACAAACACCAGAAGCGTCACCGTGAGCAGGGGACGCAGGAGCGCTATCCGCGTCGCCGCGGGGAGCCGCCCCGAGAGAACCCGACCGTTCACCCCGTCCATGGTCACGGGATAGAGCCGCTCGCCCCGCGAGAAGGTAAGGCTCCAGACCGGGTACGAGATGAGCGCGAGACGCTCCCCGCAGAGGGAAAGCCGGCCGGCGGAACGGAGCACCCCCTTCCCTCCTCCCCTGGCCCGGGCCTGGGCCACCGCCTCCCGTCGCACCTCGTCGGCCCCCTTGACCGGGTCGAAGACGGTTCCACGCCGGGAAACCTGGGCGAAGTCCATCCCCTTGAGCGGCAGGACGGCACTTGCCACGGCTATCCCCCTGAGACCGAATCGTGAGACATCGCAGGCGGGAGAGCTGTAATCCACTGAGACCATGACGCTCTCGGTGGCGCACTCGCTCGGCCCGCGCACCTCCCGCACCGTCTTCATCCCGTTCTCGTCGTACACCTCTTCGCGCACCACCGTTTCCCGCTCGGTCCAGCGCCAGCCGGCCGCGTGCCCCCTTAGCCGCCAGAAAGGGAGAAAGCAGAGCTCTCCCCCCTCGAACCGGAGCCGCTCCACCACCCGCGGGTCGCCGCCGGCCGCCGCCACGGCCCTGCGGGCGCCGGCACGGGCCTGGGCCAGATCAATGCGCTCCTCCACCAGGAACCGGGGAATCCCCGCCTCGCCCGAGACCGTCAGGAGGGTTGCGCACGACGGGCAGGGTGCGTTGCGGTCCCCTTCCCGGAACGAAAAAGGGCTCGCACACTGGGGGCAGGAGATGGTAACGGTCTGCTGCTCTCCCATTCAGGCTTCTCGCCTGAGAAACGCGTAACAGGCCGGATACGAAACGCCGAACACTACGGCAAAGGCGGCGGCGCGACGCAGGTGGTCGTGCACCGCCAGGCCGACGACGACGAGCACCAGGGCGAATCCCGCCACCAGCGCCACATGACGAAGCGGAACAGCAATCCCCTGGCGTGGAAGGGGGTCCAGCAGACAAGCCCGGCGGTCTACCGCCGAGACCACCGCCCGACACTCTCTGCCACCGGTGCCGAACCTGAGGAGGTAGAGGGGGAGATGAACGAGGCCGCAAGCAGTGGTCCCACGGCCTGCCTCCTCGCCAACTGCTTCCGTGGCAGGGATGTCAGGAGGGATGAAACCGCTCCCCTCCGGCACGAAGAGGAGGTCTCCGCCCGGAAGCCCCAACGGCGCTTCCGCAAGCCACGGGTGCCGCAGGGCCGGCGCGAGACGTCTCCCCCCGCCTTCTGGCCGGGTGAGCCAGAAGGGAGCCACGAGGTACTCGCATCCCAGCCGATCCACGACCGGATCGGCACCCTCCCTCTCCAAGGTCGAGGCCAAGGCACTCCAGGCCAAGCGGTCGTCCCGCTCGTGGGCCATGTGGTACTCGGCGATGCCGACGCCGTGCTCCGCCACGTAGGAGGAGGTGCAGAAAGGGCAGCGGTAGAAGCGGGTATCGGTGCGGGCCTCGACCGGAGCGCCGCACTGGGGGCAGGAAACGGTCACCGGTTATCCCCCGGCCGGTCGGCCGCAGCCGGGACAGAACCGGGCGTCCGGGGAACGTTCCTTGCCACAGCCGGCACAGAAGCCTTGGCCTGCGGCCGCGCCGCACTGGTGGCAGAATTTACCGCCCGCCACGAGCGGGGTTGCACAGCGGGGACAGGAGCATCCCCCGGCGACCGGCGCCGGTTGTGCCCCCCCGCCGCGCATGGCGTCCGCCACCATCCCGGGAAGGATCATGCCGAGGCCGGCGCCGAGACCGAGTCCCATCCCCTGGGCCGCCTCGCCGCCCCCTTCGGCCGAGGCCGCCTTCTCCAGACTCTGGGCCGCCTTGAACTTCAGGTAGCGGTCCACATCCCCCGCCGCCTCCATGGAGCTCCGCTCGTCGATGACCTTCTGGACCTCCGGCGGCGGCGTGACGGCATTTACGTAAAGCTCGGCCAGCTCAATGCCGAAGCCGCCGAAATCCCCGGCAAGCCGTCCCTTGAGGGCCGCGGCCATCTCGTCGTAGCGGGCCGGGAGGTCGAGGACCGTGTCGATGGTCTCCCCCAGGTAATCGTTGAGGCGCGCCACGATGATGTCGCGGAAGAACTCCTCAAGCTCGGTGCTGGTGTAGAGTCCCCGGGTCCCCACCAGGGCGTTCACCAGGAGCTCCGGATCGACCACCCGCAGGGTGTAGGAACCGAAGGCCCGCAGCCGCACCATCCCGAACCTGCTGTCCCTGAATGCAACCGGCTCCTTGGTCCCCCAGCGCAGGTCCGTAAAGGTCTGCATCCCCACGAAACAGACCTCGCAGCGGAAGGGGGAGGTGAACCCCCACGGCAGCGCCAGGAGCTTTGTCAGGATCGGCAGGTTGGCGCTCGTGAGGGTATGCCGGCCGGCACCGAAACAGTCGGCGGCCCGGCCGTCCCTGAAGAAAACCGCCCGCTGGCTCTCCCGCACCACCAGCTGTGCACCGAACTTGATCTCCGCCGACCCTTCGGCGGGGATGCGGCGGACCATCTCCCGACCACTGTCGTCGAACCACTCGATAACCTCAAGAAAGACCGCGTTCATGCTGTTGACCGCCACGGGAACCTCCGGTATTGATCTGCAGGGAAAATGATGAACTGCTTACCTCTTCGGCCAGTGGAGGCGCAACTTGAAGAATTTCAACAAGGCGGGAGTCACTTCCGGAGCAGCCAGAGGATAAACGAGATGATGATCGAGACGATGATGCTCGTGGCAAGCGGAAAGTAGAAGGTGAAGTTGTGGCGCTTGATGTAGATGTCGCCGGGGAGCCGGCCGAGCCAGGGGACCTTGCCGGCGAAGGTCAGGACAACACCGACCAGCGCAATGACAAGCCCCATGGCGATGAGGGATTTGCCGAGACCGTGCATCAGTGCTGAGCCTCCTTCGGCAGATAGCGCTCCTTCTCGCTGTAGATGCAGCCGCAGTACTGTTGGCGGTAGAGTCCCATCTCCCTGGAGATGCGAATCCCCTCCTGCCAGCCGCGGCGCAAGTCGTCGTAGCGGAAGGCCACCCCGTGCCGCTCGGCGGCCCGCTCGGCACAGGCGATGATGGCGTCGTGCTTCTGGTAGCGGCTGTAGAGAAGAGAGGAGGAGAAGGCATCGAAGCCCAGTGCTGCCGCTGCGGCAGCTACGGCGTCAAGCCGGGAGAAGTAGCAGTAGAAGCAGCGCTCGGCCGGATTTTGGGCCACGGCGCCCAGAAACTCCTCGAGCCGGTACTCGTCACGGTAGACGACTTCCAGCGCCACCTTGTCGGCGTATTCCCTGACGGTGTCGAGCCGCCGACGGTACTCCTGGTAGGGGTGGATGTTGTGGTTGAACCAGAAGCCGGTTACGTCCAGCCCCTGGTCGCGGAACTGGCTGACGGGGTAGATGGAGCAGGGGGCGCAGCAGATGTGGAGGAGAAGTTTCATTGGTTCTTAGTCTCATTGGAACAGGAAAAATCTGGCGGCGTATAGATAAACTGTAATGATTTTCCCCGTTCAGGGCAACTATTTTGCTAAAGCCTCCGTCAAGAGAGCATCGCCAGCGCCTCCCGCGCCAGGCGGAGGGATATCTTCCTCTTGGCGGACAGGGCAAAGCGGTTGATCGCATCAAGGGCCTCTATGAGAGAAGGGACATCCCGCCGGACATGAACGAGGAGGTAATCGATCACCTCGTCAGGAAGGAGCACTTGCCGGTCTTCGGCCAGCTTCTGCATGATGCGGCGCCGGGAGTCGTCGTCGGAGATGTCCACCCGCGCCACAAGGCCCCAGAGGAGACGGGAGATGAGGTGACCGTCGAGATTTGGAAGGTCTTTGGGGGGATCGAAGCCGGTGATCGCAATGGGGCGACCGGCCTGGTAAAAATCGTTGAAGAGCTGCCAGAGCTCAATCCGTACGCTCTGCTGGTCGGGGATCAAATGAATATCGTCCACCAGCAGCGCCGGGGCGTCCGCCATGCGAGCCGCCAGCTTCGACACCTCTTCGGCGGGGTATTCGCCGCCGTAGATTTCATCCACCTCTTTGAAGGAGATGCAGGGGACCGCCGTCAGGCCGGCCCGTTCGGCAAGGGCCGTACCGAGCGCCATCAGGAGATGGGTCTTTCCTGAGCCGGACGGGCCGTGAAGATAGAGGAGGTTCTCCGTGCCGGAAGGGTCCGCGAGTCGCCGGGCGAACTGGCAGGCGGTGGCGTTGCCGGCACAGACGACAAAGTTGTCGAAGCTGTATTTTTCGTGGACGGGAAAGTCGAAGACAAGCTGCATGGTAATAGGGGATTAGAAAAGTGTTCCCTGGGCCGACGGCGGCGCGATGCGGCCGAAGTGCTCAAAGGCCGCCTTTGTCGCCACGCGCCCCCGGGGGGTGCGGTTGATGAAGCCGTGCTGGATGAGGAACGGCTCGTAGACATCCTCGATGGTGTCCCGCTCCTCGCCGATGGCGGCGGCAATGGTGTCGAGCCCCACGGGGCCACCGCCGAACTTATCGATGATGGTGAGCATGATGGTCCGGTCCATCTGGTCGAACCCCTTTTCGTCGATCTCCAGGAGCGCCAGGGCATCGTCCACCACCTGCGCGGTGATGACGCCGTCGGCCTTAACCTGGGCGAAGTCCCGCACCCGGCGGAGCAGCCGGTTGGCGATCCGTGGCGTGCCGCGGCTTCTGCGGGCCAACTGCCGTGCCCCCTCAGGCTCGATCCCGATGTTCAGGATGCGGGCGGAACGGGTGACGATGGTGGTGAGCTCGCTGTCGGTGTAGAACTCGAGCCGCGAGATGACCCCGAAGCGGTCCCGAAGGGGCGAGGAGAGGAGCCCCGCCCGTGTCGTGGCCCCCACGAGGGTGAACTTGGGGAGGTCCAGTTTGATGGTCCGGGCGCTGGGGCCCTGGCCGATGATGATGTCGAGCTGGTAGTCCTCCATGGCCGGGTAGAGGATCTCCTCCACCACGTGGGAGAGACGGTGGATCTCGTCGATGAAAAGGACGTCGTGGGGCTCCAGGTTCGTGAGGATCGCCGCCAGGTCGCCGGGGCGCTCGATGACCGGACCGGAGGTGGATTTGATGTTCACCCCCATCTCGCAGGCGATGATGTTGGCTAGCGTCGTCTTCCCGAGCCCCGGGGGGCCGTAGAGGAGGACGTGGTCCAGTGCCTCGCCCCGCTTCCGGGCCGCGTCGATGAAGACCCGCAGGTTCCCCTTGGCCTTCTCCTGGCCGATGTAGTCGTCCAGGGCCCGGGGGCGGAGGGACGATTCGATCAGGTCGTCTTCGATTATGTCGGGGGTAACGAGTCGGGTCATGGCCTATTTCATCAATACCTTCAGGGCCTGCCGGAGGACCGCCTCGGTGGAGGCGCCGGGCTCGATGGCCATCTCCGCCAGCACCTTCCGCACCACCGCCTCCTTGTAGCCCAGGTTCACGAGGGCCGAGGCCACGTCATCGGCCACCTCGGGAGGGGCCTCGCTGGGAGCGGCCTCCCTGGCCGCCGGCGCCACGTCCATCTTCCGCACCTTCTCCTTCAGTTCCAGCACGAGCCGTTCGGCGGTCTTCTTCCCGATGCCGGGGATGGCCGACAGTCGGACCAGATTCCCCTGGACAATGGCGCCGGCCAGCTCATCGGGCTGGATATTGGAGAGGATGTCCCGGGCCATCTTGGGGCCGATGCCGGAGACGGAGATGAGGAGCTGGAAGAATTCCTTCTCGGTCACGGTCCGGAAGCCGAAGAGGCTGATGGCGTCCTCCTTCACGTGGGTGTAGATGGAGAGGGAAACGGTCTTCCCCTCCTCGGGGAGTTCGTAGTAGGTGGAGAAGGGAATCTGCACCCGGTAGCCTACGCCGTTTACGTCGATGATGATGGCGTCGGGGGATTTGTGGGCAAGCCTGCCGGTGAGAAGGGCGATCATCGGATGCTCCGGAGGAGGGTTTTCATGCCGGCGGAGTTGGCGTGGCAGACCGCCACGGCAAGGGCGTCGGAGGCGTCGGCCTGGGCGATCTCGGGGAGGTTCAGGAGGGACTTGACCATCTGCTGCACCTGCTCCTTTCGGGCGTGTCCGTACCCAACCACCGCCTGCTTCACCTGCATGGCCGTGTACTCGCTGACCGGCAGCCCAGCGTTCACCCCCGCCACGATGGCTGCCCCCCGGGCCTGGCCCAGCTTCAGGGCGCTCTGGGCGTTGTTGGCGAGGAAGACCTGTTCTATGGCCATTGCGTCGGGACGGTACTCTTCGATGATCTGGCAGAGCCCCGCATATATTTTGTGGAGACGGAGCGCGAACTCCTTGTGGCTGTCGGTGTAGATGGCGCCGTTGTCCACGTGGACCAACCGGTTGCCGATCTTCTCAATGATGCCGTATCCGGTGATGCGCGATCCGGGGTCGATGCCGAGGACTCTCATGGGTACCCTGTCCAAAATTCGTAGGGGCGGATCTCAGACCCGCCCCTACACTACCACCAATAGAGTCCAAACATTACATCAACTTTTCCATCTCCTCCGTCGAGATATCGAAGTTGGCGTAGACGTTCTGGACGTCGTCGTTGTCTTCCAGCCGGTCCATGAGCTTCAGCATGTTCTCGGCGTTCTTTCCGTCGAGCTTCACCATGGTCTGGGGAATCATGGTTATCTCGGCAGAATCATAGGTGAATCCGGCCCGTTCCATGGCTTCCCGCACCGCGATAAACGCTGCCGGGTCGGTGAGGACCTCGTACTGCTCCTCTTCGTCCACCACGTCGTCGGCGCCCGCCTCCAGTGCCGCCTCGAAGAGCTTCTCGAAATCTGCGGACTTTGGAACGACGATGAGCCCCCTCTTGTCGAACATCCAGGAGACGCAGCCGGCCTCCCCCATGTTGCCGTTGCACTTGGTGAAGGTACTGCGGACCTCTCCGACGGTCCGGTTCCGGTTGTCGGTCATGGCCTCCACCAGGACCGCCACACCGCCGGGGCCATACCCTTCATAGACGATCTCCTCGTAGGTGACCCCTTCCAGTTCACCGGTTCCCTTCTTGATGGCCCGGTCGATATTGTCCTTGGGCATGTTTTCAGCCTTCGCCTTGTCAACGGCGGTGCGCAGCCGCGGATTGCCGGCCGGGTCACCCCCGCCGAGCTTGGCGGCCACGGTGATCTCCTTGATGATCTTGGTGAAGATCTTCCCCCGCTTGGCGTCGGCAGCCCCTTTTTTGTGCCTGATGGTACTCCATTTATTATGTCCCGACATACGGCAACTCCCTTCAACTAAACGGTAATTCCTTGTAAACCGGCAGATAGTAGCATGGCAAAATCGAGGTTGTAAAGGGCGAAAGTTCATGTACAATAGTCCCACCAAAGCCTCTGTGCAGCCCTGAAACCACCATTGACGAGGTGCGCTCATGACCTTCCCCAGCATCGTATCCCGGGCATCTGTTCGCCTCCTCGTGTTCGCCACCCTCATGACCGCCGCCTGCGCCACAATGCAACCCACCACGGAACGAAACCTCCCCCCTGTTCTCGCCCAGGACGAGATCTTCCGCCCCTACATCAAGCTCGGCGTTGTCGAGGTAAGCTGCGAGCGGGCCGGTCACCCCAACGACATCATGGCCGAGGCCAACGACTGGGCCCAAGACGCCCTTGGTGCCGAAGCAGCCAAACTGGGTGCCGACGCCATCATCCAGCCCGAGATCCGCGTGGAAAAAGGGAAGTACTTCCTCTTTCCGGTCACCGACATCAAGGCAAAGGCAACCGCCATCAGGTTCCGCTAAACCTCCCCCATCCAGCGTCAAGCTTGTCCAGAAACACACACCTGATCCCCCTGGCGCAATCCGCGCCCACTGTGCCCCCCACCCCTTGTAACCCCGTTAAAGAGGGCTATACTTCTACTTGAAAAGCCAATCCGGCCCTCACACCAACAACCTCCTCAAATGATTAAGATAAACTACGTTATACGCCACTTCAGAACACGGCTTTGGCGTCTATATATGGTAAATGAAATTTCCAACAATCCGTATTTTCGATTATTTTGGTCATACATAAAATTTTTTATAAATTTAAACTTGACGCTAATAAAACGTCGTGCTACAAATCTACTAACAGTATAACACTGTTTATAAAACAAATTCTTTACCCATCGCTGATACGGAAGGGAACGATGACCAGGGAAAAGAGCTCATACGCGGTACAGACCGTAGAAAAGGCCCTGGATATCCTTGAGACGCTCACGGAAGAGAGCCGCCACGCCACCCTTCCCTACCTTGCCGAAAAGCTGGACCTGTCGCGCAACAAGGCGTTCCGGCTTCTGGCTACCCTCGAAGGCAAGGGACTGGTTGAACGGGACGAGACGAGCGGCATCTACCGTCTCGGGATATCCTCGGTGGAGCTGGCCCAGAGGCTTCTGAACAGCACCAGCCTTATCCGCCACGCCCACCCCGTCATGGAACGACTGGCGCGCAAGCACGACGAGGCGGTATACATCGCGGTCCTTAAGGGCGAGGAAGTCCTTTTCCTCGACATGGTTGACTGCGAGCAGGCGATCAAGACCGCTCCCCTCGTGGGAAAGCGCCTCCCCTTCTTCACCAACGCCGCCGGCGTGGCCATCAAGGCCCTTGAGTCGGTGGACATGCTGGAGAAGCTCTTCAAGAAGCGGAAAAACGGCGGCTTCCCCGACCCCGTCCACCTTCAGTCCGAGCTGAAGGAAGCGCGGGAGCGGGGTTTTGCCGTGGACTTCGACGGCCTCGGCGACGGGATCGTCAGTGTTGCCGTGGCAGTGAGGGATTATGCCGGCAAGGTGGTCGGCGCCCTCACCATGATCGGCCCCTCGTTCCGGCTGATGGCCTCGCGCCTCGAGAACGAGGTTGTCCCGTCCCTGCGCGAAGGGGCGGAAATGCTGTCCATGAAGTTCGGTTACGCCAAGTTATAGGCAGGATGTCGCAGAAGAAACCATTGAGACGAAAGGAGGGGGTAACGGTCACGGATACGGAAAGCGATGAATGGGAACCAGAGCGGGACGCCGCTCACTGTACATGTGATTTTTTCGGAGAAAGGAGTAACAAATCATGGCAGACAAACAGTATGATTGGGCGGCAATCGCCAAAAACCCAAAGTTTGTCGAGCTCCACCGCAAAAAGACAACCTTCCTTGTCGGCTGGTGGGTATTCTCGACCGTCTACTATTTCCTCCTCCCCATCGGGGCGGCCTACGCACCGGGGCTCTTCAAGATCAAGATTCTCAGCAACATCAACTTCGGCTACCTGTTCGCCCTCTCCCAGTTCTTCGTTTCCTGGGGGATCGCCATGTATTACGCCCATGTGGCCAACAAAGACTTCGACCGGCTCACCCGTGAACTGGTCGATGAGCTCAGGTAAGGGAGGAGGTCACCGATGAAAAAACTGATTGCTGGCATTACCCTGGCCCTCTCACTGGGCTCGTTCGCGTTCGCACAGGAGCCGGCCAAGGCCCCGGCAGCCCCCGGTCAGGCCCCTGCCGTTGCCGCGCCCGCGGCCGCTCCGGCTGCACCCGCAGCCACCGCACCGGCTCCGGGCGCCGAGGCCCAAAAGGCCGCGACTCCGGCACCCGCACCGGCACCCGAGAAGAAGTCCATCAAGGCCAACCCGATGGTCACCATACCGATCTTCCTGATCATCATCGGCGCCACCCTGGCGGTCGTTGTCTGGTCGGCCAAGCGGACCAAGTCGGCCTCCGACTTCTACACCGCAGGCGGCGGCATCACCGGCACCCAGAACGGATGGGCCATCGCCGGCGACTATATGTCGGCCGCATCCTTCCTCGGGATTTCCGGCATGATTTCGCTCTACGGCTATGACGGCTTCATGTACTCCGTCGGCTGGCTCGTGGCCTACATCACGGTCCTTCTGATCGTGGCCGAGCCCTGCCGCAACGCCGGCAAGTACACCCTGGGAGACATCCTTTCATTCCGCACCGAGCCCAAGCCGGTCCGCGCCGTCTGCGCCCTCTCCGTCGTTGCCGTCTCCACCTTCTACCTCACCGCCCAGATGGTCGGTGCAGGGAAACTGATGCAGCTCCTCCTCGGCATTCCCTACAAGACCGCCATCGTCGGCGTCGGCATCCTCATGGTCGGCTACGTCGTCTTCGGCGGCATGACCGCCACCACCTGGGTCCAGATCATCAAGGCCGGCCTCCTCATGACCGGCGCGGCGCTGCTCTCCGTTCTCGTCGGCCTCAAGTCCGGCATGAACCCGTTCCAGTTCTTCAACGACATCGCCACCAGCCCCAACGTCATCGAGCACGTGCAGAAAGTGGTCCTCAAGGACCCCATCGCCGTGGCCGGTTTCGACTACGGCCAGCGTTTCCTCGAGCCGGGTCTCTTCCTGAAGAACCCCCTTGACCAGATCTCCCTCGGCATGGCCCTGGTGCTCGGCACCGCCGGCATGCCCCACATCCTGATGCGCTTCTTCACCGTGCCGACCGCCCAGGCTGCTCGCAAGTCCGTTATCGTCGCCATGTTCATCATCGGCTCCTTCTACATCCTGACCACGCTGCTCGGCTTCGGCGCCGCCATCCACGTCACCCCGCAGGGGATCCAGAGCATTGACAAGGGTGGCAACATGGCCGCCATGATGCTCGCCCAGAAGCTGGGTGGCGACATCTCGCCGTTCCTCGGCGACCTGCTCCTGGCGTTCCTCTGCGCCGTCGCCTTCGCCACCATCCTCGCCGTCGTCTCGGGTCTCGTTCTGGCAGCCTCCGCCGCCATCGCCCACGACATCTACGTCAACGTCATCAAGGACGGCCACGCCGACCAGCACGAGCAGGTCATGGCTGCCCGGGTTACCTCCTTCTGCGTCGGCGCCATGGGCATCATCATCGGTATCGCCGCCGAGAAGCAGAACGTCGCCCACCTGGTGGCACTGGCCTTCGCCGTCGCCTCCTCGGGCAACCTGCCGGTCGTCGTCATGTCCCTCTTCTGGAAGAAGTTCAACACCGCCGGCGTCATCAGCGGCCTGGTGGTCGGCACCATCGCCTCCATCGCCCTGGTGATGGTCTCCCCGAACATGACCTACCCGAAGAAGATCGCCGCCGACGCCCAGAAGGTGGTCACCACCCTGGAGAAGAAGCAGGCCGAGGGTGCCGTCCTGACCGAGAAGCAGCTCAAGGATCTGGACAAGGCCAAGAAGGATTACGCCGCCAACAAGGATGGCAAGTCCATGATCGGCCTCGACAAGCCGCTCATCGATCTGAAGAACCCGGGCATCATCTCCATCCCCCTCGGCTTCCTGGCCGCCATCTTCGGCTGCCTGGCCTTCCCGAGCCGCCGCTCGGAGGAGATGTTCGACGAGATCTACGTCCGCCAGAACACCGGCATCGGCATGGCAAAGGCCATCGACCACTAAACCGCACCATTCGTATCACACGTTCAACCCCATGGGGGAAGGCTCTGCCTTCCCCCTTTTTTACCCTTCCTGCGTAGCCCCCCCGGCATGTCATCCGCCAGCACTTGATTTATACCCTCGTTTGAAACTCTTACACCATTAATGCCCCACAAACAGACTGGAACACCACCAGACATCCACCTCATAACTAGTTGCAATTATTAAGTTTTATCGACACAAATAGCACAATCATTACTGACAATCCTAATCAACGCAAACTTTACTTGCTACGCCTAATTTATATGTCTAATTCTAATAAGTTACATATTTTCTAGATTCACATTTGAAAAATATGTTGAAATAAATATACACTCGTTATATTTTGGCAGCGCTTCACGTGGATAAAATATTGTTATGTCCATTCGTTTACACCAGAATATTAAGCAGTTACCGACATCAGCCGCGATTCACCTCCACATCATTCCGGTCCTACGGTCAGACACCCGTAAAACGTTGGGGAGATCCTGAACCGAACCAGATGACAGGAGAAGCGGCACACCCTCCGTCCTGCTCATCCCCCCGGCAAAGAAGCCCTGTCAGGATGGCGACGCTGACCGCTCAGCGCCGAGAGCATACGTACGCACTATCGGGAGCAAATCCCGTGAAACATGACGCGACACCAGCACTCCCGAAAGGAGGAATACGTAGCAACCGAGAGGACTCAAGTGCGGATCAGACCGCGGGACGCCGCTTCGATCATGCACCAATACAGCGAAAGGAGTAACTACCATGGCAGAAAAGCAGTACAACTGGAGCGCCATCGCGAAGAACCCCAAGTTCATCGAGCTCCATCACAAGAAGACCACGTTTCTCGTCGGATGGTGGGTTTTTTCCACCGTTTTCTACTTCCTCCTCCCCATCGGCGCGGCGTACGCCCCCGGCCTCTTCAAGATCAAGATCCTGGGACGGATCAACATCGGCTACCTGTTCGCCCTTTCCCAGTTCTTCGTATCCTGGGGGATCGCCATGTACTACGCCCATGTGGCCAACAAGGACTTCGACCGTCTCACCCGTGAGCTGGTTGACGAGTTGAAGTAAGGAGGACGCATAGAAATGAAAAAACTGATCACAGCAGCAGTACTCGCCCTGTCTCTTGGCACGCTCGCCTACGCCGAGCCTGCCAAGGACGCCGCCGCACCGCAGGCCACTCCGGCGGTTACAGCCCCCGTCCAGGCCACAGCGCCGGCCGCCACCACGTCACCGGTCGCCGCTCAGGCAGCCACCCCCGCAGCACCGGCAAAGGCCGGAGGGCTCAAAGCCAACCCGATGGTCACCATCCCGATCTTCCTGATCATCATCGCCGCCACCATGGGCGTGGTCGTCTGGTCGGCAAAGCAGACCAAGAGCGCCTCGGACTTCTACACCGCAGGCGGCGGGATCACCGGTACCCAGAACGGCTGGGCCATCGCCGGCGACTACATGTCGGCTGCCTCGTTCCTCGGGATTTCCGGCATCATCTCTCTCTACGGCTATGACGGATTCATGTACTCCGTCGGCTGGCTCGTGGCCTACATCACGGTCCTTCTGATCGTGGCCGAGCCCTGCCGCAACGCCGGCAAGTACACCCTGGGAGACATCCTTTCATTCCGCACCGAGCCCAAGCCGGTCCGCGCCGTCTGCGCCCTCTCCGTCGTTGCCGTCTCCACCTTCTACCTCACCGCCCAGATGGTCGGTGCAGGGAAACTGATGCAGCTCCTCCTCGGCATTCCCTACAAGACCGCCATCGTCGGCGTCGGCATCCTCATGGTCGGCTACGTCGTCTTCGGCGGCATGACCGCCACCACCTGGGTCCAGATCATCAAGGCCGGCCTCCTCATGACCGGCGCGGCGCTGCTCTCCGTTCTCGTCGGCCTCAAGTCCGGCATGAACCCGTTCCAGTTCTTCAACGACATCGCCACCAGCCCCAACGTCATCGAGCACGTGCAGAAAGTGGTCCTCAAGGACCCCATCGCCGTGGCCGGTTTCGACTACGGCCAGCGTTTCCTCGAGCCGGGTCTCTTCCTGAAGAACCCCCTTGACCAGATCTCCCTCGGCATGGCCCTGGTGCTCGGCACCGCCGGCATGCCCCACATCCTGATGCGCTTCTTCACCGTGCCGACCGCCCAGGCTGCTCGCAAGTCCGTTATCGTCGCCATGTTCATCATCGGCTCCTTCTACATCCTGACCACGCTGCTCGGCTTCGGCGCCGCCATCCACGTGACCCCGCAGGCCATCATGAAGGTGGACAAGGGTGGCAACATGGCCGCCATGATGCTTGCTCAGCAGCTTGGTGGCGACATCCATCCGTTCATCGGCGACCTGCTCCTGGCCTTCCTCTGCGCCGTCGCCTTCGCCACTATCCTTGCCGTCGTTTCCGGCCTGGTTCTGGCTGCTTCCGCCGCCATCGCCCACGACATCTACGTGAACGTCATCAAGGACGGCCACGCCGATCAGCACGAGCAGGTGAAAGCAGCACGGATCACCTCCTTCGTGGTCGGCGCCTGCGGCATCATCATCGGTATCGCCGCCGAGAAGCAGAACGTCGCCCACCTTGTGGCTCTGGCCTTCGCCGTCGCCGCTTCGGGCAACCTGCCGGTGGTCGTCCTCTCACTCTTCTGGAAGAAGTTCAACACCGCCGGCGTCATCGCGGGCCTGGTGACCGGCACCATCGTGTCGATCTCCCTGGTGATGGTCTCCCCCAACATGACCTATCCCAAAAAGGTTGCCGCTGACGCCCAGAAGGTGGTGGTGGTCCTCGAGAAAAAGCAGGCAGAAGGTGCCATGCTGAACGAGAAGGAGCTGAAGGACCTCGACAAAGCCAGGAAGGATTTCGAAGCCAACAAGGACGGCAAGTCCATCCTCGGCCTCGACGCTCCGCTCTTCAGTCTGAAGAACCCGGGTGTGGTCTCCATCCCCCTCGGCTTCATCGTGGCGATCCTCGCTACCCTGGCCTTCCCGAGCCGCCGCGCCGAGGAGATGTTCGACGAACTCTACGTCCGCCAGAACACCGGCATCGGCATGGCCAAGGCCATCG
Source organism: Desulfuromonadales bacterium (assembly GCA_003712145.1). Classification (GTDB taxonomy): domain Bacteria; phylum Desulfobacterota; class Desulfuromonadia; order Geobacterales; family Geobacteraceae; genus Geobacter. Next base: position 52,503 of record RHLS01000001.1, on the reverse strand, counting down.
ACCACTAAATCTGCATCTCAAAAACTGTTCTAAAGTGTGTTACACTCGGGGGAAGGCGCTGCCTTCCCCCTTTTTTTCATTCAGGACATGAGGAATTCCATGGCAACCGACACCATCACCAACGCCGTTCATGACACCATGGCCCAGGTAAACAATTTTCTCCACTTTCTGGAACGGGAGGAGATCAGCCAGGTTCTGAAGCTGCTGCGGGACGAGGTCGACCGGGAGATCGCCGGTACAGACCAAGTGACCACGCGGCACCGGGAACTCTATGCACGGATCACGAGCGAGGAAGACACCGGACGTCTCAGGGAAATCCACGATGAACTGAACATCCTGGAACTCGAACGGTTTCTGAAGATACAGTCAGTCACCGCCCTCCATGCATCCAGCACCGAATATCGGGATATTCTCGCGGGGCGGGCGATTGAGATCGTGGAAGCGGAGATGGACGCAACGGGCAGGGGAAAGCCGCCAACACCTTATGCCCTCTGCAGCATGGGGAGTGACGGCCGTGAGGAGCAGACCCTCATCACCGACCAGGACTACCTGATCGTCTATGGCGACGGGGGAGGCGAGGCGGCCGACGAATGGTTCAGGGTCTTCTCCGAAACCCTTGTGGAGCGCATGGCGGAAATGGGGTTCAAGAAGTGCACCGGCGACATCATGCCCTCGAACCCCACCTGGCGCGGCTCGTTCAGCCAATGGAAGAGAAAACTCCTGGCCATCGTCCGCTACGAGTACGAAGACTACGCCAAGAACCTCATGGACCTGATTGTCATCTCCGATGCCCGTCACGTGGCCGGGAACCGGCAACTGGCGGAGGAACTCATCGACATGATCCGGGGACTGGAGCAGGACTACTTCCAGGTGCTCTGGGGAATGGCCAAGGCTGCCACGGAGATGAAGCTGGCCCTGGGGTTCATGAGTCGACTCTGGACGGAAGGATCGGGGGAACACAAGGGGGAGTTCAACCTGAAGCTGCTGGCCTGGGCGCCACTGGTCATGAATGTCCGGATCCTCGCCATCAACCAGGGGGTACCGGCGGCGAACACCGTGAAGCGGATCGAGCTGCTCCAGAAAGAGGGAAGCTTCTCGGCATCATTCGCCCGGGGGCTTGTCGATGCCTACACCGTCCTCACGAAGCACCGGATACTGTTGCAGATCAAGGTGATCAAGGGGATCCAGGACAGTTCCTACTATCTGAACCCCTACACCCTGCCTGCGGACGAGCGCGAAGAGATTCGCCAGGCGCTGATCAAGATCGAGGACCTTCAGCGGACGATTCATACGAATTTTTCGATTATGTGAAGCTTGCTGTACAACCCTGCTAAATCGGCAGCAAATGACGCCAGCTTCGCAGGCCGAACGCATGGTTTCCGCCCAATGCGGAGGGCGACTTTATTTCCTTAGCAACATCCTGGACATAAACCGTATCGCTTACAATTACGAACGGCGCCATGGTCCCGGGAGACAGATGTAGGCCCGAGGGCCTCTTAAAGCTATCTCCCACAGGCACGGTGCCGTCCGGCCTTCCCGGCACCACAAATACAGGCTTTTTCGGCTCCCCTCCCGTATCCATGTTAACCTGCATGAGCCAACTGATGCCCCCCGGCAGACAGGGATCGGTTGATGGGGTGAAGGTAGTGAAGATTACCTTGGGGGAATCATAGGTTCCGGTGGCGACAGGTTCCGTGATGACCCGTTCACCGTTGCCGGGGAGGTCGATATACCACCCCTTCTTGCTGCCGACCTTCAGGCTGGAGAGGGTTCGGTACAAGGCCCCCGAATACGTCACCTCCGTGATGGTCTGACCAACCAGATCGGCTCGCGTCAATTTTTTTGCCGAATTTTCATCCTTGATCCCATAAAAGCTCTGGGTGGCAAACGTCGTCTTATCCCCCTCGTCAAGGTATTTCCCGGTGCCAAAGAAGACGTACTGGTATCCGAGGCGCACCACCACGTCAGGGGCAGTGGTGATCGGTTGGGAGGCCCCTGCGGCAAAAATGCAGTCAGCCTTCCAGTCGGCCGCCTTGGCGCTGCTCACGTCAAACCGCCACATATTCCCGTTGAGGTCCCCGGCATAGAGGGTGTCGGCAAATCCGTCCATATCCTTGTCAATAGCTGCGGGCGAAGCAAGGCCATTGGAGGAGGAGCCGCTGAACGCGGTGTTGTCCACGACAATCTCGCTGACGACCGCCCCCGTGGCGAGGTCAGCGATGATGAGCGAAGCGGCCTTGCGGCTTGTGGGCCCCTCATAACCGTTCGCAAGGGCCGTTACCCAGCGGAATCCGCCTGCGGCATCCTTATCCCTCAACTTGAGGATCAAGGGGGTTCCAAACGAGTATCCCAGACCGTTCGACGGGGTCGACGACGTGGCAGTGAGTTCCCACAGCGGTATCGGGTTGGCCGGGTCGGTGATATCGAGGGCAAAAAACCCCTTGCCGCCGTCGCGCAGGCCGCAGACGGCTATGGAGCGCCACTCCGTGGACCCTACAGTGGTACCGTCGACTTTTTTCGACTGGATATAGGCATCAGCAACAGTAATCGCGCCATTCACGTAGCTTGTGTGCGCGTAGGGATCATTTCTCAGGAGTTTAAGCTTGTTCAGGAGCATATTCGGGATGAACGCCCATGCTTCGTCACCGCTTGCGGCGTCAAAGGCGTGGAGCATCCCGTCGTTGGCTCCCACCAGAATCAGTTCCTGGCGATCCTTATGATCCTTCTTGAATTGTTTGTAGGCATTATCGGTATAGGAACCATCGGGAGGACCATAGACAACCGGCGACGATGAGATGATGTCTCCGAGCTTGCTTGCCCTCTTGCGATACCCTGCCGGGGTTGTGTTTCCGTGGAGATCTCCACGGATGTAACCGATGATCGCGGATGAGAAATTCATGAAACCAGCACCCGCCAGCGTAGCTCCATGGGCAGTGCTGTACTCAAGCCGCTTGTATGTGGTGCCAACCATGCCGGCGGTATAAATTGCCCGGGGAGATGAGCGGGCATTGAGTAGAGAACCCGCCTCCCAATCGGGGGAATTCGGATACCCGATAATGGCGCCGGTGGTGGCGTTAAGCTTGAATGCCTCCAGATAGCCGATCCAGTCCGGCGACTTAAACCATGCCCGATAGAGCCTGCTGTTTTCACCAAGAAATGAGGTATTTACGGCGACGCTGCTTCCGGCCGCCTCTTTGGACAAAATATCGACCAGGGCTTCCTGCAAGGCCGTGGCAAGATTGATGCCCGACGTCGTAGTGAAGTATCTCCCTCCGCCCTTTTCCCCAGCCTGACTGAGAATGGTGCTGTCCAACGTCAGGCCGATGGCGTAGGTCGAGACTATTGGGCCATTGTCTCCGGACCCTCTCACCTTTTTGTCGTACATGTATTGAGATACATCAGCCAGATGGCTCTGATCATTCTCGCCGTTGCTACAGCCGTATTTTTCGAAAGGTCCTTTATAGCAGCCATCGTAGGTTGGCTCCCCATCGGTCACGATAATTGTATAGTTCTTCTGGCACCAGTATTCTATAGGGCTCGTATATTTACCCGAGTTATAGAGTGAATTCCCCCCTCTGAAGTATTGCCAGATTTCCGAAAGGGCCTCCCCAAGGGGTGTCCACGTTTTTGCGTCGATTTCGTTCACCGCCGCATCGACGGTTGCCGGCGTGAGCATGCCGCAATCCTTTACCTTGCTCCCCCCCTGACTGTCGTTCAGCTTGAACAAACCGAACCTGACACCCGAAACATTCTTGACCACATCGCTGATGACGCCCCTGGCCGTCTGGATTCTTGTCATTTTGAGCGATGCATCAGTGGCAAGGGTGCCGTACTGGGCCTCAGTTGCGTGAAAAAAGATCCAGTTCAGGTAGTTGCCATTCCACCGGGTGTCAACGTAAGGGAAAGGGAGCGTTATAGAGCGACCATTGACCGTGTACTGCTTCTTGTCGTTACCAGTGACGACATGTCCCGATATATTGCTGATCAGGTAGTAAGTATCTACCTTGTCTGAATAGTCAATTTTGTTCTTGTAATATTCATCTCCCTTGAACGAACCGGTATACGCGACTTTGGGATTGTAGCCCCGGTGCTCCATGATCGTGTTCATGCTGCCGGAGTTGTCGAGAAGAATCATGACGTTTGGCTGGACGCTACCGGTCAGGAACAAGGGGTACTGGGAGATCGCGGCATAGGCCATGGCGGCCAGCACACCGGCTACAGCAAGGGTTCCGGCGAACAGGATGATTTTTCGTGCGTTATGAGTAAAAATTCTCATGGCATGTCACCAGATTTTTGTTGTCACGACCTGAAGCTGCCTGTGCACCAGATAGGTACTGTTTGTCCCCTCAACCGTTATCCGGTAGAAGTGCTGAACGCTTTTCGGTCCCTTGGAGTTCTTGCCGATGGCGCCGCTCATGTTGTAGTTCGGGGCGTCCTTGAGGTGCTCAATGTAGTACCGGAAATGGAGATCCTCCACCGTCTTCCAGGAACTCCACGTGGCATCCTTGCGCGCCACGGTCCCATCGTAGAACCAGTCGGGAGCAGTACTGGTGCTTTCCGGTGGAGAATCTTCCTTTCCGAGCCATTCCAGGGCATCGCGGACCCCTGCGTCTGCTGCATAGAAAGCCCGCTGGGATTCCTGATAGGTTCGGCTTGAGACCATTTCAAGGATGGCAGTACGATTCAGCACCGCCATGAGGATGGTCAGAACCATCAGCAGCATGATCGCCACGACCAGCGCAGCCCCCCGCTCGTTCAGCACCCGCGTCGCCATTCCCCTACCCCCGGAAACCAAGATTGCGCACGTAGATGATCGTGCTCATGGCCATCCTGCGGTAGCCGGCCGAATTTTTCAGGCCACCGTTGCCATATGATCCCGTCAATTGGAGAGATTGCCCGGGATACTGGGGATCAGGCTTTTCAGTCCTGACAATAATGCTCACCTGTAGCGCGCGGAGGCTCTTCGGATCGAAACCGGGATCACCGGCATTCTTCCACGTGCCATCCTTGAACTGATACCGTATCTGGAGGTCCTCGACGCCAGCGGCAACTATTCTTGTACGCTTGCCTGCAGGGGGATCAACCAGACTGAGGTCTTCGACGGTTTTCATCAGGTTCTGCTGGGCATCCACGGAATAGGAAACCCTTTTCGCCTGCATCAGCCTCAGGTTGACAACCTTACTGCCAACCCCGTACTCGACGCCTACAAAACCACCTGGCGGATTACCCCCCCCCCCGGGATTGTGTTGAAGCTTGTCAGGAGTTCCAACATTCGTCGCCTGGAAACGGGATGCCGGCTTGTCTGGATCACCGGGATCGTAGACGAGAAAAAGGTCTCCGGCCGTAAAGTCGTTATCGATCGTACGGGAGGGGGGGACGGAGCCAACGGCACTGACCAGCATGAGCGCCGAACTTGTGGGGTGATCCTCAGAAACGATCAAATCATACCCCACGTCGCTCTCTGTGCCGCTATACAGGAACCTGATCGTGTCGGGCGCAGTGCCGCCATCCTCGGCCTCGACCACCTGCCAAGAGGGAAGGAGTGAGCTATTGTAGACATTAATGGTAAGGTTTCCCATATCCATCAGACCGTAGCCGATGTTTTTGAGCTCCCGCTCCATCTCGTTCATGGCCTGGCGAGCCTGCTGCTGCATCCTGACAGTGGCCTCGCGGACACCATACTCCCTCTGACCAGTAATGAACACGGCGGCAATTCCGGCGCTAACAACCGCCAGAATGACGACAACCACGAGAATCTCGACAAGTGTGTAGCCGTTTTCTCTGTACCGTGTCCGTGTGCTCAATGCCTCACCTGCCATAGCCTAATAATCGCTCCGCCTTACCATGGTGAAATCCCTCGTTTTCCTGACGCCTTCCTTCCTCCACGATATCCTGGCGGTTATGATCTTCATGCCGCTGGCCGATGATATCCGCCACTGCCTCGCCTCGAACGCAGCCGCTGCAAGACTCCTGTCGCCAAACGGCTCAGGATAGGCCTCAAATCCACTGGTTTCCGGCAGATCTTCGTACTTGATTGAGCCTGCCCGCTCCAACATGTCTTGGCCAAGGTTCGCGGCAGTAGTCATGTCGCGGCTGAAACGCCCAGATGTTGTACAGGCCCAGAGAACCAGACAGACCGACAAAAAGCCCACCACCAGCAAAAACATGGCGATCAGCATCTCTACTAGCGTATATCCTTTCTGGTTCAAACTGCTGGTCATAACAGCCCCATGTCTCCTCTCCTGCGGCTACCGCTTTGTCGACTGGTAAGAGGAGCAGCGCTTCTCCGCCGCAGTCAGACGGTCCATGATTTCTTCGGCAGAAAGGGGTGGCGGTTCTCCAAGCAATGATCGCTCCATGCACTCTTCATAACTTCGGAAATGCTCTTGAGAAACAGGGACAGAGTCGCGGGAATGCATTCGCGGCTTGACTCCAGAAGCAGGTCGTTCCGGCTGGACCACGCGACCTTGCTTCACCGGGGGACGGCGCCCTTGCTTTTCCTTGGCAACAGGTGGGTCTCCCTTCCGGGCTGGATTATCGGTAAAGTAGGCGCTGCCGTCCCGTGATGGCAGCCGGTAGACAACCGTGGGCGGAGGCGGTTCTTTTTCCACCACGTCCTCCTCACTTTCGTCTTCACCAGCTCCTGAAGCCAAAGCTCCCTGGGCAGCCGCCCGAGAGGGGTCCTGCTTTACGGCACCTTCACCAGAATTGCCGAAATCCTTGCCGGGCAACTTGGGTGCGGCGGCAGAACCGGCCGCATCTTTCTTCGCAGCGCCATCCTGCCCTGGCAACACGAAACCGTTCTTGTAGAATGCCACACCGAAATCATTCAGTTCAGGAATCCTCTGGCGGTGACAGGAATCACACTTCATGCCATATTTACGCGAAAAAGCCGACATGGCATGAGCGGGCACTACGCAAGGCACACTGGCGAGCATAACCACGATGACGAGCAAAATCACCTGCAAGGGACTCATTCTCCCACCACCAGCATCGATTATTGTTCTGAGCCGCCAGCCTGCAGAGAACCGCAGGGTACGGTCCACACGAAAGACAAGCAAGAAGTTATCCACATTTCTCACCATATTTAACATCACCCCCAGCGAACGGCAAGAGTGCAATACGCCGTCTGCGGAGAAACTGATCTGCAATGTCAGCAGCTTGGCACGTTTCAGCGCTCAAGACAACAGTATTCTTGCCCATGATCAAGTCCTGTGCTACAAGGTTGCATATTCATTCTCAGCGAGGTATTGCAATGCCCATCGCCACAAAGATCGCCGGCCACATTTCCAAATCGTCCTGGATCAGAAAGATGTTCGAGGAAGGGGAGCGACTGCGAAAGGAATTCGGTGCCGACAACGTCCATGACTTCACCCTCGGCAACCCCGACATCGAGCCGCCACGGGAGTTCCAGGAGGCGTTCCGTGAGCTGGCCAGGAACCCGATCCCCGGCATGCACCGCTACATGAACAACGCCGGCTACGAGGAGACCCGGGCGGCCGTTGCCGAGGTCCTCTCCGAGGCGGCCGGCTTCCCCGTTGCGTCATCCGACGTGATCATGACCTGCGGGGCGGGCGGGGCACTGAACGTGGTGCTGAAGACCATCCTCAACCCGGGGGAAGAGGTTATTATCCTTACCCCCTACTTCGTGGAATACAAGTTCTACATCGACAACCACGGCGGCGTGCCCAAGGAAGTCTGGACCGACCGGGATACTTTCCAGCTGGACGTACCGGCCATCGAGGCGGCCATCACCAACAAGACCCGGGCCATCATCGTCTGCTCTCCCAACAACCCCACCGGCGTCATCTACCCGGCCGAGAGCCTGAAGGCCCTGGGGGAGATGGTGGCACGGATGGAGCGGCGGTTCGACCGGCAGATCTATGTCATCTCCGACGAGCCCTACGCCCGGATCGCCTTCGACGGCACGCAGGTGCCGAACATCTTCCGCTACGTGGACAGCTCGGTCATTGTCACCTCTCACAGCAAGGATTTGGCGCTCCCCGGCGAGCGGATCGGCTACTTGGCCGCAAACCCGAAGTCCCGCAACGTCGACCAGTTCATGGAGGGAGCGGTCTTCTGCAACCGCGTTCTCGGCTTCGTGAACGCCCCCGCGCTCATGCAGCGGCTGGTGGCTAAGCTCCAGCGCTCGTCCGTTGACATCGGCGCGTACCAGGAGAAGCGGGACCTGCTGTACGACAACCTCACCGCCATGGGATTCCGGATGGTGAAGCCCGACGGCGCCTTCTACCTCTTCCCGCAATCGCCCCTGGCCGATGACGTTGAATTCGTGAAACTGGCCCAGAAGCACCATATCCTGCTGGTACCGGGTGCCGGTTTCGGTGCGCCGGGCTTTTTCAGGATCGCCTACTGCGTGGACCGGAGAGTTATCGAGCGGAGCCTGCCGGCCTGGCGGAAGCTCGCACAAGAGGTCGGGCTCCCGGGATAACCCACAACACCGAATACAACGAGAAGGGCGGCGCCTGCACTGGCACCGCCCTTTCCTTTACGGCAGTCTGACTTCAGACTACTTCTTCAGCAACTCCACCTCGATGAGGATCGTCACCTCGTCGCCAACCACCACTCCGCCTGTTTCCACCGCCTTGTTCCAGGTGAGGCCGAAATCCTTGCGGTTGATTTTTGCAGCGGCAGAGGCGCCCCGCTTGGTGTTCCCCCACGGGTCCTTGATGGCGGCGGTCGGCCCGTCCACATCGAGAACGACCTCTCTGGTTACACCATGGAGGGTCAGGTCGCCGTAGACCTTGAGCTTTCCTTCACCGGCAGAAACTACCTTCCGGGAGACATAGGACATGATCGGATACTTGGCCACGTCGAAGAAATCCGCGCTCCGCAGGTGGTCGTCTCGTTTCGCGATGCCGGTGTCGATGGAGGCAGTCTCGATAGCCACGTTCACCTTCGATTTGGCAAGGTCCTTGTCGTCTATTTCGATGGTGCCGGTGTACTTCTTGAAGTCCCCCTTGACGTTCGACACCATCAGGTGCCGGATCTTGAAGCCAATGTACGAATGCTCGGGGTCCAGTGTCCAGGTCGCGGCTGATGCAATGACCGGAAAGGTCAGCATTGCAAGCGCCGTCAACATCAGTACAATTTGTTTCATCATTTCTCTCCTTGTCCTCACATTTTCATTAAACCCGCTACCCTGACCTCTGTTATACCGCAAAAAGCGCGCGATGCAACCCACGCCAGTCCCCTCACGGTGGCATCCTGACATCTCCGAAACGAAAAGGGCCGTACCCCCATGATGGCTACGACCCTTTCCCATATCAACGGCTTCGCTTCGTTTTTCCGCGGCCCGTTACTTTCCCAGTGCCTCAAGCATCGCCGCCCCCATCCTGGTTGGACTGGTGGAGACCACGACACCGCACTCGCCGAGGGTACGAATCTTGTCCTCGGCCTTTCCCTTGCCGCCGGTGATGATGGCGCCGGCATGGCCCATCCGCTTCCCCGGAGGAGCGGTGACGCCAGCGATGAATGAGGCCACCGGTTTCTTCATGTTCTCCTTGACCCAGTAGGCAGCCTCTTCCTCGGCGGTGCCGCCTATCTCGCCGATCATGAACACCGCCTCGGTGTCCGGGTCTTCGTTGAAGAGACGCAGGACATCGATGAAGTTCATGCCGATGATGGGGTCGCCGCCGATGCCGACGCAGGTGGACTGGCCGAGCCCCGCCTCGGTGATCTGCTTGACCGCCTCATAGGTGAGGGTGCCGCTGCGGGAGACGACGCCGATCTTTCCCGGCTTGTGGATGTAACCGGGCATGATCCCCACCTTGCACTCGCCGGGGGTGATGACGCCGGGGCAGTTGGGGCCCACGAGCCGCATCTTGCTGTCCTGGATCACCCGCTTCACCGGCACCATGTCACGGACCGGAATCCCCTCGGTGATGCAGACCGCCAGGTCAATCCCCCCGTCGGCCGCCTCCAGGACGGCGTCGGCCGCGCCCGGTGGCGGAACGAAGATCATGGAGACGTTGGCGCCTGTGTACCGCACCGCTTCCTCCACGGTGTTGAAGACCGGAATCCCCTCGATGTGGATCCCCCCCTTGCCCGGGGTGACGCCGGCCACGATCCTGGAGCCGTAGTCCCGGCACTGCTGGGTGTGGAAGAGGCCGCTGCGGCCGGTGATCCCCTGGACGACTATTTTGGAATCTTTGTTTATGAGAATGGACATTGATGATCTCCGTTCATGATTGTAGGGGCGCGGTTTTCGCGCCCAGGGCGGGGGAACCCCGCCCCTACGAATGCAAAACACCGACGTTCGTCAACCCAGCATCTTCACGATCCGCTCCGCCCCCTCGCCGAGGTTGTCGGCGGTCTGGACGTTGAGCCCCGACTCCACCAGGAGCCTTTTCCCCTCTTCCACCTTGCTCCCGTCCATCCGCACGACGATGGGGAGGGTGCAGTGGACCTCGGAGGCAGCCTCGATGATCCCCTGGGCGATGACGTCGCAGCGCATGATCCCGCCGAAGATGTTGACGAAGACCCCTTTCACGTCGGCATCCTCCAGGATGATCTTGAAGGCCTCGGCCACTTTTTCGCGGGTAGCTCCCCCCCCCACGTCGAGGAAGTTGGCCGGCTCGCCGCCGAATTCGTTGAGGACGTCGAGGGTGGCCATGGCCAGGCCGGCGCCGTTCACCATGCAGCCGATGTTGCCGGAGAGCTTGATGTAGGAGAGATCATACTTGCCGGCGTTGATCTCCAGGGTATCCATCTGGGAGTAGTCCATCATGTCGGGGTATTCCCGGTGACGGAAGATGGCATTGTCGTCGAAGTTCATCTTGGCGTCCATGGCCATGAGCCAGCCGGCCTTGGTGACGACGAGGGGGTTGATCTCCACCAGCGAGCAGTCCTTCTCCAGAAGCGCCCGGTAGAGGTTCAGCATGAACTCCACGCAATCCTCGCAGAGGCTGCCGGTGAGCCCCAGCGCCAGGGCGATCTTGCGGGCCTGGAAGGGGCGCAGCCCCGTGTAGGGGTCGATGTTGAGGACATGGATCTTCTCGGGCGACTTCTGGGCCACCTCCTCGATATCGACGCCGCCCTCAGCGGAGGCAATGAGGCAGTAACGGGAGGTGGAGCGGTCGAGCGTCAGGGAGAGGTAGAACTCCTTGGCGATCTCCACCGCCTCCTCCACCAGGATGCGGCGGACCTTGAGCCCGTCGGGACCGGTCTGAGGGGTCACGAGCCGCTTGCCGAAGAGCTCCTTGGCAAAGTCCTGGGCCTGCTCCGGGTGATGCACCAGCTTGACTCCGCCGGCCTTGCCGCGGCCGCCGGCATAAATCTGGGCCTTGATGACGCAGCGTCCTCCCATCTCCTTGGCGGCCCGCTCCACCTGGTCCGACGTGAGGGCCACGCGCCCCCGCGGCACCGGAATGCCGAAGGAACTGAGAATCTCCTTTGCCTGGTATTCATGGATGTTCATGCCATCCCCCCTTGGGTTACGGATTCGCTGACGAACCCGTTTTAGTGTCAGTAAATTTTTTTATGTATACCATAAAATATCCAAAGAGCAAGATACTTGATGGCACCATGCCAAGAAAAGAAAAGCTGTTTACAGAAGCAGTTAGCCATTTATAATAGTAACAGAATTCTTCACGGGGGGAACCAATGAGCGGCACGGACACTGAGAGCCTCATTGCCAAGGGGATACGTGCCGTCAACAGCGGCAAGACCGCACTTGCGCTGGAATGCTTCGAGGAAGCCGTGAAACAGCGGAGCACGCCGGCATCATGGTCCTACCTGGCCTTCTGCCTCGCCCGGGAGAAGCGCCAGTTTGACCACGCCATCCACCTCTGCCAGGAGGCGATTCGCTCCGACCCTCACAGTTCGATTCACTACCTGAACCTTGGTCGGGTCTATCTCATGGCCGGCCGCAGGGAGGAGTCCATAAGGATCTTCCGCCAGGGACTCCTCTACGAAGCCAATGCCCACATCGAGGGAGAGCTCCGGAAGATCGGCATGCGCAAAGCGCCGGTCATCAGCTTCCTCAAACGGGATAACCCCATTAACAAGTATCTCGGCATTTTTCTGAAAAAGTTGAGGGTTCGGTAACACTATCCCCCGGCGGGGAGGGAGGCGGCCATGCTCAGATACCTGGATGTGAGAAGCAGAACGCGGACCGAGATGATCGACATCACGTCCCTGGTGCAGGAGCAGGTGCGGGCCGCCAACGCCCGGAGCGGCGTCTGCAACCTCTTCGTCCTGCACACCACCGCCGGCCTCACCATCAACGAGGGGGCCGACCCTGCGGTTCAGCGGGACATGATGACCTTCCTGAACCGCCTGGTCCCCCTCGACCCCTACTTCACCCACGCCGAGGGGAATTCCGACGCCCATATCAAGTCCACCCTCACCGGCACCTCCCTCTCGGTATTCATCAGCGAAGGGAAACTACTGCTCGGCACCTGGCAATCGATCTACCTCTGCGAATTCGACGGCCCCCGGCCACGGCGGGTCGCCATGAAGCTCTGCGTTGACGGCTGACGTCCCGTTCCCGTGCCAGACCGGAGCGCACCGGAAGACCGCTTCTTCGACCACGCCCCCGGCGTCCGGATACGCTATCGGATAACCGGCCACGGGCCGATCTCCGTGCTGTTCCTCCACGGCTTTGCAGCTGCCCTGACCACCTGGGATGACCTCGTCCCCCTCTTGCCCACCGAGCGCTACACCATCCACCGTCTCGACCTGAAGGGGTTCGGCTTCTCATCCAAGCACCGCTCCGGCTCCTACGCCCTGGAGGAGCAGGCAGCCGTTGTGAAGGCATACCTGGAGGCCGCGGGACTTCACCACGTTGTCCTGGCCGGGCACTCCCTCGGCGGCGGGATCGCGCTCCTGGTGGCCCTGAACGCCATTGGCCGCGAGAATCACACCCTCGTCTCCCGCCTGATCCTCATCGACTGCGCAGCCTATCCCCAGCGGCTGCCGCGGTTCATGCGCTGGCTCCGGGTGCCGCTCCTGGCCCGCCTGGGGATGGCACTGGTGCCGGTCCGCACCGTCGTCAGGCTCACCCTCGACAAGGTCTTCCACAACAAAAGCGCCATCACTCCCGAGCGGATAAGGCGTTACGAAACCTGCTTCGGCAGACGCGGCATGGCACGGGTCCTCATCAGGAGCGCCCGGGCCATTGACCCGGCCCGCTATGGCGCGGCAGCCGCCCGGTACGGCGAGATCAGCATGCCGACATTGATTATCTGGGGAAGCGAGGACCGGATCATCCGGCCATCACTGGGAAGACGACTGCAGAAAGAGATTCCCGGGGCACGGCTCACGGTGATCGAAGGGTGCGGCCACAACCCCCACGAGGAGCGCCCCGTAGAGACCAGTGCGGCAATGGTGGCGTTTCTCGAAGAGACTCATGACCTGGCATGAAGCTCATCAATGAAGTACCGAAAGGCTTCCTCGCCGGCGATGAACTTCATGATCTTGATCCCCATGCCGCTCTTCCTGACCAGGTGGATCATCTGGGGGGGAACCTTCTTGGTCCAGCGCACCATCCCTTCGACGAAGACCGACTCGTCGTCGGGAAGCTTCAGCTCAACCTGGATGCGGGTTCCCGGAGGACAGATGTTGGTCGTCTTGATGAAGAAGCCGTGGGCCGAGACGTCTTCAGTGAAGGCGAGCCGCTCCGGAGCGTCGATGCCAAACCTGAGCGACAGGCGCTTCTTGTGCCGTATGATGTCCCGCTTATCCGCCATGAATGGTTCCTTTAACAGATGATGGACAGAACGGCTAGAACTACCTCCCGCGCGGGAGGGTAAAGGTGAACGTGGCACCCCGTTCAGGCTCGCCGTGGGCGGTGACCGTGCCACCGTGTCGCTCGACAACCCTCTGGACGGTGGCAAGCCCGACGCCGGTGCCGGGAAACGCCTCCTTGTCGTGGAGTCGCTGGAAGGGCTTGAAGAGCTGCTCTGCATGGCGCATGTCGAAGCCTGCGCCATTATCCTTCACAAAGAAGACGCATCCTCCCTCCTCGCGATCCACAAAACCGAACTCGATTCGGGCCACCGGCACCCTGCCGGTGTACTTCCAGGCGTTACCCAGGAGGTTGTCGAGGACGACCCGCAGGAGTACCGGATCCCCCACGGCGACCATTGCCTGAGGGGCGACGAACTCCACCCGACGCTCCGGCTCCGTCTGCCGCAGCTCGGCGATCACTTCCCCGGCCAGCCGCGCCAGATCCACCTCCTGGAAGAACAGCTCCCGCCGCGAGACCTGGGCCAGGACGAGCATCGCATCGATCAGCTCCTCCATCCGCTCGCTCCCCTCGCAGATGGTCCTCACCAGATACCGGCAGGTATCGTCATGGCCTTCGGCACATATCTCCTCAAGGGTCTGGACCGCGCATGAGATCTTCGTGAGCGGAGTGTTCAGGTCATGGGAGAGGGAGTAGCTGAATGCCTCCAGGTCACGGTTACGGGCCGTCAGTTCATCGGCCCGGGCCTGGAGCTCCACGTTGAGCTTTCGAATCTCCTGTTCGGTTCTGATCCGCTCGGTAACGTCTCGCACCACCTCGATCCCCGAAACAATGGCGCCGTCAGCATCCCTCACGGGAGAAGCGGTACTTTCCAGATAAAAGGGAACCCCCTGGATGTAGCTCTTCTTCAGAGACTTGTGCACCATGCCATCCGCAAACGCCGAAGCAACGGGACACCCGTCACAGACGGCGTTCTTTTTCTCGTAGGCCCGGTAGCAGAGCTCCCCACCATGGTCGCCCATGAACTCCTTGAGCACTTGGTTCTGGTAGATGATCCGGAAATCCCGGTCATGGATCGTGACCGGGTCGCCAATGGCCGCCAGGATCGCCTCGGATTTGGATTTCTCCTCCACTGCGTTCGCCATGGCCGCCGTCAGATTCTCCTCCAGGTTCCGACGCTCGCGGAAGAGCCGACTCATGGTCACGATCAGCGCAACCTGCAAACCTGAGAGCAGGAGGTGAATCCCGATCTCCAGGTGCTCCAATGGCCCAATATCACAATTGCAGTTCCATTGTTTAATGATGGTGTCGTTAACCGTGTCAACCAGCCAGAACACCGACAGAACAATAAGCCCCACAAAGACGAGGGATTCAGTCCTGTTTTTTGACGGCACCGCGCCCTTTGACACTGGAAACTCCCTGCCTCCCGACATGCGCAACAGGACAACCCAACAATTCAGGCATGTTACCGGGAAGCATCGTGTGACGAATATGCAAACGTGATACTACTGTGCAAGTAGAATGCCCGCCTCCAAGCCAACAACCACGGGATTCCATCTTGCGATGGCCGCCCTTGCCCGGCGCACCACAAAAAAAGGGGCGACGATAACTCGCCGCCCCGTGTGGGTGTTTCCGTAGCTGGTGCTGGGGACTACGGTGCCTTCTGCTCCACCTGCTTCCTGACCGGCCCGTTCATCCGGACCGCCGCGGCGAATTCCATCCAGAAGATGAGATAGATGGAGATCATGAGGGAGAGGCCGATGTTCTGGTTCTCGACCCCCAGGGCCTTGGCCAGGATCGGGGAGGCGAAGCCGGCGCCCAGATTACCGGTGACCCGCTCCAGGAAGTAGAAGCCCACGAGGGTGAGTGCCGTGCCGACCAGCATGATGGCGATGCCGCGGCCGCGCTTGATCCAGTATTTAGGTGAGAAACCGAACATCCGCATGAAGATAACCACCCAGATGATCCAGACCGAGTAGTCGACCGCCGCGTCGGAGAGGGCCAGCTTGTTCTTCACCAGGAAGATTTCCAGCACGGTGACGGCGCCCAGCAGGATGAACATCCAGGAGAACTTCTCGTTGGCCTGGGTCTGCCACTGGCGGCTGTCAGGGGCGACTGCTTCGTGCATCGAGTGGGTGTGAGTGCCCAGGGCCGAGAAGAGGATGGCGAACCAGATGCCGGCGTTGTGGAACAGCAGCGAGGCGTGGTTGCCTGCCACGTTGGCGATGCGGGAGAGCGGGTCATGGGTGAAGTCGGCCGTGATCCTCATCAGGAAGAGGTTTGCGATTATCGAACAGGTGATGATTACGGCAACAGTGAATATCTTGCGGGGCAGCAGGTAGGGATCGACCCGGTCGGGAAAGCCGAAGATGAAGGCAAACCAGATCAGGTACATGATGAGGGGGATGCCGAAGCAGATGCCGTAGACCGAGTCGCCGGCAAAGTCGCCCGCCTGGGCGTAGATGATGTAGTCGTTGGTCTTGTCGGCGTCGGTGTTGGCGGCCTTGACCACATCCTTGGGAGCCGTCTTCACATGGGGAAGCAGCCCCATGCCGTACCAGCCGTGCTCACCCTGCGTGGTATCCACGACCCAGTACTGGTCGCCCATCATCTCGTCGAGCCCCTGGAAGATCCTCATGCTGAACGCGGCGCAGAGCGTTACGACCACGAGGAGAAGGATTGCGTTCTTTATACTCATTGGCATGACTGTATCCTCCTAGTCCTTGTGGGTGGTCCAGAACATGGACACCGCATTCGCTGCAAACAACCCGTAGAGCCACATGGTGTTCCAGGCCGGGCCGGTCCAGTGGCTGCCGTGGCCGCCGCCAACCACACCTGAGGCGACGATGATCCCGATCATGGCGGTGCCGGCCACCATGGCCACCGCGCGGAGGATGGCGCTGTTGCGCCAGGTGTGCCGCTCCAGTTCCTCGATCCTTGCCAGCAGTTCAAGCTCTCTTTCGCTCATCTCTTTTCTCCTTTACCAAAGATATAACCGTTAGCGCAGCGACGAACGTCAGGGCAATCAGAATGTAGGGGCCGTTAAGATGCAGACTCAGATTGTACAGCATGGCTTCCTCCTCTCTATGTTCAACACTTTACGGGTGTCAGGATGTCGTGGGGAAACCGCGACGCCAGCTCCTGGTACTTCATGCATTCCCGGTACCGGCAGCTACAGAACTTGATGATCATGTTGACGTCGTGGGGTGAGATGTAACCGCATCCCACATCGCAGATGTCATCGCTTTTGCCGTAGAAAGGGCAGACCATTCCGTCCTTCATGGGAACCTCTATAGTGAAACCGAGTCCGGTTCTTCTAACGTGCATGGGAGAGAAGCAGGTTCACCTGGTCGTCACCATCCCCCACTTCACCCATGCTTGAAGGAGTAACTGTATACGGATAGAGCAACCTGCGTACCAAAAAGGTGAAAATCCCTTTAAAGTTTATTTTATTGTTGAATTTCAAACGGTTGCATGGGCAGGCGAACAACAGACGATTGATGTGTGGGGAGATGAGCGGAACGCCGTTTTTGCAGATGTGCAACGCTCAAGGAAAAGGCGGGATTGCTTACTGAATGAATTTCTATTAAAAAAACCCGGAGGCCACCCCCAAACAACATAACAATTTAAACTACTTGCACCACCAGCACATCCTCCCTCGCAGGCGTGCAACGGCAAAGGGAGGAGGTTTTGCAGAAATGCGAAGGGCCAGGAGTCTGTCGGACTTAGGGCAAATCGGCTGCAAATCCGCCTGAGCGGTCCAGCCTGATGTTCGCTACGATCTCCTAAGTCCGAAAGACTCCTAGACATACTCCTCCCGCCGCAGATTGTACTTCTTGATTTTGCGGTAGATGGTGGCCATGTTCATTCCCGCTTCGCGGGCGGCGGCCTCCACGTTGCCGCGATTCTTCCGCAGCAGACCCTTGAGGTACTCCACCTCGAAGCGCGAGAGGGCCCGGGTATAGTCGCTCTCCTCCCCTTCCCCTTCCACCTCGACGGCAGCCTCCACCGACTCGCCGGCACCATGGGGAATCTCGATGAACTGGGAGAGGACCGGCAGCGTCAGGTACTCCTCGCTCTCCATGGCGGTGCATGCCTCGATCACGTTCCTGAGCTGGCGAATGTTCCCGGGCCAGGCATAGGCCACGGCGGCATCCAGGGCGTCGGGCGCAAGCCCCTTGATGGCGGTGCTGAACTTGCGGTTCTGCAGGGCGATGAAGTGGGCGGCCAGGAGCGCGATGTCCTCCCTGCGCTCCCGCAGCGGCGGCAGATGGAGGTTCACCACGTTGAGGCGGTAGTAGAGGTCCTCCCGGAAGGCGCCGCTCTTCACCGCGTCCTTCAGGTCTGCGTTGGTGGCGGAGATGATCCGCACGTCCACCTTGGTGGGAGTGGTATCGCCGATCCGGAGGAACTCCTGTTCCTGGAGGAAACGCAGAAGCGTCTTCTGCACGTTCATGGGAAGGTTCCCCACCTCATCCAGAAACAGCGTCCCGCCGTCGGCCGCCTCCAGAAGCCCCTGGCGGTTCTCCCTGGCGCCGGTGAAGGCCCCCTTCCGGTAGCCGAAGAGTTCGCTCTCCAGCAGCGTCTCCGGCAGCGCCCCGCAGTTGATGGCAACGAACTTCTTCTCCTTGCGCAGGGAGTTGTAGTGGATCGCCTGGGCGATGAGCTCCTTGCCGGTTCCCGACTCGCCGGTTATCAGCACGGAGGTGTCGCGGATGGCGATCTTCTCCACCTTCTCCAACACCCCCTTGAGTCCGGATGATGCGCCAATGATGTTGTCGAACCGGAACTTCCCCACCAACTCCTCGCGCAGCTCCCGGTTCTCCTCCAGGAGCTTCGTATGCTGGAGGGCATTCTTCACCCGGTAGAGAAGCTCCTCCGGCTCGAAGGGCTTGGTCAGCATGTCGTATGCTCCGCGCCGCAGGGCCTGGATCGACATCTCCACCGTGGCGTAGGCGGTGATCATGATGACCGGGATCGCCGGGTCCTTGGCCTTGATCCGCTGGAGCACCTCCAGCCCATCCATTCCCGGCATCTTGATGTCGGAGACCACCAGGTCCCAGTCGCCGGACTTGAATTCCTCCACCGCCTCGAAGGAACGGGTATGCCCCTTCACCGCGTAGCCGCTGTCGAGGAGTACCGCCTCCATCATCCGGCAGAGCCCTTCCTCGTTGTCGATGACCATGATGCGTTTTTTGTCTGACATGGGTCTCATTCCTTCAGGAGTTTTTTCTCGGGTTCGGACAGGTCACATCCACAGGCTTCACAACATCTCATGGTCCCGTGGCAGCTTGACGGTCACATCGGTACCCTTCCCCATTTCGCTTCTAATGAAAATCCTGCCGTGGTGCATCTCGATGATCTGCTTCGTGATGGCGAGCCCCAGGCCGGTCCCCTTGGTCTTGGTGGTGAAGAACGGCTCGAAGATTTTCTCCAGGTCCTCGTGGGGAATGCCGCTGCCGGTGTCGCTGAAGACGATGGTCGCGTACCCCTCGGCATCGAGGGAGGTCCGCACCGTGAGAGTCCCTCCCGCGGCCATGGCGGCGCCGGCGTTCAGGATCAGGTTGATGGCCACCTGGCGGATCTGGTCGCCGTCGGCCATGATGTGGGGCAACTCAGGGGAGAATTCCTTGGCCACAGTGACCCGGTGCATGTCGGTGTGGTTGGCGGCAAAGTCCACGATCTCGGCCAGGAGGTCGTTCAGATCGGTCCACTCCAGGGAAGGCTTGGGGGTGCGGGCATAGGAGAGCAGATCCTGAACGATCTTCTTGCACCGCTTGCTCTCCCGCTTGATCTCGTGGATGAATTTGTAGTTGGGATCGTCCTCGCCAGTCTTGCTCTCGATGTAGGACGCATAGCCGAGGATGACCCCCAGCGGATTGTTGATCTCGTGGGCCACCCCCGAGGAGAGGACCCCCAGTGACGCCATCTTCCCCTGCTGGGCCAGGTTGGCCTCCATCTCCTTGTTGTGGCGGATCATGGTGGTCATCCGGTTGAAGGCGCCGGCCAACTCTCCAAGCTCGTCGCCGGTCTCCACTTCCATCCGCTCCTCCAGGCGCCCCTGCTTGACCTTGCGGATCACCTCGATCATGTGATTGATGGGATCGGTGAGGATCTTTGAGGCGAAGAAGATGAGCACGGTGGCCCCGAGACAGGAGACGATGGTGAGCAGCGTCATGGTGCCGATGATCCGGCCGCGGATCTTGTTTGCCTCGTGGTAGAACTCGTCCTCGTAGGAGCTAACCGCCACGATCCATCCCCAGGGCTTGAAGTACTCGTAGCGGACGAGCTTCATGCGGGGTGTCGGATCCCCCGTGCTTCGCCAGGGATAGCGAATCCACCCCTGCTTGTTCCGGATCATCTCCTGGATGAACGGATTGCCCTGGGAATCGGCGGCATTCACGAAGTTCTTCCCCTCGGCATCGGGGTGAACGGTAAAGGTCCCCTTGCCATCCATGCAGAAGATGTAGCCGGTATCTCCCACCTTCTTGCTCTTGATCTTGTCCTTCAACTCCTCGAAGGAGCGGCGCTCGAAGGCCAGGTCCTCGTAGGTCTCCTCCAGGTAGCCGCCGGCGGCGATGATCCAGTCCCATTCCCGGAAATAGCGGTAGGCCACGACCTTCTTGCGTGGATTCTTGTCGCCGAGCATCTCGTTGCGCCAGGGGTAGACGATGTAGAGCACCTCACCCGGCTTCGACTTGAGGGCCTTCTCGCACATGATCCTGATGAACTGGCGGCCACTCTCGTCCGTCTCGTTGAATACGTTCTCCCCCTCCCGGGCGATATGGACAGAGAGGTCCCCCCTGGTGGTCATGGCATAGAGGTACCCGGTGGTCCCGACGCTGACCCGCTTCAGTGCCTTGCGGGCCTCCTCCTTGGCGGCGGCCAGGGAAATTCGGCCGCTGCGATACTGGCGGTCCTGTCCCTCCACCAGGTTGTAGGCGAGATTGCTGAGGGTCGCCAGCTCCAGGTTGATGGTCCGTTCCTTGTCCTGCTTGTAGACCTGAAATTGCTGGTGGTGGGAATTGAGGAGGTCGAGGGTGAAGCTGGCCATGTGGTCCAGGTCGTCCCGAGCGACCTGGGTGATCCCCCGATAGGCCTGCTTGGTGGAGATGTAGCCGATGACGCCGCCGACGATGACGATGGGGACCGTAACCAGCGGCAGCACCAGCACGAGCATCTTCCAACGGAGTTGCAGATTGTTCATGAAGGTGAAGAGGTAACGTGACACGGCAGATCCCCGATCCTGGCGAAATATCTGCTCATTATCATGTAAACACTATGCCGAAATCCAGCATTTTTTGCATTTTTGCAAAATTAATCAAAACTCACCACACAAAAAAGCCGGCACCACGTCGGGTAGCCGGCTTTCCAGTCAGGAATCTTGAGGTAAGGCTGCCTCCTACGCACCCCCCTCGGGAACCTCCCGCACCGCTGGACGCTGGGCGGCAAGACGCTCCGCCACATCCCTCGCCGGCATGGGCCGGTCGAAGAAGAAACCCTGCACCTCGTCACAGTTCCGTTCCCGGAGAAGCTCAAGCTCCTCTTCCCGCTCGACCCCCTCTGCGAGAACCCGAAGCCCCAGGGTGTGGGCCATGGCGATGATCGCCTCGACGATGGCGCGGTTGTCCAGGTCGGAGACGATGTCGCGGACAAAGGAGCGGTCGATCTTTACCCGGTCGATAGGGAAATGCTTCAGGTAACTGAGCGACGAGTAGCCGGTGCCGAAGTCGTCTATGGCGAGATGGAGCCCCCGGACCTTCAGGTCAATGAGGGTCATGATCGTATCGCGCTCCCCCTCCATAAGGGTACTCTCGGTCAGCTCCAGTTCCAGGTGCGTCGGGTCGATGCCGGTCTCCTCCAGCACCTGGTCGATCATCTCGATGAAGCCCGGCTGGTTGAACTGGTGCCCCGAGACGTTGACCGCCACCTGCACGGGAGGGAGCCCCGCCTCCTGCCATTGCCTGCACTGGAGACAGGCGCTGCGCAGCACCCATTCGCCAATCCGGCGGATGAGCCCCGTCTCCTCCGCCACCGGGATAAAGCGCGCGGGAGGGATGGGCCCCTCTTCCGGGTGATTCCAGCGCAGTAGGGTCTCCACCCCGAATATCCTGCCGTTCCGCATATCGATCTGTGGCTGGTACTCCACGAAGAGTTCGTCATTGTGGATGGCGCGGCGGAGGCTATCCTCCATGATGCGGCGCTCGCTGGCCCGCTGGTTCATCTCGTCGGAGAAAAAGCCGAAGGAATTGCGCCCCCCCTCCTTGGCTGCGTAGAGGGCCATGTCGGCGTGCTTGAAAAGGGTTTCGGCGTCGGTGCCGTCTCCGGGGAAGAGGGCGATGCCGATGCTGGTGGAGATGAAGATCTCCTTGTCATCGATTTCAAAGGGGTGCACGAGCAGTTCCAGAAGATCCCGGGAGCGGTCCGCGGCGCACCGCTCCGCACAGGGGGGGGCAAGGATGACGACGAATTCGTCCCCCCCCAGCCGCGCCAGAAAATCACCGGGAAGGACTGCCTCCTTGAGACGGTCGGCAACGGCCGCCAGAAGCAGGTCGCCGCAGGCATGGCCCAGGGAGTCGTTCACGTCCTTGAAGCGATCGAGGTCCAGGAAGAGAAGCGCCGATTCACCGCCGTCGCGACGGACGCCCGCCAGGGTCTGGTCGAGCCGATTCTGAAAGAGAGTCCGGTTGGGAAGTCCGGTAAGGGGATCGAAATAGGCGAGCCGCCTGATCTCTTCCTCGGCCCGCTTGCGTCCGGTGATGTTGTGGGCGATACAGACGATTCCCTGGATCTCGCCCGGGGCGCCGGCCATGGCCCCCCCCGAGAGGACCACCGGAATTGATGTTCCCTCTTTCGAGCGGTACAGGACCTCCCGGTCGGGCAATTGCACCCACGCAACCATCTCCTCCATGAGCTTGTCCGCCTGTGCCCGGTCATCCATGACGGTGGCGAAGGGGAGCCCGGTCAGTTCGTCCTCACGGTAGCCCAGCATGGCGCACAGGGCCGGGTTGGTGCAGGTGATGGTTCCTTCGGGGGAAATGACCAGGAGGGCATCGGGCATGGAGCGGATGATGTTGTCCAGGTAGGAGCTGGTGGTGACAATCTCATTCTTCGCGCTCTGGAGCTCACCGGTCATCCGATTGAAGGCATCCGCCAAGGTACCGATCTCGTTGCGGGCGGCAACCTTGATCTTCGTATCCAGAAGCCCCTCTGACACCCGCACGACCCCGTCATGGAGAGAGGCGATGGGCCGGGAGATGGACGCCGCGATTACCGACCCGCCGCCTATGGCCACCAGAAAAGAGGCCATTGAGGCAATGGCGATGGTGATGAGGGCTGACTTGATGGCATCACGCACCTCCTGCTTGTATTCGGCAAGCTCCTCGGCCTCGTGGGCGAACATACGATCTAACCTGGCTAGAAACAGTCGTTCGTCCCGCACCAGATTCTCCTTGGCGGAAAAAAACAGCTCATTGTGACTGCTTCCCGGCCTGACCGTCACTACGTAGTTGGCGCTTGTCACCAGCAGACGGCTGCCGGCCGCCTCGATATCGGCCACCAGACGGCGTTCGCCATCATCGAGCCGGTGGCCCAGAGCCTTCAGGCGCTTGAGGGCGGCGTGATACTCACGAATACCACTCTCGACCTGAACCGCTTCGTCGTTACTCCGGTCTTTCTGCAGCAGATCCGGACTACCGGAGTGGGCAAGAACCGCGATTTGAACTGAGGAAGCAACGATCCGAAGGCCGGCAAACCGGATGTCATCCAGCGCCGTCATGACGGGATAGACTTCTTCGGCAACGGTATCGAACTCACCACTGATCTTAGTGATGGCACGACTGCCGAAAAAACCCACAACCGCCGTCAGCATGGCGAAAATAAAGCAGCCCGCCACCAAGGTGTTCCGGATCTTCATGGTGAAACAGGATCCTTTCCGGGATGACCGCACTTGCTTACTTATCGGCGGGAGCCAAGAAAAGTTAAGCGGTAAAATCGCATTGAAGCCAGACCGGATTATTCAAGATTCCAGAACTCAATTCAACAGCAATTTGTGCAAGTTTTTCTAATCATGAAGCTCTTGCAAAATGTCATGAGGAGGTCGGGATGCTAGGCGCAAGCGAGCAAGGAAGCGAGGCGTACCTTTGGTACGTTGAGCTTTCGAGCGAGCGGCAACAACGCAGACCGGCCCCGCAGTAGTTTTGCAAGAGCCTCATTGTATCAGCCGTTGATGAGCCGATCCAGCTCTGCGATCAGATCGTCCGCATCTTCCAGCCCCACCGAGAGGCGGACGAGGGTGTCGGTAATCCCCCGGACGGCCCGCTCCTCCGCGGGCATGGCGGCATGGGACATCTTCGCCGGGTAGGAGATGATGCTCTCCACGCCGCCGAGACTGACGGCGAAGGCTGCCAGCTTCATCCCCTCCAGGAGCCGGCGGGTGAGCGCCACCGATTCGAGAGTGAATGAAAGGACCGCGCCGGGCCCCGCGGACTGCCGGGCATTCACCTCGTGGCCGGGGTGGGTCGGCAGGCCGGGATAGAAGACCTGCGTCACCCGCGCCTGCTCCGCGAGCCATTGGGCGATCCGGACGGTGCTCCGCTGGCTCTCCTCCATCCGCACCCGGAGGGTCTTGAGCCCCCGGAGCACCAGCCACGAATCCTGGGGCCCCAGGATGGCGCCGAAGGCGTTCTGGATAAACCTGATCCGCTTCCCCAACTCCGCGTCCTTCACCACGGCGAAGCCGCAGATCACGTCGCTGTGGCCGTTCAGGAACTTGGTGCCGCTGTGGAGCACCACATCGCACCCCAGATCCAGCGGTCGCTGGAGGTAGGGAGTCATGAAGGTGTTGTCGACCAGGGTGATGGCCCCCCGCTCCCGGGCGATGCGGGCCGCGCCGGCCAGGTCGGTGATCTTCAGGAGCGGGTTTGACGGGGTTTCCAGGTAGAGCCCCTTCGTGTTCGGACGGAAGGCGGCGGCAATGGTGTCGAGATCGGTGGCGTCCACGAAGGTCGACTCGATCCCCATCCGGCTGAAGAGCTGTGTCAGGACGCGGAAGGTGCCGCCATAGACATCCTCGCAGACGACCAGGTGATCCCCCGGCGAGAAGAGGAGCAGCGTCGAGGAGATGGCAGCCATCCCCGAGGCGAAGGCAAAACCCCGGGTACCGTTCTCCAGCAGGGCGATGGTCTCCTCCAGGGCCTCCCGGGTCGGGTTGTCGGAGCGGGCATAATCGTACTTGCCGAAATGGTCCACCGATTCCTGCCTGTAGGTGGAGGTCTGGTAGATTGGGATTGAGAGTGCACCGGTGACCGGGTCGATGGTCCGGCCGGTGTGGATGATGCGCGTACCGAATTTCATGGTTCCTCCTATTCAAAGGCCTGCGCCAGGTCGGCGATCAGGTCGTCAGCATCCTCGATCCCCACCGACAGCCTGAGGAGCACGTTGTTGATCCCGAGCCGCCGCCTGACATCGGGGGGTATGTCGGCATGGGTCTGCACCTCGGGGAAGGTGATGAGGGTCTCAACCCCGCCGAGGCTCTCCGCAAAGGATATCACGTTTGTCTTCAGAAGAACCCGCTCCACGAGGGAAGGATCGGTCACCTCAAAGGCAACCATGGCGCCGAATCCTTTTGCCTGTCGCTTCAGGAGTCCGTGACCCGGATGCTCAGATAATCCCGGGTAGTAGACCATGGTAACCAGCGGATGCGTCGCGAGCCACTGGGCGATCCGCTGGGCGTTCTCCTGCTGCCGGTCCAGCCGCACCGAAAGGGTCTTCATCCCCCGGATGGTGAGCCACGAATCCTGGGGGCCGAGAATCGCCCCGACGGAATTCTGGTGGAAGTAGACCTTTTCAGCCAGCGCCGCGTCCTTCACCACCACCAGCCCCGACACCGTGTCGTTATGCCCGGCCAGATACTTGGTTGCGCTGTAGACGGTGATGTCGGCCCCCAGGTCGAAGGGACGGAGGAGATAAGGGGTGAGGAAGGTGTTGTCGACGATGTGAAGAATCCCCCGCTCCCGGCAGAGGGCGGAGAGAGCGGCGATATCGGCCACCTTCAGCAGCGGATTGGTGAGGGATTCCACGAAGAGCGCCCGGGTTTCGGGCCGGATGGCGGCACGAACCGCCTCCAGGTCGCTCGTGTCCACGTAGGTGAAGGAGAGGTCGTACTGGGTGAAGATCTGGTCGAAGAGGCGACAGGTGCCGCCATAGAGATCCTCGGTTACCACCAGGTGGTCGCCTTTTTTGAACAGCAGCAGCAGATTCGCGATTGCGGCCATCCCCGAGGCGTAGGCAAAGCCCCGCGCCCCCCCTTCGAGCCGGGCTATTCCTTCCTCCAGGGCCTGGCGGGTGGGGTTTCCGGAGCGGGAGTAGTCGTACCCCGTGCTCTGCCCCAGCGCCGGATGCCGGAAAGTTGCCGTCTGGTAGATGGGGACCGTCACCGCCCCGGTCCGGGTGTCCCACTCCAGGCCAATCTGTGCCGCCTGCGTCGCGATATTCATGATGGTTACCTCCAGAATGAAAAAATCCCCTTCCGGAAAGGGAAGAGGATTTGATGGCCGCTTGGCTTCATACTCTCCCTTATCTCCCGGAATCAACAGGTTCCGTAGGAATTGGCACCTTCCCTCTGCAGGGGGTTGCCGCGACGTCATAGGGCCTTTCCCTCGGTCGCTCTCGATAAGTAGCAGGGTATTCGTTTTTTAAACTACGCTCTACAAATACTAAATCACCGCAAAAGCGTCAACACTTTATTTACAAAAAAGATAAAGTTTCACTCCTCCATCTCCGCTCGGCGGCTGATCATCCGGGCGGGATCAGCTTGCCCCATTGCCACGTCGGCCGATACACAACCGGCCGAGCTCCGCCACCTGTTCTTCCGTGATGGCCGAAAAGGTCACTCCGATCCCCGGCATGCCCGGCTTCTCCCCCCACTCCTTGCACCAACGGACATCGATGCCGATGGGTGTCGCATCGGCAAGGCCCGCAATCCGCAGCCAGAGGCGATCCCCGCGACGCCACGGCCCGGCGCCGATGATGAAGCAGCCACCCGACGAAACGTTCATGGTGGCGGTCCTGATCGTTTCCCCCTCCCTGAATGCGGAATCAGGAGAAACCATGACGTTGAGGTGCAGCGGCATCCGCTCGCTGAGACGGATGGTGCGGGGAAGAAAAGGGACGCACTGATTGCGGACGAACGCTTCGAGACCGGGTGACTCCTCCCGGTGATGACCGTAGTAGTGGGTCCGCACCGCACCACAGCGGGGGTCCCACTTGAGGCGCACCGTCGGGTAGATCTGGAGCAGGTCATGGAGAAACGCCTTCTCCTCACTGCTGGAGCGCACCAGGGTCGGCACGTCAAGGAGGATGCCGTGAAACGCTTCGCGGATCATGAGGGGGTAGAGGCAGGAGATGCTCTCCACCACCGTCAGATCGATCCCGGTGATCCCCACCGCGTCGAGGTAGCCGTCGGGTCGGTTTCGACCGATGACAAAGACCACTCGCACGGGCTTGTTGCCATCGGCGGCAGAGGTATTGGTTGGCTCAATGCTGTGCATAACGGCAACAACCTCGATCAGGAATACATATCACATACGATAACGCTAACAAATCCCTGCAATCGACACAACCCTGCGAACAACGCTACGCCCCCTGGGCCAGAACCGTCAGCATCTCTGCGTGAACAAGACCGTTGGAGGCAAGGACGCGGTGGTCATAGACCGAGTAGGGCTCGCCGGCATGATTGGTGACCCTGCCGCCGGCCTCCGTCACCAGGAGCTGGCCGGCAGCCACGTCCCATGGCTTGAGCTTCAGCTCCCAGTAGCCGTCGAGGCGGCCGGCGGCCACATAGGCCAGATCCAGGGCTGCTGCTCCCGCCCGGCGGACCGCTCGGGCGGCAAACTGGAAATTGAAGAAGTGCGCGAAGTTGTTCTCGTTGTCGCGGGTCCGGTCATAGGGAAAACCGGTGGCCAGGAGACACTGCTTCAGCGGCTCGCGCCGGGAGACGCCGATACGCCGGCTATTCACGAAGGCCCCCTCTCCCTTCACGGCGGAAAACATCTCGTCCATGACCGGATGGTAGATGGCCCCCACCCTCACCTCGCCGTCGATCTCCAGGGCGATTGAAACGCAGAACCAGGGGAACCCGTGGGCGTAATTAGTGGTGCCGTCAAGGGGATCGATGATCCAGCGGTAACGGGAAGTGCCAATCTCGCGCACCTTCTCCTCGGCCAGGATATCATGCTCGGGAAACGCCTCGCGGATGATGGCGACGATCAGCTCCTCACAGGCCCCGTCCACCTCGGTGACCAGATCGATCTCCCCCTTGAAGCTGATGTCGTGCTCCCCCCAGAGCCGCTCGCGCTGGATGGCACCGGCGCCGCGGGCTGCGCGGACGGCAGTTTCGAGAAAGGGATCGGTCATTGGGTGCTCCTTGATCGTTTTCAGTACGTGTCGTCATGGGTTATAGCAAAGGAAGCACGCTCGGGCGATAAAAAAAACCGCCCGGCAGGACATGGCGGGCGGCAGGAGGCGACGGCCGGGGCCGTGCTGGAAAACTGGGTACACTCGTGCTACTCAGCCACCGGGAAGGCAAGCGTGAAGGTCGTCCCCTCGCCGAGAGCGCTCTCGACACCGATGGTTCCGCCGACCCCGTCCATCAGCTTTCTGGTGATGAAGAGGCCGAGGCCTGTCCCCTCGCCCGGCTCTTTGGTGGTGAAGAAGGGAGTGAAGATCCGGTCGAGGGTCTCTGCGGGAATGCCGGGCCCGGTGTCGGCGACCTGCACCACGACCGTCGAATCCCTCCCGGGGGCGGTGCGGAGAAAGAGCTTCCCCCCCTCCCCCATGGCCTGGACGGCGTTCATGACGAGATTGATGAAAACCTGCTTGACCCGGTTACCGTCGGCGGCAATGAAAGGAAGCCGGAAATCCAGATCCTCCACGATGGCTATGGAGCGCTTCTGGGCCTCGTAGCGGAGGAAGGCCAGCACTTCCCGCAGCACCTGGTTCACGTCCGCTTCCTGCCGTCCGTCCTCGTCACTTCGGGCAAAGGTGAGGACCCCCTTGGTAAGGTCCCCCAGACGGTGGGCCTCCTCATTGACCCGCTCCACCATTTCCCGCACGAACTCGGGAAGTCCCTCCTCGCGAAGGATCATCTGGGTGGCAGAAACGATGACTGAAAGCGGAGTGTTCAGCTCATGAACAACTCCAGCCGCCATCCTTCCAAGCTCGGCCATCTTCTCGTTGAACGCAAGAAGCTCCAGCAGTTCGCCTTCGCAGCTGCCGTTCTCAGAAAGATACTGTGCAAGTGATTTTACCATGGGCGCAGGAACCGACTCCGAAGTAACGTGATCCTGAGTTCTGGTAGGCACGAGGCATGCCAGAATTCAGCCTTGATTTATCACAGTATTTTCAGTTGGTTAGAAACTGGCGATCACACACTGCACGCGGAAAGGGCAGGAAAATGCCTTCGTTTTCAGCAAACAAGAAAGCCGCCCGGCAAAGGGCGGCTTTCGGGTGCTGCGGAACTGCGGTTGCTGGTCTAGTTGTAGGCAGACTCGGAATGCTGGGTCTGGTCGAGGCCCATGATCTCGTCTTCCTTCTCGACACGGAGGCCGATGGTCTTGTCCAGGATGAAGGCGATGACCAGCGTCACGATGAAGGCGTAGGCGCCAGCGGCGACAACCGCGATCACCTGGGTCATGAACTGCTTGAAGTTGCCCGACATGAGGCCCGTTGCGCCGACCGTGGCGAGAACGCCGGTGATCAGGGCGCCGAAGGTGCCGCCCACGCCATGGACACCGAAGGCATCGAGGGAGTCGTCGTACTTGAGCTTGGCCTTCATGAGGACACCCAGGTAGCAGACGATGCCCGCGCCGAGGCCGATGATGATGGCCGAGCCCGGCTGCACGAAACCGGCGGCGGGGGTGATGCCAACGAGGCCGGCCACAACGCCGGAACCGAATCCGAGGGCGGAGGGCTTGCCGGAGTGGATCCACTCGGCGATCATCCAGGCGAGGCCGCCGGCTGCCGGGGCGATGGTGGTGGTGGCGAAGGCAAGGCCGGCCAGGCCGCCCGCCGCATCGGAGCAGTTGACGCCGACAATGGCGCTGCCGGCGTTGAAGCCGAACCAGCCGAACCAGAGGAGACCGACGCCGATAAGGGTCAGGGGAAGGCTGTGGGGGGCCATCCGCTCATGGGGGAAACCGTGCCGCTTGCCGAGGAATATGAGAGCCGCCAGCGCCGAGATACCGGAGGAGAGGTGGACGACGGTGCCACCTGCGAAGTCCAGTGCCCCCTTCTTGAAGAGCCAACCGTCAACCATCCAGACCCAGTGGGCGAGGGGATCGTACACGATGGTTGTCCAGAGAAGCACGAACACGCAATAGGCGGAAAACTTGATTCGCTCGGCCAGGGCGCCGGAGATGAGGGCCACGGTGATCATGGCGAACATGCACTGGTACATGGCGAAGACGTACTCGGGAATGGCGCCGGGCTCGGTCGGAACGTTCTGGAAGAGAGCATAGACGGGGTTGCCGTCCTTGAAGGTAATGAGTCCGTTCAGCATCGCCTTGCTCAGGTTGCCGATGAGGCCGCCGCCGGCATCGGGACCGAAGGCCAGCGAGTAGCCGATAATCGCCCACTGGACGCCGACTATTCCCATGGCCACGAAGGAGTGCATCATGGTGGAGAGGACGTTCTTCTGGCGGACCATGCCGCCGTAGAAGAGGGCAAGGCCCGGGATCATCAGAAGGACCAGCGCCGAGGAGACCAGTATCCAGGCGGTGTCGCCGGTGTTGAGAATCGGGTCCACAGGCTTGGGGGCTGCGGGGGCAGCGGGAGCGGCTTCAGCGGGGGCCGCGGCGGCAGCCGGTTCGGCCTTCTTGGCCGACGTGGCGGCAGCCTGAACAGGGGCGGCCGGCTTGGCCTCCTCGGCCATGATGGCTGCCGGGGCCATGAACGAAGCCATGGCCAGAAGCGAAACAAGCGACAATCTCACCTTCATGGGAAACCTCCAGTACTCTGTATTCTTAGCGTGCAACTCTGAACGTTGTAATTAAATGGCCTCTGGCCCCTTCTCGCCGGTCCTTATCCTCACCGCCTCATCCAGGGGGATGATGAAAATCTTGCCGTCGCCGATCCTGCCGGTCTTGGCGGTATTTTCTATGGTCTCCACCACCTTGGCCACCAGTTCGTCGGCCACGGCGATCTCGAGCTTCACCTTCGGGATGAAGTCTACCACGTACTCGGCGCCACGGTAGAGCTCGGTATGCCCCTTCTGGCGCCCGAACCCCTTGACCTCGCTTACGGTAATCCCCTCGATGCCGATCTCGTTGAGGGCATCTTTCACTTCATCCAGTTTGAACGGTTTGATTATTGCCTCGATAAGCTTCATTGCGATCCTCCACGAGTTCATTCGGGCCACCGAGCCGTGCGATGCCGAACGGGGTGGCCCGCGTCCGTCCGGCTGATGCGATCCGCTGCATGACCCACACGCGTCTGCCTGCGCGCGGCGGGCTTTCAAACTCTCCCCCTTTCCCTCTCGTTAAAGAAAAAAAGGCGCATTCACCACGGACGGTGAAAGGCGCCTTTGCCTTGTTCTGCGAGTTGAAAACCACACTGACGACACATCATTGTGTCCCGGTTGACCAGCAAAAAGCATAAGCCATGCCACGAACGAAACCTTTTTATTCGCGGCGTGATTACGCCATGTTATCAACCTTCCGTCGCTTTACAGACATAAAAAAGGGGGACCGGCATTCATCCCGACCCCCCTTCTGCCTATTTGTTGGGCAATCCCACTGACTATCGCTTCATCACGCGGCCTTGAGGGTACATCTCCCCGAAGCATGGAGCCGCCGGAGTTCCCCATCCGACAGGGGTCGCTTCAGACGCTGGGCCTGGGCGCGCACCTCGTCCATCATGCAGTTCGCCTCGTCCTTCGCGAGCTCGATCCCAAGCTCCCGGTACCGCTCCACAAGCCCGCTGGTCCCCGAATGCTTGCCGACCACGATGTGGCGCCGCAGTCCCACATCGGCTGGATCAAACCCCTCATAGTTCAGCGGGTTCTTGATGACCCCGTCGGTGTGGAGCCCCGACTCGTGGGAGAAGACCCGCTCCCCCACCACCGCCTTCCACGGCGGGACCGGCCGCTGAGAAGCTCGCCCCACAAAGCGCGAGATGTCGTGAAATCGATGGGTATCGACCCCCGGATCGATGCCGCAGGAGAGCTTGAGCGCCATCACCACCTCTTCCAGGGCCGCGTTGCCGGCCCGCTCGCCCAGACCGTTCACGGTGGTGTTCACAAAACGGGCGCCGGCCTTGATCCCGGCAATGGCATTGGCGGTGGCCATCCCCAAGTCGTTGTGGGTGTGGACCTCGATGTCAATCTCGGGCACGGCATTCCGCAGGGCCCTTACCTTCTCGTACATGGTGAAGGGATCAAGGATGCCAAGGGTGTCGCAGAACCGGAAACGGTCGCCCCCCTGAGAGCGGGTGATCTCCATCAGCTCCGCCAGGAAGGAGAGGTCCGCGCGGCTGGAGTCCTCGCCGCCGACGGAAACGTAGAGCCCCTTTTCCTTGGCGAATCCGAGGGCAGTTTTCAGCTGCTCCTTGACCCAGTCACGGCTCTTGCGGATCTTGTGCTCGATCATCTGGTCAGAGACCGAGAGGGAGATGTCCACCGCCGTGATGCCGCAGTCGATGCTCGCCTGGATGTCGGGGATAAGCGCCCGGTTCCAGGTGATCAGCCGGGCATTGAGCCCCAGATCCACCAGCGCCCGGATGGCGTCCCGCTCATCCTCCCCCATGGCCGGAATGCCGCACTCCAGCTCCTGCACGCCGATAGAGTCCAGCATCCGGGCTATGGCGACCTTTTCTCTCCGGCTGAATACGACGCCGGCGGTCTGCTCACCGTCGCGCAAGGTCGTATCATCGATGATTACCTGGCTATTCGTCGCGTTTTCCATGGCGCGCTCCTTTCCGTGGAAAAAATAGAGCCCCGGATCGTATTCGTTCCGGGGCTCCGTTGCCGATTGTCATGGTTGTTTCTTTTGTTATTACTTTAGCACAACCCGTGCCACGGGCGCCATATGAGGCAACCAGCACAATTGCATGATTTAACCGCGTCCCGCTTCAGGCCGTCCTGCCCACAAATGAGGCAGACAACTTCCCTCCGGTTATTTTTCCAGCTTCTTCAACTCCTTCAGCAACGCCTTGGTGTCCGGTACTCCGTTCGCGATGAACCGGACGGTCCCCTCCCGATCGATCAGATAGGTAACGCGGCCGCCGGGATAGAGCTTCGACAAGGTACCTTTCTCATCGGCAATGAGGGGGAAGCGGATGGCGTTGTCCCGGGCAAAGTCCTCATGGGTCTTGAGTGAATCGGGGCTGACGCCCAGAACCTGGGCGTTGAGCTTTTCGAAACGGGCAAGATCCCGCTGAAAAGCCACCATCTGGTCCGTTCAGACCGGCGTGAAGTCGGCGAAGTAAAACGACAGCACAACGTTCTTCTTCCCCGCGTAGTCTGCCAGCCGAACACCTCCCCGGGTTGACTGCGCCTCGAATGACGGCGCCTTCTGCCCGACCTCAAGGGCGTGGGCGCCGATGCTCGTCACCGCCACCAATGCAGCCGTGGCGAGCGACTTGAACACGGACGTTCTCATGGGAGCACCTCCTGGGACGCTTTCTGTTCGCTTCTATCTAAAGCGTACCACCGACACAGGCGAGCGCAAGAATGAACAGGAGATGCGTCAGGAAAGGCCGGCAATGCGGAGGAAATTGGCGAGAAGACGACGGGACGCGGCGCCGTAGGGGACATCGGCAGCCACGAACTCTGAAAGAAAGCGTTCCACTTCCGGCGCCGTCTCGTCGGTCCAGCGGGCCCATGTATCGACGATCTCCCGGGTCACCTCCGGATGGAACTGGAGCCCCCAGGCACATTCGCCAACACGGAAAGCCTGGTGCGGGCAGGCGGAGGACGACGCAAGGAGGATCCCCCCTTCGGGGATGGCGAAGCTGTCATTATGCCACTGGAAGGTGATGAACTGCCGGGTGATGCCGGCAAAGAGGGGGTCGCACTCTCCCTCTGTGGTGAGAGAGACGGGAAGAGTCCCCTTCTCGCCGTTGGCTCCCGAAGAGACCGGCGCGCCAAGGACATCGGCCAGCAGTTGCCCGCCGAGACAGATGCCCAGAAAGGGGCTACGGGCGGCGACGGTGCCGCGGATGAACTCCTTGACCGCCGCCAGAAACGGGTGCTCCACCGTGTCATGAACCCCCATGGCGCCACCCAGCACGATGGCGGCTTTCACCTGATCCACCGGCGGCAGGGCCTCGCCGGCAAATGGGCTCACCAGCCGGAACGGCACTCGCCATTCATCCAGGCAGGCAGCATAGGTTCCGGGGGGGACTTCCGGATCATTCTGTATGATTACAAGCATAGCATCCTCCTGCTATCAGGCGGGAATGTCCCCTCGGCACGCAGAGGGATCACGCCTCGGGAAACGCGTCCAGCACCGCCAGCGTCTCGGCCAGTTCATATCGGGCAACGGCAAAGAAACGCTCCAGAAGCCGCGTCGTCAGGGCCGAGGGAAAGAGGGGAAAGGAAAGGCGGTAGATGAGATCCAGGTAGTTGTCGTTGCGGTTCTCTTCCAGGAAGAGCATGCCGTAGGGAAGGATCGGCGCGGTAAAGAGGGCGTCCTCCATGACCGCGTCGTCGTCGCTCCAGAACGGGAGGATCATCTCCAGGCTCAGGCAGATGCCCTGCCCCGTCGGGTCATCGGCAGCGAAGATGAGCACCTCGTCCTGGGGGGTGCCGCCGTGTTCGAGAGTCTCCGGGCAAACGACCTCGGCAGGGATAACCACGAGCCGCCCATGCTGCGGATCGAGCCCGTAGGGCCACTGCCGGCGGGCCAGTTGAACCTCCAGCTTTTCGTAGGCCCGGGTCTGCCACCGCCCCAGACCCCGGTAGAAATCGGGCCGCAGACCATCGCGCTTCGCCACGAGCTCCTCGAAGGAGACGAAGCTCTCCTCTCCCGTTGCCGGCCGCGCGTTCCGCTTGTCCGGGTTGTTCACCACCAGCCTCAGGTGCTGGGGCCGTTTTCTCTCGTCCCTGTCGTTATCCATGCCACAGCCCGCCTCTCATTATCTCCCATCCAGCCCACCCCCTGCGGGGTAACGGGTATGGCAGAATAGGCCCAAACATGATCCGGCGTCAAATGGAAAGGGCGCCCCACCAGGAGCGCCCAATTCTGTACGTCAACCAATCGGCAGCACGGATCTACTGCACCGGCCGCAGCCCCTCCGCCACCACCTCGGCGATATCCTTTACCCTTGTCTGACCCGCCTGCCTGTCCTTCAGGCCATCCTCGAACATGGTCATGCAGTAGGGGCAGGAGACGCAGACCGTGTCAGGGTTCTTGCGGAGGGCCTCCTCGACGCGGGAGTGGTTGATCCGGGTGCCGGTCTGCTCCTCCATCCACATCCGGCCGCCGCCGGCGCCGCAGCAGAACGACTCCTCCCGGGCCCGCTCGAACTCGGCCGGAGCCGTGCCGGTGACCGTTGACACCACCTCGCGCGGCGCCCCGTAGACGTCGTTGTGCCGCCCCAGGTAACAGGAGTCGTGGAGTATGACCCTCCCCAGATCCTTCACCTGGCGGTTCATCTTCAGGCGTCCCGTGGCGAGGAGCTCTTTGATCAACTCGCTGTGGTGGACCACCTCCAGCTCGATGCCGAACTGGCGGTAGTCGTTCTTGAGGGTGGTGAAGCAGTGGGGGCACTGGGTGATGACCTTGGTCACTCCCCGATCCTTGAACAGGGCCACATTCTCCCGGGCCATCCGGTCGAAGACGAACTCGTTGCCGAGCCGTCGCAGGCTGTCGCCGCAGCACTTCTCGTCCTTGCCGAGGATTCCCCAGGAGACCCCGGCCGCGTCGAGGATCTGGGCCAGGGAAACCGTCACTTGTTTGCTCCGGGAATCGAAGGAACCGGCGCATCCCACGTAGAGGAGATACTCGGTCGCCCCCGCCTCGAAGGGCTTCACTTCCATGAGGCTGGTCCACTTGGTCCGCTCGGAGGGGGCGATCCCCCACGGATTGGAACGCTGCTCCATGTTCTCGAACAGATTCAGGAGCTCCTCGGGGAACTTTGACTCCATCTCCACGAGGTGCCGGCGCATGTCGACCAGCTTGGGCAGGTGCTCGATAAAGACCGGGCAGGCCTCCATGCAGGCGCCGCAGGAGGTGCAGGCCCAGATGGCCTCTTCGGCCACGCTACCCTCGCCGCCATCACCGATGAGCGGCACCGTCGGCACGCCGCCCCGCTTGAGGAGCGGCCCATTGGCCAGAAGGTTCACCCTCACGTCGTTCACCACCTGCCGCGGGTTCAGGGGCTTGCCGGTGGCGGCCGCGGGGCAGACGTTCTGGCAGCGGCCGCACTTGGTGCAGGCGAAGCCGTCCAGAAGGTCCTTCCAGGTGAGGCTGTCCACCCGGCCGGCGCCGAAGACCCGCCCCGTCTCGAATATCTCGGGCTGCTGGGTGTTGGGCTTTTCCCCCCGGCGGAGGAAGCAGTTGGCGATTGCCGTGAAGACGTGCATGTGCTTGGTGAAGGGGATCAGAACCGTGATGAAGCTGAAGAGGGCCGCTGCGTGGAGCCACCAGGAAAGGTTGAAAACCGCCTCGATCCGTGCCTCGGGAAGCGCCGCCAGCATCTTGGCGAAAAAGGCCGCAACCGGCATGAACGCCTCGGCCCGCTCGCGGCCAAGGGCGATCTCGGCGGCGCTCACGCCGATATAGGCGATCATGTGGAGGGAGATGAGGGAGAGGATCAGGTACGACTCGAAAGTCCGGGCCTCGGGATACGGCGGGAAGACGGTCCGTCGGACCAGGGCAAGGACGATGGCCGCCACCGTAAGGCCCGACATGATGTCGGAGAGGAAGCGGATCGGCACGTAGATGCTGTCGGGGAGCGCCGCCAGGCGGAGGGCGGGGAAGACGCCGTTCACCAGGAACTCCACGTTGACGAAGACCAGGACCATGCAGGCCCAGAAGATGATCAGGTGGTTGAAGCCAAACCCCTGGCGCAGGACCCGCTTCTGAACAAAGGCGAAGAGCAGCATCTCCCGCACACCCTCGCCAAATCCGCGAAAGGTGTAGCCGGAGCGACCCAGGGCCACGAGGCTCAGTTTCCGGTAGAGGCTCCAGACGAAGAACAGGAGCGATGCCAGGAGAAGTGGTGTGAAGACGGCAGGATTGGGTGACATACGTAAACCTCGGTCAGTTGTCGTCGAATGTGCGCGGAGACCAGAATCCTCAGGCGGCTCTGCCCTGCTTCAGGTCCCGTATCCGCTGGGTGATGGCCGGAACGATCTGGAAGAGGTCCCCCACGATGCCGTAGGTGGCCACCTGGAAGATCGGCGCTTCTTTGTCCCGGTTGATGGCGATGACCACGTCGGAATCCTGCATCCCAACCAGGTGCTGGATGGCGCCGGAGATGCCGCAGGCGATGTAGATCTTGGGGCGAACGGTCTTTCCCGTCTGCCCCACCTGGCGGTCGTGGGGCATCCAGCCGGCGTCCACGGCGCTGCGCGACGCGCCGACCACGCCTCCCAGCTCCTCGGCCAGCTCCTGGAGCATGGAGAAATTCTCCGGCGCCATCATGCCCCGGCCTCCGGAAACGATGAACTCCGCGCCAGCGATGTCCACCCCTGCCTTCTTGTCCTTGATGATCTCCAGAACCTTGGTGAGGATGTCGGCCTCGTTGATGGCGACCTGCTCCCGGACGATCTCGCCGGCGGCACCCGCAAGTTTCTCGGGCATCTGCATCACGTGGGGGCGGACCGTGGCCATCTGGGGACGGAACTTGTCGCACATGATGGTGGCCATGATGTTGCCGCCAAAGGCCGGGCGGGTCTGTCGCAGGTTCCGCTTGTCGTCCACGTCCAGGCCGGTGCAGTCGGCGGTGAGTCCGGTTTTGACCCGGGTGGCCACGGCGCCGGCCAGGTCGCGCCCCATGCCGGTTGCACCCATGAGGATGATCTCCGGCTTGTATTTTTCGATCAGATAGCAACAGGCGTCCAGATAGGGCTCGGTGCGATAGAACCGGAAGACGTCCTGATCCAGAAGATACGCCTTGGTGGCACCATAGCTGAATGCCTCGTGGCAGAGGTGCTCCACATTCTGGCCGATGACCATGGCGCAGAGCTCGGTACCGATGCTCTTTGCGAGCTGGGCTCCGACCCCCATAAGTTCCCAGGAGACCTTGGCCGGCTCCCCTTCGGTCTGCTCCACGAAGACCCAGACACCCCGGTAGTCGGCCAGCATCTTCGCCAGTGCCGCCTCCTCGGCGTCATGCTCATCGGCATGGACTCCTTCTCCCGCGGTCTGCTGCTTCGCCAGCTCCTCCAGGATCGCCAGCTCCTCGGGGGTGAAGAACATCTCCAGGGCCTCGGCGGGGCAGACCTTCACGCACTTGAGACAGCCGATGCACTTCTCGGAGAGGATGATCGGCTCCCCCGCCTCGTTCATCTCGATGCAATCCACCGGGCAGGCGCTCTGGCACCGGGCGCCGCAGGCAATGCATTTACCGTCGAGGAGCCGGGCCTTGCCCCGCGGCTTTTTCAGTTTCTTCGGTTCGGTCATTAGATTTCCTCGTAGGGGCGGGGTCTCCCCGCCCTTGTCCGGTTGAAAAAGGGCGAGGAGACCCCGCCCCTACGGTTGCTCTACACCGCCAGCATATCCTTCGCCAGCAGCTGGTCTATCAACAGATGGGCCGTTCCCACCGGGTCACTCAACCCGTCGCCGATGATCTCACCCTTGTCCCTCTCGGGAGAGAATATCCGGCTGACCCAGGTCGGCGACCCCTTGAGGCCAACAGAATTCACATCCAGCTTCAGCACCTCGTTGGTCCAGACCTTCACCGAGGCATTTACTGCAGAAAGTCGCATGGTGACGGTTGGATAGCGCGGACGGTTCAATTCCCGCACGGCGGTGATCATGACCGGCAGCGGCGCCTCCACCACTTCGTAGCGCCCTTCAAGCTTCCGTCGCACCCTGATCCGCCGGTTCGCCAGGTCCAACTCCTCGATCCGGTCCACCAGGGTCAGCTGACTGAAACCGAGCCGAACAGCGATGCCCGGCCCCACCTGGGCGGTGTCGCCGTCGATGGTCTGCTTGCCGCAGAAGACGATCCCCACCTCCTCGCCGGTTTCCTGGGCGATCTTCGCGATGGCCGCAGCCAGGACATTGCTGGTGGAGAGGGTGTCGGCCCCGCCAAAGCAGCGGTCGGAGCAGAGGATAGCGTCGTCAGCTCCCATGGAGAGAGCCTTGCGCAGGGCAGCCTCGGCGTTGGGGGGGCCCATGGAGAGGGCCACGGCCCGGAAGCCATAGCGGTCCTTGATCCGGAGGCTCTCCTCGAGGGCATGGGTGTCGTAGGGGTTGACGATGAAGGGTATCCCCTCGCGGACGAGGGTGTTGGTCGCAGGGTCGATCTTCACCTGCGTGGTGTCCGGTACCTGCTTGATACAGGCAATGGCGAGCATGGTCGGTCTCCTGGCTTTCCGTAATGACAACCGGCAGAAATAAGAGGCCTGCCGATGGCAGCATCAGCTCTCCACCCGAGCAGATGCATGAAGAATAATCACGCACTCATCATAATAAAGGAAAAGGTGCTAATCAAGCAAAGTATGCCTAAAACATGGGCACGTTTTTTTATCAATAGTAAATCCAGCGACCATCACCCTCTGGTGCGAACACAGAGGACAGGCTCTCGCCCAACCGGAAGGCCACAATATTACCTTTACGTAAACGTTATACTATAACACGCTGTTTTGTTATTCAACCCAATTCTAACCTTACGACGTCCTGGCCAGATGGGAGCCCTACCCCATACTTCCCATGCTGGCAAGGGCGAATATCCGCGTCGGCTCGTACGCCGGATCGTCCCCCACGACCATGAGCGAGGTCCGCCCCACAACCGCGAAGCCTGAGGCATTGAGGAGCGCCGCAGCGTCCACGTTCCGCACCGGCACGTCGAGGACAACGGTATCTCCTTCATCCACC
The DNA here is from genome assembly GCA_003712145.1 of Desulfuromonadales bacterium. Classification (GTDB taxonomy): domain Bacteria; phylum Desulfobacterota; class Desulfuromonadia; order Geobacterales; family Geobacteraceae; genus Geobacter. The sequence continues at coordinate 12,750 of RHLS01000001.1, read as the reverse complement.
ACCGAGAGAGCCCGCTTGAGGAGCGCGGAGGATTCTCGCCGGCCGCCGCCGGACCAGGGGCCAAGCTGGAAATCGTTGCCGCACCGCTGCACGACGAGGAATCCGCCGGAACCGCGCAGGAGAGTGCCGCGGGTAGCTACTGCGGCGAGGATGGTCTGCCGGTCGTCACCCCAGCCGGCCCGGTCCAAAGCGATCATTTCGCCAAGGGGGATCGTGTCGGCGCACTCACAGGCCTTCCCCGCTCCGCGACCGGCCCAGCGGGTGACCTGGTCGATCTCACGAAACCCCATCTTCTCATAGATCGGGCGGCCCGCCAGGGAAGCGGTAAGCCAGACGGTGCTGGCACCGACGGCCAGAAGCTCGTCAAGGGACCGACGCATGAGGAGAGTGCCGTACCCCCTCCCCCGCTTGCCTTCCTCTACCAGCAGATTACCTATCCACCCACTCGCGCCGTAGCATACTGAGGTGACAAAGGCGACGGGCCTGCCATCCTCGACGGCGCAGAAGCAGCCGCGGGGGAAGGTCTCCAGCAGGAATCCGAACTCCCACCGGTCGCAGACCCATCCCTCGGCCCCGGCAAGATCAAGAAATGCCGGCACATCCTCCGGAGAGAAACTCCTGAGCTGCATGGCTCACGCAGGAGTGGTCGGAACAGCGCAGGCCGATTCGCCCACGGTCACGTTCTGGCCGATGAGCCCCACGGCGTCGGCCCGACACTGCTGGCAGTGCTTGAACTGGCCGATGATCTGTTCATTGGCCCTGCGTACCTCGTCCAGCGTCTCCGCGGAAGGGGGGGTCAGGTCGGCAAAATCCGCCTGGGGAATAATCGGCATGATGTTCATGACAAAGGCCCCCAACTCCTTCACCTTCCGACCGATCAGGGGGATCTGCTCCTCGTTCACCCCGGGGATGAAGACGGTGTTGACCTTGATGGTCATGCCGTACCCGGCCGCCCTCTTGAGCCCCTCCAACTGGTTGGCGATCAGGATCTCCGCCGCCTCGACGCCCCGGTAGGTCTTCCCGTGATAGAGGATGTGACCGTAAATCTTCGCCCCGACCTCAGGATCGAGGGCGTTGATGGTCACCGTCAGGCTATGAAGATCCAGCTCGTGGAGCCGGTCAATGGACTCGGGCAGCAGCAGCCCGTTGGTACTCATGCACTTGATCAGGTGGGGGAACTCCTCACCCACGAGGCGGAAGGCCTCGAAGGTCTCCTCGTTGGCCAGGGGATCGCCGGGGCCGGCGATGCCGATCACCTTGATGATGGGGCCGACGATGGGGCTCGCCACCACCTCCCGCACCTTCCCGATGGCCTCCTCTGGCGTAAGGAGCCGGCTCGTCACGCCGGGGCGGGACTCGTTGGCGCAGTCGTGCTTGCGGGTGCAGTACCCGCACTTGATGTTACAGCGGGGCGCCACGGCCAGGTGCATCCTGCCGTTCTTGTGATGGTTTCCGCCGAAGCAGGGGTGCCCCTGCATTTTCTTCATCCGGTCACATGATGATGCCATGGTCAACCTCCCGTCTGCCGCACTGGTCTGAAAAAGAAAAGGCCCGAGGAAATGATTTCACCGGGCCGCGTTGCCTTCATGAACAGATATACGTCGTTGTATAGCTATCTCTCCATTGGCATTAAGTGTGCCATCACGATAAACGTATACAAACCCCAGACAACAGTTTGAATTTAATCGGTATTTATTGAAGCTAAACGTATTTTTGCTGCTCACATTTTAGGGCAATGATTAAAAACAAGGCAATGGGTGCAGGGCACTGGGCGCCAGGGAACACCCTCAGCCCCCCGTCATCGCGCCTCTTGCCCCTTCTCCTGCGCTCCGGTGTATTTATTGCACTGTCCAGCCCGTGACCATTCCCGTAAACCTTCCCGATATCCGCTCCCGGGCTCGGGCCGCATTCCTGGGCTTTGCCATCGGAGACGCCCTCGGCGCACCGGTTGAATTCATGACCACCGGCGAGATCAAGGCAAAGCACGGCGTCCTGAAGGAGATCGTTGGCGGCGGCTGGCTGCGCCTCAAACCGGGAGAGGTGACCGACGACACCCAGATGTCCCTCTGCGTCGCCCGGGCCATCGACGCCGCCAACGGCTGGTCCCTGGAGGGGGTAGCCAGAGAGTTCGCCCAGTGGCTCAAGTCGAAACCGGTGGACGTAGGCGACACCTGCCGCCGCGGCATCAGGAACTTCATGCTGAAAGGGGTGCTGGAAACCCCCTTCAACCAGTGGGACGCCGGCAACGGCGCCGCCATGCGGATGCTCCCGGTGGCCCTTTTCACCCTGGGGGATGATGACCTCCTCCAGCGCTATGCCGTGGAGCAGGCCCATATCACCCACAACCACCCCCTCTCCGACGCCGCCTGCATCACCCTCGGTCGGATGGTCCACCTCTCTCTCATGGGGTTCTCCAAGACCCGACTTCGCCGCGAAGCGGACCAACTCATTACCGCCCATCCCAGCTTCGCCTTCGACACCTACCGGGGGCTTGCCACCGGCTACGTGGTGGACACTATGCAGACAGTCTTCCACTACTTCTTCAGGGGGCGGGACTTCGAGGAGTGCCTCGTGGGGACCGTCAACCAGGGGGGGGACGCCGACACCACCGGCGCCATCTGCGGCATGATCGCCGGAGCCTTTTACGGGATGGAGGGGATTCCGCGGCGGTGGATCAAGCGGATGGACCGGCGGGTGGTCGATGAGGTGACTGCGTTGGCTGACAAGCTGATCGGGCTATCGGCCTGTAATCGGGGAATGGGGCTGTTTCCCGAAGGGAACAAATAGGGCTTCTCCCTCCAACATGACTACTTTCTATTATTAAAATATAACCAATTACACAGGGTTAGCCGAAAGTCTTCTTGACAGTCTTCCCCCGTATTGATAAGAATACTACTTCAACTAACTCCGAAGAAAACAAGATCCTGAGTCACCAATAGCGGGTAGCAGAAGGCCTTGTTGGTCTTTACTGGACAGCCAGTTCGCTAACTATTGCGCCGATAGTCAGCTTCGACTTTGTATCATTCGAGTACCGGAGGGAAATTTTTAGGGCGTTAAAAAAGTTCTCAAGTTTTTGGACTGGGCTGCCGATAAGGAACCCAGATGTAAAAACAACATATTTTCTGATACACGACAATACTAAACCATCCGCGAGGATGGGACGGAAAGCCTACAGGGTCTCACCGAGACAGCCGGGTCGCCGAAATATCAAATTGATATTAAGGCCCCCGGCTGTTCTTTTTTACACGACGCACTAGTTTCCTCTACCAGCCTCTCGTACCCATGGCGACAACCTGGCTTCAAAGGAGAAGAAACATGAAAACAGACTTTTCTTTCATTCGCGTGGACGACAATGAGGACCTGCTCTATCAAACCTACCGCTTGAGGTATAAAATATATTGCGAAGAAAAAAATTTCCTGGACCCCAAGGACTACCCGGATGGGATAGAATCAGATGTTTTCGACAATCACTCCATGCACTTTGCCGCTTTAACCAGAGAGGGCGAAGTTATCGGGACCATGAGAGTAATTCTTCATTCTGATCTTGGCTTTCCTATCGAGGAGCATTGTACTGTGTTGTCTGATGATTGGAACAATGTTCCCAAAGATAAATGCGTCGAAGTCTCACGGTTCGCTGTCTGCAAAAGCTACCAGCGGGGCAAGGATAAGACCATTGTAGAATCCGGCACTATCAGAGACAAGTTAGTGGCCAATATTGACAGCTTACTGCAACCGGTCGCTGTCGAGAAATGCCATCAGTCAATGATTACGTTCGGCCTGATAAGAGCTGCCTATCAGGAAGCAAAACGTCTTGGAATTACCCACTGGTATGCTGCCATGGAAAAGAGACTCTGGTATGGCTTGAACAAGTTTTTTGCTTTCCTGTTTCATGCTGCAGGCCCGCAAATAGATTTTTATGGCCCAGTAACTCCCTATATAGCGGTTGTTGCCGACTTGGAGAGGAATATTTACGAGAAAAAACCACATGTTATGCATGATCTCCTTACGGGCTTGGAGCGCCGCTACCGGCCTAAGATCGATGAACTATTAACCGAGGGCGAGCTCAAGACAGGTGCATTCTTCGATTTACAACAACTGTTATCAGCGCCTTTGAACACGCATTATCTCCAAGTTTCGAGATCAACTTATGCAACTGCTAATTTGGCCACGACATGCGAGTAGCGCATCATTCCATGAAAATTCCAGCCTGTCTCTAAAGAAACGATCTCCTAAAGGAATTTGTCAACTACGCCATCACCAATCATCTAGAATATGCAGAGGTCTTCCATGGAAATTATCAATGCTCATGTCCATCTGATTGAAATTGAAGCAATGGCGCAAAAATACCAAGATTTTAGCCTATCGGGGGGGATTTCTGTTTTACAAGACATTGTAGCGACATTGCCTCTACTATCGCCGGAAATGCTCATTCAGCAAATGGATGAAGCAGGTATTGCCAAATCCGTGCTTTATGCTGTTGATGCCCCCATCGTTTACTCATCCAATGAATATGTAAAATCTCTCTGCGACCGATTCCCAGACCGGTTCATCGGATTCGCATCCGTCAACCCCAACGATCCCACGGCAGTTGACACCCTCGAAAAGGCGGTAAAGGGATTCGGACTGAAGGGGCTCAAGCTCCATCCGCCGTTGCAGAACTTTTTTCCAAACGACAAGGCGTTTTACCCTCTCTATGAAAAGGCACTTGAACTCAATATCCCCATTGTTTTTCACGTGGGAACGACCCCATTCGGAAGTCTATGCCGCCTCTCACAAGCAAACCCACTCTTGATTGATGATATAGCCGTCGACTTTCCAGACTTGCGCATACAACTGACCCACTTGGGGACCCTATGGCATAATGAATCATTCATGGTTGTGGAAAAAAACCCGAACGTGTTCATTGATACTGCCGCCTATCTATACGAGATCAAGGAAATCCTTACTCCCAACCTCATCGACAGGATCGGTCCCGACAAGATCATTTTCGGCACTGACTATCCCATGCCTTACGCCGGAACCATCCACAACATTAAAGATTTTGTCGACTGCATCGGGGAGATAGGCCTTTCTCAAACTACTTTGCGTGGCATCTTCAAGGATAATTTTGAAACACTCTTGAACGGCAGACAGACCAAGGGAAAAGACATTAGCCTCGCTGAGTTGATGGCTGAAGTAGCAAACCATAGTAATCAGTAACAAGCTGCAACAGAAGAGGGATAGCATTCCCATGGGGTTATTGACAGGGATCACCAACTGGTTTGTCCAGTGGCAGTACACGAGACTTGTCCACGCTCTCTCCGCGCAAGAACCTGAAGAAATCATTGCCACAGGGGAGCGAAACCTCCTGAAGGCGTTCAGGAGTGCTGCCGAAAAGGTGCCGGCCTATCGTAGGCTTTTGTCCGAGAAAGGGGTTAATCCGGGAGCCATCTCAACGATTGCTGCGTTTAAGGAGAAAGTCCCTTTCCTCGATAAAGAGTCCGTGTTCCCGAGAAACGCTTTGCGGGATCTTTGCGTGGGAGGTCACCTGGATGACATTTGCTCCTTCTACTCAAGCTCCGGCAGTTCCGGGGTATTTTCCTTTGGCGCTGAAACCTGGCAAAGCGCCAGTCACGCTGCCTTGGGACTTGAATTCCTGCTGGATCAGCACTTCCAGATCTTTCGCCGCAAAACCCTCCTTATCAACTGCCTTCCGATGGGAGTCAAAATTGCCACCCGAACCATCCCTGTGGCAGACACCAGCGTCAGAGCCGATGTGATTCATGCCCTCATCAAGAAACTGGCCGACGATTTCGACCAATTCATTCTGGTAGGGGAAAGCCCTTTCCTGAAGAAGGTCATTGAAGAAGGATCTGAAAACGGTATTCCGTGGCACAACCTCCTTGTCAACGTCATAACCGGCGGTGAGTTCATTGCCGAGAACTTCCGGTCCTATCTGGGTCATTTGCTCGGGATTGATTTCGACTCCCCTGAGCGGGGGATGATCCTGGTGAATATGGGGCTGTCGGAGCTTGGCCTGAGCATATTCCGTGAAGAGCACAGGACCATTCAACTGCGCAGACAGGCCCACCTGAACCGGGATCTGCGCTACGCCCTCTTCGGTACAGGTACAGAGGTCTGTCCCCTCGTCATGCAGTACTTCCCCCAGCAGACTTTCCTTGAAACCGTTCCGGGAAAGGATGGCAGGCCGGAACTGGTTGTGTCGACCCTTGGCAAAAACCTCAAAATCCCCCTCATCCGCTACAGAACGGGTGACACAGCGCGGACGATGACCTACCCAGAAATGGCATTGGTCCTGAAGGAGCTCGGCAGGGAGAATCTCCTTCCGGAATTTCGCCTTCCATTCGGCATGGTGGGGGGAAAGAGCGTCGAGGTTGAACTGGCACATGGCGAGAGTGTTTCAGCAAACGAGGTAAAGGAAGCCTTGTACCATGACTTCGGGGTCGCCAGCCAGGTTACCGGAAATTTCAGGCTTTCGAGGGAGAATGGTGAAGTGACCCTTCTGGTGCAGCTGCGGGATGGATTCGCGGCCACGCCCGGATTGGTGGGGAAACTCTCGGCAGCTCTTGCCACCTACGCCAGGGTAAAGGTGACGATTGCCATTCTTCCCTACCGGCAGTTTCCGTTCGGCATAGAGCACAATTATGAACGGAAAAACCAGTACATTTGAGCGCTTAAAGCAGGGAACTCTTCTCCCCTATTGATCAGCGATCCAAAGAACTCAAGAAAAGGAGCGGAAACAATGACCAATTTCACTCAGCAGTGGAGCCAGAATTATGGAAACCTCGTCGACCGCAATATCGGCCTGCTGACCGAGGAACAGCAGGAGCGGCTGAGAACCAGCAAGGTCGCCGTCTTTGGAATGGGCGGGATAGGGGGCACCGCCTTCGAGGTGCTGGTCCGATGCGGTATAGGAACCTTCAGCATTGTCGACAAGGACACCTTTGAGCCGACCAACATGAACCGGCAGATATTCGCCTATCCCCACACCATGGGACGGATGAAGATCGATGTGGCCGCAGAATGGGCCAAACAAATCAACCCCGACATCAGAGTGGGTACGTTCGAGAGGGTGGGAGAGGACAACATCGCCGAGATCATAAGAGACGCGGATGTGATCGTCCAGGGGATCGACCAATTGAAACCGTGCATTATTGCCTCCCGAAAAGCCCGGGAAATGGGGATCCCCCTTGTGGAGGGGTGGGCGATTCCCTACGGCAATGTGCGTACCTTCACGGCCCAGACGCCGACCCTAGAAGAGGCCTACGGGCTGCCGACGATTGGCCGGGATGTATCAGCTATCACCGACGAGGAATTTACCAAGCTAGGGATCGAACTTCTCTTGGGCCTTGGAAAAATCGAGGGAGTTGCCGATTTTTACAACGAAGGGGCGAGAAAGCGTATTGCCGCAGGCCGCCTCACTTCGTTCGCGCCGATGGTCTGGCTCACCTCCGTCCTGATGGCGATGGAGACGGTAAAGGTTCTGCTGAACTGGGGGGAAATAGCCTTCGGGCCGAACTTCACCTTGTACGATCCCTTTAAGCACAGGATCCCTAGGGGAACGCCGTAATTGTCCTGACAATTTTCACGAAAAAAACCCCTGCTAAAGAGCAGGGGCTTTTTTCGTTACTAATTATGCCCTCTTATCGGGCGAAACCAGATCTGACATCCCTTACTTCCGTCTCTTCCTCATGCCGACAGCGATCCCGAACAATCCCAGACCCAGAAGTGTTATCGTCCCCGGTTCAGGGATAGGCCTAATAGTTGCGTATACATCCACTTGGGAAGTACCAATCCCACCTCCTACCGGCTCCAGGGTCCAGATGTCTCTTGATCCCGGAGGAGGATCCCACGGTTGACCGGTCGGATCATTCCCCAGTGCAGTTGAATCAAAGGCTGCGGCACCAACGCCAGGAATCAAATCAAAGAACAGTTCGTAGAGCTGTCCCTCGAACGTAAACAATACAGGACCGAATCCTGCCGTTGTGAGCCTATACCGATCATCGTTTACGCCACCTGCAGGGCCTGCACCAGGGCCATTGGGGCTATCGGGTGGAATAGGAGAGGCAGCAGGGGCATTCGGTGTTTCCCAAAACCTAATATTGGTAATGGATGCATCCGGAGAAGGTGGAGATATCTGATTTCCCAACGTACGTGCTACATTGGTGTAAAGTCTAAAAATGCCCGGAGTGTCGACGGTAAAGGTAGGGGTAGTAGATATTCCCCTGTTGGTCTGCGTTAATGTCGCTATTTTCTTAGTGTCACTCGTACTCCCATTAACATTAAAAGGGTTTTCGCCTAGGACACCACTGTCATATGTTGCAATATTCAACTGGCTTTGCGGACTTGAGCCAGAAACCCACGCTATGTCCGCAAAGGCACTTGCTGGAGCTTTGGGATCTGTCACCGGGGCAGAAAAATCGAGAATGGCAGGGATTTCGCTGCCCTGTCGAAAGCCAGCGAATTGATCCCAGTATATTATTGAGGCATCGGCCTGAACGGCCAGTCCCAAGGTGACCACAGTGGCTGCAGTAGCTAGTGCCTTCAGTAGGTTGTTCCTTTTCATTTCACTTTCCTCCCTTCAGATTGTAACAGGTTACAGACTAGAAATACTTTGAATTATGCACTTCCCCTGAATCTGCATGAAACATCCACGAGCCACCACCTAGCCAGGCGGCACCCGTGGCCGAGGAAGTGTTTTCTGCCCTGTCGGATAACGGCTAATGCATGAATTCTTCAGAATGGGGGTATCGGAATGAGGCAGGCCGAGGCAATGTACCCACCAAGATGAAACACCTGGCTGGGACCTAACCTGCAATTTTTCAGAGAAACAAGACGGGGGGCGAGCAATCGCCCATAGGGAAACAAAGAGGGAACTTCCCTCCTCGGCAGGAGACGCCATGCAAGACGTCCTGAAACAAGAATCCGTGCTTCCCATACCCCCTCCATCCCAGGAGGAGGGCTTCATCAAACAACAAGATCACTCACACCGCACCACAAGCCCTCTCATTAACCCGCCGGAATCATTACGCTTAATCCTCAACACAGCAATAGAAATGCCAATGCGCAACAAGCTGATTCTGCGTCATTAAAATCATCTTAAGACAACAGGATTCACTTTTGTGTAATGAATTCCGACAGTTCCGCAGCATTTTTTTACAGTTCTGTGGGGCGGCTTTGGACGAGAATCCAACCTGGGGGAATGCCCGGTGGAGACCCTAACGCCGACACCACCGGCGCCATCTGCGGCATGGTGGCCGGAGCTTTCTACGGGATGGAGGGGATTCCGCGGCGGTGGCTGAAGAGGATGGACCGGAAGACCATGGATCTGATCGATAGTCTGTCAGCTCGCCTGATCCGCCTTTCGCCGGCCCTTCGTGGGTAAACCGGTATATTGTACCCCCCCTCCTTGACGACGGGTGTTATTGCTGTTACACATTTAAGGCCATTTAATCAGCACGACATAATCAGGTCAAGGAGGAACCACCATGAAGCGAACGTCACACCTCGCCACCACTCTCTTCGTCTGTTTCGCCCTCGTCGGTGCCGCGGTTGCGGCCCTGGCCGCCTCACCCGTATTCCCGGTGGACCGTGAGTTTTACCCCTACTATCCCTCCCTCATCAAGTGGAACAAATCGACTGTACCCTTCAATGCCCCCGAAGTCTGCGGCGGCTGCCACGAGAAGCAGTACAAGGAATGGAACGGCTCTGTCCACAGCCTCGCCTTCAAGGACCCGATCTACCAGGGGGAGCTGAACAAGGCTGTCAAGGCCGTGGGCCATGAAATCTCCCGCCAGTGCGAAGGGTGCCACTCCCCCGTCGGGGTGGTCACCGGCGAGATCAAGGGACCGGGGCTTGCCGGCCTCTCCGCCATCGCCCTTGCCGGCGTATCCTGCGACGTCTGCCACTCCATCAGCGGCGTAACCCACCAGCAGACCCCGGCCCGGGTCGCCGAGAACGGCTCCTTCATCCTCTCCCCCGGCGTCGATACCACCGGTGGCCAGACGCTCATCAAGCGCGGCCCCATCCCCAACCACAAGGAGTGCGGCGGCGGGTTCCACCAGTGCGAGGAGTCGCCGCTTCACCTGCAGGCAAACCTTTGCGCTTCCTGCCACCAGGTCTACCACCATGAGGATCACTTCCCCATCGAGGCCACCCACAATGAGTGGATTGCCGGCCCCTACGCCCAGAAGGCGATCATGTGCCAGGACTGCCACATGGTCGACATCCAGACCTTCAAGCGGAGCGCAGACCAGTTCGTGAAGCCCGAGCGCAAGGAGTACAAGCACTACTTCAGCGGCGCCAACTTCCTCCTCACCTACCTGGCCGCCGGAGCCGCCAAGAAAGCGGGGGACGAAGAACTGGCCAAGAGCCTCACGAACCAGTACGAGATGGCCGTGGAGCGGCTCAAGTCAGCTGCCGACGTTGAGCTGACCCCCGTCTACCGGGACGGCAAACTGGCCGAACTGAAGGTGCGGGTGAAGAACATCCGGGCTGGGCACAACCTGCCGACATCTCTCACCAACGTGCGCCAGATGTGGCTTGAGCTCACCGCAAAAGACGAAAACGGCAAGGTCATCATGACCAGCGGCGCCCTCAACGCCGACGGCACCATCCCGGCCGAAACCCGCATGTTCGTCTCCGACGGCATGGGGAAAGACTTCCACTTCGCCATCGACCCCTGGATTGTGGTGGGCTTCTCCAAACATGACACCATCCCCCCCAAAGGATGGAAGGATGTCTACTATGGGCTGACCGCACCCGCCGGCGTGCAGAAGATCTCCGTGGAGGCGAAACTCCGCTTCCGCCAGGCCGACCAGAAGGTGGCCGAAGCACTCCTTGCCGCGGTGCCGAAGGACATCAACCTGGAGCAGATGTACGGCCTCAAGGCGGTGCCAGCCCTTCCCGTGGTAGATATGGTGGTGAAGCAGGCAACGGTCGACACGGCCAAGTAGTCAGTCCCACGGCGACAAACACAAAGACGCCCCGGAGCAGATGTTCCGGGGCGTCTTTGTGTTCGAGGAGAAATCGGAATTGACGGGGGTTGCTTACTCCTGTCAGGACAAGTGACCGGGCTGGGGTTTCCGGGGGAGGGGGAGCACTGCGACAACCCGGGTAAAGAGAACCTTGAAGGAGGCCTCGACAAAGCTGCTGGCCACAACGCCGCTGATGGAGGTCCCCAGGAACACGAGCAGTCCCGTGAAGAAGCAGGACCCTTCGACCAACAGAGCTCCGAGGAAGAACGAAAATACCATGACGGAGATTGACAGCATTGTAACCTCCCTGGCAACACGGGGGCAAAGCTCCTGTCCCATCACCTTATTGATTGCCGCTCGATAAACATTCAGCAAATTGTGAGCCAAATCCATAACTATTCAACATTGTAACACAATACAACAAACCCTCACCCATCCCTACCATTTATGTAAAGAACTCCAACAGTTTTTTCACTGATTCTGTCAAGTTATTTGACGGTTGTCTCGCCTTGCCCGGAAGATAACTCGAACGATTCAGGGACGGCGGGGAGGGTGAAGCTGAAGGTGGAGCCCTCCCCCGGCGTACTCGTCACGGTGATCTCTCCCCCGTGCATCTCCACGAGGGAACGGGTGATCCAGAGCCCGAGCCCCGTTCCTCCCACCTCCCTGGTGGTCGGGTTGTCGGCCCGGAAGAACCTGGAGAAGAGCTTTGCCTGGTCATCGGGCGAGAGGCCAATGCCGGTGTCCCGTATATCGACGCGGACCGTCGCCCCCTCCCGTCCCCCGCTGATCGCTATGGCCCCGTGGCGGGGGGTGTACTTGTGGGCATTCGACAGGAGGTTCGTCACGATCTGGACCACCCGGTTCCCGTCGCCGTAGACTGCGGGAAGGTCGTCGGGGAGGTCGATGGTGAGCGTCTGTTCCTTGGCCTCCATGGGGGGGAGGAGGGACTGGGCCACCCCCCGGATGATGGAGGAGAGGGCGAGGGGTTCGCGCTTCAGCTGGATCTTCCCTGCCTCGATACGGGTCACGTCGAGGAGATCGTTGATGAGGGTGGTGAGACGGTCGGTATTCCGCTTGACGATGCCGAGGTATTCCTCCTGCTCCTCGCTGAGGGGGCCGGCGTCACCGTCGACGAGCATCTCCACGTACCCCGCGATGGAGGTGAGGGGAGTGCGGAGTTCGTGGGAGACGAGGGAGACGAAATCCGACTTCATCCGGTCCAGCTCCCGCTCCCGGGTCACGTCCCGGAAGACGTAGAGGCGGCCGAGGCGCTCTCCCCGGGCGTCGGAGACGGAGGTGGAGTAGAGCTCGAGCTCCCGCCGGCGGGGCCATCGCTGGGAGAGGAGTTCGGCATACTCCCGCTTGATGGTGCGGCAGGCGTACGAGAAAAGGGTCAGAAGAGCCTCCGGTCCCTCGAAAATGTGCTCGAAGAGAGGGATCAGCTCGTTGTAGTGCCGACCGAGGATCTCCCCGGAAAAGGACTTGAATAGCTGCTCGAACCGGCGGTTCACCGCCAGGATCCTGCCTTGGGGGGAAAGGAGGAGCATGGCCTCGCTTGTGGCGTCGAGGATTGCCCGGGTCTCGCTGCGGGCCAGTTCGGCCTCGCCATACTGTTCCTCGAGCTTGGCGACGGTTTCGTGAAGCCGCGCCTCCACCTCGTATCGCCATCTCAGATCGTGGACGATCCCCACGTACCGGGGGCTCCGTCCCCCAGTCATCCTCCCGAAGGAGAGCTCCAGGGGAAAGCGTCCCCCGTCCCCGAGGATCCCCT
>RHLS01000087.1 GCA_003712145.1 Desulfuromonadales bacterium | reverse complement strand
TACACTTGGGAACCTCCCCGAGCCGGAAGGTACCCACAAATTTTGCTGAAGAGCCAAAATATACAAGTCACGACTCGTCACATCTAAGGCTACTCATCACTTATACAATAAAATCCATTGAGCTGGAAAATATAAACAATAAAATAGGTTCAGAACTAAACAGAATAGAGACTGAATTAACAGAGAGTGTCTCGGTGGAGTGAAATATGAGAAGGTGCCCAACTTGCGGCTCGACCAGACCGCCCGGAAAAACTGGGCGGGCTGGTCAGCCTTATGGCGTTGAGCAAGGAAAAGGAAGAAATGCGAAAAGAAAGATTAAGAGTGATCCTTATGTCTCTTCTTGCCTTTATGGCCGGACTAATAGGACTCTCAGCGGAGTATTCAGCCGCATCCCCCCCTGAAAAGTGTGGTTCAAATCAATCAAGACGCATATCAATAGGTCCTGAAAAGATCCTATCTCAACTGCATAAAAACGCAGAAACATCGTTGAACCCGCCATTTTTCCCTCTCGGACAGTTCCATGAGGAAGAGTTCAAGCATGTCGGCAAAATCAAAGTATCTGGAAAGACAACGTTTGAGCTTGTACTTCTGACAACAACATGGGGAGAGAGTTGTCGCGCAACACGACGGCTTCTAGTTTTCGGCGCAGATGGTGCCTATATCGGCAACTATGGCTCCTTGCCCGATGAACCATCAAAACTGACAGGGACAAAGGTCCAATTTCCTTTTGACGAGGAAACTGGAAGTACTATCGATTTCGGTGGGGTTAAACCACCTCCAGAAGTACGCCTCGACGGCGAAATTCTGAATTTTGAGGCAGCGGAGTCCGTGAACGCTAAGAAGAGCTCAACAAAGCGCTAGACCGGCCAGAGACAAAAACCGGCCGGTCAGCTCACAGGCGTTGAACACGAAATTATTTTGTCTCCCAAATTTGAACTATTTTGAGCAACAACCCCCTTTGTGCTTAACCTCTTAACGCCAATCCATCTTGTTTATCAATTTTTACATATTTTGAATGACAAACATGTTAGTGCTTAATTTGTTCAGCTCAAAGAGTTTTGTGTATCATTTTTATTATTATATTGACTACAAGAGTTTTTGGCGATAAGTTTTTTCAACTTTTGACAAACGATGGAGGTAAGTACGTCATGGAACTCAATTTCCAAAATGCCGTGAATTATCACTATGGAAAATTTCCTCCAACCAACCTTGATTACGGGAAATTTATCCAATCTTTGGTGAGAGCTACCGATGCATTGGCAAGATACGATCAGATGTTGAAAAATATGCACAATAGCGAAATCCTTCTGGCTCCATTACGCAATCAAGAAGCGGTCATCTCTTCAAGAATGGAGGGGACTGTGAGCACTATGGACGAAATTCTCAAATATGAGGCAGATTATGATGGAGAATCAACAGGTGCTCCAAACGTAAGAGCTGAAGTCATCGAAACCATTTTATACCAAAGAGCATTAAAGTCTGCCCAAAAAGCAATGGAGGATGGTTATCCATTATCACAGTCGTTAATAAAAGGAATACATCAAAGATTGCTGTCTTTTGGAAGAGGAGCGTCGAAATCTCCTGGTGAATTTAAAAATGAGCAAAACTACCTTGCCGATAAACTCAAAAAGAATATTTTATTTGTTCCAATCACCCCAGAAAAATTACAGGATGGTTTAGACAGCCTATTTCAATATTTAGAACACAGTACAGATCCAATATTAGTCAAGTCTGCTGTCTCACACATTGAATTTGAAGCTCTTCACCCATTTAAAGACGGAAATGGCAGAATCGGACGAATGCTAATAACTTTAATGTTGTGGTCATCTAAAACAATATCCGCTCCTCATTTTTACGTAAGTGGCTTTTTGGAAGAAAACAAAGACCAATATATAGACCAAATGAGAAATGTTTCTGAAAATGATGACTGGAATAGTTGGTGTGATTTTTTTCTTCAAGCTATTGAGCAGCAGGCAATTCGGAACTTGGTGATAGCTGAAAATATAAGGTCATTGTATGAAGACATGAAAACGGTGTTTTCCGACACACTTTCTTCAAAATGGAGCGTTGCTGCGTTGGATTTTGTATTTACAAACCCAATATTCAGAAACAGTAAATTCACATCAATAAGTGGTATCCCTCCTGCTTCAGCGGCAAGGTTCACCAGATTACTTCAGGAAAATAACCTGCTTACACCCATTGAAGAAGCATCAGGAAGAAGGTCAGCATTATATTCGTTCGAACCACTCATGCAACTTGTTAGAGTCTAAGATGTATTCTCTGTCCAACCATCGGCACGACCGGCCCCTGAAAAGACTGGCCGGTCAGCCTCATCACCGTTGAACAAGGATTAAAGGTACTTGACTCAGCCGCTGAATTGGGTTAAAGAATCAATATGTTGAAAAATACTTCCACAACCTTGGTCGTCGTAGTCGTCACCATGTGACGGCTCGTTGCTTGCCTTATTAACACAAGGAGCGCGGGTCATTTTCCCGCGCTCCTTTCGTATCTGCTTCATGGAATCGAAGGTCGCGAGGGAGGAAAGACTCGCGACTATTTTATTTCCAAAAGGAGCACTACCATGCAGATCACCTCAAGTATCCATGCCATCAACATCCCCTTTGTCGTACCAACCCCAGCCGGGCAGATTAATCGTTCAGTCAACGTATTTCTCTATTGCGGCGCAAAGATTACCCTGATTGACAGTGGAGTTGCCGGATCAGAACAGTATATTTATAGTTATTTAGAGCAAATAGGACTTCAACCAATAAACATTGAACACCTTGTCCTCACTCATTCCCACCCTGATCACGTTGGCGCTGCCAAGGAAATACAAAGGGCAACCGGATGCCGCGTCTCAGCTCATATCGCCGAAAGGAACTGGATTGAGGACACCAACCTGCAAGAAAAGGAGCGGCCCGTCCCCGGATTTCACACCCTTGTTGGTGGTTCAGTTACAGTTGATAATCTGCTTTATGGCGGCGAATCCATCCTCGTTGATCAGGGCATTTCACTGGAGGTCATACATACCCCAGGTCATTCAGCAGGCTCAATCTCTTTATGGTGTCCATCCGACAAAGTTCTGTTTACCGGCGATGCCGTGCTCGTACCCGGAGATATGCCGATCTTTGATAATTATCCATCAGCTGTTGATTCACTAAAAAAATTGGAAAATATTGCGTTGGAATGGTCGTTGTCAGCATGGGATGAGCCAAAACAGACTGCAGAAGCCAAAATTTTGTTCACAGAAAGCATAGACTGGCTTAAGAAAATTAACGCAACGGTGCATAAGGTTTCTAAAATGAGGGGAGTTGGAGATTATATGGAGATATGTCGTGATGTGGTGGCAGAGCTTCGGCTTCCGCAATTTGCAGTAAACCCACTTGTTGCACGTTCACTCATGTCTTGCCTTGCAGAATAATTTAAAAGATACAAAAATATCCTTGGAATCAGCATTGTCCGGTTAGAAAATTGCAGGACCGGAACGTTCCATAAAAAGTGAATAAAAATAGCTGGTTGCTGCATTTTTTGCTTGACATTGAGTAAAAATCGGCAC
>RHLS01000050.1 GCA_003712145.1 Desulfuromonadales bacterium | reverse complement strand
CCCCTCCGGCGTACCGGACCTCCACCTTGCCGAAGCGGAGGTTGTCCGTGGAGCAGAGCTCTCCGGAAACCTGACCCGCCTTGGTCAGGGCTCCAACCAGGGAGCGCAGCTCGCCGGGGGATATCCCCGGAAGAAACCTGAGGTGCCCGATTCCCCGCGCCTTCAAGGCAAGACAGAATCTCCCCGCATAGAGCGTATCGCTGAGGGGTGAGCCGTCGCAGATCAGGTCGTCGTCGATGAGCAGCAGCGAGAGTTCGCGGCCGTCCGCCATGGCACGGGCGAGTTCCGTCCGGGCAGCGACACAGAATCGTTCCACCTGGGGATGGTCCACCGCGTAGAGAGAGGCATTGGCAACGCCAGTCATCAGGTGCCGCAGGGCGTTGCGCACGGCCGTCAACCGTTCGCTGCTCATGGAGTCCTCCCCTGCAGCCGCTGCCGGACCTCTTTCGCGAGGCGAGACAGCTGACCCCGCTCGGTGCGTTCCACCTTCTCCAGCAGTGCCCGTGCAAAGGGTGAGGGGTAATGCTCCAGGGACTTGACGATTTCCTCCTTGAGGCGCAGCAGTGGCGCCGGGCGGAGGAGGCTGCGCGCCGCAAGCAGGCGCTCCAGCTCCAGAAGGGTGTCGCTCGCGCCGATCTCGCCCAGAATGCGGACTGCGGCGGCCTTGAGCTCCAGATCGTCATCGCTGGTTCCACCGTCGGCGAGAAGCGAGCGCAGCCCCGCCACGACCCGTGGAGTTCGATGGGTCTCGGCGAGCTTGACGGCGTAGCAACGGGTGCCGATGTCCTTTCCGACCAGCGCGGCGGCCAGCAGTTCCTCGGCCTGGGGATGCCGGTAGTGGAGCAGGGTCCTGATCACCTCCTGGCGGACCTTGGGATGGGGATGGCCGCTGAGCAGCCGGATGTACTTGACGACTGCCGGGTCGTTGAGCCCGCGCAGGATGACCACCACGTTCCGCACCACATACCAGCGGCCATCGCGCAGCAGGGGGACCGCCGCCTCGCGCGTCGCCTCGCCCTGCTCCTGAAGCCGTGCCACGTAATAGCGGCGCAGCGACATGTTCGTCTCTTCGGCGAGGCACTGGAGCATCGGCAGTATGAACGGTATTCCCACACTCTTGATCAGCGCACCGATCTCGTCGTACTTGTTTCTGCCCCAGGAATGGAGACCATCGAGGACCCGCTCGACAAAACTCTGCCGTGCGAAGGTGGCCAGCACCGTTTCATGGACCGGCAGCAGCCCCAGGGTAGCGCCCCGGCAGGTGCGGCTCAGACGTCGGTGCATGGCGGCGAGCGAGGAGAAATCACCCGTCTCCAGGAAGAACGAACTGAGCTCGAGAAGATTCTGGGTGAAGACCTCGCCCTCGTACTCGCCGGCGTCCTGGTCGATGACATCCATGAGCACCGCATTCACCTGTGACTCCAGGGAGCGGGCATGGAGTTGTTGCTTCAGCGCGTCGATCTCGTGGGGTTCAAGGACCGCCTGGCTGCCCAGCGAGACGATCCCCCGCAGGGTCTTGTGGTAGGCAGTCGGGACAAAACGGTCGGGTTCGTCCTCGCGGAAGATGAGGCGAAGCTTCTGACCCAGCTCCCGCTCGTCCATCCGAGAAAGTTTTATTAAGGCGGGGGGACGCTCATGCTGAACCGACGACCGCGCAAACATCTGCATCAGGTTCAGGACCCCCTCCGACACATAGGAGCCCCGGGTGCTCACATCATCGAGGGCTTCGAGGATGACCTCGTCCGGAAAGCTCTCCAGGAGCTTCTCGGTGGTCGCCGCCTTGTCCGGCAACGCGCTGAAGGTGGAGCGCAGGAACTGTGCCCGCACCTCGGGGCTCAGATATTTCAGAAAAAAACCGAGCTTGTCGAGGGACTCCTTGTCGCGCTGGGTCTGGAGGCTTTCCTGGTCAAGCTGTCGCATGTACGAGGTGATTGCCCGGTCGTAGCTCTGGCCCATGGCCTCGCCGTGACTCTTGAAATAGCAGTTGATAAAGGATGCCAGCTGCCGGGGATCGATGGCGCCGGACTGGGACAGGGTCGTGCCTCGCGGATCAAGGGTCCCCTCCAGGATTCCCTGCACGAACTTCCCCCAGAGCGACACCCCGCCGCCGGCTCCCCCCTCCCCGGCCGGCGCAAACCGCTCCTCCTCGGTAACATGGAACAGGTCGTAGTTGACCTCATGGACCACGATGCGGGTCACGCCGGCATCCCGGAGCATGGCGGGAAGCCCGCCCTGGGCCGCCACCTGCTCCCGCTTCATGCCGATGCAGCGGGTGAAGGCATGCAACTGATCGGCATCTATATCCCGGTGAAAGGTGATGGCAACGATACCGTGCGTAAAGAGGACGGTGGCGAAGTCGCGGAATACCGGGTTGGCCCGGTCGAGGATGGTACCGCCCAGGAGCAGGGCATTCTTGGTTACGCCCAGGCTCACGCGGTCGTGGTGTTCGAGGAGCCTCTCAAGAATGGCCAGGATCTTGTCAGCGGAAGCCGCGATGACCGGGTGGTTCTCAGGATAGGTGACCCTGTGGCGACGGGCGATGTTCAGCTCGTAGACGAAGCTCGCCAGTTCCTTGACATCAACTTCGGCAATTCCTTGTTCAACAGCGGTGGCGTGCACGGCTCTCCCCATCGGAAACGCTCGACGTACTGGCTGTCAGTACCGCATCCGCACCCGGTAGAGGAGCTTCGCCTCCCCGTCCCTGGGCACCGGCACGCTGAACTCGGCGGCAAAGGCATCCCCCTTCACGTGGGGATGGGACGATGACAGCATCTGCCAGTCGCCGGGCACCGGCTCCACCACCTTGACGACGATGTCTTCCTTCTTGTGGTTGCGCAGCAGCACCTCGAAGGCCGCCTCGTAGGTGTCGGAGGCCACCTTCTTCCACTCGGTCTGCTTCCGCTCGGCCACCACGTCGAAGGCATCCCCCAGCTTCACCCGCACCTTCTCCTTCTCCGGAGTATGGTCGATGGTGTCCTCACCCACGAACTGGAGGCTCCCGCCGGCGTCCCGCTTGTAGACCCGCGCGATCCCCCGGGGAAGCGGCATCCCCAGATTGTGCTCCTTGCGGTTCTCCACCTCCACGAAGACACCCACCTTCTGCTTCCCTATGGCGCCGCCTGCGGGGTTGTAATAGTAGTGGTTCTCCCCCCGGACCACGAACTCCTTCTTCACCGGGATGCCCGTGGCGGCAACGAGACTGATCTGCTTTGTCTGGTTTTCCTTGATGGTGGAGGGTCGCTGGAGGGTGTAGAGGTGGTATTCGAAGAAGGCCTCCTCCTGGAACTGGGGGGCCGCGGCCGCCATCGCCTCGGCCCGCATCGCCTTCGCCAGTCGGGGTGCCTGGTCCTGGACCCGGTTCACGTCGCCCGCCACGAGTTTGAGTGAGGCGTTGCGGTAGGTGGCGCCGCTTCGGTTGTCGATGGTGACCCAGCCGGCAAGGTCGGCCCGGTCATCCTTCTCGCCCAGGGTCACCACGTAGTCGGCCCGCCAGGTGATGCCGTTGGTGAGGTACGATGCCTCCACCGTCTGCGCCGTAGCGGCGGCACCCTCCAGGAGCCAGACCAGAGTCGGCCGGGCTATCAGATCCTCCGGCACGCCGGGGAAGATGAGCCGACCCGGGTGGCCGAAGGTGATCTCGTCGCCGATCCGTAAGACCGGTCCGCCGTTGGTGGAAAGGAGCGTGGCGGAAAGGATCTCCTCCCGCTCGGTCTGGGGATTTTTCTGGTAGAGCTTCACCTCTTTCCCCACGTACTTCTCCATGAGCTTCTGGGGGGAGAGGAGGTCATACTCGTAGTTCTGCTCCAGGACCTGAAAGCCGTCGCCGGCCAGCGCCGCGATGGAGACGCTGGTGGGGATGATCTGGGCCGCCACGTCCATGAAGCGGAGTTCTCCCCCCCCCTTAGGCAGGCGCAGTTCCCGCCGGTCCTTCACGAGGCCCAGGTTCTGGTTGTAGATGGTGAGGGCGATCCCTTTCTGGTCGGCCTCGGCAGAGACGACGGGGGAGGCCGGCGCGGCGGCGGAAATGCCGGGGGTGGCGAGAAGGACGGTAGCGAGAAGTGCGGCGAGGACAGGTCCCATGGGGCACCTCCTTATTGGAGCAAGGGAAGAAGTGGAACGTGAAAAGGGCGCCCTTATCGGAGCGCCCTTCCGGTTACTTGAGGAGCTTCAGGGAGGTGATCACCACCGGCGTCACCGGGAGGTTGGCAAAGACCATGTTGAGCCGCTGGGTCGGGGTGGAGACGATTTTGTCCACCACGTCCATCCCCTCCACAACCCTGCCGAAGACGGCGTAGCCATGGCCATCGGGGTTCGGACGGTTCAGGCCCTCGTTGTTCACCACGTTGATGAAGAACTGGGCCGTGGCGCTGTCCGGGCTGGAGGTCCGGGCCATGGCGATGGTCCCCCGGTCGTTTTTCAGGCCGTTGTCCGCTTCGTTCTTGATGGGCGCCCGGGTCTCCTTCTGTTTCCGGTCGGCGGTGAAGCCGCCCCCCTGGGCCATGAAGCCGGGGATGACCCGGTGGAAGATGGTGCCCTCGTAGAAGCCGGCCGCCGCGTAGTCGAGGAAGTTCTTTACCGTCACCGGCGCCTTGTCGGGATAGAGTTCGATCTTCACCTTGCCGAGGCTTGTCTCCATGAGGACGACGGGATTCTTCGCCTTGTCCGCCTTTGCGGCGGCGTCGGCGTTGCCGGCAATGACGAGGGCGCCGAAGAGGCCACCCAGCAGGAGCGCAAGAATAATTCGCTTGAACATACAGAAACCTCCGTGAAAAGTGTCAATCAACTTCGATATATAGGACAAATCCGCCCCCGGGTCAACCCTTCGCCATGACGAAGGTGACGTACTCCTCCATCACCCGCATGTCGCGCAGCTCGCATCCCAGGTTCAGGAAGCGCCGCTGCACGTCGAACTTGTCCTGGAGGGGGATGCCGGAGAGGATGAGCGTCCCGCCGGGGCGGGTGAGCCGCACCATCTCATCGGCCAGGGCCAGGTGGATGTCGGCGTAGATGTTGGCCAGCACCAGGTCGAACTCCGCCTCGGCGATGCAGCCGAGTTCGCCGCAGATGGTGGCGATCCGCCCCTCCACGCCGTTCAGCCGGACGTTGGCCGCGCAGGACGCGGCAGCCCGGGGATCGATGTCCACCGCCGCCACGAAGGCGGCGCCCAGCCTGACCGCGGCGATGGCGAGGATCCCGGTGCCGCTCCCCAGATCCAGGGCACGCATGCCGGCGATGCCGGGAATGCGTTCCAGCTCCTCCAGGCAGGAGACGGTGGTTTCGTGCTCCCCGGAACCGAAGGCCCCCTTTTTGCCCATGACGAGGGGGATACCCTTCCCCTCGGGGACCGGCTGGTCCTCCGGCACGATGATGAATCCCCCAACGGTGAATGGGGTAAAGATGCGTCCTGACATGACAATTGCGCTCCCTGTGGGGTGATGGGGGGAACCTTACCCCATTTTCCCGGCGATGGGAACAAACAAAAGGTTGACTTGGCAATCAAGAGTGCAGAAAATTGCACGATTTCCGATATGCTATATAAACACCACCAAGAGGAGAATCACGTGCAGATAACCTTCGGAACCGACGGCTGGCGCGGCGTCATCGCCCGCGAATTCACCTTCGACAACCTTGGCCGGGTGGCCCAGGCCACCATGGATTACCTGAAAAAAGAAGCGCTTGCCGCTCAGGGGCTCGTGATCGGCTACGACCGCCGCTTCCTCTCCCGCGACTTTGCCGAGCGGGTGGCGGAGATCGCCGCCGGCAACGGCATCCGGGTCTGGCTCACCGACGGCTACGCCCCCACCCCGGCGGTCTCCTGGGCCGTGCGCGAATTGGGCGCCGGCGGCGGCGTCATGATCACCGCCAGCCACAACCCCCCGGTTTACAACGGCTTCAAGGTGAAGGAAGCCTTCGGCGGCTCGGCCCGCCCCTCCACGACGAAGGTGCTGGAGGAGATGGTGGCGGCCAACGACAGCGCGGGCCGCCCCGTGGAGGAGCGCCCCCTGGCCGCCGCCCTGGCCGCCGACGCCGTGACCCTCTTCGACGCAAAGGCAGGGTACTTCCGGCAACTGGCCCGCTACGTGGACCTGGATCTCATCCGCGCAAGCGGTATCCCGGTGGCAGTGGACCCCATGTATGGCGCCGGCGCCGGTCTCATGCCGGAGCTTCTCCCCAGCGTCCACGAGATCCACAGCGATGAAAACCCCACCTTCGGCGGCCAGCCACCGGAGCCGACCGAGGAGCATCTGACGGAACTCGCGGCCCTTGTGGGGAGCGGCGCCTACCGGGTGGGGCTCGCCCTGGACGGCGACGCCGACCGGATCGGCGCCGTGGACGAGACCGGCGAATTCTTCTCCTCCCACCGAATTTTCACGGTAATCCTGCGCCACCTCTTCGAGCGCAAAGGGCTGCGGGGCGGGGTGGTGAAAACCGTCTCCACCACCCGGATGATCGATCTCCTTGCCGAGAAGTTCGGCCTCCCCCTCTTCGAGACCCCCATCGGCTTCAAGCACATCTGCGAGCTGATGCTGGAGCACGACATCCTCATGGGGGGGGAAGAGTCCGGCGGTCTCGGCGTCAAGGGGCACATCCCGGAGCGGGACGGCATCCTCATGGGGCTCCTGCTCCTGGAGGCCATGGCGGCAACCGGCAAGGGGCTGCGCCAGCTCCTGGACGAGACCATGGACGAGATCGGCCGGTTCTTCTACCGCCGCATCGACCTTCCCATCGCCCAGGAAGCCAAGGAGCAGCTCATCGCGAAGCTCAAGTCCGGCGGCATCGCCACCATCGCCGGACGCCCGGTGGCCGGAGAGAACTTCCGGGACGGTTTCAAGTTCCTCTTCGCAGACGGCTCCTGGCTCCTGATCCGCCCCTCCGGCACCGAGCCGGTGCTGCGCCTCTACAGCGAGGCGGGCGACCCCGCCGTCGTGGAGGAGTTCCTGGTGGCGGCACGGGAACTTGCCGGGATCTGAACAGAGGGTACACTGGTAGAACGGAGACCGCACCATGGCGCAGATTGTCGGCATCATCCAGGTCAAGGGAGGGGTAGGGCGATCCACCATCGCCACCAACCTGGCGGCGATCCTCTCGCTGAAGAAGCCGACCGCCCTCATCGACTGCGACCTCCCCCAGGGAACCAGCGCCTCCTGGTACGCGGTGCGGCAGACGGAGGTCCCCCAGAAGAACCTGACCCTCGCCACCGCCCGCAACCACCGGGAACTGGTCTCCCTGGCCGGTGAGCTCGTCCGGGACCATCGGTACCTCATCATCGACGGTCCGCCGCGGATCGCGGAGATGACCCGGGCGATCCTGGTGATGTCCACCCTCTGCCTCGTTCCCCTGGGGGCGAGCGCCGCCGAGATCTGGTCCACCGCCGATCTTCTCGGCACCATCGAAGAGGCGCGGCGCCTCGCGCACCATGTGGATGCGCGGATCGTCTGGAACCGGTTCCGGGGACAGACCCGCGAGGCGCAGGAACTGAGCGAGGCTGCCCGGCAGGAGCTTGGGCTCCGGGAGCTGACGGCCCGCCTCGGGTATCGCGTTGCCTACAGCGAGGCCCTGGCACGGGGGCTCTCGGTGGACGAGTGGCTCGACCGGACGGCCCACGCGGAGATGCGGGCTCTGGCCGACGAAGTGAAGCAGATCCTCAAGGAGAAGCGGAAATGACACGCCCGAAGACCAAGCCTCCCATCCGCAAGCCGGTGTTTGACGAGGCCACGGCCCTGCGTTTTGCCGCCGCAAGTGCATCAGCCACCACCGACGTTCCCGCGCCACCCGCCGCGGCCGCGTCCCCGGGCGCCCCTGCCGACGCCGCGGGCGATCCGGATCGGGTCTCCGTGACACTCCACCTCAAGCGGGAAACCATCGCCCGGATCCAGGGTGAGTCGGCCCGCAAGGGAAAATCCCTGGCGCAGGTGGTGGATAAGCTGGTTGCGAAGCATCTGTCCAAGCACTGATTACATCGTTCAAGAAGGTATCTCATGATCAAAGCGTTTACCCGAAGCGACGGCTACATCAGATCGACCGTCATCGACCTGGAGCAGCTTGCCGAGCTCGAAGCGAGGCCTCTCATCTGGCTCGACCTTGTGTCCCCTTCCCACGAGGAACTCTCCGCCGTGGAGGAAAGACTGAAAATCGAACTCCCGACCCGGCAGGAGTCCGAAGAGATCGAGTTCAGCGCCCGCTTCTGGGAAGACGACGCGGGGATCACCATCAACACCTACTTCCTGGTCAAGCAGCCCGACAAGGCCCACAACGAAACGGTCTCCTTCGCCCTCAAGGACCACTTCATAGTCACCATCCGCTTCAGCGATCTGCGGATATTCACCGAGTTCTCCCGCAAGCTGGTGCTGAATCCCAGCGCCTTCCGCGACGGCGCCCATGTCCTGAGCGGTATCCTCGACCTGAGGGTCGAAGTGGATGCGGACATCCTTGAGGCGCTCTCCAAGGAGATCGTCAACATCGGCCGGATGGATCTGAAGTCCTTTGCCGACTCCAGCAAGTTCCTGGAGTACATCACCTCCTTTGAGGACATCAACATCACGATCCGCGAAAACCTGACCGACAAGCAGCGGGTGCTGTCGTCGCTGCTCAAGAGCGGCAAGATCCCCGAGGACCTCAAGAAGGAGTTCAGCATGATGATCAAGGACGTGAACTCCCTGATTATCTCGGCCAACTTCAACTTCGAGCGTCTCGACTACCTGCAGAACCTCTTTCTCAACTACCTGAGCGTGGAGCAGAACAAGGTCATCAAGATCTTCACCGTCATGTCGGTGATCTTCCTGCCGCCGACCCTCATCGCGAGCATCTACGGCATGAACTTCCGTCACCTCCCGGAGCTGGAGCTCCCCTACGGCTACCCCCTGGCGCTGACGCTCATCGTTATCTCCGCGGTCCTGCCGCTCTACATCTTCAAGAGAAAGGGATGGCTATGACCCCGCCACGACGTACTAAGAAGCCCGTACCAGACGGTCCCCCCGCGATCGCGGAACCGGCCGCCACCACCCCTCTCAGCGACGTGGTGGATATTTACTCAACCGAGTTGTTCCTGAACCGGGAACTGACCTGGCTCGAATTCAACCGACGCGTTCTCCGCGAGGCCGAAGACGAGCGCACGCCGCTGCTGGAGCGGGTGAAGTTCACCGCCATCGTGAGCGGCAACCTGGACGAGTTTTTCATGAAACGGATCGGCGGTCTCAAGCAGCAGGTGGGAGCCGGCATCCAGAACCTGACGGTGGACGGCCGCACACCCCGGCAGCAGATCGAGGAGTGCTACGCCGTTGTGCGAGAGTTGGGGGAGCGCAAGAGGCAGGTCTTTGGCGAGATCCTGACCCTCTTGCGCCCGGCCGGCATTCACATCCTCGGCTACAGCGAGCTCACCAGCCGGGAGCGAAAGGAGTTGCGCAGCTACTACGTCCGCAACATCTTTCCCCTGGTCACCCCCCAGTCCATCGACCCGGCCCACCCCTTCCCCTTCATCTCCAACCTGTCGCTGAACCTGCTGGTGACGCTTCGCTACCCCCGGGAAAGGGAGGTCTCCCTGGCCCGGGTCAAGGTACCGGTGGGGGCGGGTATTCCCCGCTTTCTCCAGGTGGGGGAGAAGGACCGGTTCGTCCCCCTGGAAGAGGTGATGCAGCACAACCTGGACTTGCTCTTCCCGGAGATGGAGGTGGCGGCCTGCGAGTTCTTCCGGGTCACCCGCAACTCCAACACCGAGCGGAACGAAGAGCAGGCCGACGACCTCCTTGCCATGATCGAGTCGGAGCTTCAGGACCGTCGGTTCGCCCCCATCGTGCGGCTGGAGGTGGCAGCCGGCATGGGGCCGGTCCACCGGGGAATGCTCGCCGCTGAGCTGGAGCTGAACGAGGCTGCCGACGTCTTCGAGGTGGAGGGGATGCTGGCCCTGCGGGACCTGTTCGAAATCGCCGGCCTCGGCTACCCGGAGCTTCGCGATCCCCCCCATCACCCTGTCGACCACCCCCGGCTCATGACCGACCGGAACATCTTCCACGTGATTCGCGACGCCGGCTCCATCCTCCTGCAGCACCCCTACGACTCCTTCGCCACCTCGGTGGAGCGCTTCCTCTACGAGGCAAGCGAAGACCCCAAGGTGCGGGCCATCAAGATGACCCTCTACCGGACCGCCATCGACAGCCGGATCATCGACTGCCTTGTGAACGCGGCCGGCAACGGCAAGCAGGTGGCGGTGGCGGTGGAGCTGAAGGCCCGCTTTGACGAGGCGGCCAACATCAGACTCGCCGAGCGGATGGAGGAGGCGGGGATCCACGTCACCTATGGCGTGGTGGGGCTCAAGACCCACTGCAAGGTGATCCTCGTGGTACGCCAGGATTACGACGGGCTGCGGCGCTATGTCCACATCGGCACCGGCAACTATCACCCGGGCACCGCCCGGATCTACTCGGACCTGGGGCTCCTCACCAGCGACGATACCATCGGTGAGGACGCCACCGAACTCTTCAACTACCTCACCACCGGCTACACGCCGAGACGCAATTACCGGAAGCTGCTGCCGGCGCCGAAACACCTGAAGAAGGCGCTCCTGGCTAAGATTCAGAGGGAAGCGGAACACCACTCGGAGGAGAACCCGGGGCTCATCCAGTTCCAGATGAACGCCCTGGAGGACGCCGACATTGTGGCTGCCCTCTACAGCGCGGCACGGCGGGGAGTGCAGGTCGACCTCATCATCCGCGACAGCTGCCGCCTGCGGCCGGGGGTGCCGGGGTTGTCGGAGACGGTGAGAGTTATCAGCGTCGTGGGCCGCTTCCTGGAGCACGCACGGATCTACTACTTCCGCAACGGAGGGGCCGAGGAGTACTACATCGGCTCCGCCGACGCCATGAAGCGGAACCTGGAGTACCGGGTGGAGGTGCTGGCACCGGTGGAAGCGCCGGAACTGCGCAAGGAGATCCGCACCATCATCGACGTCCACCTGTACGACCGCCGGAGTGCCTGGGATATGCAGCCCGACGGTACCTGCCGCCAACGGGTGCCCGGGGAGGGTGACGATCCCCGCGGAAGCCACGAGATACTCATCGCCCTGGCGGAGAAGCGGCATAAGGCCGGCACTCGCCTCAAGAAGAAGAAGGCCCGGGGGCATGTCAGGCGCAACACCCGGTAACGGAACTACACCAGACATGGCAAGACCCCGGTTCACAGCATGGATGATGCCGCGGCCGGGGCCTCGCTGCCTGCTATGGTTCGGAGCGTCGGGGATCAGTCATCATCGTCTTCGTGGTGCCCATGGCCCTTGCCCCGCTTCCACTGTTCTTTCTCCCAGTGACGTGCTTCCTTCCAGCGTCGCTTTTCGTCCCGCCAGTCGCGGCCGGAACGGTAGTATCCCCACCGGCCACGGTTATCGTCATCGCAGCGGTGGCGGTAGTCCTGGTCGCGGTAGGAGCGGATCTTCGCCACCGGGTAGCGCCGGAGCTCCCACGGGAGGCTGCGGTACTCCACGGTGACCCAGGGCCCCCGATAGGATGCGCCACGGTACCAGTCATTGCCACGGCTCAGATAGTAGCGGCTCCCCACGTAGAAGAGGTCATAGGGAACGCCGACGGCCGCATAGAAGCCCAGTGACGGGGCGAGGACAAACTCCGGCGGCTCGGCAATGACCACCGGCGGGGGAGGTGCCGGGGCGTAGACCGGCTCGTACCGAACCGTCGTCGGCCGGCTGCCGACGTTGATACCAACGCTGAAATCCACGTTTCCCGCATTCGCGGTCCCTGCGAGGGCAGCGATGCAGGCGACTGAAGCAACAATCTTGTTCATCATGGTGATGCCTCCTTTCACTCACATGCCCCGGTCCGCGCATGAAAAAAGCCGGGGCGGAATATCTCTGGCAGATATTTCGGCGACCCGGCTGTCTCCATGAGACCCTGTAGGCTTTCCGTCCCATCCTCGCGGATGGTTTAGTATTATCGTCTATCGTTGTCTATTCGGTTGTCTGTTCCTTATGCATTCGTGTAGAGCAGGGAGCGTGCCAGCCCGCATTTTCACCATAACCTGCCATAATCATTACGCAAGCCGTATCGGCCCCCTCGGCGGGGCCACAGGTTTCTTGCCGAAATCCTCCACCCCCTGCCCCATCTCGGGCAGGCTTAACCCATCAGATCCTCACCTTCCGCCAGACATCCACTACGGTTCCGATGACCCGTGTTTCCGGGGCAGGCTTGAAGGTAGCGTAGGTGGCGTTGTCAGGAGAGCAGAAGACCTCGCCATCCCGTACGCGGTACCGGCGCAGGATCGGCTCACCCCAGCGGTTGGTCACCAGGACGATGGCCCCATTCTCCTCCGCCTCCCCCGGCCGGAAGAACACCAGGTCGCCATCCCGGATCGTCGGCGCCATAAAGTCGCCGTAGGCCACCAGCGCAAAGCACTCGGCCGGCAGGTTCGGCAGGGTTACGTGGTAGAGGATATCCTCCGTCCCGACATTGTCGGGAAACTCCTGCGGGATTCGCGCCAGCACCGGAATCCCCCCGCCAACAGGCGACGCGGCGGACGGCCCCGACTGCCGGCTCGCCTGAAGCATCTCCCCGACCCCTGACGTGAGCCATTCCATCCGTATCCCATAGAGAGTGCACAGGGCGATCAGCAGGGTGTCCGACGGGGTCTTCTTCCCGCGCTCGATGCCGCTCAGGAACCCCTGCACGATGCCGAGGGAATCGGCGAACTCCTTCTGGGTCAGCCCCCGGCCCTGCCGTATCCCCTTGATGCGGCGGCCCAGCGATGTATCTGATGCGTGATCGGAGTGCATTACATATCCCCCTGAATAAAATTTATCACCCAGTATAAAATATATCTTGACTATTTATCTGCAAGCGATACAATAACATCACCTGGTAGCTAAAACTGCGGAACAACCCTACCATGGAGCCACAGGACAGACAAGAACAAATTACTGTGAGATACTGTCAGCACAGGACAAGGGCAGACAACTGGCGGAACACGAAGAGACCCGAAACCGACGGGTCGGGGAGGATGCAATGATTGGAGCTCACAAAAGGTTCGACGAAGTTTCACGCCTGCTGGCTGGCGACCCCCTGGGGGGGAAGCTGTCAGACGACCTTCTGAATGCCTGCTTCGACCTCGTTCTCGACGACAAGGGGGAGCAGGACTCCACCAAGGCCCTCGCCCGCCTCATGGCAACGCTGGAGCGGTTCAATACCCATCTTCGCAGGGACAGGAACCTTCCTGGCGAGGGGCTTTTTGTCGGTTCGCCGGAAGAGGTGGCGTCCTGGGCCGAGTCGCTCACCTGGCAGATCTGGGAAAACCGCCCCGATTAACAGACTCAACCTTCGTCACGGCTTCGCATGCTGGTGACATCTCCATTGCACTGTACTGAGCTCTTTCGCTTCTATTGGTCATCAGTTCTGCGCATTCCATGACATGCCATGGGGCCGGCCGCCACGCCGGCCCTTTTTTTATCCGCCCCCCGCCGACCGACGACCAACAGCCTGCCAAAGCCCTCCCGAGTATGCTATAGTACAGCGTTACCCACCCCACCCCATCGGGCAGACACCATCCCGGAAACCAACAGACCTGGAGCACCATGGCAACCGATACGATCATCATCAAAGGCGCGTGCGAGCATAACCTGAAGTGCATTGACGTGGAGATCCCCCGGGACAAGCTGGTAGTCATCACCGGCATCTCCGGCTCGGGCAAGTCCACCCTGGCCTTCGACACCATCTACGCCGAGGGACAGCGGCGCTACGTGGAATCCCTCTCCGCCTATGCCCGCCAGTTCCTGGAGCAGATGGAGAAGCCCGACGTGGAGTCCATCGAGGGTCTTTCCCCCGCCATCTCCATCGAGCAGAAGACCACCAGCCGCAACCCCCGCTCCACCGTCGGCACCGTCACGGAGATCTACGACTACCTGCGGCTCCTCTTCGCCCGCATCGGCAAGCCCCACTGCTACCAGTGCGGCAAGGCGATCACCGCCCAGACCGTCTCCCAGATGGTGGACCAGATCATGGCCATGGCCGAGGGGACGAAGCTCCAGCTCCTCTCCCCCATGGTACGGGGCCGCAAGGGAGAGTACAAAAAGGAACTGGCCCAGCTCAGGAAGGACGGTTTCGTCCGCGTCATCGTTGACGGGGTCCAGTACGAGCTGACCGAGGAGATCCCCCTCGACA
This sequence comes from Desulfuromonadales bacterium, assembly GCA_003712145.1. Classification (GTDB taxonomy): domain Bacteria; phylum Desulfobacterota; class Desulfuromonadia; order Geobacterales; family Geobacteraceae; genus Geobacter. The sequence goes on along the minus strand of RHLS01000050.1, from coordinate 8,451 downwards.
AGAACAAGAAGCACGACATCGACATCGTGGTGGACCGGCTCATCGTCAAGCCCGGTATCGAGCGGCGGCTGGCCGACTCCCTGGAGACGGCCCTCAACCACGCCGAGGGGATCGCCAAGGTGGCCATTGTCGACGGAGACACCATTCTCTTCTCCGAGGCCCTGGCCTGCATCGAGTGCGGCATCTCCTACCCCGAGATGACCCCCCGCATGTTCTCCTTCAACAACCCCTACGGCGCCTGCCCCGACTGCACCGGCCTCGGCACGAGGATGTACTTCGACGAGGAACTGGTGGTGCCGAACCCCGACCTGGCCATTCGCGAAGGGGCCATTGTCCCGTGGGAGAAGCGCCTGTCGGGATGGTACCACCTGACCCTCGAAGCCCTGGCAAAGGCCTACGATTTCGATATCCGGACGCCGTTCAAGGAACTCTCGCCCCGGGTTCGCGACGTGATCCTCCACGGCTCCAAGGGCGAGAAGGTGGAGTTCTGGTGGGAGGAGGACGGCGGCCGCCGCCACACCTACACCAAGGAGTTCGAGGGGGTCATCCCCAACCTGGAGCGGCGCTTCCGGGAGAGCGATTCGGAACAGGTGCGCGAAGAGCTCGAACGGTACATGAACGTCATGCCCTGCCCCACCTGCAACGGCGCCCGGCTGAAGACCGAGGCCCTCCACGTGCGGGTGGCGGGGCGCAACATCCGGGAGGTGACCGCCCTCTCCATCACCGACGCCGTGACCTTTTTCGGCGCCCTATCGCTCTCCCCCAAGGAGGAGGAGATCGCCCGCCGCATCCTGAAGGAGATCCGCGAGCGACTCCACTTCCTCGTCAACGTGGGTCTCGACTACCTCTCCCTCGACCGGTCATCGGGGACCCTCTCCGGCGGCGAGGGGCAGCGGATCAGGCTGGCGACCCAGATCGGCTCGTCCCTCGTCGGCGTTCTCTACATCCTGGACGAGCCCTCCATCGGCCTCCACCAGCGGGACAACGAGCGGCTTCTCCAGACCCTGAAGCATATGCGCGATCTGGGCAACACGGTGCTGGTTGTGGAACACGACGAGGAAACGATCCTTGAGGCCGACCACGTCCTCGACATGGGCCCCGGCGCCGGCGAGCACGGCGGCCGGGTGGTGGCCCAGGGGACACCGGCGGAGATCATGGCGAACCCCGCCTCCCTCACCGGCAGATACCTCTCGGGGGATCTCGCCATCGCGGTGCCGAAGAAGCGGCGCAAGCCCCAGCGCTTCATCACCGTGGCCGGCGCCACGGAAAACAACCTCAAGGATGTCACCATCGACATCCCCCTCGGCGTCATGACCTGTGTCACCGGGGTCTCGGGGTCGGGGAAATCGACCCTCGTCATCGACACCCTCTACAAGGTCCTCGGCCAGCGCCTGTACAAAAGCCGTGAGAAGGCCGGGGCCGTGAGAGAGATCCGGGGGCTCGAGCACCTCGACAAGGTGATCAACATCGACCAGTCTCCCATCGGCCGCACCCCCCGCTCCAACCCGGCCACCTACACCGGCGTCTTCGCCGACATCCGCGACATCTTCGCCCAGCTGCCGGAATCCAAGGTGCGTGGCTACAAACCGGGGCGCTACTCCTTCAACGTCAAGGGTGGGCGCTGCGAGGCGTGCGCCGGCGACGGGATCATCAAGATCGAGATGCACTTCCTGCCCGACGTCTACGTCCAGTGCGAAGTCTGCAAGGGAGCCCGCTACAACCGCGAGACCCTGGAGGTGACCTACAAGGGGAAATCCATCGCCCAGGTCCTCGACATGACCGTGGCCGAGGCGCTCCGCTTCCTGGAGAACATCCCGAAGATCAGAACGAAACTCCAGACCCTCGACGAGGTTGGGCTCGGCTACATCCGGCTGGGGCAGTCGGCCACCACTCTCTCCGGCGGCGAGGCCCAGCGGGTGAAGCTCGCCAAGGAGCTCTCCCGCCGCGCCACCGGCCGGACCATCTACATCCTCGACGAGCCGACAACCGGCCTCCACTTCCACGACATCGCCAAGCTCCTGGAAGTGCTGCGGCGGCTCGTGGAGGGAGGAAACACCATCGTCGTCATCGAGCACAACCTTGACGTCATCAAAACCGCCGACTGGCTCATCGACCTCGGCCCCGAGGGTGGAAACCGCGGCGGCGAAATCATCGCCACCGGCACTCCCGAACAGGTGGCGAAGGTCACCCGGTCGTACACCGGCCAGTTTTTGCGCAAGATGCTCTGATTCGCCCAGGACCGCAATCGAGTATTGAGTTTTGGAAAAATTTGGGGTATAGAAAGCACTTCCGGAATGGGCATCCGTTCCAGAAGCTGATACACAATCACGGAGAGATGGCCGAGTGGTCGAAGGCGCCTGACTCGAAATCAGGTATAGTGAAAGCTATCTAGGGTTCGAATCCCTATCTCTCCGCCATAATCGAAACGGGTTAGACCACTAGCGTCTGACCCGTTTTTTTTGAGGTTCAAGGCTGCCCTTCCAAAGAATTTACCTTGCCGCACCTTTACTTTCCGTAACAGGAGTATCGTGGCAAGTCAGTGCGCTGGCGTCATTAAGAGGCTCTCCACTGCCTAATAATTCCTCACATAAAGGCATGGAACGATCAGAACAACAGCAAATGTTGCATGCCATTCATTTTTATTTTCCCTAAAGCTTTCTTTTCATTGTCCGATAAGCTATATTCTGAGCAGTTTCATAATACTGCGCTCGTACGAGGAAGGACTCATTATATACGTGATGGAGGTAGAGGCATGAGCTACACGGTTCCAAACAACGAACAACTGCTGAAGTGGGTGGAAGAAGTCACGGCGCTGTGTGAACCGGCCCGGGTTCACTGGTGCGATGGTTCGCAGGAAGAGTACGATGCCCTCTGCAACCAACTGGTACAGAGCGGCACCTTCAAGAAGCTGAACCAGGAGAAGCGCCCCAACAGCTACCTGGCCTGGTCTGACCCTATCGATGTGGCCCGGGTCGAGGACCGTACCTTTATCTGCAGCATCTCCAAGCAGGATGCGGGGCCGACCAACAACTGGATGCATCCGAAGGAGATGAAGGAGACCCTGCACAAGCTCTTCAGGGGGTGCATGCGCGGCCGGACCATGTACGTCATCCCCTTCAGCATGGGCCCCCTCGGCTCCCCCATCGCCAAGATCGGCGTTGAGATCTCCGACTCCCCCTACGTGGCCGTCAACATGCGGATCATGGCCCGCATGGGCAAGGCGGTACTGGATGTGCTCGGCAATGGCGAATTCGTCCCCTGCCTCCACTCGGTGGGTGCGCCGCTGGAACCGGGGCAGCAGGATGTCCCCTGGCCCTGCAACAAGGAAAAATACATTGTCCACTTCCCGGAAGAGCGCGCCATCTGGTCCTTCGGCAGCGGCTACGGCGGCAATGCGCTTTTGGGCAAGAAGTGCCTCGCCCTGCGGATCGCCTCCAAAGCTGCCAAGGACGAAGGGTGGCTGGCCGAGCACATGCTGATCCTCGGCGTCGAGTCGCCACAAGGGGATAAGACTTACGTCGGAGCCGCATTCCCCAGCGCCTGCGGCAAGACCAACTTCGCCATGCTGGTCCCCCCCCCTTCCTTCCAGGAAAAGGGATGGAAGGTAACCACCATCGGCGATGACATCGCCTGGATCAAACCGGGCGCCGACGGCCAACTCTACGCCATCAACCCCGAATACGGCTACTTCGGCGTGGCCCCCGGCACTTCGGCCAAATCGAACCCCAACGCCATGGCCTCCTGCACCGCCAACACCATCTTCACCAACGTGGCCCTCACGCCGGACGGCGATGTGTGGTGGGAGGGGATGACCGACGAGCCCCCCGCACAGCTGACCGACTGGCAGGGGAATGCCTGGACTCCCGGCTGCGGTCGCACCGCTGCCCACCCCAACGCCCGCTTCACGGCACCGGCGAGTCAGTGCCCCTCCATCGACCCGGACTGGGAGAACCCCAAGGGTGTGCCCATCAGCGCCCTGATCTTCGGCGGTCGGCGCAGCAACGTCATCCCGCTGGTCTACCAGTCCATCAGCTGGCCCTTCGGTGTTTATCTGGCCGCCACCATGGGTTCCGAGACGACTGCCGCGGCTGTTGGCGCAACCGGTAACGTGCGCCGCGATCCCTTCGCAATGCTGCCGTTCTGCGGCTACCACATGGCCGACTACTTCGGCCACTGGCTGCAGGTGGGCAGGAACACGCCGAAGCCGCCGCGGATCTTCAGCGTCAACTGGTTCCGTAAGGATGCCAACGGCAAGTTCCTCTGGCCGGGCTTCGGCGAGAACATGCGCATCCTGAAGTGGATTGTCGAGCGGGTCCATGGCCGCACCGTCGCCGTGGAAAGCCCCCTTGGCTGGATGCCCCGCTACGAGGACCTGGACTGGGATGGCCTGGAAAGCGTCACCCGCGAGCAGTTCTACGATCTGATGTCGGTGGACCGGGACCTCTGGAAGGAAGAGATTCTCTCCCACGAGGAGCTCTTCGTCAAGCTCTACGACCGTCTCCCGAAGGAGTTCCTCCACATCCGCGAGCTGATTCTCTCCAGCCTCTGGCGCTCCCCCGAGCACTGGGAGCAGTTCGATCCGACCGTAACCGAGTGGGAAGACTAAGCTCGAAACCGTAACACCCCTGGAGGGGCAGGGACAACCTCCCTGCCCCTCCTTTACAAGAATCCCATCTCCTCCACAACCTCAAGCACAGCCATCGCAATCGCCCAGCCCCCCTGACAGTTCCGGTTTCCCGTCTAACCAACCCAGATCAGTGTCACCTCTGCGTTACCCACAAAAGAAAAGGGGCTACAGCCTATGCCGTAACCCCTTGATTTATTGGCGCGCTCGGAGAGATTCGAACTCCCGACCCCCAGATTCGTAGTCTGGTGCTCTATCCAGCTGAGCTACGAGCGCGTTTGCTAACTGGCGGGAATGAAATCCACCAGGGTGAAACCGTACTTCGGATGGTTGAATGCGTGGGTGGTTGGGTAGAGGGAGAAGAGCCACCCCTTGTAGACCTCTTTCCCCTCTTCCAAAACCCGAATCTGTGCAGCTGGATTCTTCGGCTCGTTGGACTGGGAGGTGAGAGTCGTACCGTCCATGGTGAAGTGGGGAAGGAACGTATCCACCTTGATCACCACGCTGGAATTGGGAATCGTGTACTCGGAGCCGATGGCAACCGTGTATACGGCCTCCTTGTTGGCACTCTTGTCCGTTACTGCAATTTTTACCGCTTTCCACTTGCCCTTGACGCTGTCAGGGACGACTACGGTGGATTCTTTCTTTTTCGGCGCCGCATCGCCATGGGGCGATGCCATCTCGGTGGGCTTATTCTCTTCCTTCTTGGAGCAACCGGAAACGGCTACCGCAACCATCGCCGCACCGGCCAAGAGTCTGACAACCGACCTCACAACGCCTCCTCGATCCGAAACGCGCCGTCTCGACGGCCCGCTATCAACTGGCGGAGAGAGAGGGATTCGAACCCTCGATACCGGTTTCCCAGTATACTCGCTTAGCAGGCGAGCGCCTTCGACCTACTCGGCCATCTCTCCCTGAATACGCAATCTATAATTGTTGGCGGAGGAGGTAGGATTCGAACCCACGGAACTTTCGTTCAACGGTTTTCAAGACCGCCGCCTTAAGCCACTCGGCCACTCCTCCGGGAGTCCAGCCGATTCCATCAAGCCCGCCCCCGTCCGGCCTGAGCAGCTCTGGATATGCAGCTCGTGCTCACGCCAGCAATACGGAACACTTTGTGTAACACACTTTACCCAACCACGCAATTATTTTTTACAGCAGGTTGCCTGCTCAGGCTGCCGGACCAATGACCCTGAGACCTCCCATGTATGGCCTGAGCACCTCGGGAACCACTACGGTACCGTCCTCCTGCTGGTAATTCTCAAGAATCGCCACAAGAGTCCTTCCAACCGCCAACCCGGAACCGTTCAGGGTGTGGACGAATTCGGGCTTGGCCTTGTCGTCCTCGCGGTAGCGTATCGACGCCCGGCGGGCCTGGAAGTCCTCGAAGTTGCTGCACGAGGAGATCTCCCTATAGGCGTCCTGGGCGGGGAGCCACACTTCGATGTCATAGGTCTTGGCGGCAGAGAATCCCAGATCACCGGTGCATAGCTCCACCACCCGGTAGTGGAGCCCAAGCTGGCGGAGTACCTCCTCGGCATTGTCCAGCAGTCGTTCAAGCTCGGCATAGGAGGAAGCGGGATGGGCGAACTTGACCAGCTCAACCTTGTTGAATTGGTGCTGGCGGATCAGACCACGCACGTCCTTGCCGTAGGAACCGGCCTCCTTCCGGAAGCAGGGGGTGTACGCGGTATAGGTCAGGGGCAGATCCCCCCCCTTGAGTATCTCGCCCCGGTGAATATTGGTGACCGGCACCTCGGCGGTGGGTATCATGAAGTAGTCAGTGCCATCCAAGTGGAAGAGGTCTTCCTCGAATTTGGGAAGCTGACCGGTGCCGGTCATGCTCTCGCGGTTGACCATGAACGGTGGGAGGGTCTCCACGTAGCCGTGCCGTTCGGTATGAAGATCGAGCATGAAGTTGATGAGGGCCCGTTCGAGCCTGGCGCCGGCGCCGCGGTAGAGGGTGAAGCGGGCGCCGGTGAGCTTGGCCCCTCGCTCGAAATCGAGGATGCCGAGACCTTCGCCGATCTCCCAGTGGGGCTTCGGCGTGAATCCGAACCGGGGAAGCTCCCCCCATTTCCGCACTTCACGGTTGTCCGCCTCGGACGCGCCGACCGGCACCGATTCGTGGGGAATATTGGGAATAGTCAACAGGACTGCCTGGAGTTCGTCATCTACACCACGGAGCTCCTCGTCAAGTACCTTGATCCTGGAGGAAACCTCTCTCATCTCGGCGATGCGGGGCTGGGCCTGGCTCTTGTCCTTGATCCGACTGATCTCTTCGGAGGCAGCGTTGCGCACCGCCTTGAGGGATTCGGCATCCCTGAGCAGCTCGCGCCGGCGGGAGTCCAGCTCCCGGAAATTGCTCAGGGTCACCGCGCCGCCACGGGTAGAAAGACGCTGCTCGGCGGACTCGAGATGTTCCCGCAGATATTTGGGATCAAGCATGGATAAGTCCTTTACTTTTCAGGCATTAAAGCTATAGTTCTTAGCATTCGCGCCCCAAAGAGTCAATGGTTTTCCCGTGCGGAGCATCCATGAACCTGATCCGACTACTCGCTGTTGCCACCATTACGCTGTTCACCATCCCCGCGTTTTGCGCCGAGGGAATCGTAATCACCTGCGTCGGCGACATCATGCTCGCCGGCAGCGCCACGACCACCCTCGCCCGCACGGGGTTCGACTACCCCTTCGCCAAGACGACCCATGAGCTCCGCCAAGCAGACATCACCATGGGAAACCTGGAGACCCCCCTCACCCGGCGTGGTCGCGAGTTCCGGGACAAGACGTTCCGCTTCCGGGCCGACCCGGAGGCCGCGGCAGCCCTGAAACGGGCCGGGTTCTCCGTCCTCACCCTTGCCAACAACCACATGATGGACTACGGCGAGGAGGGGCTCAAGGACACCCTGGCAACCCTCTCACGCCACGGTATTGCCCATACCGGAGCCGGGGCTTCCCTGGCGGATGCCCGCCGGGAGACGATGGTCGGCGTGCGGGGCAAGCGGGTCGCCCTCCTTGCCTACTCCCTCACCTATCCGGCCGAGTTCTACGCCGGCGCGAACCGGGCAGGCACCGCCCCCGGCTACGCGGCCCACGTCCGGGAGGATATCCGGCGGGTACGAACTGAAGCCGACTATGTGGTCGTATCCTTTCACTGGGGGGCGGAGCGGGCCGAATTTCCGAAACAGTACCAGGTGGAGGCGGCACGACAGGCCATTGACGCCGGTGCCGACGCGATCATCGGCCACCACCCCCACGTGCTGCAGGGAATCGAATTTTATCGGGGAAAGCCGATCCTGTATAGCCTCGGCAATTTCGCTTTCGGCAGCAGAAGTGCGGCCGCCGACCGCAGCGCCATGGCGCGGCTGACCCTCTCCGGCGATGGGTGCACGGTGGAACTGATCCCCCTGAACGTCCTCCACCGGGAGACCCGTTTCCAGCCCGAGATCCTCGCCGGGTGGAAGGGGGAGGACGTCATCGAGCGGCTGAACCGGCTTTCACGGCCATTCGGCACGGTCATTTCGGGCTCGGCGGGACGCTTCACTGCCAGGGCTCCCGGAGCCAACCAGCGACTCGCGGTCCGTTAGCCCCGGCAAAGGAGGAGTACCATGCGTCTGTTCGTCGCGGTCGATCTACCCGAGGGGGTTAGACGGTCAGTGGCCGGACTCTGTCGTGGACTAGCCGGTGTGCGGTGGCTGCCACCGGACCAGCTCCACCTGACGCTGCGGTTCATCGGCGAGGCGGAGGATGCCGTCAACACAGCGATCCGCAGCGGCCTTGCTGCAATCACCCTCACCCCCTTCCCCCTCTCGCTCCAGGGAATGGGC
>RHLS01000049.1 GCA_003712145.1 Desulfuromonadales bacterium | reverse complement strand
GGGAAACCGAGCCCCTTGAGGCGAATTTTGGTCCCAGGCTGGATGCCGGCGGGACGGGAAGCGGGAAGAACTGTCGGTCAAGATACCGGCCGGGGTCGAGGATGGCGCCAAGCTTCGCGTGGCCGGCAAGGGGGGGCAGGGGAGCGGCGGCAGCGGCGACCTCTACCTGACCATCAAGGTGGGAACCGATCCTCACTTCACCCGGGAGGGGGACGACATCGTCGTGGAGCGGCAGGTCCGCTTCACCGACGCGGCCCTCGGCGCCTCCCTGGACGTGCCGACCCCGGAGGGGACCAAGCGGATCAAGGTTCCCGCCGGCATCCAGCCTGGGACCAAAATTCGCCTCAAGGGGCTCGGTTTCCCCCACATGGGCAAGACGGGGAGGGGGAACCTGTACGTGCGGATCGGGGTCACGGTGCCCGAGAGCCTCACTGCCGAGCAGAAGGGGCTGCTGGAGGAGCTGCACCGGGCGGGGCTGTAAAGGCGGGGTTGGATACAAGTAGTGACAAAAAAAGCCCCCCGATGCGCGGAGCACCGGGGGGCTTTACTGTCGAGGGTTCTGACTATCTGTCCCGACTCACTGCTTCATCTCTATCGCCGCCCCCTTGCGGAGGTCGGCCACCCAGAGGTTGAAGCGCTCTTCGGACTTCTTCCGGTAGACCATATCCTCAACTTCGGCCTTCACCTGGTCGAAGGGGCGGGCTTTGCCGGCGAATCGCTCCTCGAGCTTGATGATGTGGAGGCCTTGGGGGGTGTTGATCAGGTCGCTGACCTCCCCCGGCTGCATCTTCGCCAGTCCTTCCTCGAACTCCGGCAGGATGTCGCCCTTGCGGAAGGTCCCCAGGTCGCCGCCGGATTTCTTCGCCGCCGGGTCGTCCGAGTACTGCCGCGCCAGCTCGGCGAAATCCTTGCCGGCGCGGGCCTCGTAGAGGACGGTCATGGCGGTGGTCATCACCTTCTTCACCTGTTCGGCCGGCATCTTCTCGTCGAGCCTGAAGAAGATGTTACGGGCCCGGAAGTTGTCCTCTCCGCCGAACTTGGCGCGGTTCGCCTCGTAGTATTCCCGCATCTCCCGCTCGCCCACCTGGATCTTGGCCCGAACCTCCTGGCTCACGAGCCGCAGCCGCTCCAGTTGCTCGCGGATCTGGGCCTTGTATTGGTCGAAGGAGAGCCCCTGGCCGGCCAGGGCCGCCACGAGCGCTTCCTGGGAGAGCTTGTTCTGGCGCTTCACGTCCTCGATGGCCTGCCGGACCTCCTCCTCGCTTACCCGGATGTCCAGTTCACGGATCTTCTGCTCCACGAGCTTCTTGTCGATGAGGCGGTTCAGGGCCGTCTCGTCCAGTTTGGCGATGGCCTCGGCATCAAGAGGGGCCTGCTGCCGCTCGGCATCCTTGATGATGGTCCCCTTTTCCTTGTCCACCGCGTAGGAGGTGATGGCGTCGTCATTGACAACGGCGACGATCCGGCTGACCACTTCCGCGGGTGAGGGTGAAGGGAGGGACGTGACGAGGACAAGGGTTGCTGCAATGAGGGTTTTGATCATAGTGGTTCGCTGATGGGGAAAGACGGGGCCTGTCGGATACTTCCAACAGGCCCCGTTGCCTTACTTCTTTTCCGTGCTTTCGGTGCCTGCAGCCGGCTTCGTTTCTGCGGCGGCACCGCCGAGGCCCTTGAGAACGTCTTCCTTGACGGAAACCTTGGCGTCTTTCTTGATGTCTTCCTTCAGCTTCTGGAAGACTTCCTGCTGCTTGTTGGGGAGGAGCGCCGCCTTGATCTGTTCTTTCACTTCCTCGAAGGAACGGGTGCCTGCCGGCCGCTTGCCGGTCAGCTTGATGATGTGGTAGCCGAACTTGGTCTTGACGATTCCGGAGGTTTCACCCTCCTTGAGGCCGAAGACCACCTTCTCGAACTCGGGGACCATGGAGCCCTTGCTGAACCAGCCCAGGTCTCCCCCCTTGGCCGCCGCGGAGTCGACGGAGTGCTTCTTTGCCAGTTCCTCGAACGAGCCGCCGGCCTTGAGCTCCTTCTGGACGTCCTGGGCTTCCTTCTCGCTCCGCATGAGGATGTGGCTCGCCCGGACCTGGTCGCCGCTCTTGAACTTGTCCTTGTTCTCATCGTAGAACTTCTTCAGTTCCTCGTCGGAAATTTTTACCTGCTCCTCCACCTTCTTCTTGAGGAACGCTTCCACGACGACCCGCTTCTTGAGCTCCTCCAGCTTGGCGGCCACCTCGGGGCTCTTGTCCAGATTATCCTTCCTGGCCTGCTGCAGGATCAGCTCACGGACCACCATGGTGTCGAGGAGTTCCTTCTTCCCTTCGGGGGTGTCAGCCATCGGCTTCAGGTAGGGGGGGAGGTTTTCCAGTTCCTTCTTGAAATCCTCTGTGGTGATGGCGTCGCCGTTCACCTCTGCGACGACCTGCCCCCCCTTCTTGGCGGGAGCCGCTGACGTGCCGTTGTCGGTCTTGCCCTTGCAACCGACGAGGGCCGCCGTGCAGAGGGTGGCTGAGAGGATGGTCATAACCGCTTTTCTTTTCACGGACGAAACTCCTTTTCGTGTGATGAATCGGTGGTGGAATCAGGTTTAAGTATCTAACAATCTTGCGGAAGCTAGCACATCACCCGAGCCTTTTCAAGACATTTCTGGCCTCCGCCAGGACTCCCTCGAAGCTCGTATCGGCAAGCTCTGCCATGAGACGGAAGTCGGGGGTGAACTGGTACCGCTTGGGGGCAGAGCGGATGAGTCCGATGATGGTGTCGGGGGAGGCCGGCGTCTTCTGGTGGAAGGAGAGGATGACCCGCTTGCCGTCGAATTCCGCCTTGGTGACCAGGAACCGCTTGAAGTGGATCCGAAGCTTCATCACCTCCAGCAGGTAGGTGGCGGCCAGGGGCAGATTCCCGAAGCGGTCCACCAGTTCCTCCATCACCTCGTCCACCTCCTCTTCGGCGGTGGCCTGGGTCAGCTTCTTGTAGATGACGAGCCGCTGGTTCGGTTCGCGGACGTATTCCTCGGGAACGAAAGCGGGGATCCGGAGGTTGATCTCCGGCTCCACCCGCGCCATCGGTTCCTCTCCCTTGAGCTTCTGGATCGCCTCCTCCAGAAGCTCCGTGTAGAGGTCAAAACCGACGGCGGCGATGTTCCCCGACTGCTTGGCTCCCAGGATATCGCCCCCCCCGCGGATCTCCAGGTCGTGGGTGGCGAGCCGGAAGCCGGCCCCCAGTTCCGTCAGTTCCTGGATGATCTTGAGCCGCTCCCGGGCATCGGAGGAGATGGCCCCCTCGCCGGGGATCAGGAGGTAAGCGTAGGCCCGCTGCTTGGAGCGCCCGACGCGCCCGCGCAGCTGGTAGAGCTGGGCCAGGCCGAAGGTGTCGGCCCGGTCGACGATGAGGGTGTTGGCGGTGGGAATGTCGATTCCCGATTCGATGATGGTGGTGCAGAGGAGCAGGTTCGTCTCCCCGTGCATGAAGCCGAGCATCACCTTTTCCAGTTCCCCCTCGTCCATCTGGCCATGCCCCACGGCGATCTTCGCTTCCGGGACGATGCGGCGCAGGTGCTCGGCCCAGTTCATGATGGACTGGACCCGGTTGTGGACGAAGAAGACCTGCCCGCCGCGGCGCAGCTCCCGCATCACCGCCTCGCGGATGAGATCATCGGAGTTGCGGGCCACGAAGGTCTTCACCGCCAGCCGGTCCACCGGGGGAGTGTCGATGATGGAGAGGTCGCGGATCCCCATCATGGACATGTAGAGGGTCCGGGGAATCGGCGTGGCGGTGAGGGTCAGGATGTCAACAACCGCCTTGTACTTCTTCAGCTTCTCCTTGTGGGTGACGCCGAAACGTTGCTCCTCGTCCACGATCAGGAGACCCAGATCCTTGAAGGCGACGTCGCTCTGCAACAGGCGATGGGTGCCGATGATGACGTCCACGACCCCCTTTTTGACCCGTTCCAGGACCTCCTTCTGCTCCTTCGGCGTGCGGAAGCGGGAGAGCATCTCGACGGTGACCGGGTAGGCGCCGAAGCGCGCCCGGAAGGTCTCCAGGTGCTGCTGGGCCAGGACCGTGGTGGGGACCAGAACCGCCACCTGCTTGCCGTCCATGACCGCCTTGAAGGCGCCCCGCATGGCAACCTCGGTCTTGCCGTACCCCACATCGCCGCAGACGAGGCGGTCCATGGGCCTGGCGCTCGTCATGTCGTTGATCACGTCGGTGATGGCGGCCAGCTGGTCCGAGGTCTCCTCGTAGGCGAAGGATGCCTCGAACTCCTGGTAGAGCTCGTCGGGGGGCGAAAAGGCGTGTCCCTCGTGGAGCTGGCGGGCGGCGTAGATCTGGAGGAGCTCCCCGGCCATCTCCTCCACGGCGGCCCGGGCCTTCCCCTTGGTCTTCTCCCAGGCGGTCCCTCCCAGCTTGTCCGCCCGGGGCTCGACCCCTTCGGCTCCCACGTAGCGCTGGACCAGGTTGATCCGGTCCACCGGCAGGTAGAGTTTGTCGCCACCCGCGTACTCGAGGAGCAGGAAATCCCCGGCGCAGCCGCTGAGGGCGATGTGCTGGAGCCCCCGGTAGATGCCGATGCCGTGGTCCAGGTGAACCATGTAGTCCCCCGGCTTCAGCTCCGCCAGGGAGGTCATGATCTGCTTCTTCCGGAGCTCCGAGACACCGCGCCGCTTCTGCCGTCGGCCGAAGATCTCCTCCTCGGTGATGACCACCAGTTGCCCCTCCGGCAGCCGGAAGCCCCGGGAGATGTCGCCGATGATCACGTCCACCCGGCCGTCGTCCCGCTCCCGTTCGGCCGGGAAGAGGCGGTCGGAGATGGTCAGGGGGACCGGGTAGTGGGCCAGCAGTTCGTAGAGGCGCTGGGCCTGACCCCGCTGGTGGCAGGCGACGATCACCCGCTGGCGCTCCTCCAGCCACGCGGCGAGCCGCGCCACCAGGGGCTTCAGCACCCCCTCGCTGTCCGGGGAGATATCCACCTTCAGGTCGGCATTGTCCTGGGACTCGATGGCGATGGCCTCGCCTGCAGCGGCCGTTTCAGTCAGGTGCAGCCAGGGGATGGTAATGACCCGCCCCTGCTCCGCCAGGAGCGCTGTTCCGGGGGGCGAGAGGAAGAGGCTGTCAGGTGTCGGGAAGAGGTCCCCCCGCTCGCGGGCGTGGTCCCCGGCCGTTGCCAGCTCCATGTCGAGCCGCTCCTCTTCGGCCGCCAGGGCCGCCGGATCGATCACCACCCGGAGGGCGTCGCCGGCGTAGTCGAAAAGGGTCTCCAGTTGCGGGTGGAAGAGGGGAAGGAGCCACTCCACCCCCGAGGGGTAGAGGCCATTCTGGAGCTGTTCCAGGAGCTCCCGCCGGGCCACGGGTGAGATCTCCAGTTCGTCGCAGCGCGCCTTGACGCGGGGGGCGGCAGCCTTCAGGACCTCGTCGGTCAGAATCAGCTCCCGGGAGGGGAGGAGCAGGAGTTCTTCCAGCGGATGGAGGGAGCGCTGGCTGAGGGGGTCGAAGGTCCGGATGGTGTCCACGAAGTCGCCGAAGAACTCGATCCGCACCGGCTGATCAAAGCCGGGGGGGAAGATGTCGACGATGCCGCCCCGTACGGCAAAGGTCCCCCGGTCCTCCACCAGCGGCACGTGCAGGTAGCCCAGGGTCACCAGCTTCTGTAAAAGCTCGTCCCGGTCGCTCTCCTCGCCGGGGAGGAAGTAGAGGGAGGCGCCGTCCAGGAGCGTCCGGGGGAGCAGCCGCTGGCGGAGCGCCTCGGGGGTGGTCACCACGGCGGCTGCCTTCCGGTCCACCAGGCGGCGCAGCGTGGCGAGACGCTGGCCGGTGACGTCGGCGTGGGGCGAGGCCTTCTCGAAGGGAGACGCGTCCCAGGCGGGGAAGGGGAGGATGGCGTCGGGGCGGCCCGAGTAACAGCGAAGCTCCGTGGTAAGCTCCACGGCCGTTTCGGCGTCCGGGGTGATCACGAGGAGCGGCTGGCCCGTTTCCGCCATGAGGCGGGTGAGGATATAGGCCGGCGCCGACCCGTGGAGGCCGGGGAGGGCCACCCGGGCGCGTTCCGGGGCGAGGGCCGCGATGATGCGGCTGATGAGCTGTGAGTCGGCGAGGGTCATCTAGTCACCGTCCGATGTCATGGCTGTGGCCAGCCGGCCGAGGGTCTCGATGGCCCGCGCCACCCGCTCGTCCCACCAGGCGGCGTTCAGGCGGATGCAGTTGCGGTACTTGCCGGTGGCGGAGAATATCGGGCCGGGGGCGATGGTGATGCCGGCCGCCAGGGCCTGGCCGTAGAGGGTGAGGGAATCCACCTGCGGCGGACACTCCACCCAGAGAACGAATCCACCCTCGGGGCGCGTCACCCGCGTCCCCGGAGGGAAGGCGCGTCCCACTGCCTCGACCATGAGGGCAAGGTGCCGGGCGTAGACCCGCCTGATCCGCCGCAGGTGGTGGTCGTAGCCACCGTTGGCGAGGAATTCGGCCACGGCCAGCTCGGTGGGGGTGGCACAGGCGATGGTGGTCACCCCCTTGAGCCGCTCGATGTCGCTCTGGAACCGCCCCGGCGCCACCCAGCCGACCCGGTAGCCGGGGGCAAGGGTCTTGGAAAAGGAGGAGCAGTAGAGCACGAGCCCCTTCGTGTCGAAGGCCTTGGCCACCCGGGGGCGTTCCGGCGAGAAGCTCAGGTCGCCGTAGATGTCATCCTCGATGAGGGGGATATCCCGGCCGGCCAGCATCGCCACGAGCTCTTCCTTGTGGGCGTCGGGCATCAGGCTGCCGAGGGGGTTGGTGAAGTTGGGAATGACCACGCAGGCCCGGATCGGGTTGTGGTCCAGGGCGTAGCGCAAGGCGTCGAGACTCATGCCGGTGCGGGGGTGGGTCGGGATCTCCAGGGCCCGGAGCCCGAGAAGATCGATGGCCTGAAGGAAGTTGTAGTAGACCGGCGACTCCACGGCCACAGTGTCGCCGCGTCGGCAGATGGCCCGCAGCGACAGCACCACCGCCTCCATGCAGCCGAAGGTGGTCACGATCTGGTCGGGGGTGAGGGGGCAGCCGGCCGCGAGCATCCGGCGGGCGATCTGGACCCGTAGCCGCTCGCAGCCCGGGGGGATGTCGTAGGAGACGCTGGCCACCGGATGGCGCCGGGCCTCCGACGAGAGCATGCGGTTCAGGCGGTCGCCCGGCAGGAGCTCCGGGTGCGGGATGGCGGCGCCAAGGGGGACAAGGTCGGGGTTGCGGGTGTCGCGCATCACCATCATGGCCAGTTCGGCGGTGCCGACCGTGGTTGGGCTCAGGGAGGGGGCCGTCATATCCGGTTCCGCCGTTGCCGCGGGGAAGCGGGCGCGTACGTAGTACCCCGACTGGGGGCGGGCCTCCACCAGCCCCCGGTCCTCCAGGAGGGTGTAGGCCTCCATGACCGTGGTCAGGCTTACCTGGAGCTGCTTCCCCAGAGCCCGAACCGACGGGATCCGGTCGCCGGCGCGGAAGGTCCCTTCGTCGATGAGCCGCGAGATCCGGCATGCCACCGTTTCGTAGAGCGGCGTCTTTCCGCCGTTGCGTTGCGTGCTTGTCTTCATGGTGTCCCCGTTCGGCTAGCGAGAAAAGGTTCATATGTCGGTACAGTTACGGGTACCGGCAACTGTTGTGGATACAGTTCGCTTTGCGGCAGTCTGTTATTCTCGCGAAAAGCGGGTCGCCATGCAAGTGGAAAAAAGGTGCAAGAAAATACTCAAGCCGTCGGTAGAATGTCCGATACGGAAAGAGGGAAGGGTCAGTGTTCCGTTGACGGGCACTGGTCCCCCATCAATTCCAGCCCATCCGAAGGATCGTTTCATGAAGCACTGTCTGCCCGGTCATCGTGCCCTGATGTTCATCGTAGCCGGTATCCTCGTTCTCCCGGGAGGTTCCGGGGCGGAGGTCGGAAAGCGTGCTGTTGCTGTCGAGGATAAGACCGTCGAAGTCCGGATGAAGCCTGCCCTCAAGTACGAGGAGTACGTGCGCCTTGTCTCCAGGCAGGGGGTGGCGGGACCCCGGCGGGGCACGGGGAGGAGCGTCAAGGCGGCAACAAAAGCTCGTGATACGAAGCCGGCGCAGGTCAGGGCGCCGGAAACCCCGGCGGTCGTTGCCGCGGCGCCGGCCCCCCGTCCGATGATACAGGTGCGGAGCGGGGGATGGCGGCCGAGCATCGACGAGGTGCGCGATGTGCTGCGCTCCTCTCGGGACCTGTCGGGGGCCAACCTGCGGGGTATGAACTTTGCCGGCTTCGATTTGAGGGGGGCTGTGTTACAGAATGCCGACCTCTACCTGGCGAACCTGGAGGGGGCTCTTCTCGACGGAGCCAACCTGCGGGGGGCATCCCTGGAGATGGCCAGCCTCAGGGGGGCGCGCCTCAGGGGGGCCAAGCTGGATGGTGCCGGGCTTTTCAAGGCCAACCTGGACGGGGCTGACCTGGAGGGTGCCGACCTGACCGGCGTCTATGCGGTGGGTGCCTCCCTGCGCGGGACAATCCTGGCAAGCGCCACCCTGCGCGGCAGCGTGTTCACCAACGCGGTTATCGACAGCGCCGGGCCGGTTTCTCCCGTGGTCGTGGCGGAGGGTGGCCGGCGCGCGCGCCCGGATGAATTCAGGGCGCAGGAAGGGCGCATCCTGTTCATCAAGTTTTAGAATGGTTGATCGGAACGCACAAAAGCCGGCACCCCCCGAGGGACAGCCGGCTTTTGTGCGTTCCTGGCCCTGGCGGATCGTCAGGGTGTATCGGCCAGATACTCCCGCGAGTACTTCACGTAGTTGCCCGCGGACCGCTTGAGCCAGGCGATCTCGTCGGCGTTGAGTTCGCGCTTGTACTTGGCCGGCGCGCCGACCCAAAGGGTGTGGGGCGGGATGATCGTCCCCTCGGTGACCAGCGACCGGGCACCCACCAGCGCGCCTGCTCCCACCACCACCCTGTCCATGACGATGGCCTGCATGCCGATGAATGCGCCGTTTTCAATGGTGCAGCCGTGGAGGGTGACGCTGTGCCCCACGGTAACGTCGTCGCCGATGACGAGCGGCGCGCCGGGGTCGTCGGCGTGCTTCCTGTGGGTCACGTGGAGCATGGAGAGATCCTGGATGTTGCTCCGGTCCCCGATCCTGATGAAGTTCACGTCTCCCCGGGCCACCACGTTGTACCAGATGCTGCTCTCGGCGC
Organism: Desulfuromonadales bacterium; assembly: GCA_003712145.1. Taxonomy (GTDB): domain Bacteria; phylum Desulfobacterota; class Desulfuromonadia; order Geobacterales; family Geobacteraceae; genus Geobacter. The sequence goes on along the minus strand of RHLS01000049.1, from coordinate 13,909 downwards.
CGATGGCGACGTCGCCGACGATGACGGCGGTTTCGGCGATGAAGGCGGAAGGGGCGATCCGGGGCTGCATCCCCTGGAATGAACGGATCATGGTAACCTCGGCTGTCAGTCTCTCGGGATTGCGATCATGCGGTCCAGTGCCCGCTTTGCTGGCACCCGGATCTCCTCCGGCACCTTCACCACCGGCGACAGGGTGGTCAGCGCGTCGAGCACATCCTCCAGGGACGTCAGCTTCATGTTGGGGCAGAACAGGGCCGGTGAGGCGAGGATGAACTCCTTGTCCGGGTTCTCCTGGCGGAGCCGGTAGAGAATGCCGGCCTCGGTGCCGATGATGAAACGCTTTGCCGGGCTCGTCCGGCAGTAGTCGTACATGCCGCTCGTGGAGCAGGCGTGGTCGGCCAGGGCCACGACCTTGGGGTTGCACTCGGGGTGGCAGATGAAGAGGGCGTCGGGGTGCTCCGCCTTGAGGCGGGCCACGTCGTCGGCCTTCAGCCGCTCGTGGGTGGGGCAGTAGCCGTCCCAGTAGTGGAAGGTCTTGTCCGACTGCTTCGCCACGAACTGCCCCAGGTTGCGGTCGGGGACGAAGATCACCTCCCGGTCGGGGAGCGAGTTCACCACCTTCACGGCGTTGGCCGAGGTGCAGCAGATGTCGCTCACCGCCTTCACCGCAGCCGACGAGTTCACGTAGGTGACTACCGGGACGCCGGGGTGCTTTGTCTTGAGCTCCAGGAGCCCCTCAACCGTCACCATGTCGGCCATGGGGCAGCCGGCGTCGAGCCGCGGCAGGATCACCGTCTTCCCGGGGGAGAGAATGGAGGCCGACTCGGCCATGAAGTGGACCCCGCAGAAGACGATCACATCGGCATCGGTCCTTGCCGCCTCCTGGGAGAGCCCGAGGGAGTCGCCCGTTATGTCGGCGATCTCCTGAACCTCGTCGCGCATGTAGTTGTGGGCCAGGAGGACGGCGTTGCGCTCCTTCAGGAGCCGCCTGATTTCCTGTTTGATGTCCATTGGACGATCTTCCTTTCCACGCGCCCGTATACGGCGCGAAATGGGGTGATACTAAAACAACGCCCGGCTTGATGTCAAACCCTTTGCGGCGCCCCCGGCAGGCCGCGCTTGACATAAATCCGCCATACCTCTATTATTTTCACATTCATCCGGTCGGGATTGCTGGCCGGAGCTGCATAGGATCATCGCGGCAGGTCGGGCCCCCGGCTGCCGTCACGGGAGGATACCCACATGTTCGGAATCGGAATGCCGGAGCTGATCGTCATCCTGGTGATCGCCCTCATCGTCATTGGTCCCCAGAAGCTCCCCGATATCGCCCGGTCCCTGGGTAAGGGGCTCGCCGAGTTCAAGCGGGCCTCGGACGACTTCCAGCGGAACCTGGCGGAGGAGGTTCGGGCCCAGGATGAGAAGGAGAAGGCGGCTAAGGAATCGGAGACGGTGGCGGAGGAGCCGCCGAAGCGCGATCTGGCGGCTGAAGTGAAAGCGTACGAGGATAAGGCGGCCCAGGAGGCAACGGCGGCAAAGGATGCCGGCCAGAAGACGGCCTGAAGCTGCCTGCACGCTCACGTAAGGGTTACGAAAAAGGCGGGGGAAAACCCCGCCTTTTTTTATTTCATCTCCTTGAGCCGCTCCTTTGCCCGCTTCGCCTCTTCGGAAGCAGGGTATTCTTCGACCAGTTTCTTCAAGACGAACCGGGCGCTCTTCTTGTCGCCGATTTCATGAAACGCCATGGCCTGCTTGAACATGGCCGCCGGGACCTTTTCCTTGCCGGGGAAGTTCTTGATCACCTCCTGGAATTCAAGGATCGCCTGTTCGTACTTCTTTTCGCTGTAGTACGTCTCGCCGGTCCAGTAGCGGGCGTTTGACACCAGCTCATGCTTGGGGTTCTGCTCCAGGAACTTGGTGAAGGCCTCGCGGGCCACCGGGAAGTTCCCCCCACGGTAGGCTTCGAGCCCTTTCTGGTAGAGGGTCTCGGGGGAGGCCTTCTCAGCCTCCTTTGCCCGGCTTGCGTCGGTGTCGGAAACCTTCTTCTGGAGTGCGTCCAGTCCCTTCTCCGCCTTGGCCAGCCGCTCGTCGAGGGCGGTCAGGCGACGCTCCAGGTCTTCCTTGAGGAGCGCCACGTCGTCGGCGGGCTTTCTGGTGGCAAGGGAAAGATCGTCAAGCTTGCCAGCCAGGACCTGCTGGTCCACCTTCAGTCCTTCCATGGACGCCTGCAGGTCGGCCAGTCCCTTGCGTGCTCCTTCGCGCTCCTTCTGGAAGTCCCTCAGGGTGCTCTCGATGCTTTCCCGCGCTTCGGTCTTCACCCCTCCCAGATCCTTCTCAATCCGGAAGAGCCGGCTCTTCAGCTCGTCATTGTCCCGCTGGACCACCTCCAGGTCGGTGCGGGTGGCGCAACCGGCCAAGACGAGCATGACGAGGAGGGTTGCTCCCTTGAGACACTTCATACTACCTCCATTCAATCCTGAATCAGGCATAGAGAAAGGGAGCCGTCACCGGCTCCCTTTACATTTTACGAGGAGCACCATCACTTGACGATGACGAACTCGACCCGGCGGTTCTTGGCCCACGCCTCATCGGTGTGGCCTGGATCGAGGGGCTTCTCTTCTCCGTAGCTGATGAGCGAGATGCGTTCGGCCTGCACCCCGAGGGTCACCAGGTAATCCCGCGCCGCTTTGGCCCGCTTCTCGCCCAGGGACAGGTTGTATTCGTCGGAGCCGCGCTCGTCGCAGTGTCCTTCCAGCTGAACCTTGACTCCTGGCTGCTTCTTCAGGAGGTACTCGGCGTTTCTGGAGAGAGTGTCGCGGGCAGTCTGACTCAGCACGAAGGCGTCAAAGTCGAAGAATATGCGTTCCAGCAGTGTGGGAGCAGCCTCAGTGGTGGCAGTCTCCTGAACGGGGGCGGTCGTGACGGGGGCCTGGGTGATCGTCTGGGTCGCAATGGGTTCCGTTTTAGCGGGTGGGGGCGTGGGGGCCGGCGGAGGGGTGGTCACGGCTGAGGCAGACGAATCATCGGGTTTCACCATCTCTTTCTTGGCGCAACCGGCCGTGACCAGGCCGAGTGAGAGCAGGGCAACGAAACCGAGGGTGGCTGTACGCATGGGTCCTCTCCTTTTCAGTGAAGCATGTGATAAACGGAACGGGTAACGGCGGAAACTGGCTCAATTATATATAAACGACGGCCTATTTCAACCTTTTGGCTGAAGTCTGCCTAAAAATCACCATCGGGGTGACCAGGTGGGGTGGGAGTTCTTCCCCTTGCCCTCGGAAATCCGCGTCTGGCCGCTGCCGTCGGCCCGCATCACGTAGACCGATTCTCCACCGTCGCGGGTTGAACTGAAGGTGATGAAGCGGCCGTCGGGCGCCCAACGGGGGTGCTCGTTGCTTCCGCTGGTGGTGAGCCGGGTATCGTTGGACCCGTCGGGGTTGATGGCGTAGATCTGGAATCCGCCCTCCTGACGGCAGTAGACGATCCGGTCTCCCTTTGGCGACCAGCGGGGGCTCACGTTGTAGCTGCCGCTGGTGGTGAGTCGCCTGACGCCGGAACCGTCGGCATTCATGATGAAGACCTGGGGCTTGCCAAGCCGGTCCGAGACGAAGGCGATCTGCCGCCCATCGGGGGACCAGGCGGGAGAGACATCGATGGCGCTGTTGTTGGTGAGCCTTTGTGTGTCGCGGCCGTCCCGGGAGATGGTGTAGATCTCCGAGTTCCCGTCCTTGCTCAGCGTCAGGGCGATCCGCTTGCCATCGGGGGACCAGGAGCCGGTGGCGTTGATCCCCTTCTGGGAGGAGACGCGGGCCTCGGCGCCGGTGAAGAGTTCACGCCGGTAGAGGTCCGGATTCTTCTGGCGGTACGAGGTGAAGATGATTTCGCGTCCCGTGGGAGAGAAGTCGGGGTTCAGGTTGATGGAGCGGTTCTTCGTGAGTTGCTGGACGTTATGGCCGTCGTAGTCCATCAGGAAGAGTTCCTTGTTGCCGGTCCGGTTGGAGACGAAGGCGATCTTCCCCGTGAAGGGGCTACGCTGCCCGGTCAGGTTTTCCATGATGTCGTCGGAGAAGGTGTGGGCCATCCGACGCAGGTCACTCTGGCGGCCGGAGTACCGCTTGGCCAGGAGCTCCCGGGCCTGGTTCACGTTGTAAAGGCGGAACTCCACGGTGACGTTGTCGCCGGAGACCGTGTAGCCGCTCTTCACCAGCAGGTCCACCCCGGCGCTTCGCCAGGGGGCAAAATCGAATTCTCCCGTTCGGATACCGGAGGCTGTCGCTGCAGCCGGCGGCGCCGCCACCGTAAAGGGGCCGGCCAGGGTCATGTCGAACTGGAGTACCTCGGCGGTGTCACGGATCACCTGGGCGGAGTCGTTCCCTCCCAGTCGGCGGGGGACGTCAATGGCCAGGGTCAGTTGGTGGGTCCCCGATGCCGTAACCTCCCGGTACCCCTCCTGGGACCGGAGGAGCGACGGGATCAGCATGAGGGCCAATGCGATAAAGATGCAGCTGCTTCGTTTCATTTTTTTCCCACTCCCTGGGGTCTGAAGATGAAGCTGTACTCGAACTCTTTCCCTCCCGGCGGGGGAGGAAAGCTCTTCTCGGCGCGGGTGATGGCCTTTGAGACCGACTCCTCGAAGATCCGGTCACCGGAGGAGCGCTCGACTCGCTGCCGGGAAAGGCGCCCGTTGCCGGCAATAGTCAGCCGTACCAACACTTCCGGGGCCTTGGACTGGTAGGCGATGGTGTACTCGAAGGCGTCCTTGAGCCGCGACTGGAGGTAACTGGCGTAGTCGCTCCCCGCCTGGGTACCAGTCGCGCCGGGCATCCCCGTGGGCTCGGGGGGGCGGACGCTTCCCGCCTTGCGTCGCAGGGCATCCAGGGCGGCCTCCTGGCGGCGCTCATCTATGGAGCGTTGGAGGTTGGCCATCCGTTCCTCGAACTCGCGGCTTCCTTCGCTCTTTGGGGGAGGAGTGGTCTTGGTCTGCTGACGTTTCTGGGGAAGCGGCATCTCTGCTGGCTTTGACGCAGCAGGTGGAGGCGGGGGTGGCACGCTTCCCGCCGTTTCGGGGCTTCCTGCTTGAGGATTCGCCACCGGCAGATTCACAACGTCCACGTAGTAGACAGGGGATTCCGTGAGTGAGGGTGCGGGGATGTGGACAGTAAGGGCCAGGGCGAAGAGGGAGAGGTGGACGGCGACTGAGGCGACGAATCCCCACCCGAGCCCCGGCTCACGTGGCGACAGCATGTGGCTCATCGTTTCTGGGCGGGCTCCGTCACCATGCCGAGGCGCTCGATGCCGGCTCCCTTGATCTCGGCCATGGTCCGCACCACTTCGCCGTAGGGGACGTCTCGGTCGGCCTTCAGGAAGACCTCCTTCTTCGTGCGGTTGGCGACCATGGCGGTGAGCTTGGCCTTCAGGTCGCCCAGGGAGACCTCCGTGCTGTTGATGAAGACCTTTCCCTTGGTGTCGAGGGAGACTACTACCGCTTCTTCCTGGGCGGTCATGGCCTTGGTCTCCGCCCTGGGCAGGTTCACCTGGACCCCCTGCTGCATCATGGGCGCCGTCACCATGAAAATGACCAGAAGCACCAGCATCACGTCAACCAGCGGGGTGACGTTGATCTGGGCCATGGAGCTGCGGTCGTCGTGTCTGCTGCCGATATCCATGACAGACTCCTACTTTCGGGCGAAGGTCCGCTGGACGATGTTCAGGAACTCGGTGGAGAAGTTGTCCATGGTGGCGATGAGGACCTTGATCTTGTGCTGGAAATGGTTGTACCCCATGACTGCCGGAATGGCGGCCACCAGGCCGATGGCGGTGGCGATGAGCGCTTCGGCGATGCCCGGTGCCACGACAGCAAGGGATGCCGAACCGGTTTCGCCGATTCCCTTGAAGGCGTTCATGATCCCCCAGACCGTGCCGAAGAGGCCGATGAACGGCGTCGTGGAGGCGGTGGTGGCCAGAAACGTCACGTACTTCTCAAGCCGGGTGATCTCCGAGGTGGTGGCCCGCCGCAGGGCCCGGGAGATGTTGTCTATTCCCCCCAGCTCCGTGCTCATGGCGTCGGCTTCCTCCTTCTGGTCACCCTTTTCCACCAGCCGTTTCAGTTCGCTGTACCCCTCGTTGAAGAGAACGGTGAGCGGTGAGTTGCCGAAACGGTCCAGTTGTCCGTTGATGGCGTCGAACCGCTTGGTTTTCCAGAAGAAATCCAGGAAGCGCTCCGATTCGCTGTTGGCCCGGTAGACCTGCATGAGCTTGAAGAAGATGATGGCCCAGGAGACGACGGAAAAAAAGATCAGGACGATCAGGACCAGTTTGACGACGAGGCCGGTCCCCGCAAAGAGTGTCACGGTAGAAACCTCCGGTTTACCTTAATGAAATCTGCGATGGCTGAACAATAATCCCGGCTGCGCGCCACGTCAACCGTTTTCCGGAAGGCGGCAGGCGCCGGAACGTGAAAACGCTAATAATATTCTGGCTTTCTGTCCGTGAAGCAGGGGATCTGCTGGCGCCAGGAGTTCATCTCTCTGAAGTCAAGGATGGCGCTGATCTCACATGCTCCATATCCACCCTCGGCCAGGTGCTCCCCTTTGGGGCCGATGATGAGGCTCGATCCGAAGAAGTCCAGCTTACCCTGGACCCCGCAGCAGTTGGCCGCCACCACGAACAGCTGGTTCTCGATGGCCCGGGCCTTCAGGAGTGCCCGCCAGTGCTCCTCCCGGGGCTTGGGCCACTCGGCCGGCACCACGAGGATCTCCGCCCCCTCCACCGCCAGCCGCCGGGCCAGCTCCGGGAAGCGGAGATCGTAGCAGATGAAGACCCCGATGCGCCCCACGTGGGTATCCACCACGAGCCACCGATCGCCGCCGTCCAGGGAGCGGTCCTCTCCCATGAGGGAGAAGAGGTGGATCTTGCGGTAGGAGCCAAGAAGATCGCCCCGGTCCAGCACGTAGGCGGTGTTGAAGACCTTCTCCCCGTGGGGCTCCGGCATGCTCCCGACGATCACCATGCCCAGTTCCCGGGAGAGCCGGCCGAGTTCCGCCACCACCTCGGGGGTTCGCTTGGCCAGTACGTTGAGCTCCCGGTAGGCGTACCCCGTGTCCCACATCTCGGGGAGGACCGCCAGGGTGCACCCCTCGGCGGCGAGCCGGCGCAGTGCCCCTTCCACGTACTGGACATTGGCGTCCACGTCGCCGAGTTGTATGGTGAACTGGACGGCTCCTGCCTTCACGGTTCGCGTCATCGCCGATCTCCCTTTGGGACGTGATGTGGTGCGCCTGCCGAACGCCGTTTAGTGTAACGGCATCCCCGGCCATTTTCAACCAAAGATGTTGGACTTCCGCGTGAAAGCTGGCGTATTATCGGCTGCAATGAACGATGCGACAGCCCTCTATATCCACATTCCCTTCTGCGTGCGCAAGTGTCTCTACTGCGCCTTCACCTCCACGGATGACGCACCCCTTGCTACCGGCGAGTACGTGGCGCTCCTCATGCGGGAGATGGAGCTCCGCGCCGCGGCGCTGGCGGCTCCGCTTTGCGCCACCAGCCTCTACCTGGGGGGAGGGACGCCGTCCCTTCTGAAGCCGTCCCTCGTTGGCACCATCATCGATGGCGCAGCCCGCCTGTTCAGTCTCGATCCTTCGGCTGAGATCACCCTCGAAGCCAATCCCGGCACCGTTACCGCCTCCTCCCTGGCGGGCTACCGGGCCGCCGGGGTGAACCGCCTCTCCCTCGGAGTCCAGTCCTTTGACGATCGGATGCTGGCCCGCCTCGGCCGGGTCCACACGGCCCGGGAGGCCCGGGAGGCCTTCGACTTGGCCCGCCGGGCCGGCTTCGACAACATCGGCATCGACCTGATCCATGGCCTCCCCGGCCAGGACCGCGACCACTGGCGGGACCAGGTGCGGGCGGCAATTGCGCTTTTTCCGGACCACGTCTCAGCCTACGGCCTCACGGTGGAGGAGGGGACCCCCTTCGCCAGCCTGGAGGACGAGGGTGCGCTGGCGCTCCCGGACGAGGAGGACGCGGCCGCCATGTTTGAGGAGACGGCGGAGCTCCTGACAACGGCCGGCTACGGGCAGTACGAGATCGCCAACTTCGCCCTCCCGGGGAGGCGTTCGTGCCACAACCAGGTCTACTGGCGGCGGGGGAACTATCTGGGATTCGGCGCCGGCGCCCACTCGTTCCTGCGGGAGCCCCATCCCGGCATCCGCTGGCGCAACCCGGACGATCTCGGCGCCTACGGGTCATCCCTTGCGGAAGGGCTCCTTCCCGAAGTCGACAGGACCTGCCTTGCGGTAGGGGACGCCATGGCCGAGTGGCTCTTCCTGGGGCTCAGGATGCTCGACGGGGTGGAGGAGGAGCAGTTCCGCGCAGAGTTCGGCAGGTCGCTCGCAGAGGTCTACGGCACTACCATCGAGGGACTCTGCACCGCCGGTCTCCTCCTTCGCGAGGTGGGGGTGCTGCGCCTCACCCGACGGGGGGTAATCCTCTCCAACCGCGTCTTTGCGGCCTTTCTCTGACCGGTTCATCCTGCCGGAAATCTCCTTGACAAAGCGGAGGGGCGTTGTTACCTTTACCCTGTTAGCACTCACCCTGTCTGAGTGCTAATCTTCTTTGTGGGGTCGATATGGGAGAGGAGCTTTCAGAGCGCAACAAGAGGATCCTCGAGGCAATCATCGAGGACTATATTGTTACCGCCGAGCCGGTGGGGAGCAGGGCCGTCGCCCGCCGCCACGGGCTTACCCTGTCGCCGGCCACGGTCCGCAACGTCATGGCTGACCTGGAGGAGATGGGGTTTCTCACCTCTCCCCACACCTCAGCCGGCCGCGTTCCCACCGACCAGGCCTACCGCTTCTACGTGGACTCGCTTCTTGCGGTGGGCAGGATCGACAAGGCCGAGCGGGAGCGGATACGCAAGCGCTACAGTGGGGCGGGACGCGACATCGGCGCGGTTCTCCACGAGACGAGCCGGCTGCTGTCGTCGGTCTCCCACTACATGGGTATCGTCCTCGCCCCCCGCTTCTCCGCCACCATCCTCCGGCATATCGAATTCGTGAAGCTGGGGGGGCGCCGCATCCTGGCCATCCTGGTGGCCCAGAACGGGGCGGTGCAGAACCGGCTCATCGAATCGGAGGAGGAGTTCTCCGGGGCCGACCTGGTCCGGATGTCCAACTACCTGAACGAACTCCTCCAGGGGCTCCCCATCGCCCAGGTCCGGAGCCGGATCCTGGAGGAGATGCAGAACGAGAAGGTCCTCTACGACACGCTCTTCTCCCGGGCGCTCAGGCTCTCGGAGCAGACCATCGTGGAGAGCGGCGCCCAGATCTTCATGGAGGGGCAGACCAATATCCTGGATCAGCCCGAATTCGCCGACGTGGGGCGGATGAAGGAGATCTTCCGGGCCTTCGAGGAGAAGAACCAGCTGGTGGACCTGCTGGATCGCTGCATCTCGGCCCAGGGGGTCCAGATTTTCATCGGCGCCGAGACCCACCTGAGCCACATGGAGGGGTTGAGCGTCATCACCTCCACCTACGTGTCGGGGAAAAACACCCTCGGCGTCCTCGGCGTGATCGGCCCGACCCGCATGGGGTATGGCAAGGTGATCCCCATCGTCGACTACACCGCAAGGCTTGTGAGTAAACTCCTGGAAGACGAGTAGAGAAGAAAGGACAGACCATCGTGGACAAGAAGAAGCACGGCTCCCATGGGGGAGCGCACCATACCGAAGAGCCCGTCGCCGACACCGCCGCTCCAACGTCCGAAGCGGCTCCCGCCGCCGGCGCCGACCGGGTCAAGGAGCTGGAGGAGGCCCTCGCCGCCAAGGAGGCCGAGGCGGCCGCCAACTGGGACAAGTTCGTCCGGGAGCGGGCCGATCTGGAGAACTACCGCAAGCGGACCCAGAGGGAGAAGGAAGAGCTTCTCAAGTACGGCAACGAGAGCATCATCATGGAAATCCTTCCCGTGGTGGACAACATGGAGCGGGCCCTGGACCACGCCAGCGAGGAGAGTGCCTCGGCGGTCATCGAGGGGGTCAGGATGACCCTGGGGATGCTTCAGGCGACCCTGAAGAAGTTCGGGGTTACCGCCGTGGAGGCCGACAAGGGGACCACCTTTGATCCGGCGGTCCACCAGGCCATGTGCCAGGTGGATGGCGCCGATGTTCCGGCCAACAGCGTCGTGGAGATTTTCCAGAAGGGGTACCTCCTGAACGAGCGGCTGATCCGCCCGGCCATGGTTTCGGTGGCCAAGTAGGACTTTTTTTCGCCGCCCCCTTGTTTTTTGCCGGGGCGATAACTAGGTTGACAGTACAGAGACCATAAGGAGGAACAGATTACATGAGCAAAGTCATCGGTATCGACCTGGGTACCACCAACTCCTGCGTTGCCATCATGGAGGGGGGGGAGCCCGTTGTCATAGCCAACTCCGAAGGAAGCCGCACTACGCCGTCCATGGTGGCCTTCGCCGAGAGCGGCGAGCGGCTGGTGGGGCAGCAGGCCAAGCGCCAGGCGGTCACCAACCCGGAGAACACCCTCTTCGCCATCAAGCGCCTCATCGGCCGCAAGTACGACACCGAGGAGGTCCGCAAGGACATCTCCATCTCCCCCTTCAAGATCGTCAAGGCCGACAACGGCGACGCCTGGGTGGATGTGCGGGGCAAGATGTACTCGCCTCCCGAGATCTCGGCCATCGTCCTCCAGAAGATGAAGAAGACCGCCGAGGACTACCTGGGTGAGACGGTCACCGACGCGGTCATCACCGTGCCGGCCTACTTCAACGACTCCCAGCGCCAGGCCACCAAGGACGCCGGCAAGATCGCCGGCCTCAACGTCTTGCGGATCATCAACGAGCCCACCGCCGCGGCCCTGGCCTACGGCCTCGACAAGAAGAAGGACGAGAAGATCGCCGTGTTCGACCTGGGGGGGGGTACCTTCGACATCTCCATCCTCGAACTGGGTGACGGGGTCTTCGAGGTGAAGTCCACCAACGGCGACACCTTCCTCGGCGGCGAGGACTTCGACCAGCGGGTCATCGACTGGATCGCCGACGAGTTCAAGAAGGACCAGGGGATTGATCTCAGGGGGGACAAGATGGCCCTCCAGCGCCTCAAGGAGGCGGCCGAGAAGGCCAAGTGCGAGCTCTCCTCCTCCATGGAGACCGACATCAACCTGCCGTTCATCACCGCCGACGCCACCGGGCCCAAGCACCTGACCATGAAGCTTTCCCGGGCGAAGCTCGAAGCCCTCTGCGCCGACCTTCTGGACAAGCTGGAAGGCCCCTGCCGCACCGCCCTCAAGGACGCCGGCCTCTCGCCGTCCGAGGTGGACGAGGTGATCCTGGTGGGTGGCATGACCCGGATGCCGGCCGTCCAGAAGCGGGTTCAGGAGATCTTCGGCAAGGTCCCCAACAGGGGGGTTAACCCCGACGAGGTGGTGGCCATCGGCGCCGGCATCCAGGGTGGGGTCCTCCGGGGTGACGTGAAGGACGTGCTCCTGCTGGACGTGACACCGCTGTCGCTGGGGATCGAGACCCTCGGCGGGGTCCTGACCAAGCTGATCGACAAGAACACCACCATCCCCTGCCGGAAGAGCCAAACCTTCTCCACGGCCAGCGACAACCAGCCGGCGGTCACCATCCATGTCCTCCAGGGCGAGCGGGAGATGGCCTCGGACAACAAGACCCTCGGCAACTTCGAGCTGACCGGCATCCCGCCGGCACCCCGCGGCGTCCCCCAGATCGAGGTCACCTTCGACATCGACGCCAACGGCATCGTCCACGTGTCGGCCAAGGATCTCGGCACCGGCAAGGAGCAGTCGATCCGGATCACGGCATCGTCGGGCCTCTCCAAGGAGGAGATCGACAAGATGGTCCGGGATGCCGAGTCTCATGCCGCCGAGGACAAGAAGAAGCGGGAGCTGATCGAGGCCCGCAACCAGGCCGACACCCTCGTCTACTCCACCGAGAAGTCCCTGAAAGAGTATGGCGACAAGATCGGCGACGACGAGAAGAAGAAAATCGAAGAGGCCGCGGCCGCCCTCAAGAAGGCCATGGAAGGGGACAGTCTCGATGCCATCAAGCAGGCCACCGACGCCCTGACCCAGGCATCCCACAAGCTGGCCGAGGCGGTCTACGCCAAGGCCCAGGCCGAGGGTGCCGCCCAGCCCGGCGCCGAGACAGCCGGCGACACCGGCGCCAAGGGTGGCGAGAAGGTGGTGGACGCCGACTTCGAGGAAGTGAAGGACGACAAGAAGTAATCACACATCACTGGCTGAAGGCACAGGGGCCAGGGGCGCAGGGGGGATGGTGGATGTCTCCCTTTGTGCCCCTGGCCCTGAGCTGTTTGCCCCAAAGGATACCCCTTGGCAGAGAAACGCGACTATTACGAGGTTCTCGAAGTCCACCGCAACGCTTCGGACACCGAGATCAAGAAGGCATTCCGCAAACTGGCCATCCAGTTCCATCCGGACAAGAACCCGGGGGACAGGGAGGCGGAGGAGAAGTTCAAGGAGGTCACCGAGGCCTACGAGGTTCTCTCCGATCCCCAGAAGCGGGCCCAGTACGACCAGTTCGGCCATGCGGGCCTCGGGGCAGGGGGCTTTTCCTCCGGCGGCTTCGGCGGTTTCGGCGCCGGCACTCCCTTTGGCGACATCTTCGGCGATATCTTCGGCGACATCTTTGGCGGTCGTCCCCGCGGCGGGCGGGGCCGCAGGGGTGATGATCTCCAGTACAACCTGGAGATCAGCTTTGAGGAGGCCGCCTTCGGGGTCGAGAAGGAGATCCAGGTCCCCTTTGGCAAGCGATGTGGCGAGTGCGGCGGCAGCGGCGCCAAGCCCGGCACCGAGCCCAAGGTCTGCCCCACCTGCCGGGGCGCCGGCCAGGTGCGTTTTCAGCAGGGGTTCTTCAGCGTCAGCAAGACCTGCAGCCACTGCAACGGCGAGGGGCGCGTGGTGGAGAATCCCTGTCCCGCGTGCCGGGGCAACGGCATGGTGCGCGACACCAAGACCCTTTCCGTCAAGGTTCCGGCCGGCGTCGAGACTGGCAACCGCCTCAAGATGACGGGTGAAGGTGGGCAGGGAACCAAAGGTGGGAGTAACGGCGACCTTTACGTGGCGATCGCGGTGAAGGAGCATGCCATCTTCACCCGGGAGGAGAACGACGTCATCTGCGAGTTCCCCATCAGTTTCGTCCAGGCGGCGCTGGGGTGCGAGATCGAGGTGCCGACCCTTGACGGCAAGGTCTCCATGAAGGTTCCCGAGGGAACCCAGTCGGGCCGGATTTTCCGGCTGCGGGGCAAGGGGGTTCCCCAGCTCCAGGGTTACGGCCGCGGCGACCAGATGGTGGTCGTCAAGGTGGAGACCCCCTCCAACCTCAACAAGCGCCAGCGGGAGCTCTTGGAAGAATTCGCCCGCATCAGCGGCGAGGACGCCCACCCCATGAAGAAGAACTTCTTCGACAAGGTCATGGACATCTTCAGCTGACCCTGCCAACGACAACGGCCGCCATTCCCTCCGGATGGCGGCCGCCCTGGTTTCACCTTCCGTATCCGTCTCTCTCCCCAGCCTCAGCCGTTTCCAATGGTCATCCTCGTGAGGGGGTAGCTCGCAACGAGCCGGTGGATTGCTCCCTTTGCCGTAAGGATGCTCGAATAGAGGTGAAATGCGTCGATGGTGAACGGCTCGCTGTGGAAGGAGGCGTTTCGCGCCAGCAAGGGGGCTACGTCACCCTCCCGATGATCCTTCAGGCGGGCCAGGGTGATGTGGGGGGAGAAGGGGCGTTCTTCCGGCGGAATTCCGGCCGTCACCACCGCTGTCTCTACCTCCTGCTGGAGCCGCGTGAGCGGCTCCCCGCCGTTGAGCCCCACCCAGAGGACCCGGGGGCGCCGGGGGGAGGGGAAGCAGCCCATTCCCTGGAG
>RHLS01000048.1 GCA_003712145.1 Desulfuromonadales bacterium | reverse complement strand
TTCCGCAGCACCGGAGACAGTTTCATCCTTTACCATTGACGACCTCCTTGAACACAATATTTACCTCATTTTCGTGTCCAAGAAAACCGGGGCCGCCATATGTATAGCATAAAAGGGGCCTCCGAGGCCATAATGATTTGACACTAAGTCCTTTTTTCTGTTATAGAAAAGGCCAAAAATACCGTCCTTGCGCGAGTTTGTTCCCGATTTTCGATTCTGTCCGGCATTAACTCCTTCGGAGCGATCAATGATCATACAATGTGCCCAGTGTTCAGCAAAGTTCCGGCTTGACGATGCCAAGGTCACCGAGGCCGGGATCAAGGTCCGTTGCTCCAAATGCAAGCATATCTTCGTGGTCAGGAAAGAAGCGCCGGTCGAGGAAGCAGACCTCGACGCTGTCCTTCAGGGTTTGGAAACCCCACGACATGAAGCGGTCCGCCAGAAAACAGAGATGATGGCTGCCGCAGCCCCGACCCTTGCAGGGGTTGGTGAAGCGGTGTCAAGCGGTTTCAGTTTCGATGCCGGAGCCGTTTCGGAGGGCAATGAGCCGTCCCTTGCCGCAGAGGAGCCATCGGAAAATTTTTCTATGCCCGGACCTTTCGATGCTGCATTGGACCGCGCCGAGGCAACGGCGGGGTCAGACGAGGCACCGTCAATTCCTCCGATGTTCGAACCGGTCCGCGTGGAAGATGCGGAAGTGGGTTCGGGTGAGTCCACTCATGAGGATATCATGTTCGGCGAGGTCAGCCCCGAAGCCTTTGCCGCAGCCACCGGTACCGCTGGAGGAGCAGGGGCGGCAGTAGGTGGTCCCGAGATTACCTTTGAATTTGACGACGAAGGCGAGGCGGAGGGAGTTGGCGCGGAACCTGGCGTGAAGGGTGATGCCGGCGACATGGACTTCGGCGAAATTGACTTCGGGATCGAGGATTCTGAGCCGGAGGAGTCGGGCGGGGAGGCTTCGTCGGCGCTGGTGTTTCCGGACGCAGAGTCTGAGCAGCCTGCCGTAGGGGAGCGAGAGGGTGAAGTCCCACCGACGGTGGCGGATGTCCCACCTCTGGCGGTTGTTCCTCCCTTTGAGGAGGAACCTCCACTGACCATCAGCTCGCGGCGCAAAGGCCAGTCTTTTCTGCCGGCGGTAGTCATCTCGGTGTCGGTGCTCGTTATCGTTGCCCTCGCAGGGTTTGGTTTCTACTTCTTCAAGGAGGGGCCGTCCGCACTGGACAAGCTGGGAGTCGGTTTTCTTTCCGGCTGGCTTGGTGTTGAGGCCAAGGAGGATGGCAGTATAACTCTCGGCAAGGTTCATGGTGCCTATCTGGTCAACGCTGAGGCAGGCGAGGTTTTCGTGATTCGGGGGGAAGCGGTGAATGCGTATCGCAAGCCCCGGGCTTCCATTCAGGTGCGCGGAGCCATCCTGGGTCCGAATGGCCAGGTGGTTGCTCAAAAGGTCGCATACTGTGGCAACAGTCTTTCCGATGATCAAATCCGTACTATGCCGGTTTCGAAAGTTGACGCGGCCATGGGAAACCAGTTTGGCGACTCTCTTGCCAATCTCGGAGTTCAGCCGGGTAAAGCGATTCCTTTCGTCGTCGTGCTTTCTGGTGTACCGAAGGATGCCGTCGATTATAGTGTCGAGGTCGTTGGTTCAACCGCCGCAAGCCAGTAATGGGCGGACCCGCCGGTGAGGCGCTGCTTGGTGGCATTGACGCATGAAAGTCAGGGTCGGGTTTCCCCGACCCTTTTCCTTTGTCTGCTTTGGGGATATGGTCAATGCGGCGAGATAGTCCGGTTTGGTGTGTCGAGTAGGGTGTAGAGGGGAAGTGCGGGAGCCGATGGCCGAATAGGGAGCCCCGTGATGGGTGAAAAAGAAAGCCGGCACCGACAAGAAGTCGGGCCGGCTTTTGTGCTTGCAGCCTGGTGGATCAGGCAGCGCTGATAGCGCTCACCGGACAGGTGTCAATGCATGCGCCACAGTCGATGCAAGTATCGCCGTCGATGTTGTGCTTGTCGCCAGCCGGGGCGATAGCATTCACCGGGCAGGAATCGACACATGCGCCACAGTTGGTGCAATCATTTGAAATTACGTGAGCCACGGTCCTACCTCCTTGTACTTTTGGTGATCTGGGATAAAGTACTATATGTTTATCATAATGATTTCTAAAAGTCCAGAAGAAAGGCAGGTGGGCTGCCATGACCACCAGATGAAAATACTTGAATTCGCCGCATCATCATTGTATATATAAAAAAGAGTTTTATTTTCTCGTTTCCGTAAGGGTTCTCTCGTCGAAATGTTGTTGAAATTTCTGGTTTTATCCGCGTTTAACGATTTTTATTTTTACTCAATTAGGGGAGGGTGAGATGGTTATTCTGGCACTCAACTGCGGCAGTTCCTCGGTGAAGTACCAGCTGTTCGATTGGGAGAAGAAGGAGGTTGTCGCCAAGGGTATGGTGGAGCGGGTCATCATCGGCGACTCGTTTATCATGCATGAGGTTCCGGGGCGCGAGACCTACCGGAAAGAGTACGAATGCCCCGACCACAAAGTTGCCATCGACCTCATTATCCAGACCCTCGTCGAGCCCGAGCACGGGGTGCTCAAGCAGATCGGGGAGATCTCCGCGGTGGGGCACCGGGTCGTCCATGGGGGCGAGGAGTTTACCTGTTCCGTGATGATCAATGAGCAGGTTCTGGATGCGGTGAAGGAGGTGCAGCACCTGGCACCACTCCACAACCCGCCCAACATCGCCGGCATCGAGGCGGCGCAGGCGGTGTTACCCCAGGTTCCTCACATTGCCATCTTCGATACAGCCTTTCACCAGACCATGCCGGAGCATGCCTACCTCTACCCCCTGCCGTACGAGTGGTACGAGAAGTACGGGGTGCGGCGCTACGGCTTCCACGGCACCTCACATCTTTACGTCTCCAAGCGCGCAGCAGTGCTTCTCGGCAAGCAGCCCAAGGACTGCAACATCATTACCATGCATATCGGCAACGGCGTCTCCCACTGTGCCATCAAGGGAGGTGTTTCCGTTGATACCAGCATGGGGCTGACACCGCTGGAAGGGGCTGTCATGGGAACCCGCAGCGGCGACATCGACCCTGCCATTCCTGCGTTCATGATGCAGAAGGAGAATCTCTCCGCAAAGGAGATTGACAGCATCCTCAACAAGAAGAGCGGGGTACTCGGCATCACCGGTCGCTTCACTGACCGGCGGGACGTGATCGAGCATGCTGAAGGTGGGGACCACCGGTGCAAGATAGCCCTGGAGATCGAATCCTACCGGCTCAAGAAGTATATCGGCACCTACATGGCGGCTCTGGGCCGGCTCGATGCGGTGGTCTTCACCGCCGGCGTGGGTGAGATGGGGTGGCCAATCCGGGAGAAGACCCTTGAAGGGTTGGAGGGGATCGGCATCAAGCTGGACAAGGAGCGGAACAAGTCAGCCATGACCCGCAAGCGGGAAACCCTGATCACCACCGACGATTCCCCCATCAAGGTCTTTGTTATTCCGACTGATGAGGAACTGGTTTTCACCGAGGATGTGGTTGCCATCCTCGACGGCAGCTATACAGACCATATGAACTTTGATTACTCGTTTGCGCGGAAAGATTTCGTGAGAAAGTAAGACGGGCACACGTGCTGTATGGAATAACGAAAGGCCGTCAGGTTCAACACCTGACGGCCTTTCGTTGTTTGGCAGCAGGCAGTGTTCCTGCTTTTCTCCAGGGTTGCTTATCCTTGCGCCTGTACTGCCGTGATTGCCGCCACGTTGACGATGTCCTCCACGGAGCAGCCGCGGGAGAGGTCGTTCACCGGCTTGGCAAGGCCCTGGATGATCGGTCCGACCGCTTCGGCGCCCGCCACACGCTCCACCAGCTTGTAGGCGATATTGCCGGCATCCAGGTCGGGGAATATGAGGACGTTGGCCTTGCCGGCCACCGGGCTTCCGGGGGCTTTCTTTTCGCCGACCTTCGGGAGTAGGGCTGCGTCGGCTTGGAGTTCTCCGTCAATCTGGACGGAGGGGGCGATTGACTTGGCGATCTCGATTGCTTTGAGCACTTTGTCAACGTCGGCGTGGGAGGCGCTTCCCTTGGTGGAGAAGGAGAGCATGGCGACCCGGGCGTCGACGTCGAGGAATGACTTGCAGTTTCTGGCTGTTGCCACGGCAATTTCCGCCAGCGCCTGGGAATCCGGGTTGGGGTTTACGGCGCAGTCGGCGAAGAGAATGATGCCGTTCTCGCCGAAGCTCGGCGTCTTGGTGATCATCAGGAAGAACGACGAGACCGTCTTGATGCCCGCAGCAGGCCCAACCGTCTGGAACGCGGCCTTGAGCACGTTGCCGGTGGTTCCCGTGGCCCCCGCCACCTCGCCGCCGGCGTCGCCCATCCGCACCATCATCCCCGCGTAGTAGAGATAATCCTTGGCGGTCAGGAGAGTTCGTGCCTCCTCGGGGGTCAGTCCCTTGCTCTTGCGCAGTTCCACCAGCGCAGCGACATAAGCGTCCAGTTTCGGCGACGTGGCGGGATCGATAATCTCCACCTTCGAGATGTCGGCTGCAAGGTCGGCGGCCTTCCTGATCAGTTCATCGGGGTTGCCAAGCATGACAACCTTGGCCAAACCCTGTTCCACGATCTGCTGTGCGGCAACATACATCCTGTCGTCGTAACTCTCGGGCAGAACAATCGTCTGCAAACTCTTTCTGGCTTTGGCCTTGATCTGTTCAACCAGGTGCATGGATAACCTCCCTTGGTGAATATTAAAACAGAATTATATTTTATAGCGCAAGGGAGGAGGTGGGTCAATAGAAAAGTCAGGAAAATTAATGGGACTGGACTGTTCCGAGCAATGAAAAGCCCCCTTCCGGGACACGAAAGGGGGCTGCGCGCGCATTCGTAATGTCGCGCTACCGGGTGATGCCGCTGCACTCGGATTTGATGTCGTCCAGAAGCCGGACGATCTGGTCCGAGATCTGTTCCATTTCGTGGTAGATCTTTGCCGCCTTTTGATTGTCGCCGCCGTTGCAGGCTGCCGCTGCTTCCCGGGCAAGCTGGTGGATACGCTCGTGGGGGGAATCGATGGCTCGGAAGCTTGGGGTGTGTCCGCACATGGACTTGCCTTCAGTGTCGTACCATTTGCCGAAGCGACAATTGTGGTGGTCGGGAAGCTGGGCCGCATCGATCTTCTTTCCCCCTCGCAGGCAGGATCCCAGCTTGTTGACGAAGATCCGGTGGTCGGTTTTCGCGATGTCGAGCATCATCATGCCGCTGATCTCGGTCTTGAACGCGGCGGTGCTGTCCCTGATTTCGGCGTCAATGTTGGTCAGGGCGTACACCGCCTCCCGCACCTCGTCCGACATGGCCATCATCTGACCCGCGGAAACGGATGTCTGCTCGATATTTTTTGCTATTTCCTGGGAAGTGGCTGATTGCTGTTCCACGGCGGTGGCAATCTGGGTGACCTGGTCCCTGGCGTCCGAGGCCACATCGACGATATGCCTCAGGGCTTCACCCACCTGCTTCATGTATTCCGTCGCCAGGGTTACCTCTCTGGATGCCTCCCCCATGGACTTCGTCGTCTGCTGGGACTCTTTCTGCATCGTACTGATTTTACCGGATATTTCCGCGGTGGCCTTGATGGTGCGCTCGGCAAGCTTGCGGACCTCGTCGGCGACCACGGCGAAGCCGCGACCGTTTTCCCCGGCCCGTGCCGCTTCGATGGATGCGTTCAAGGCCAAAAGGTTTGTCTGGTCGGCGATGTCGTTGATGACATTGATGATGTCTCCTATCTCTGCGGAGCTGGTGTTCAGCCTGTCAACCATCCGGGCAAGCTCCTGTGTGGTCTCGTAAACACGGTTCACGGTCGTCACGGCTCCGTTGGCGATTTTCTGGCCATCGGTTGCCGTTGTCATGGCGTCGGTGGATGTTTCGGCGGCCCGGGCGGACTTGTGCGCAACGTCATAGATGGTGTGGCTCATCTCCTCGGCTGCGGTGGCGATTTGTGCCGCATGTTCGGACTGGTTCCGCGCATTCTCGGCGGTCTGCTCCGACTTGCCTTTTACGGTGTCGACAATCTGCACAACATTGTTGATTGCAAGAAAAATCTGGTTGATCATATCGTTGAGCGAACGGGCCATCTTGTTGACATCGCGAGCCAACTGCCCGAATTCATCGTTGCTGTCGTCAACGATGGTGATTTTCAGGTCGCCGTTGGCGACCAGGTCGATGTTGTCGGTGAGGTTTTTCAGGTGCCGCGTGATATTCCGGGCAACCATCCATGACATGAAGAGGATGACGGTGAAGATGACGAGCGCTACCAACGCGTAATTTTTGGCGTTACTCCAGAACAGTGCGTTGAGATCATCCAGGTAGATGCCGCTGCCGATGACCCACCCCCACGGCTCGAAACCCTTGACATAGGAAACCTTCAGCACCGGCTCGCTGAATCCTGGCTTGGGCCAGAGGTAATAGACAAAGCCGGCCTTTTTCTCCTTGACTGTCTCAATGAACCGGACGAACAGCCTGTTCCCCTTCGGGTCCTTGAAATCCGACAAATCCTTGCCGTCGAGCTCCGGTTTGTAGGGGTGCATGACCATGGTTGGTCGCATGTCATTAATCCAGAAATACTCCTTCTCCTGGTACCGGAGTGCCTTGACAGCGGCCATGGCCGCCAATTTCGCATCCTGGTCGCTCATCCTGCCGTCCTTGGCAAGCCGATGGAAATAGTCAAGAACACCGTGTGCCGTTTCCACCAGGTGTCGGGTTTTTGTCTCCTTTTCCCGCCGCAGGTCACTCTTGAGGAAGACAAGAGACATTGAGATGACGACTGCGATGCCAGCCAGTGCGCTGCCGATGATGAGCCACAGTTTCTGTTTCACCTTGAGATTTTTCAGGGATAGCATGCCGGCAGTCACTCCTTTGTGAATAGAATGGTGTTACGTGGTGCAGGTGTGGTCTGGCAGTGATAATTCTCGATAAATTAGTGGTATTGCAAAGCGTGGGCCATGATTTAACCGGTTCGCGCGAGCCGTTAGTTAAATGGTAAAACATTGTTATTATAATTGACTTTTGCAGAGTGCGTGAGTCGGGAATTGCTGGTCCGAAAGTCCGCCGGATGGCGCTTTATGGAAACTTATTGATGTTTACCAGGGTGGGGAGCAGATGGTCGTGGCGGGGGATGAAAACAAAGGCAGGGGACGTGCTGGATTGGAGCAGGGGGATTCAGCACGTCCCCTGCCTTTGTCAGTCTATCCGCGTAATGGTGACGATTGCTAGAGTTGGGCGCATTCCCGCGGATCGCCCTGGATCTTTTCCACGGCGTGGGGGACGGCCGGCCAGACCGCTTCCAGGTTTTCGACGGCACCCCTGGGGCTGCCGGGAAGGTTGATGATGAGGGTGGATCCCCGGATGCCGGCCACTGCGCGGGAGATCATGGCGTTGGGAGTCTTGGCGAGGCTTCGCATCCGCATCACCTCGCCGAAGCCGGGGATGACCCGGTCGAGTATCTTCAGTGTTGCGTCAGGGGTGACGTCCCGGGGGGAGACGCCGGTGCCGCCGGTGGTGAGGATGAGATCGAAAGCGCCTTCGTCGGCCCAGGCGCGGAGGCGTTCCTCGATGAGGGATGCCTCGTCGGGGATGATCTCGGTGCGGGCTGTTTCCACCCCCCGTTCAGCCAGCCAGGAGGAGAGGGCGGGGCCGCTGGCGTCAGCCCGCTCGCCCCGGGAGCCCTTGTCGCTCAGGGTAAGGATTGCGGCGTTCATAATTCTTCCTCCCGTTGCCAGGTACCGCTCTTGCCACCATCCTTGAAGAGGAGGCGGATCTCTCCGATGGTGATTCCCTTGTCGGCCCCTTTGCACATGTCGTAGATGGTGAGGGCCGCCACGGCGGCCGAGGTCATGGCCTCCATCTCCACGCCGGTCCGCTCGAAGGCCCGAACCGTGGCGTTCACGGTGACGACGCCGCGTGCCGTGTCGGTTACGAACTCGATGGCCGCATGGTGGATCGCCAGCGGGTGGGAGAGGGGGATCAGGTCGGGGGTCTTCTTGGCCGCTGCGATGCCGGCGAGCCGCGCCACGCCAAGGACATCTCCCTTGGCGGCTCGCCCCTCCAGGACGGCGGCGAGGGTTTCCGGCTTCATGGCGACCGTTGCCGCGGCGGTGGCGGTGCGCAGGGTCAGCTGCTTTCCGCTCACGTCCACCATGATGGCCTGGCCTTTGTCGTCAAAGTGGTTGAATGACATGGTATCTCCTCTCTATCCTTCCAGCATCTCCACGTCACTCCCCACCAGATGCACATCCACTTCCGTGCCGGCGGGGACGAAGGTGGCCTCCCGCGGCAGCACGGCAAGGCCGTTGGCCCGGATCATGGTTCTGAGGATGCCGGTGTTCTGGTCGCCGGAGGTGGAGGCGGTGTAGCGGCCGTTTTCCACTTCGATCCGAACCCTGAGGAAGTTGATCTTCCCCGGTTTCTTCTTCGCATCTTCCTTCAGGATGGCCTTCACGAAAGGCTTGAACACCCGGCGGTGCCCCATCATTTTCAAGAGGGCAGGGCGGGCGAACTCCTCGAAGGTGACCATGGTGGAGACCGGGTTGCCGGGGAGGGAGAAGACCGGCTTCTTCCCGAACGTGGCAAAGGCGGTGGGACCGCCCGGCTTGATGTCCACCTTCCAGAAGACCTGCTCTACCCCCAGTTCGGCCAGGACATCCCGCACCAGGTCCCGGTCGCCGGCCGAGACCCCGGCGGAGGTGATGAGGGCGTCGGCCTTGAGCCCCTCGATCATCTTTTCCCGGTGGCTTTCCCGGTCGTCGCGGGCAATGCCGAGGATGACCGGCTCGGCGCCGCATTCACGGATAGCCGCAGCCAGCGACAGGGCGTTGGAGTTGACGATCTTCCCCGGCACCGGCGGTTCACCCAGCTCGATCAGTTCGTCGCCAGTGGAGAGGATGGCGACCCGCGCCTTGCGGTAGACCGGAACGATGGCCTTGCCAAAGGAGGCGAGCATGCTGATCTCGGGAGGGCGGATCAGGGTGCCGGCCGGGATGATGAGCGCTCCGGTGGCCACGTCTTCACCCCTGAAACGGATATGCTGGCGGGACTTCACCGGTTCTTTCAGGGTGACGGTGTCGCCGCCGTCGTCCGTTTCCTCGATGGGAACCACCGCGTCGCAACCGGGCGGGACCGGGGCGCCGGTCATGATCCGGATGGCGCAGCCGCGGATCACGGGGCCGGTCACCTCGCCGCCGGCCGGGATGTAGCCGGTTACCTTGAGGGTCACGGGGATGGAGGTGCAGTCGTCGGCCCGCACGGCGAAGCCGTCCATGGCGGAGTTGTCGCACAGGGGCATGTCCCAGGGGGCAGTGACGTCTTCGGCGATGACCCGACCGAGGCTGTCGAGGATGCCGACCCGCTCGACTCCCAGAGGTGCGACGCGGTCGAGGATTATGCTGCGGGCTTCTTCAAAGGTTGGCACGGACGTGATCTCCTGTTCTGCATATAGGCGCGGGCGAGCAGCGCCACTACTTCATATTCTACAGGCAAGCTCCCCGGCAACCAGATGGATCAGTTCGCCGCCAAGCCGGCCGGGGTGCTCCGGGTCATGGGTGGTCATGATGACGGTGGTGCCGCGGCCGGGAAGGGCGGCAATGACTCCTTCGAGATACTCACTGGTGGCTCGGTCCACGTTGGCCAGTGGTTCGTCGAGCAGGAGCACCTTCGGTTCCAGGGCGAGGGCACGGGCCATGGCTACCCGCTGTGCCTCGCCGCCGGACAGCTCCCGGGCGCGGCGCTGGCCAAAACCGGGCAGCCCGACAAGTTCAAGGGCCTGCTTGACCCGCCGCTGTTTTTCTTCTCCCCGTATCCCCCGCAGCTTCAGGCCGAAAGCAACGTTGGTAAAGACGATGCCGTCGAAGAGGTACGGTGACTGGTGCAGCAGCGTCACCTGGCGGCGCAGGGGAAGGAGAGCGGCGTTGCTCCAGCGGACCGGTTCCTCCTCGTACCTGAGTTCGCCGCCGCAGGGAGGGGTGAGCAGGGCCAGGAGGTTCAACAGTGTGGTTTTACCCGCGCCGTTGGCTCCGGTTAAAGTGTAAAGCTTCCCCGGGTACAGCGCAAGGTCGTCGATGGCGAGGACCGTGCGCTGCCCGTGGGATTTGCGGATGCCGATGAGTCGGTACAGGGCGTTCACGGTGCATCACCTCTGCTGGAGGATATTCAGGAAGAGATTCACCAGGAGCGCCACCGCCATCAGGATGATGCCCAGGGCCAGTCCCAGGGCGAACTCGCCCTTGCCGGTCTCCATGGCGATGGCGGTGGTCATGGTGCGGGTGTAGCCCCTGATGTTGCCGCCGAGCATCATGGCGACCCCGACCTCGGCGATAACCCGGCCGAATCCGGCGATAACCGCTGCCATGATGCCGAAACGGAGTTCCTTCGCCAGCTGGAGGACACTCTGGAACGGTCCGGCCCCCAGGGTGAGGGCGGTCGGGATGATCCGTGGGTCGGCTCCCTTGACCGTGCTCAGGGTGAAGTTGGCCACGATGGGGATGGCCAGAACCGTCTGCCCGATGATCATCGCCTTCGGGGTGAAGAGGATTCCCAGCTCGCCCAGCGGACCCTGGCGGCTGATGATGCCGTAGACCGCCAGGCCCACCACTACGGTCGGCAGGGCCATGAGGGTGTTGAGGATGGTGATGACCAGCCGCTTCCCCGGAAATTCGGTGATCCCCACCGCCACCCCGGCAGGCACGCCGGCCAGGGTGGCGAAGAGGATCGACCAGAGAGCGACGCTGATGGACGTGGCCACTGCAGTGACCACTTCGCCGTCGAGGGAGAGGATCAGCGCGATAGCCGTCCGGAAGGTTTCGGCGAGGAATTCCACCCGTTCTCCCTACTTCTTGTAGATGAAGAAGACCGGCTCGCCGTGGGCCTTGTAGTCTGCGATGATCTTCTGTCCTTCGGCGCCGGTGACGAAGTCGATGAGTTTCATGGCCAGGTCATGCTTTACGTGGGGGAATTTCTTCGGGTTCACGGCGATGATACCGTAGGGGTTGAAGAGCCCTTTCTCTCCCTGGAAGAGGATCGCGAGATCGGTCTTCTGCCCCTTGTAAGCGTTGTAGGTTCCGCGGTCAGCCAGGGTGTAAGCCTGACGCTCGGTGGCCATGGTGATGACCGGTCCCATCCCCTGGCCCGCCTCCACGTACCAGCTTCCCTTGGGCTCTATGCCGGCGCTCTTCCAGAGTTCCTGCTCCTTGGTGTGGGTGCCCGACTTGTCGCCGCGGGAGATGAAGGAGGACTGCTTTGCGGCGATCAGCTTCAGGGCCTCGGCGGCGGTTTTTGCCTTGGCGATGCCGGCCGGGTCGCCCTTCGGGCCGATGACGACGAAGTCGTTGTACATGACATCTTTCCGGTTCACGCCGAAGCCGTCGGCCACGAACTTGTCCTCCAGCTTGCGGGCATGGACGAAGACCACGTCCACGTCGCCCGCTTCGCCCAGCTTCAGGGCCTGGCCGGTGCCGACGGCAACCACGTCGACCTTGCAGTTGGCCTTGTTCTCGAAGGGTGGAAGGAGCACCTTCAGCAGTCCCGAGTCCTGGGTGGAGGTGGTGGTGGACATCTTGAGGCGATCCTCGGCGGATGCCACGGTGCAAAGCATGATGAAAGTGGTGACTGCAAACAGAAACCTCGAGAGAATTTTCATAGTACTCCTCCTGTGGATTGAAGATGACAAACTATACCAAAACCTCTGCTTTTTGAACATTTCCCTTTATTGTTCGTTGCCATATTTGATGCGTTTGCATCTTCTTCAGCCCTGCCAGTACCCTGTAAACCTTAAATCATCGCTCAACTATAGTTCCCTCCCCCCTGGCGGGGGAGGGTTAGGGTGGGGGGGAGGTTGCCATGACTTTGGCAGGTTGCAGCTTCACCCTCCCCCTAGCCCCCTCCCGTCAAGGGAGGGGGGACTGCGAAATATAAGTGTTACAGGGTACTAGAAAGCCAGCTGCGCCTGCACCCGCACCAGTTGATCATCGGTCGCATTGGCGGTGGCGGAGGGATTGGTGGAAGCGATCCGGCCCTGACGGTGAATATTGCTGTAGTCGGCCTGCAGCTTCAGGTTGTGGCCGATGAAATACCAGGATACCGCGCCGGTAGTCTCAACCCAGAGATCGTTGCTCACGTCCCGGTTCGGATCGATGTATGAGTAGCGAGCCGCCAGCTCCAGGTGTTTCGGGATCACAAAGTAGCCGGCCTGGGCATAATAGCCCTGGGCACGGACGATGTTGTCGCTGTTCGATCCCTTGGCCTGGCCAAGCATGTATTCGCCCTGCAGCGACAAGCCTTGCCACTTGAATGCTGCATCGAAACCGACGCTGTTAAAGTCGACGGACTCCTGCAGATTGTTGATTCTTTTTGTCGCTGTCGTCAAGACCGTCGCAGAGTTGCCCATTCCGAACCATCCCGGAGCGGAGAGCGGGTCGGTGGTGCTGATGGTTTTGGTGTAGTTCAGGTTGTTGGTTTCCAGGTTGCTCGTGCCGCCACCCGACGTACCATTGAGGGTATTGAAGTTGTAGTTGGCGCCAATCGAGAGGAGCGGCTTTTCACTGTTCTCCGTGTCGGCCTCGGAATAGGCCATTTCACCAAGAGGGTTGAGAACAAGACGCGCGTTGAAGGAGTTGTCGTTCGACGACCGGAAGGTGTTCTGCCCCACACCGCCGAATCCTCCGAAACTGTAGGTGAAGAGCCCCTTGGCGACCTTGCCGTATATCTCGATTCCCGTGTCGTATCCGGGCGCAAATGCCGTGGTTACCGGAGAACTGTCCACAAATTGGTTGTTGCTGGTGGATGTGATGAATTGCCGGCCGAACTGGACTTTGTTCTGCCCGAACTTGAACTGCACTTCATCCAGAAGGCGATAATTGAGCCAGACCGATTCGAGCAGCCCGCCATTTTTGGTCGTGCCGCTGCTGATGTTGATGAAGTTCATATCCAGCTTGTAGGTCACGTCCTTGGTAAAAGCATAGCCCCCCAATAGAAGCTTGGCCCTTTTTATCTCGAACCTGCTGGTGTTCAGCGCGCTTGCGGTGCTGCTGTCGTTGTCGGTATCCCTGTCCAGGTAACTGTACCGGGCCTGGATCTGACCGCCGATGTTGAGCTGAAAGTTCTCATCGGGGGAGGTCAGGCTTATGCCGTTGCCGGGCTTGAAATTCACCGGCTTGCTCTTCGTTACCTCCTTGTAATCCTCCTCGGTGATCACCCCCTTTTCTTTCAGTACATCCTCCAGGGTCTTGGCTTCCACTCCCTGAGCCGCCATCGCGCCGGTTAGAAAAAGCGCTGCTGCAATGGCCTTCCTGTCCATGATTCCCTCCTGTTGGAATATTCCTGAATCCGTGAGTTTTCGGATGCAGAGCAGATTTCAGGCTACAACACATATGTCGGCAGGTGATGCGCGAGGTGTGAGGGGGATTGGCCTATTCGGCGAAGCGCTCCTGCTTGCGGACGGTGGTCATTTTCTTCATGCGGGCGATGCCGTGCCGGCAGGCGGCAAAGGCGTCCTCGCTGTTGGGGGAGCTGGCGGCCACCAGCGAGATGATCTCGCCGACGCCGAGGCATCCTTCCCGCCTGACCAGGAGGACGTCCTCAAGGTTCCACTTCTGGTGAAGCTCGGCGACGATGGAGTCGAGCTCTTCTTCGGCGGTCTCCTCGAACCGGTAGTCGATGCAGGTGGTCGGCGCTTGGGAGCCGCCGTCCGCCTTGACCACAGCGTAATGGAAGACGACCGAGCCGGCGTTCTTGTTCGCGACCAGACCGTAGGATGTCGATGGATCAATGGGGTTTTCGGTGATGACGACCATGGGATAACTCCTGTGGTGAAATAAAAAAGGCCCCCTTCCGGATGGAAAGAGGCCCTGAAACGCTCGTGGCGTCGGGGGATCTCCTTTCCAGAAGGGAGGCGCCGCCGTTTCCGGCGGAACCCGTTGGCCGGGCGCCGTGAGGTCTGGACCTGGTAGGCGCTACGGCTCGGAGAGATGATGACGAAATGTGTGCTCATGATGCCTGCAACAGCTTGTCATGTCAATCTTTTCGTGGCGAATTATCCTAGGGCCGAATCCATCCGCACTTCCTCGAACTCCATGTTGAGAAGGTTGACGAAGAGCACCCGATGGCGCAGGGATTCCCCCTCTCCGAGCAGGACCTTGCAGGTTTCGGCGACCTGAAGGCTGGCCACCGTCGCCGGAGTGAAGGATGGGTTGCCGAGTTGCGCCTCCACCCCTTTCGACTCTGGTTGGAGCCCGAAGATGTTCGGCGAGATATCATCACCGGGGAGTTGTGTGGCCACCTGCCCGTACCACCCGCCGATGGCGCCGTGCACCAGGGGAATGGCCATCTCCCGGCAGAGCGTCACCAGTTCCCGCCGGCTTGTTATGCTGTCGAGGCCGTCCACGACGGCATCGGCCCCTTCGAGGATCTCCCGGCCGTTGGCCGTTGAAAATGACACCTTCAGAGGGGTGATGGTCACGGCTGGATTGATCTCCCTTACCCGTGCCGCCGCAACGTCTACCTTCGGCATCCCCAGGTGGAGGGGAGAGGAGAGTATCTGCCGGTTCAGGTTGTGCTCCTCGAAGACGTCGGGATCCACGACCACCAGGTGCCCGACGCCCAGTCGGGCCAGTTCCTCGATGATGTATCCCCCGAGGCCGCCGCTCCCGATGACCACGACCCTGCTCCGGAAGAGGCGCAGCTGCATGCCGGCGGCGATGGTCTGGCGGTTGCGCTGGTAGCGGGCCGGCATCAGGCCTTGTTCGAGGATGGCCTCCTCAACTTCCGCCACGGTGAGATCGTACCGCTTCGCCGCATCGGTCTGAACCGCCCAGGGGACGAGGTCACCGACGGCGCTCGTCTGCAGGAACTGACGCAGCTCCATAACGCTATCCTCCGCCCAGGAGCTGGAACAGGGCGAGGGTGTCGCCGTCGAACAGCCGCTGGTCCAGCTTTGCGTGCCGGCTGTTGACCATCACGATCCCGACTTCCTTTTCCGGAATCCTCAACTCACTCACGATGTCTCCGGGGGTGGCCCCCGGCTCGTACCGTTTCGTTTCCGCGGCAAAGCGCCCTATGCGGAACATGGCAAACAGCTTTACAGTAATCTCCATGGCGATTTCCTTCAATTTGAAGTTACCCCACTTTGAAAAAGGGGGGCCAGGGGGGATTTCTTGGAGCGATTAAAGGCAAATCCCCCTGAATCCCCCTTTGCCAAAGGGGGACTTGGTCGTGCGGTGGACCGATGGGCAGAACGGGCGCGGACACTGCTGTGCCCGCGCCGTGCTTTCCTGGAAGTTCCAGAATTCGTCAATTTCTTCGTCGTTGAAATCCCACACCGCGTTGTGGGGCGCCACCGGCTCGGTCCTGAAGAATTCCGGCAGCCGGTCGTGCTCCCTGGTGAACCCGGCTTCGATGTTGAACTGCCGCTCCACCTTCAGGGTATGCTTGCCCAGGTTGGTCACGTCATCGCCGGTCAGGTTGATGCCGGAGCGGGCGTTGATCATGTCGATGAGGGCCGGCAGGCACTCGGGGATGTCCAGGGCCGGGAAGGCGACGAAGATGCACATGCCGGTGGAGTCCACTGCCGCGGTGGCGATCTGGAGGTTACGGGAAAGCTCCGCCTGGCCCTCCTTCTTCAGCGGGTCCACGAAGCCCCCCACGTTGAGGATGTTGGTGGCGATGGTGTAGCCGGCGGTGTGGTCGGCTCCCATGGTGCTGGTGGCGTAAGTGATGCCGATCCCCTTCACCGAGCGGGGGTCGTAGGCCGGGATCCCCTGGTTCTTCACCACCGGCACCCGGGTGACGCCGTAGGCCCTGCCGACGGAGCCTGCGCCGCCGCCGAGGATGCGGCCCAGCGCGGTCCCCTTGCCGATCTCCTCTTCCAGCAGGCGGATGATACCCTTTGCCGCGGCGTCCACATCGGAGAGGCCATCGATGTTCTCGCCCATGGCCACCGCGATGTCGGCAAAGCGCTTCGGGTTGGAGATCATGTTGAACTCGCAGACCGACGGAAGGAGGATAGCGTTGCAGACCCCGTGGGGGAGGTTGTAGAACCCGCCGAGCTGGTGGGCCATGGCGTGGACGTAGCCGAGGCTGGCGTTGTTGAACGCCATGCCGGCCAGGTACTCGGCATAGGCCATCTTGTCGCGGGCTTCAAGGTTTTTGCCGTTGGCGACAGCCGGACGGAGGTAGTCGGCGATGAGGCGGATGGCCTGGAGGGCGCAGGCGTCGGTGATGGGGGTGGCGATGGTGGAGACGTAGGCCTCAACTGCGTGGGTGAGGGCGTCCATGCCGGTGGCGGCGGTGAGCGGGGCGGGCTTGCCGACCATCAGGACCGGGTCGTTGATGGCGATGTTCGGGGTGCAGCGCCAGTCGACGATGGCCATCTTCACGTGGGTGTCGGCGTTGGTGATGATGCAGAAGCGGGTCATCTCGGAGGCGGTGCCGGCGGTGGTGTTGATGGCGACGAAGGGGGGCATCGGCCTGGTGGACTTGTTGACCCCTTCGAAGTCGCGGATGTGGCCGCCGTTGCCGATCACGAGGCCGACCCCTTTGGCGCAGTCGTGGGAGTTGCCGCCGCCCAGGGAGATGATGGCGTCGCAGCCGTTCTCCCGGTAGACCTTGACGCCGTCGTGGACGTTGGTGTCGGTGGGGTTCGGCTCGGCGCCGTCGAAGATGACGACCGCAACGCCGGCGGCTTCCACCTGCTGCTTGATCTGGTCGGCCATCCCCATGGCGCTGATCCCCTTGTCGGTTACCAGCAGCGCCTTCCTGGCGCCGAGGGCCTTGACCTGGGCGCCGGTCTCCTTGGAGGAGCCGACCCCCATGAGCGTAACGGTGGGAATGAAGAATCCGAAAGTCTGATCTGCCAGTGCCATGAATACTTCCTCCTTGGTGTGTGTGGCGTCTTGCCCCGGTGGTGAATTTCTCCCCGGAGCAGTCGGTCGGGTTGCGCATACGATTTTCTGGAAGGATTGTTTGTCTCCATGGCAATCCCCGTACCAATCGGGGTGCGTCAGGGGGGGGGTGTGCTGATAACGTGTTGAAATTGCGGCGCAATAAGGCTGGTCTCCAGCACGGGCGGGCCAGATTGTGAATACTGATTTCCTTAACGCCGTTCTGTGATGGTGCATACGGCTGTTCCGTTCTGGAGCGGTTGTGATGTTTTGGAACGGATCGTCCCCCCTTTCTTCTTGACCGTTGTTACCCCTCCTACCCCGCCGGCGAAACTCACGCGGAGCCCTGCCACGCGCGGAGTTGTCCCCCGGTGCCACCCGGTATCCCGCCGTCGGCGGTCCCCTTGGTACTGAACTTGCCAAGGAGTTTCCGTAGCTTCCGACCGCCAACCTCAGACGCATCTCGACGGGGAGTGCGTCATGGGCCTCATTGATTCGTTCGGCAGACGCATCACCTATCTCAGGCTTTCCGTCACGGACCGCTGCAACCTGCGCTGCCGCTACTGCATGCCGGCGGAGTTGGCCGGGGAGCACGGCACGGTGGCCATGTCCAGGATCAGCGGGTAGCACGAAGAGAGTCAGGAGGAAAACAATGGGAAAACAAGTCTGTGTGAACCCCAGGCCGACAGTCATCTCGGTCCGGATCACCGACGAGCAGATGGAGGCTGTCCGAAGGCTCATGGAGGCGCGGAATGTGAGCGCTTCCGACATCATGCGGGAGGCGTTATGCCTGTTTGCGGACAATCTGGAGCGGGCCGAGCGGCTGAATGC
Organism: Desulfuromonadales bacterium; assembly: GCA_003712145.1. Lineage (GTDB taxonomy): Bacteria > Desulfobacterota > Desulfuromonadia > Geobacterales > Geobacteraceae > Geobacter. The sequence continues at coordinate 6,136 of RHLS01000048.1, read as the reverse complement.
CATCCGGGCCGCGGCCAGGAAGTATGCCAGGGCCCGCGGCGAATCATGATCCTGATCGTTGGGGCCCGTTGGGGAGTGGCCCCGCTTCCGTAGTCCGGCAGAAAAAAAGGTATGTTTACATTTTCCCTTGTGCTTGAATTCCGGTGAAAGATCGTTGCGGCCTGTCCCGGCGGCTGTGCCGCGCAATCCCATTGATGAAAGGTTTTATTCATGTACGAGATCCTCGAAAACGAAGTCCTCGCGCCGAACCTGCACCGGCTGGTGGTGAGGGCGCCCCGGGTGGCCAGCGCCCGCAGGCCGGGCCAGTTCGTCATCGTCCGGGCCGACCGGGGTGACGAGCGGATTCCCCTGACCATCGGCGACGCCGACCCGGCCGCCGGGACCGTCACCCTCTTCATCCAGGCCATCGGCGCCTCCACCCGCAAGATCGTCGACATTCCCGTTGGCGGGGCGCTCCGCGACGTGGCCGGCTCCCTGGGGCAGCCGACCCACATCGAGAACTGGGGGCGGGTTGCCTGCATTGGCGGCGGGGTCGGCACGGCGGTCCTCTTTCCCCTGGCCCGGGCCCTGGCCGAGGCGGGGAACGAGGTGACCACCGTCATCGGCGGCCGCTCCGAGCAGTACATCATCCTGGCTGACGAACTGGCGGCCTTTTCCGCCGAGGTGCTCATCACCACCGAGGACGGGAGCCGCGGCCGCAAGGGATTCGTCACCCACGCGCTGGCCGATCTCATCGCCGACCCGGCGCGGGCGCCCAAGGTGGTGCTCGCCGTCGGTCCGGTGCCGATGATGCGGGCGGTGGCGGAACTGACCCGTCCCCATGGCATCGAGACCGTGGTGAGCCTGAATCCGATCATGATCGACGGCACCGGCATGTGCGGCGGCTGCCGCGTGGTGGTGGGGGGAGAGTCGAAGTTCGCTTGCGTCGACGGGCCGGAGTTCGACGGTCACCTGGTGGACTTTGCCGGCCTGAGCGACCGGCTCACCACCTACCGCAGTTTCGAGGAGCAGGTCCGCCATGCCGCCACCGAGTGCCGGCTCACAAAGGAGGTGGCCAATGGCTAACGATCTCAGCATGAAAGAGCGGCTCGCCCTCGGGCGGGTCCACATGCCCGAACTGGACGCTGCCATCCGGAGCCGGAATTTCGAGGAGGTGAACCGGGGGCTCGGCATGGAAGAGGCGGTGCAGGAGGCAAAACGCTGCATCCAGTGCAAGCATCGCCCCTGCGTGGAGGGGTGCCCGGTGGGGGTCTCCATACCCGAGTTCCTGGACGCCCTGGCGGCGGAAAATCTTCCCGAGTCGGCCCGCATCCTCCAGGGGGACAACGCCCTGCCGGCGGTCTGCGGCCGGGTCTGCCCCCAGGAGACCCAGTGCGAGGCCAAGTGCGTCCGCGGGGTGAAGGGAGAGCCGGTGGCCATCGGCTACCTGGAGCGCTTCGTGGCCGACTGGGCCATGGCCAACGCGGAGAAGCTCGCCAAGACCGCGCTTCCGGCAGCCACCGGCAAAAAGGTGGCGGTGGTCGGCTGCGGCCCGGCCGGGCTCACCGCCGCCGGGGAGCTGACCCGGGCCGGGCACGGGGTCACCATCTTCGAGGCGCTCCACGACACCGGCGGGGTGCTCCGCTACGGCATCCCCGAGTTCCGCCTCCCCAAGGAGATCATCGACGTGGAGGTCTCGCGCCTCGTTGAGATGGGAGTGGAGATCGAGTGCAACGTCATCGTCGGCAAGACCCTCACCCTGGGGCAGCTCCGGGAGGAGTTCGACGCGGTCTTCATCGCCAATGGCGCCGGCCTCCCCACCATGCTCAATATTCCGGGGGAGAACCTCAAAGGGGTCTACTCGGCCAACGAGTTCCTGACCCGGGTAAACCTGATGGAAGCGGGGAGAAACCCCCATGCCCCGACGCCGATCATCGCCGGGCGCCAGGTGGCGGTCATCGGCGGCGGCAACACCGCCATGGACTGCGTTCGCACCGCCCGCCGCCTCGGCGCCGAGCGGGCCATGATCGTCTACCGCCGCGGCGAGGCCGAGATGCCGGCCCGGGTGGAGGAGATCAAGCACGCCAAGGAGGAAGGGGTGGAGTTCGTCATGCTCACCGCGCCGCTGGAGATTGTCGGCACCGATGACGGGTGGGTTTCGGCGCTCCGCTGCCAGCGGATGGAGCTCGGGCCGCCGGACGACTCCGGGCGCCGCAAGCCGGTGCCGGTGGCCGGGTCGGAGTTCGACCTGCCGGCGGAGGTGGTGGTGAACGCCGTCGGCACCCGGGCAAACCCGCTTCTTACCGCCACGGCTCCCGCCCTGGAGCTGAACCGCTGGGGGAACATCGTGGCGGACGAAACCGGTGCCACCAGCATCCCCGGTGTCTACGCGGGGGGGGACATGGTGCGGGGCGGCGCCACCGTCATCCTCGCCATGGGTGACGGCAAGCGGGCTGCCGCGGCCATCGGCGCTCATCTGGCCTGACGCGGTTCGCACTGTGCGCGAAAAAAGCCGCTCCATCTGCTTCGGGCAGGGGGAGCGGCTTTTTTAATTGAATTAATGCTCGACAGGGAGTGATGAAAGGTTTTTCTCTCGGCCGTTGTGGTGTACACTTGAATGCCAGACGACAAAGGGAGGTTCCCCATGCTGTTGGAGCAACTGGTTGAACAGGCCGCGCAGCCGCCGAAGTACGACTGGGATGCCTACTATCGCTGGCTGTTCAGCACCCTTGCGGGGCGGGAGGTCTCCGGTTTCGATTTCTGGCAGTGCCCCCATTGTATCACCATCAACGTTTTCCTCCCGGCCCAGCGGTACGGAAAGTGCCGTGGTTGCGACGTGATTCACCTTCCCTAGTTTCCCCCATCGGTCAGTTGTTCGTGCAAAAGACAGATCTTGGCTCAGTCACTCAGCCACAGCCATCTGCCGCAGCTTTGAGATGTCCCGCAACGGTGGCGCCCCGAACAGGCGGCCATACTCCCGGCTGAACTGGGACGGGCTCTCGTACCCCACCTGAAACGCGGCGGTTGCGGCATCCATACGCTCTGCCAGCATCAACCGCCTGGCCTCCTGCAAGCGCAACTGCTTCTGGTACTGCAAAGGACTTAAAGCCGTCATCGACCGGAAGTGGTGATGGAAGGTTGAACTGCTCATGCGGGCCTGCGCTGCAAGGTCATCGATACGCAGCGGCTGGGTGTAGTTCCCCTTCAGCCATTCGATGGCCCGGGCGATCTGCTGGCTCTGGCTCCCCGCCGCCGCAATCTGGCGCAGCCGCGCCCCCTGATCCCCCACCAGCAAGCGATAGATGATTTCCCGCTGGATGATCGGCGCCAGGATCGGGATGTCCTGCTCTTCGTCAAGCAGGTCCACCAGCCGGTGCACGGCAGTGACGAGCGGCAGCGTCACCTCGCTGGTCGCCATCCCTCGGCTCGACTGCTGGGTGCGGGGCGAGGGGAGATTGCTGTCCGCCATCAACTGGGAGACTTCCCGCAGATCGAATTTCAACCTGAGCCCCAGATACGGCTTCTCTCGGCTGGCCTCGGTGACCTGCACCACCGTCGGCAGATGCACGGAGGTGATCAGGTAGTGGTGCGCGTCGTACACATACGTGTCGTCCCCGAGTTGCACGCGCTTGGCCCCTTGCGTCACCAGGCAGAGACTCGGTTCGTACATGCCGGTGATCGGCTCGCTCGGTTCGGTCCGCCGGAACAGCGCCAACCCCGGCACCGCGGTTGTGAACTGCTCGCCCTTGTCGGTCCATCGGGCAATGCTCTCGCCCAAGGCCGCGATGGCTGCTTCCAGCCCGTTATCTTCAGTTGTATCCGTAATCGATTCGTTTCGCATGGTTACCTCCTGCTTGCATAGTACCTGACCCCTTCTTCCGGTTACAACCGATAATCAGTGTTTCGTCGGATTGGGCAATAAATCGATAGGATTGGTCTATCCGTCGTGGTCAATTCAGGGGTATCACTATGAAAGGCGTGAACCGACGCCAGAAACCGCATGGGGGATTGGAGATATGGCAAAGAAGATAGTGGTCCTGTCGGCAAGCCCGAGAAGAGGGGGAAATTCCGACCTGCTCTGCGAGCAGTTTATCCGCGGGGCTGCGGAAGCAGGGCATCAGGCGGAAAAGGTATTTCTGGGGGACAAACGGATCGGGCACTGCAGTGCCTGTGACGCCTGCCAGGGGAATGGCGGCCGGTGCGTGCAGCAGGACGACATGGCCGGGGTCCTCAATGCAATGATCGATGCCGACGTGATTGTCATGGCAACACCGGTCTATTTCTACACCATGAACGGCCAGATGAAGACGCTGATCGACCGGACCTATGCGCGCTATTCCGAGATCATCGGCAAGGAGTTCTATTTCATCATGACCGCCGCGGTCAAAAGGAAGGATCTGCTGGAAAGAACCCTTGAGGAATTCAGGGGGTTTACCTCCTGCCTTGGCCGGGCCAAGGAGAAAGGGGTCATCTACGGCACCGGTGCCTGGAATGCGGGGGATATCACGAGAAGCCCGGCCATGGGGCAGGCGTATGAGATGGGGAAAAAGTTGAACAACCGTCAACCTTGTTAAATATATCAATCTAAACTTTAAATAACATGGTTGCTTATTTAAAGTTTTATGGCTAATCTTAAACTGAATTCTCCCTTGATAAAGGTTTTGCCATGAAAACGAGCGACCTCTCCCCTGTACGCCGAAAACTGCTTGTCCCCTGCATCGATTACCCCGGGGCTCTTGCGCTTGTTCCACCGCCAACGCCCCGTGTACTCGACCTGAAGGGGGTGGGCGACGAGCTGCGTCGTGCATCGAATGCCCTGGAACTTTTGAAGGAGCTTTCGTCACGGCTCCCGAACCCCGATCTCATTACGCGAACCGCGGACCGGCGGGAAGCGGTCCGGAGCAGCCAGATCGAAGGGACCAACGCCGGCGTGAACGACCTCTTCACCTACGAGGCGACAGGCAGTGGCGAGGGCTTACCCCCGGATGTCCGGGTCACCAGCAATTACGTGGTTGCCCTCGAATATGGCTTGCAGAATGTCAGGAAGAACGGCCCCGTAGCGCTCGACAGCGCCTTGGTGAAAGAGCTTCACGCGCACCTTATGAATGGCGTGGAGCATGGCGGCACACCCGGCGAATTCCGGGAAAGACAGAACTGGATCGGGGGCGGGGGTACCATTTACCGGGCCCGCTTCGTGCCGCCACCTCCCGATCGCGTGCCGGCGTGCATGGACGACCTTGCACGGTTGCTTACGTGCAGTCCAGGGGAAGAAGAACAGATGGTGCTGTCCCTTGTGATGCGGATGGCTATTGCCCATGCGCAATTCGAGATGATTCACCCCTTTATCGACGGCAACGGCAGGGTCGGCAGAATCCTGCTGCCGCTCATGCTCGCCGCGGAAGGCTATCCCCCGGTCTATCTGGCCGGGTACCTGAAAGACAACCTGCGGGAGTATTACGATGGCTTGGCGGGTGTCCAGCTTCGGGATGAATGGTCGGCGTGGGTGCAATTCTTTGCCTGCGGCGTCGAGGAGGCGGTCCAGGAGTCGATGCGGACCGCCCTGGCCCTCGAAGGAATCCTGCACCGGTGGAAGGGACAGCTCGCCCACTTGGGGCTCCGCTCCCACTCGTCGCTGCTCAAATTTCCCGAGTTGATGATCGGTGCGCCGGTTTTGACGGCCCATCATGCCAGCAAAGCACTCGGCATTTCATTCCCTGCCGCAAGCGCCGCCCTGGCCCAATTGGAGAAAATGGGCATTCTGGTTCAGCCGGTCAAACAGCAGCGGAACAGGATCTTTGTGGCAACGGAAGTGATTGAGGTGCTGAACCGGCCGGCTGGTGGGTAGTCCCCTCGCCTGAGGCTTTGTGGGATGGCAAATTTTGCATGGTGTCCCCGGAATTCCATGCAGCATGTTTTCCCCATTGACGCGGCGGCAAGGGAGGCGCTGAAAAAATGAAACGAGATCACTACTGTCCGGTAAAGTTCGAATGTACTTCTGTAACCAGCTGATACTTATAGCTCTTTGACGCAATTGTTCTTTTTTCGATTTGAATTTGTTTCGGATGCTACCTTCCTGACTTCACAGGAGGGTGGCGATGCAATCCGGCAAAACGGTTTTCAAGCAGCTTTTACAGTTCTTACCCCGGTACGAATTCAA
>RHLS01000047.1 GCA_003712145.1 Desulfuromonadales bacterium | reverse complement strand
GGTCTGACCGGGGCCTCGTTTGCCGAGTTCACCGAAGAAGAACTCTCACGGCTCATCGAGATCTACGATGAAGTGCGCCGGCACCGGAAGCTGAAGGTGGTCGGCGTGTACGAAATCGTTGCCGGCTTCATCAGAACCTTCAGGAACGAGATGGACCCGCTGCTCGCCATTTCTCCCCTGAAGGCCCTCGACGAGTACACCTTCACTCATTCCACCAATGTCTGCATCCTGAACCTGGCCCAGGCCATGGCCCTTGGCATCGAGGGGCAGCTGCTCCACGACATCGGCATGGCGGGGATGCTCCACGATGTGGGGAAGCTGTTCATCCCGGAAGAGATTCTGGTGAAACCGGGGGGGCTCGACGGGCGGGAATGGGAACTCATGAAGCTTCATCCGCTCAAGGGGGCCCAGTACCTGGTCAATACCCCGGGCGTTCCGCTGCTGGCGGTCATGGCCGCCTATGAGCACCACATGCGCTACGATTTCAGTGGCTATCCCCGGGTGGCCGAAGGGTGGCAGCAGAACCTGGTCAGCCAGATGACCGCCATCTCCGATGTGTTCGACGCCCTGCGCACCCACCGTATCTACCAGCAGGCCCAGTCGTTCGAGGCCATCGCCGTGCTGATGCTTGACCTGGCCGGCATCGAGCTCAACCCTCTGCTGGTGAGGAATTTCCTGGGGCTTGTGCAGCGGGCGATGCTGGCCGCGTGACCGTGCTCCGATCAGGAGGGGAGAAGAGACGAGAAGGCGGTGGCGACACCGCCTTCTCTCGTTGGGAAAGGGAACGTCTCGGCGAGCCGGGACGTGAACCGTGAACTGTGTCAACCGTTACATCAGGTTGGCGGTTGGTTAAACAGGCTTTTGAAAAACTATTGCGGGGCCGGTCTGCGTTGCTGACTCGGCCTTACGGCCTCGCCCTTCGGGCAGCCTGCGCTGTCCAATTTGCTCCGCAAATTGTGCCGTTCGCTCAAAAGCTCAACGTACCAACGGGTACGCCCCGCCTTTTCGCTCACTTGCGCCTAGCATCCCGGCCTCCTCACTACGTTTTTCAAAAGCCTGTAAAGCGTGGTGGAATGCCGAGGGGTGTTATCGGCACTGAACCGGCTCGAAGCTTCCGTCGTAGACCCCCACGCACTTCATGATGCCGTTGTTGGCGATACGTCCCCCGGCCAGGCGGGAGTTGGCAACCAGCGTCGTGGCACCTGTGTCGGTGAAGATGGTCAGGTAGGTGCCGGTCACGGTTGTCCCCTCCAGGGTAGCCGTTCCTGAGGAAGATGTGTACATGCCGTTGCCGGCGCGTATGGAGGAATTCCTGACCATCGGCGAAGCGTGAATGTTGAAGAGGCCGAAGGAGTCCACTCCCCCTCCGACCGAGACGCTCACGTCCGTGAGCATGGGTGAGGCGTTCATGGAGTAGATGCCGAAGGCGCTCTTCCCCCCCTCGGCGCGGACGGTGACGCGAGTGATCCGCGGTGAGGTGGTGCCGTTGAAAATGCCGATGATGTTTCCTTCGGCGCCCGCTGCCTCGATGGTAAGATTGCGCAGTTCTGCATCCGTAGCGCCCGCCACGACGCCGGCATCCGAGGCGCCTCCCCGGAGCCGGGTGGTCAGTTCACCGGATCCCTCGATGTCCACATACGGTTTCATGGCCAGGGTGGCGAGCCCCAGGTCGTAGGTGCCCGGCGCGATCCTCACCAGGTAGGGCTTCTCCGCCGATGCGTCGGCGATGGCGTTGACGGCGTCGATGGGGTTCGCGTAGTCGCCGCCGCTGGGGGCGACCACAAGTATGGTTGCCGGTTTTTTCGGGAGGACGTCGTGTGTGTGGTCGCCGGCGGCCACGGTGCCGGTGCCGACCGGGAGGTGCCTGACATCGATGGTCCCCTGCACGATGTCGGCTGCGTCATGGCCATGGCGGCCGATCTTGTGGCCGGCAACGGGGCCGGCGATCTTGGCGTCGGTGACGGCGCCGTCGGCGATCTTGGGGGTCGTCACCGCGCCGAAGCCGAGCTTGGCATCGTTGATGGCGCCGTCCACGATCTTGCTGTTGGTGATGGCGCCGGGTGCGATGGTCCGGTAGGTCACGGCGCCGTCGGCGATTGTCGCGCCGGCCGGGGCGCCGTTGTCGGGTCCGGCCCCCAGAGCCGGTGTCATCGTGGTGGCCAGGGAGATGGCAAAGGCCATCGCCAGTGAGCCCGTTGTCCTTAACCTGCTGTGTTCCATTCCTACCTCCTACCGGCTGTGAATCGCATCCGCCCCGTCAACGGACGGACGACCAGCTTACCACAACAATCACGCGCTGTACCAGGTATTTAGAGCGTGCTCGCAAATTAAGGCGTCCGGCGTTCCCGGCGCTGGCTCAGCACCAGAACATTGCCGGCGGTGAAGAGGAGCGCCCCCGCCAGGGCCCACCCCGCGCCCGGCTCCCGGTGGACCTCGACGTAGGCGGTCCTGACCGGGAAGAGCTCCACATGCTTTACGTAGATCCCGACCCCCCGGTGAAAGAGCGGCTCGTTGGGGCGCACGGTTGTCCTCGCCTCGGAGCCGCCATCCACGGTCCGCACCCGGGCGCCGAAATCCACCGGCATCCCCCGGGGACCCATGGTGGCATCGATGGCCTCAACCACCACCGAGCTGCCGCCGGGGAAGCGGAGGTCCGACCCCTCGAAGAGCTGCATCGCCTGCTTTGCTCCCCCCCGGGCGCTCAGGAGGTGGGCAAGGACGATCAGCAGGAACCCCAGGTGCATGAGCTGCGGGGCCAGCAGGGCCATGGGACCGCTTTTGCCATACCGTATTCGGATCGCCTCGATGCTGCAGAGGATCGTGTTGACCACCATGAGGGCCAGAAGGCAGAGAGTGCCCCAGAGCCACCAGGAGGCCGCAAGCGGTGCCTCCCCGAGCCAGGCGAAGAGGGGCATCTCGTTCAGCGCAGCCGCGCGTTCCCCCATGAAGGAGCCGGCCGCCATGAGCGCCATGACGCCCCCCATGAGCCAGAGGCCGAAGGTGAGGGAGGCGAGGGATGTGTAGAGTCTTGCAATCAAGGTCGCACCGTTAGAAGCTGTGGGAGCTCTTCATGAGGATGCTTACCCCCAGGTAGGTGAAGAGCGCCACGGCAAAGCCGGCAATGCCGCACCAGGCGAGGACCTTGTCCCCTCCGCCCCCCCGGAGCCGCACGTGCAGCCAGAAGCTGTAAAAGAGCCAGAGGATCGAGGTCCAGAGTTCCTTCGGGGTCCAGAGCCAGTAGGTTCCCCACGCGTAGTAACCCCAGATGCCGCCGGAGACCATGGAGGCGGAGAAGAACGTGTATCCCACCAGGGCCGCCCGATACAGAAGGTCCAGGAGCATTCTTTCTCCCTTTGCCAGAAACATGCCACCAAGGATGGCGCCGATGCCGAAAAGGGCATAGGCGAAGAAGGCGAGCGCCACGTGGAGTTCGAACCAGAGGGTCCGCAGGATCGGCGGCAGTGGCATGGAAAAGGAGGGAAGCGGCAGCGCCAGGAGCGTGAAGAAAGCCGCCATGAACCCGGCTCCCCAGGAGAAGGTTCCCGAATTCTCGAGGGCCGGGGAGAAGAGGAACGGCAGCGCCATGAGGCCGATGGAGACCGCCAGAAAGACGAGCGTGTCGTGGGGTCCCACGAGGGGCAGCCGGCCGAGCTCCACCCCCCGGACCGCCAGGTAGGAGAGTCCCGCCAGGAGCCCGCCGGCCAGAAACGGACGCCTGAAGGAGCCGAAGAGGTAGAGCCCGATGGAAGTGATGAGAAGCCATTTCATGGTGATGTCCCGGGACTGGCGTGCATGCTCCCGTGGCTATAGCACATTTGCCGGAAAAAGGGAACGCGCGGCGCGACGGCAGTCCGAGGGGGTCGTTAAGGGATGGTCATTCGGAGGCTGTTCTGCTATAACGCAAGGAACGTGGCTGAGACTCAGCCTAGAATCGATTCAGGAGGAAACGATGAAACGGATCGTGCAGTGGATGCTTCTTGCGACTCTGGCGCTCACCGCCTTCGGCTGCGCCCACAACCCCTTCAACATCCCCCGGGAGGACTATGAGCAGAAAGTCAAAGTCCTCGGCGTGGCTCCCCTCTTCGTCGACACCGATACCGACATCCGGCATCCGGAGCGGGAGGCCCTCATTGCCCTCGTCCGTGACTACAACCGGAGGAACGAGAAGGAGCTGGCCGCCATGCTCAAGGAGTCCGGGGCCTATTTCTCGGTCCGGTTCCTGGAGGCGGCCGCCCCCGAAGAGCTCTACCGGACGATCCTCTACCGGGCCGAGCGGCGGGATGACGCCGGCGTGGTCTACACCAAGCAGTTCTACAAGCCGGAGGAGATCAGGACCCTGGTCACCCAGAACAGCGTCGATGCCGTGCTGCTGGTGGTGGTGAGCGGCCTTGTCAAGCGGAACCGGATGTTCTCCAGCAACCTCATCAACTACCTTGATTCCGACTACAATGCACTCATCGTGACCGCCCAGGTTCTGGACGCCAACGGCACGACCCTCTGGGAGTACCCCAACTTCCGGGCAGGCGGCCCCTCCACGCCGGTGCTGGCCGAGCTCCAGTACCCCGATTTCGACGAGGCGGCGGCCAACATGGATGACAGGGTCTATGTGAAGTTCAAGACCATCCCTGGCCTTACCCGCCACCTGGGGAAGAAGGAAAAGGACCTCCTTTTCCGCGACCGTAAGGCAACGGCCCCCTACTACCACCTCTTCGAAGACATGGTGGGGCTGCTGAAGCCCCCGATAGACCTCTTCGGCCAGGAAAAGAAAGGTGGCACGCAGCCGGCGCCGGACGTGCAGCCGCAATTCCAGTCGGCGCCGCGGCCTGCCCCGCAACCCGTTTCGCAGCCAACGGCCGCGCCTGCACCGGCGCCCCAGGCGGCACCCGCCCCGCAACCGGAAACGGTGGTGGTTCCGGAGCCGTCACCCGTCAGGGAGGTTCCCCTTGACTCGAAGCCGGCCGCAAAGTAAGCCTAGGAGCCGGTCGGACTTAGAATAAATCTGCTGCAAATCCGTCTGGGTGGTCCAGATTTCGCCGCTTTATTGGTCAATAGAGCAACTATTGACCTGCAAAATCGACAAAATCTGTCCTCGCCCAGCCGAATTTTCGCTACGATTTTCTAAGTCCGACAGGCCCCTAGCCGGCAGATGCAATGGAAGCCCGCGCCGGAAATGGCGCGGGTTTTTTTGTTCCCTTGTGACACCGCCGCCTTGGGATACAATGTGAAAAAAACATGCGTTGCGGTATGTCAATGGAGGTACCCGTGAAAAATCGCGAATTCCGTCCGCGAAATGTCTATGTGGCTGCTTCATGGATGGCCCCGGTGGGCCGCTATGACGGCAGGCACCGCGAAAAACTCAGCTTTCTGGAGATGGCCGAGAAGGCCCGGGCGGTCTTTGACGGCTCTGCCGTGCGGCTGAAGGATATCGAGGCGGTCGTCGTCGGCTCCCAGAGCCCCGTCGCCTTCTCTGGCGTGGACAACACCGCCGCCAAGATCGCCGGAGTCATCGGCGTCTCCGGCGCCAAGTCGGTCTTGATCGACACCGCCTCCTCCTCCGGTGCATCGGCCTTCGAGAACGCCTACCTCCAGATCGCCTCGGGGCGCTGCGACCATGTGCTGGCCATTGGTATCCAGAAGATGAGCGACGCCCCCACCGCCGAGGCGACGCGGATTGTGGCCGGGGTCATCGACCGTGACGAGGCGGAGTTCGGCCTCACCATGCCCGCCTGCGGGGCCCTGGTGGCCCGGGCCCTCATGGAGCGGCTCGGCCTCTCCATCGACGAGTGGACCGCCTTCTCGGCCCTTCTCACCCAGCGGGCCCAGCGCTACGCCGCGCAAAACCCCGACGCGCACCTGAACGCGGAGATCCCCCTGGAGGAGTACTATCGCCAGATCGTGGACGGCAAGAACTACCGCTACTGGTGGCCCCTGCGCTACCACGACTTCTGTCCCATGTCCGACGGCGTCGCCGCCGTGATCCTGACTGCCAGACCCCAGGAGGTACTGGTGAGTGGCCTCGGCAGCGCCACCGACATCCCCACCATCGCCGACCGCCCCTCCTTCCATTCCTTCCCCGCCACCGTGGCGGCCGCCGCCGAGGCCTACGGCATGGCCGGGATCAAGGAGATCCGCTCCTTCGCCGGGAATATCCACGTCAACATGCACGACCCCTTCAACGGTTTCGGCCCCATCAACATGGTGGATCTTGGCTTCGTCCCCCGGGGCCGCATCCTCGACGCGCTGCTGGACGACGGCTACACCGGCGAGAACGGCATGTTCCCCACCAACCTCACCGGCGGCCTCAAGGGGCGGGGCCACCCCCTGGGGGCCACCGGCATGATCCAGGTGGTGGAGAACCACCGGATGATCACCGAGGGGCGCTTCCAGGCGGGCCTCTCCCACTCCATCGGCGGCCCCATCAACAACAACATCGTCATCCTCCTGGAGCGGAGCGACCACTACGCGGGCCGCCCCCACGAGCCCTACAAGCCGTGGGGGCTCCCGTCCCTGGGGCGACTCAAGCCGAAGGAGGTCACCGTCGACGCCCTCCTGGCGGAATCGGGCGTCGTGGAGGGGACCTTCGTCACCGCCACCACCCGCTTCAACTACAAGACCGGCGATCCCGAGGGGATCATCACCATCGTCTCCTGCCGGGCGGCAAGCGGAAAGTCGTACCGCTTCCTATTCGGCATCGCCGGCGAGAACTACCAGCAGCTCATCAAGCTCCTCCCCGGCGACCGGATCAGCCTGGAGCGGAGCGACGGTCAGATCCTCCTCAACCGGATGCCGGTGAAGAAGTTTTACCAGCGGACCATCGACGGGCTGGTGGATCTGGCGGGAACTGGGTGGAAGAAGCTGACGGGGTGGTAACTTTCCTCTTTCCGTGAGGCGAGAAGAAGCTGTAATCGCTTCCTAGGGTGAAGCGATTATGGAGAAAAAATGATTCGCCATATCTGACAATCGCCGTCCTGGCTCGATTTTCGGCGGGAAGTAGAGAAGTTTCTCACCCGGCAATTTTTATACAAAAACACATTGCAAATGTGAATTTGTATAAAAATGTGATAACCTGTCGAACATGCTCATACATCGGACCATACAACCTGAACTGCTGCGATTGGCTGGACAGTACCCGATAGTGACCATAATCGGGCCGCGCCAATCCGGTAAAAGTACGCTGTGCCGGATGGCTTTTCCCGACAAGTCCTACGTCTCCCTTGAGCAGTTTGCCCTGCGCGATTATGCGCTCAACGACCCGCAAGGTTTCCTGCGTGACTACGCCGCCAACGGCGCGGTGATAGACGAAATCCAGCGTGTTCCGGGATTGTTGTCGGAACTGCAGGTGCTGGTTGATGCCAACCCGCAGCGTAAAGGGGCCTACATCATAACTGGTAGCCACCAGTTCCAGTTAATGGAACGGGTGACGCAATCCCTTGCCGGCCGGACCGCCATCATAAAGCTGCTTCCGTTCTCCTTCCAGGAGCGTTACGGCGAGGGCGTGCAGCCGGAGATAGCTCGAATGCTGTTTGAAGGGTTTTACCCACGAATCTTCGATGACGGACTTGATCCGGTGGAAGCACTTTCGTTCTACCTGACCACCTATGTGGAGCGAGACGTTCGTGAAATCATGGTGGTAAAAGACCTGACACTGTTTACCCGCTTTCTTCGGTTGTGCTCCGGGCGTACCGGGCAGATTCTCAACATCAGCACCCTGGCCGCCGACTGCGGCATCAATCATGGCACCGCACGGGCATGGCTCTCAGTTCTGGAGGCCAGCTTTATCATCACCCTGCTGCAACCCCACCACGAGAACTTCAACAAGCGACTGGTCAAATCCCCCAAACTCTATTTCTGGGATGTGGGGCTTGCGGCGCATCTGCTGGGGATAGAGCAGCACTCCCAAGTCACTCATCACCCACTGGTGGGGGCACTGTTCGAGACATGGGTGGTGACGGAACTGATGAAGCAGCGCCTGAACATGGTGCGAGAGCCGCGTCTCTACTATTGGCGTGACAATGCCGGACATGAGGTGGATCTGCTGTTTGAATCATCCGCCGGGATCGTACCGATTGAGATCAAGCTGGGCGCCACCATCCAGCAAAGCGCCTGGAAAGGGATTGACCACTATCGCAGGTTGAACTCCGCCGCACAACCGGGAGTGCTGATCTGCGGCGCCACGGAACGTCAGCAGCGCAGCAACGGCATGCAGGTGGTCGGGTATCCGCATATAGGCAACGTTATTGCTGGGCTTGTGTAAAATTAGTCAGAACAATGCCAAACGAGTAAGATTGACGGGACGGGCCCTGTTCCGCCCAATGGAGATTCCCCATGAACAACCAACCCATCGACCCTTCCGGCCTCGTCCCCCCCGAGCGGGACGCCTGCGCCATCATCTGCTACATCAACAAGGAGGCGCGGCCTACCCACGGCAACCTCCAGCGGACCATCGAGGCGCTCATCAAGATGGGGCATCGGGCCGGCGAGATCAACGGGGAGGGAGACGGCTGCGGCGTGCTGACCGACATTCCCCGGATGATCTGGCGCGAGGTGCTGGACGGCGCCGGCCACGACCCGAGTCTGGCCGAGGCCCCCGGTTTCGCGGTGGGGCATCTCCTCCTGCCCAGAGAGGCCATCGCCGCCGATCTGCGGTTGCAGAAGACAATTCTCGCCCGCTTTGCCGACGCGGGAGTGCAGCTCCTGGTGGAGCGCTCCGGCATCGTCCGGAGCGAGGTCCTCTCCAGTCGCGCCAGGGAGGGAGAGCCCCTCTTCTGGCAGGTGGCGCTGCTCTGTCCGGAGAAGGTGGCTGTTCCTGCTCTCCTCTTCCAGCTCCAGGCGGCCATCGAACGGGATTTCCCGGTCCATGTGGCGTCGCTCTCGGCCGATGTTACGGCCTGGAAGGTCCACGGCGCGCCGGAGCTTCTCCCCCGCTACTACCCGGAGCTGCGGCGCCGGGAGTTCCTCTCCTCGGTCACCATCGGCCACAGCCGCTACTCCACCAACACGCTGCCGACGGTGCTCCGGGCGCAGCCGTTCTCGCTCCTGGGGCACAACGGCGAGATCAACACAATAGCCCGGCTCCGGGAGGAGGCGCGGATGATGGGGATTCCACTCTTCGCCGACGGCTCCGACTCCCAGGATCTGAACCGGACCCTCGAGGGGCTCATGTTCCGCTACGGCCTCTCCCTCTTCGAGGCGATGGAGGTGGTCTTTCCGCCGATCTTCAGCACCATGGACGGAATGGCGCCGGAACTGCGGTCCATGTACACCTGGTTCCGCCGCTTCCTGAAGGCGTCGGCCCAGGGGCCGGCGGCCATCATCGCCCGCCACCGCGACCTCTGCGTCTTCAGCGTGGATGCCATGGGGCTGCGCCCTCTGTGGGTCGGCGAGACGACGAAGGAGATCTTCGCCTCGTCGGAGCTGGGGGTGGTGCCCCACGAGGAGATCATGGGGGACCCGAAACCCCTGGCGCCGGGCGAGAAGGTGGGAGTGCGGATCGTGGCGGGACGGCGGGTGGAGATGATCGACCACCCGGCGCTGCGGCGGGAGGTGTACGCCGCATTCCGGAAGCGGACGAACCTTGAGGCTCACGGGAAATCCCTGATGGCGGCAGGCGACGTAGGGGCAATTCATGAATTGCCCCTGCAGGGTATCGGACAAGGGGCGAAACGGCAGCGCAACGCCCGGTTTCCCCAGGACAACCTGATGTCCGCCTTCGCCTGGAAGAGCACCGACCTCCAGAACGTGCGCGACATGGTGAAGACGGGGAACGACCCCATCGCCTCCCTGGGGTACGACGGCCCGCTGGCGGCCCTTTCCAGCCAGCGCCAGAACCTCTCCGACTACTTCAAGGAGCAGGTGGCGGTGGTGACCAACCCGGCCATCGACCGGGAGCGGGAGGCGGAGCACTTCTCCACCCGCGTCTACCTCGGCCCGCGCCCCGCAGTCCGTGGCCCCGCGCGGCCTGCGGTGACGTTGGAGGTGCCGCTGCTGACCGGCGGCCGCCGCGCCGGGAGCGACGGGGCTGACAGCGCCGTGGCCCGGGAATTCGGCACCGCCACCCTGGAGGGGCTTCTTGCCGCCTTCGGTGACGGCAAGGGGCGCTGCCGGACCATCTCCTGCGCCATGAAGAAGGACGAACCGCTCAACGAGGCGCTGGTGCGGCTTACCTGCGAGGCGCTGGAGGCCGTCCGGCGGGGCGCATCCCTCATCCTCCTGGACGACGGCGACGCCTTCGGTCCGGGGAAGGGGTTCATCGACCCGTTCCTGGTGACGGCGGTCCTCCACAAGGGGCTGAAGGAGGTGACCGACTCTTCCGGCGAGAGCCTGCGGCGGCGCACGGCACTGGTGGTCCGCTCCGGGGCGCTGCGCAACCTCCATGACCTGATCTTTGCCCTGGGGATGGGTGCCGATGCCCTCTGCCCCTACCTGATGTGGGAGCTGGCCGAGGATGCCGCCGGCCTGAAGAACCTCCTGTCGGTCCTTGCCAAGGGGCTTGAGAAGGTCATCTCCACCATGGGGACCCACGAGATCGGCGGCTACGGCAAGTACTTCGCCTCCATCGGCCTCTGCCGGCACCTGGCGGATATCTTCGAGACCCCTAACTTCTGCGGCACGGGGCAGGGAGGGCTCACCCTGGAGCGGCTGGAGGCGGAGAACCGCTCCCGCACCGCCGTGGCCCGCAGCCGCGAAAAACAGCCGGTGCCGGTTCACTTCCGCCTCTACCCCAAGATCTGGAAGATGGTGGGGGCCGTGGCCAAGATGGAGGAGACCTACGCCGACCTCTCGCGCCTCATCCAGCAGTATGAGGCGGAGAATCCGCTGGCTATCCGGCATCTGCTCGATCTGCGCTACACCCCGGAGCTGACCGTGGACCCGGACGAGGTGGACACGAGCGTAGGGGACCACAACCTGCCGATCCTCATCTCGGCCATGAGCTTCGGCTCCCAGGGGGAGACCCCGTTCCGGATCTACGCCGAGGCGGCCAGGCGGCTCAACATCATCTGCATGAACGGCGAGGGTGGCGAGATCGCCGACATGCTGGGCCAATACCGGAAGAACCGGGGGCAGCAGATCGCCTCGGGGCGCTTCGGGGTGAACATGGCGTTCCTCAACTCCGCCGATTTCCTGGAGATCAAGGTGGGGCAGGGGGCCAAACCGGGAGAGGGTGGGCATCTCCCCGGCTTCAAGGTGACGGCCAAGATCGCCGCGGCGCGCCATGCCACGCCCGGCGTCTCCCTCATTTCCCCCTCCAACAACCACGACATCTACTCCATCGAGGACCTGGCCCAGATCGTTGAGGAGCTTCGCACCGCCAACCCCACCGCCCGGATTTCGGTAAAGGTGCCGGCGGTGGCGGGGATCGGCACAATCGCCCTCGGGGTCGCCAAGGCCGGGGCCGACATCATCACAATCAGCGGCTACGACGGCGGCACCGGCGCGGCCCGCAAGCACGCCATCAAGTTCGTCGGGCTTCCGGCGGAGATCGGGGTCAGCGAGGCCCACAAGTCCCTCGTCGCGGCCGGCATGCGGCAGCGGGTGGAGATCTGGGCCGACGGCGGCGCCCGCACCGGGCGCGATGTGGTGAAGCTGATGCTCCTCGGCGCCAACCGGGTCGGCTTCGGCACCATGGCCATGGTGGTCATCGGCTGCACCGCCTGCCGGGGCTGCCACCTGGGGACCTGCCACGTGGGAATCGCCACCCAGATCGAGACGACCGAGGAAGCGGAGGCCCGCGGATTGAAGCGCTTCGTGCCGCGGGTTCAGGAGAACGGCGTCATCTACATGAGCACCTTCTTCCGGGGGATGGCGCGGGAGATCCGGATCCTCACCGCCAAGCTGGGGGTGAAGCGGACCCAGGACCTCGTGGGGCGGAGCGACCTCCTGGCGCAGGCCCGGGGGCTCGACCGCCTCGACCTGGCGGAGCTGCTTCTTCCGGCCCGGGCCGAGGAGCACCACCACTTCGAGCAGGAGGTGCGGATCATCCGTAAGCCCCTCAACTACCTCACCTCCCTCATCTCGGGGCTCGTGACCGACGCCTTCGCCAAGGGGGAGGAGCGGGTCCGCTACGACGACGACAGCGCCACGAGCTCTGACCGGGCCATCGGCACCCACCTGGCCGGCGCCTGCGTGCGCGGGGTGGCAGAGGGGCGGTTCCGGCCCGAACAGCGGGCACTCCTCCAGTTCCGGCGCGACTCCATCCCCGGCAACGGCCTGGCCGCCTTCTCCATCGACAGGATCAGCATCCGGGTGGAGGGGGGCGCCCAGGACGGCCTCGGGAAGAGCGCCAGCGGCGGGAAGATCGTCGTCCTCAAGGGGGAGAACCGGGAGGCCCGCCGGGTCGGGGGGACCGTCGGCAAGGGTCTCGCCTACGGCGCCCAGGGGGGGACGTTCCTCATCCAGGGTGACGTGGACAGCCGGGCCTGTATCCGCCTCTCCGGGGCCGACGTGGTCTTCGGGGCGCGTATCCGGGAGCAGCTGGACGACGGCCGGGGAGACATCGCGTCCCGGGCCAACCTGAAGGGGTTCGCCTTCGAGTACATGACCGCCGGCCGGGTGGTGGTCCTTGGCGATCCCGGTCCCTGGATCTGCTCCGGCATGACCGGCGGGGTGGTCTACTGCCACCTGGACGATGCCATGGGGCTCGACCGCGAGGCCCTGCGCCATCGCCTGGCCCGGGGAGCGGGGGTGGAAATCCGCGACCTGGACGAAGATGATCTTGCCAGTGTAGATGAGTTGCTGTTAACATATCGACGGGAACTCCTCCACTCCCACCAGGAGGAGGAAGCTGATGCGGTGGAGGAGATCATGGCCTGCGTCCGCAACCGCTTCGTGAAGATCGTGCCGGAAAAGAGCGTGATCACGCCAAGCAGCACGGAGTGACGCAACCCGAAGACAAGGAGGTATTGTCATGGCCCGTACACTGTACGTTGACAAGGATGTCTGCATCAGCTGCGGTCTCTGTGTGGAGACCGCCCCCGAGGTGTTCCGCTTCGACGACAACAACCTGGCAGAGGTCTTCGATCCGGCCGGAGCTTCTGAGGAGACGATCCAGGAAGCGATCGACGCCTGCCCGGTCAGCTGCATCCACTGGGATTGAGCGGCATGCGGATCCTTACCCTCAACTGCCGCAGCTACTTCATCCAGTTCCAGCTCTGCGACTGGGCACGCCGTGCAGTCCTTGCCCGGGGCACCGTGGAGCGGATCGAGCTGGGAGACTCCTACCTCACCCTCGACCGGCCGGGCCGGGAGTCCCGCCGGATCGAGGCCGACTGTCCCGATCACCGGGCCGCCGTGGCCCTGATCCTCCAGGCCCTCACCGACCATTACCTCGATCTCCTGGAAAACGCAGGCGGCATTGACGCCGTCGGTCACCGGGTGGTCCACGGCGGTGAGACCTTTACCGGCTCGACCGTCATCGACCGGCCGGCGGTGGCTGCCATCCGGGCCGCGGCCGACCTTGCTCCCCTCCACAACCCGGCCAACGCGGCGGGGATCGAGGCGGCCATGGCTCTGCTTCCCGGCGTCCCCCACGTGGCGGTCTTTGACACCGCCTTCCACCAGACCATGCCGCCCCACGCCTACCTCTACCCGCTCCCCTACGAATGGTACGAGCGGCATGGCGTCCGGCGGTACGGCTTCCACGGTGCCTCCCACTGCCACGCGGCACGCCGGGGTGCGGCGCTGCTGGGGCGCGATCCGGCCCACTGCAACCTGGTCACCGTCCACATCGGCAACGGCACTTCCCTCTGCGCCGTGCAGGGGAGGCGCTCCATCGACACCAGCATGGGCCTCACGCCGCTGGAAGGGGTGATGATGGGAGCCCGCTGCGGCGACATCGATCCGGGGATTCTCTCCTTCATCATGCAGCGCGCGCTCCTCTCCCCCCACGACGTGGACATGATCCTCAACCAGAAGAGCGGGGTGGCGGGGATCACCGGTGTTCGCCTGGAGCGGCACGACTACCTTGCACGGGCCGCCGAGGGGGACCCCCGCTGCCGCCTGGCCCTGGAGATGGAGGCCTACCGCATCAGGAAGTACCTGGGGGCCTATGCCGTTGCAGTGGGGAGGCTCGACGCCGTGGTCTTCGGCGGCGGGGCCGGGTACCTGGAGTGGCTCGTACGGGAGCGGGTGCTCGACGGGATGGAGTCCTTCGGCATAACCCTCGACCGGGAGAGGAATCGCGCCGCCCTGGTCGATCACAGGGAGGAAACCGTCAGCGCCGCCGGTTCCCGGGTGCCGGTTTTCGTCATCCTTGCCGAGGAGGAGATGATTCTGGCCGAGGAGGTGGCCGCGCTCCTCAACGGCGACGGGAGCTGACTGCCGCTCCATGACATCGCCGGAAAATCGGGTACACTTGACCCTGTTAAACCTAAAACTGATTAGCACTGATCTTTCGCAATCAAGATATTCCCCCTCCCTTGACGGGAGGGGGGCAGGGGGTGGGTGAAGTTTCAACTGGCTGAGATTGTGGCACCTTCACCCCCACCCTAACCCTCCCCCGTCAAGGGGGAGGGGAATGTTTGGGAGGTTTGCGGAAGCTTGATCCTTCTGAGTACCCTGAAACTGGCAGATGAATGCTGCCGTAACTATCCGCCGAGGAGGCTGCAATGTCACTGGAAGGCAAGAAGGCTCCGGATTTCACCCTTGAGGGGAGCGACGGCAAGAAGCATTCACTGAAAGAATACGCCGGCAAGACCGTCGTCATCTACTTCTACCCCAAGGACAACACGCCGGGATGCACCAAGGAGGCATGCGGCTTCCGCGATCTGCACCAGGAGCTCGTCGCGAAGGGGGTGGTGCTCCTTGGCGTCAGTAAGGACAGCCTCAAGTCCCATGACAAGTTCATCCGGGATTTCGGCCTTCCCTTCACGCTCCTCTCGGACCCTGAGACTACCATGATGTCCGCCTACGGCGCCTTCGGCGAGAAGGTGCAGTACGGCAAAACCACCATGGGGACCATCCGTTCCACCGTCGTGGTCGGCCCCGACGGGACGGTGGTGAAACACTGGGCCAAAGTTGCCAAGGCCGAGGCCCACCCGGCCCAGGTGCTGGAGTTTCTTAAAGGCAGGCACTAGGTACGAGGAAACCGTAGGGGCGGGTTTTTCCGCCCTTCTCCCCTCTGACGAAATCTCCGTTAAAACCGTTGACTTGAGAGCCGATTGCGCTAGAGTATCAGCCTCGGCATTTCACTCTACCGCCGGAGAGTAGAATGCAGCCTGCCGCCACAACCCATCCCCTCTTCCCGACCCTGCCGCCCGAGTTTCTCCCCCTGGCGCTCTATACTCTGGCGGCCACGTTCCTGATCGGCGTCCTTCTCCTGGCCGCCTGGTGGCTCGGCGCGAAAACCACGAACCGCAACAAGGAACTCCCCTACGAATCCGGGGCCATCCCCACCGGGAGCGCCCGTCTCGCCTACCCGGTCCCCTTCTACCTGATCGCCATCTTCTTCATCGTCTTTGACGTGGAGGCCGCCTTCATCTTCGCCTGGGCCACGGCCTGGCGGGAGCTGGGATTCGCGGGACTCATCCATATCACCTTCTTCATCGTCATCCTCCTCCTCGGCCTCGTCTGGCTCTGGATCAAGGGGGGCCTCGACTGGGGCCCCTCGAAAATGCGGGGTGGTCATGGAAGAGACTGAAATCCCGCAGAACAACATCATCCTGGCCCGCCTGGACGACCTCATCAACTGGGGGCGGGCCAACTCCCTCTGGCCGATGTTTTTCGGGCTATCCTGCTGCTTCGTGGAGATGATGACCTCCTTCACCTCCCGCTACGACGTCTCCCGGTTCGGGGCCGAGGTGCTCCGGGGGACCCCCCGGGAGGCGGACCTGATGGTCATCGCCGGGACGGTCTTCAAGAAGATGGCTCCGTCTATTCTCCGCCTCTACGAGCAGATGGCCGAACCCAAGTGGGTCATCTCCATGGGGAGCTGCGCCAACTCCGGCGGCATGTACGACGTCTACAGCGTGGTTCAGGGGGTGAACCAGATCATCCCGGTGGATGTCCACGTCCCCGGCTGCCCGCCGCGCCCCGAGGCGTTCCTCCAGGGGCTCATGCTCCTGCAGGAGAAGATCAAACGGGAGGAGCGCCCCGCCCGGAAGGTCCTCCACATGACGGGCGGGACCGAGGGGACAGTCAGGCCGGTGCTGGTGGACGGGGCGACCAAATCCCGCGACACCCGGGGCCCCGGCATGGAGGGGACCGCCATCCGCGGCACCTCGGTGCAGCACCCCCATTTCGCCATGCCCCGCTCCGATGAGATGTGGCGTCCCCCGGCGCCGAAGCACCACTACCCCGACTTCGACCTCGCCGGCGAACTGGAGACCATCTTCGGCCACCGGGTGGTGCGGGACGACCACGCCACCGACATGCTCACCTACCGCTGTCCGCCGGAGCTGGTGCCCGAAGTGCTGCGCCACCTGAAGACGCGGAAGGCCGCCCCCTTCCGGCGCCTGGAGGACTTGGCCTGCGTGGACGAATCGTGCCGCCGGGAGCGGGATGTGTTCAAGGATTTCACCGTCAACTACCACCTCCTGAACTTCGACCAACCCGGCCACCTCCGGATCAAGACCGAGCTGGCTGGGGATACGCCGGAGCTCCCCTCCGTGACGCCGGTCTTCCCGGCTGCCGACTGGTACGAGCGGGAGGCCTTCGACATGTACGGCATCCGCTTCGCCGGCCACCCGAACCTGCGCCGCATTCTCATGCCGCCGGACTGGGAGGGGCATCCGCTGCGGAAGGAGCACCCGTTCCGGGCCACGGAGATGGCTCCCTACACCACCGACGACGCCCGGCGCCACCAGGCGCTGCCGGCCAGCGATTTCTTCGACCGGGTGGACGAGGAGACTCTCATCCTCAACCTGGGCCCCCAGCATCCGGGGACCCACGGCATCATCCGCTTCGTCCTGAAGCTGGACGGCGAAGAGATCGTCGACATGGACACCGACATCGGTTACCACCACCGGGGGGCCGAGAAGATCGGCGAGCGCCAGCACTGGAACCAGTTCATCCCCTACACCGACCGGATCGACTACCTGGCCGGAGTCCAGAACAACCTCGCCTACGTGAACAGCGTGGAGCGGCTCTGCGGCATCACCGTGCCGGAGCGGGCCATCGCCATTCGGGTCATGCTGGCGGAGCTCTTCCGGATCGCCAGCCACCTGGTCTGGCTCGGCACCTTCGCCGCCGACGTGGGGGCCATGACCCCGGTCTTCTACACCTTCACCGACCGGGAGAAGATCTTCGACATCATCGAGATGGTCACCGGCGGCCGGATGCACCCCTCCTGGTTCCGGATCGGCGGAGTGGCTGAAGATCTCCCCGAGGGGTGGGACGGCGCGGTGAAGGAGTTCCTCGACTGGATGCCGGCGCGGCTGAAGGAGTACGAGGACCTCCTGAAGGAAAACCCCATCTTCCGGGCGCGGCTCAAGGGGGTGGGGGTCATCACCAGGGACGAGGCCATGGAGTGGGGAGTCACCGGCCCGAACCTGCGGGCCTGCGGCGTGGCGTGGGACCTGCGGAAGAAGATCCCCTACAGCGGCTACCAGCACTTCCACTTCGAGATCCCCACGGAGGAGGGGGGAGACTGCTGGGCCCGCTATCGCGTGAGGATCGAGGAGATCCGCCAGTCGCTCCACATCGTCCGCCAGTGCTGGAAGGAGATGCCCGCCGGGCGCTGGATCACCGATGACTACCGCTACGTGCTGCCGAAGAAGCGGGACACCCTCCACGACATCGAGTCCCTCATCCACCACTTCATCAACGCCACGCGGGGGATGGCGCCGCCCAGGGGGGAGAACTACAGCGCCATCGAGGCCCCCAAGGGGGAGAACGGCTACTTCGTGGTGAGCGACGGCCTCAACGTCCCGTACCGGGTCCGGATCAAGACCCCGAGCTTCCCCCACATCCAGGCGCTGCCGCTCATGAGCAGGGGGTGGCTCGTGGCGGATTTTCTGGCGATCATCGGGTCGATTGATTTCGTGCTGGCGGATCTGGATCGGTGAGAGATTTCCCCCTCCCCTCGCAGGAGGGGGCCAGGGGGTGGGGGAAGTAACAATGAAACCTCGTCATGCCCTGAACGATAGGGCTCGTGATCTTCGTAATAATGCCACGGATGCTGAACGGCTCCTGTGGGGACATTTACGCAACAGCCAGATTGAAGGAGTCAAGTTTCGGAGACAGCAGTCAATAGAAGATTATATTGTTGATTTTGCGGCATATTCTCCCAAGTTCGTCATTGAATTGGATGGCAGCCAACATGCAGACAATCTGAGCTATGATGAGCAAAGGACAGCTTGTCTTCAACAGAACGGTTTCAGGGTGTTGCGCTTCTGGAACAATGACATTTTCGAGAATATCGAAGGGGTTCTTGCGGTGATCAGACAGTATTGCCTTGAATCGGCGTCCCCCACCCCCCAGCCCCCTCCCGCCGGGGGAGGGGGAGAATAAAGCGATGCTATCAGAAGAATTGCGAAAAGAACTTCGCACCCGCGTCGCCCACGCCGTCACCAACCGCGAGGCGGCGGTGGATGTGATGAAGGAGCTGCAGCGGCACTACGGCTGGCTCACCGACGAGGCGGTGGCCGAGGCGGCGGAGCTCCTGGGGCTGACGCCGCTACAGGTGGAGGAGCTGGCCACCTTCTACGAGATGATCTACCGCCGGCCTGTGGGAAGGCGCGTCATCCACGTCTGCGACTCCATCTCCTGCTGGGCGCTGGGTGGCGAGAGCCTCATGGCGCACCTGGCGCGGCAGCTTGGTATCGAACCGGGGGGGACCACGGCGGACGGGATGTTCACCCTGCTTCCCTGCTGCTGCCTCGGCAACTGCGGCGACGCGCCGACGCTCATGATCGGCGACACCCTCTACGGGCTGGTCACGCCGGAGAAGGCCGACGAGATTGTAGGGAAAGAGGGCACTGCCGCTCAATAAACCCGGCACCAGCCGGGAACATCAAGGAGGAAGGTATGAAAAAAGGAATCATGGCAACGGTGTGCATGGTGGCCTTGGCGGCGTTCGCGACGGCCGGTTTCGCCGATACGAAGAAGGGGGAAAAGATCGATGGTGCCAAGGAATTTCAGGAACACTGCGCCTCCTGCCACGCCGACGGCGGCAACATCGTCAACCCCAAGAAGACCCTGAAGAAGGCCGATATGGAGGCCAACGGGGTCAAGAGCTGGAAAGACATCGTCAAGCTCATGCGCAATCCCGGCCCGGGAATGAACAAGTTCGAGAAGAAGGATGTCAGCGACAAGGAAGCGAAGGCCATCGCCGAATACATCCTGAAGACCTTCAAGTAACGCCGTGGTCAGGATCAAGCGGATATACGACCCGCCGGCGCCGGAGGACGGGAAGCGGATTCTCGTGGACCGCCTCTGGCCCCGGGGGATCGCCAGGGACGAGGCCCGGCTCCACGAGTGGCTGAAGGAGATCGCCCCCGGCAATGAGCTGCGGAAGCAGTTCTGCCACGACCCGGAGCGGTGGGAGGAGTTCCGGGCAAGCTACCGGCGGGAGCTGGAAGCGAACGCGGAGCTTCTGGACCGCCTTCGGAAGCTGGCGAGGGAGGAGATGGTGACCCTTCTCTACGCGGCGAAGGACGAGGAGCACAACAATGCGGTGGTGCTGGAGGAGATGCTCAGATAGGAGTTTAGGCGATGGTTCCCTCCCCCTTGGCGGGGGAGGGCGAGGGTGGGGGGGAAGTTGAATTATTCAGTATGTTCAGGCGTCACCCACCCCCTGACCCCCTCCCGTCAAGGGAGGGGGATAAGACTTTTGCATGGACACTATTTCTTGAAAGAATGACTTGCATGGAACAGCTCCTCTTCCGGCATAACCGCCCCGGGCGGTGCGTAACCTTTGCCGAGTACCGCTCCGACGGTGGCTTTGCCGCCCTGGAGAAGGCACTCTCGGGCATGTCGCCCAGTGACGTCCAGCAGGTGGTTATCGATTCCAACCTGCGGGGGCGCGGGGGCGCCGGTTTCCCCACGGGGAAGAAGTGGTCCTTCGTGCCGCGTGATATCCCTGGACCCCGCTACCTCATCTGCAACTGCGACGAGATGGAGCCGGGGACCTACAAGGACCGGGTGCTCCTGGAGGCGAACCCGTACTCGCTGGTGGAGGGGATGACCCTCGCCGCCTACGCCATCGGCGTGGCCCACGCATTCATCTTCATCCGGCGTGGCTACGAGGAGGCGGCGGAGAACTGCCGCCGGGCCATCGCCGAGGCGAAGGCGACGGGACTTCTGGGCGAAAACATCCTCGGCTCCGGTTTCTCTCTGGAGCTGGACGTCCACCAGTCGGCCGGACGTTACATCTGTGGCGAGGAGACGGCCCTGATGAACGCCCTGGAGGGGCGGCGGGCAAACCCCCGCTCCAAGCCCCCCTTCCCGGCGGTGAAGGGGCTCTGGGGGCGCCCCACGGTGGTGAACAACGTGGAGACCCTGGCCAACATCCCGGCCATCGTGGCGGGCGGCGCGGCCTGGTTCAAGGGGCTGGCGCGGATTCCCGAGGCGGCCGGCACCAAGCTCTTCTGCGTGAGCGGCCATGTGAAGAATGCCGCCTGCTTCGAGCTTCCCCTGGGGATGACGTTGGGCGAGATCATCGACGGCCCCTGCGGCGGGATGCTCCCCGGCCGGGAGTTCAAGGCGTGCATCCCCGGCGGGGCGTCGACGCCGTTCTTCACGAAGGCGCACTGGAACGTCCCGATGGATTTCGACACCGTGGCCAAGGCGGGATCGCGGCTCGGCACCGGGGGGATCGTGGTCTTCGACCGGAACACCTGCATGGTGGCGGCGACCCTGAACCTGGTATCCTTCTACGCCCGGGAATCGTGCGGCTGGTGCACTCCCTGCCGCGAGGGGCTCCCCTTCGTGCAGGATGTCCTGGCCCGGATCGAGGCCGGCGAGGGGCGGGAGGAGCATATCGGCATCCTCCGGGAGCACGTGCAGTACCTGAACTACGCGTTCTGCCCCCTGGCCCCCGGCGCCATGGGACCGGTGGAGGGGCTTTTGCGGCTCTTCGAGGACGAGATCCGGGAGCATATCGTGCTGGGGCGCTGCCCCCTGGGAGGGAAATGATCATGACAGCGGCGGACGACTTCGGTGGCCTCGTCACCCGGGCCACCCGGCTCTGGGGAGGGAACTTCGGCAATCTCCTCGTCCTCTCCCTGGTCTTCGTGCTCGTGGGGTGGATACCGATCGCCAACGTGGGATTCCTGGCCGGCTACATCCGGGCGATCCTCAAGGTCGCCCGGGGCGAGAAGGCCGGGACGGGGGACATTTTCCGGGCCTGGGACTGCTTCGGCGACCTCTTCGTCTACCTTCTCCTGGTGATCGTGGCCCAGTTTGTTCTGAACCACGTGCCGTTTCTCGGGCAGGTGGCGGGGTTCGTCCTGTCGGTGGTGGTGGCCCCTGGCATCTACGGCATCATCGACCGGCGGATGAAGTTCATGGATGCCTTCCGCTGGAGCCTCGAATCCATCAGGGGAGATCTGGTCGGCTGGCTCCTGGCGGTGCTCATCGGCGGCATCTTCATGGCCGTCGGGGCGCTTGTTTTCGGCATCGGCATCATCATCACCCTCGGTTGGGGGAGCCTCGTCATGGCGCTCCAGTACGACAAGGGGGAGCAGCCCCGGGTGATTATTCTGTGAAAGGATTCGCATCATGACAACAGTCGATACGTCCCTGCTTGACGAGATCACCAAAAGGCTCGTGGCCGAGCTCCGTCCGGAGAAGGTTATCCTCTTCGGTTCCCACGCCTGGGGAACGCCGACACCGGAGAGCGACCTTGACCTGTTCGTGATTGTTTCGGAGAGCGAACTTCGACCCGCGCGGCGGGCATACTTTGCCTATCGGTGCCTGGAAGGGCTGACCCCCAGGATGGCCACGGATATCCTGGTGAGAACCAGGGAGGAAGTGGACCGATACAAGGACGTCTATGCGTCCCTCGAATGCCAGGTGCTGGAGAAAGGAAAAGTGCTTTATGAGCGCCGCGCTCAATGACCTTGTCAGGAATTGGCTGGTCAAGGCCCATCATGACCTCCTCTCGGCGCGGCTTCTGGCTATTGCCGATACTCCGGTTCTGGACACCGCCATCTACCACTGCCAGCAGGCGGCAGAAAAGGCGCTGAAGGGGTTTCTGGCGTTCAAGGGAATCAGATTCGACAAGACCCATGACGTGCGGGCGCTTGTGGCGCAGGCCGAGGAGGTCGAACCAACGTTCTCCGGTCTTGCGGACGATGCCCGGCTCCTGACTCCCTATGCGGTGGAATACCGTTACCCGGGCGACGCCATGATTCCGGACCCGGCCGAGTTCGATGAAGCGTACCAGGCGGCGGAGCGGGTCTGCGCGTTCGTGCTCTCGCTGCTGCCGCCGGAGATCCGGCCTTAGTGATGAGTATGCCATGCCCAGACTGACCATCGATCACATACCGGTTGACGTCCCCGCCGGCACCAGCGTACTGGAGGCGGCCAAGACCGCCGGGATCTGGATTCCCCACTTCTGCTACCACCCGGCCCTGGGGAGCGTGGGGGCCTGCCGGCTCTGCGCCGTGAAGCTGCTGGACGGCCCGGTGAAGGGGCTCCAGATGTCGTGCATGCTCCCGGCCCAGGACGGCATGGTGGTCTCCACCACCGACCCCGAGGCGCTGAAGATGCGGAGCCTCGTCATCGAGTGGCTCATGACCAACCACCCCCACGACTGCCCGGTCTGCGACGAGGGGGGGGAGTGCCTGCTGCAGGACTACACCGTTGCCGGCGGCCACGGCATCCGGCGCTACGAGGGAAAAAAGCGGACCCACGTGAACCAGGATCTGGGGCCGTACATCGAGCACGAGATGAACCGCTGCATCCAGTGCTACCGCTGCGTCCGCTTCTACCAGGAGTACGCCGGCGGGAGCGACTTCGGCGTCATGGGGAGCGCCCGGCGGGTCTACTATGGCCGGTTTGAGGAGGGGAAGCTGGAATCCCCTTTCTCGGGGAACCTCGTGGACATCTGCCCCACCGGCGTCTTCACCGACAAGACCGCCCGCTTCCGCGCCCGCTACTGGGACTACGAGATGGCCCCCTCGGTCTGCCCCCACTGCTCGCTGGGGTGCAACACCGTGCCGGCGGCCCGCTACCGGGAGCTGCTGAAGACTGTGGCCAGGGAGAACCCCGCTGTGAACGGCTCCTTCATCTGCGACCGGGGGCGGTTCTCCAACGCCGCCGTGAACGATCCGGCGCGGCCCCGGGTGCCGCTGGTGGACGGAAAAGAGGTAGCGTGGGACGCGGCCCTCGACGCCATCATGCTGCGGGTGGGGGAGTTCATGGAGCTCTACGGCCCCGACAGTCTGGCCCTGGTCGGCTCGCCCCGACTCCCGCTGGAGGGGGGCATCCTCCTGGCGCGGCTGGCCGGGCTCCTGGGGGCGGGGCACCTCTGCTACTTCACCGAAAAGGACGAAGGGGAGCGGGTTGCCGCCGCCGTCTCCCTCCTTGCCGACGGCAGGGCTGCCTCCATGGCGGACGTGCGGCAGGCCGACTGCGTCGTCATCCTTGAATCGGACCTCCGGGACGAGGGACCGATGATGCTTCTGGCGGTCCGGCAGGCATGGCGAAGCGGCGCGCCGGTCTTCCTGGTCGGGAAACACGCGCCCCTGGAGCAGGCACGGGCTGTTTCCATCGAAGCCATCGAGCTCAGCATCATCGAAGAGGTCCCTCTGGCGATCTTCGAGAAGGCCGTGGTCATCTGCGGCACCCGGAACAATGTGCCTGCGGACATCGCGCAGCTTGTCCGGGCTGACGCCAGAATCGCCTGCCTTCTCCCCGGCCCCAACGCCTTCGGGGTAGGGCTCCTGGCGAAGGAGCACGGAGCGGTTACCCTCGCCGGGGCGGTGGCATCCGGAAAAGTCAAGGGGTTCATCGCCGTGGAGGCCGACATCCCCGAGGCGCTCCTGGCCGGCGTGCCGTTCGTGGTGTCCGCCGACTGGCTTCCGACCGAGACGGTCCGGCGGGCCGAGGTGTTCCTTCCCACCGCCGCCTGGGTGGAGATGGACGGCACCTACGTCAACTTTGAAGGGCGGGCCCAGCGGTTCCGGAAGGTCATGGCGCCGGGACTTCCGATCCGGGGGCTTCCGGCCCGCTATCACGCATCGCCCGACAAGCTGGCGCCGTTCCATCCCCCGCGCGTGCACCGCAGCGCCCCCCCCGGCGGTGAGCTTCGCCCCGCTTGGCGGATTGTGGCCGATTTGGTTGAGTGGTTCGGAGGCGAGGCGGGAACGGATTTCTTCGAGGGACGATGGGAGTTGCTGCGGGAGCTTGACCCGGAGGGTGGAGGGGTGAGGCTGAGGGGGTGATGGGGAGCGATAAATGTTCCATTTGGGAAGATCACCGGTTCACGCGCGTGCGCGTGAACCGGTCAATAACGAGTTAAGCAGAAGGAATTAGAAAATGAATGGACGCAGAGAGCAAAAATCACCGCCACCGATTTTAGAGTCGGCACGAACGTTATGGTACGCCGTTAAAGACGAAGAGGTTATCTTTACCGACCGCATAAACCTCTATGTCGGGGAAGAAAAACTCTGTGAGGTACCTTGTCTTGCAATCTGTGAGAATTATTGCGAGCCCAACGACATCTTGCTTTTGTTTTGTGACGCGGAGTGGAACAGCAAAGGTGCAATCGGCTGCAAATCCGTTGAAGAAGCAAAAGCTAAAGCTGAAAAAGGCTATAAAGGTATCTCCTCAAAATGGGTTCATGCTGAAGCTTCGAAGGAGGAACTCGACAATTATCTTCGTGAAGTATACGAGGTAGACCCTAATTCAGAGTGGTGGACGATACGCTGTTCTTTCTGTGGCCAAGAAGACGTAGTGATGGTTGCGAGTGAACACGCTCAGATTTGTCATGAGTGTATCAAGCAGTTCCATCAGGTGATCACAGAGAAAGAGGATGCTTAACCAGCGGCAAGACCGGCCGGAGGCCGGTCAGCCTTATGACGTTGAAGCTTAAAAATTGGAGGGCTAATGAACTACAACCTTCACAAAGATTTGTTCAGTTGCACTGTCAAAAAGTCACTCATCCATAGATTAGAGAACTTCTTAAGAAACGATATCGACAAAATATTTGATGCAATTGGGGAAGATAAGAAAAAATTCTCGATGTAGCGCGCCCGGTACCTTGGACACAAGATAAGAGTCACGCAGCCATCTTGAGT
>RHLS01000046.1 GCA_003712145.1 Desulfuromonadales bacterium | reverse complement strand
GTATGGGGTTGGGGGTGGTGGGGGCCATGGCGGTCTCGAAGATCATGCAGTGGCCGACGTTGATCTCGACCCAAGCGATCGTCATCGCCTTCCTGTTTTCCGCCGGGGTCGGTGTCTTCTTCGGTTTCTATCCGGCGCGCAAGGCGGCGGGGCTCAATCCGATCGATGCGTTGCGGTACGAGTGATTCTATCCGCGTAGTCCTGTGAACGAGAAGGGGGAAAGGCTTTTGGCCATTCCCCCGTATTCGTGCTCTATCCGCGCCATTCCGTCACAAGTCCGCTACTCCGGCTTCGCCTTCTCCCCCGCCGGCTTTTTCCGCGGCCGTCGGCGCCGCTTCTTGGCCTCCCCTTCGCTCTCCTTCTTCTCCGCTTCTGGGTGCTTCCTGCCGTGGTGGGTCGGCCCCTTGGCCCGGGTCTCTTGTCCTTTGGGCTTCGGCTTCACCCGCTTGAAGTCGTGGACGAAGAGGTCGTCCTCGGCCCATTCCACCGGGATCTTGTCCTTGATGTACTCGTGGATCGCCTCCAGGTGGAATGCGCCATCCTCGTCGGCCATGGAGATGGCTATTCCCTCGGCGCCGGCCCGGGCGGTGCGGCCGATGCGGTGGACGTAGTCCTCGGCGTCCTGGGGGAGGTCGTAGTTGATGACGTGGGAGACCCCGTCGATATGGAGTCCCCGGGAGGCCACGTCGGTGGCGATCATAATCGGGAGTTTGCCACTCTTGAAGTCGTCGAGGATCTTCATCCGCTTGCGCTGCTCCACGTCGCCGGAGATGACCCGACAGGGGAAGTCGTTGGCGTTGAGCCGCTCGTCCAGGAACTCCGCCTCCCGCTTGGTGTTGACGAAGATCATGGTCCGCTCCATCCCCTTCTTGCGCAACAGGCCCAGGAGGAGCGGAAACTTCTCCTTCCGCCCCACGTGGTAAAGGACCTGCTCAACCCGCTCGGCGGTCATCTGCTCGGGGGTGACGGCGACCTTCTCGGGGACGTTCATGAACTCGTAGGCGAGCTCCATGACCCGCTGGTTGAGGGTGGCGGAGAACATCAGGTTCTGGCGCCTGTCGAAGGGAGGGAGTCGGCGGAGGATGAAGCGGAGGTCGGCAATGAATCCCATGTCGAACATCCGGTCGGCCTCGTCGATGACCAGCACCTCGATATCCTTCAGGGAGTAGACTTTCTGTTTCAGGTAGTCGATGAGCCGCCCCGGAGTGCCGACCACCACGTCGGCCCCATCCTTCAGGGCGTTGCGCTGCTTCATGTAGTCGACCCCGCCGTAGATGGCCTGGATGGTGAAGCCGCATTGGGCGCCGAGGGCCTGGGCATCCTTTTCGATCTGCACGACCAGCTCCCGGGTGGGGGCCAGGATCAGCGCCCGCGGATTGCGGGTCTCTCCTTCCTTGGGCTGGTTCAGGAGCCGGGTGAAGAGGCTGATGAGGAAGGCGGCGGTCTTGCCGGTGCCGGTCTGGGCCTGGCCGGCCACATCCTTGCCCGAAAGGGCCAGGGGGAGGGTCTTTTCCTGGATCGGGGTGCAGTCGGTGAAGCCGGTAGCGGCGATGCCCCGCTGGACCTGCTCGGGCAGGTTCAAGTCACTGAATTTCATCTCGTGTTCCTTTATTTCGTTATTTCAATCAGATAGCTATAGCATAGCGGTTCGGAAATGGCAAGAAAAGCGCTCTTCCTCCCTTTCGCGCTTTATGCTATGGTACGCGCACTTTCATCCCCCGGGGACCGCCAATGCAACGCATGATCGAAATCGATTCGCCGCTCTTCCTGAATGCGCGGGAACTCTCCTCGCCGGCCGACTGGCCCGCCATCTTCGGCAACGACCATCCCCTAGCCCTGGAAATCGGGTGCGGCATCGGCGACTTCATCGCCAGGACTGCCGTCGATCTTCCGGATCTCAACTTCATCGCCATCGATATTTACAACAAAGGGTGCTACAAGACCTGCCGCCGGCTGGAAAAGAGCCGGCTCGCCAATGTCCGGGTCCTGCGGGAAGAGGCGCGCCAGTTCGTCGCCGAGCGGATCCCGAAAGGTGCCCTGGCGGCGGTCTACATCAACTGCCCCGATCCCTGGCCCAAGAAGCGGCACCGCAAGCGCCGGCTCGTGAACAGCCAGTTCGCGGAGTTCATCCGCGACTACCTGGCGCCGGGAGGGGATTTCTTCTTCGCCACCGATTTCGACGACTACGGCATCGACGTGGCCGAGGCGATGCCGGCTGTGGAGGGGTTCGAAAATCGCCTCGCACCCGACCTCTACCGGCACGAACTGGAGGGATACCACCTCTCCAAGTACATGTTGAAGTTCATGGCCGAGGGGAAGCGGATCTATTTCGTTCACTACCGCAAGACAACCGATGGGTGAGGCGTGAGGGGGGAGGAGCCATGAGTCGTTACCTGACCGCTGACCTTGCCGGCACCGGCGGGACTATCAAGGATACTCCCGAGGATTTCTGCGTGGAGGAAATCCCGCTCTATCTGCCGTGCGGGGAGGGGGAGCATACCTATGCCCTCATCGAGAAGCGGGGAGTCACGACCCTTGACGCGGTCCGTCGCTTGGCCCGGGCGCTGAACGTCGCCGAGCGGGACGTGGGGTACGCGGGGATGAAGGATGCCCGCGGGGTGACCCGTCAGACCGTATCGCTTCCCCGGGTGAAGCCGGAGGAGGTTGCGGCCCTGGAACTCCCCGGCATCCGGGTTCTCTCCGTCGACCGCCACCGGAACAAGCTGAAGCTGGGGCACCTGGCGGGAAACCGCTTCCGGATAAGGGTTCGCGGGGTGACGGCGGATGCCCTTGCGCGGGCCGAGGCGACTCTTGAGGTCCTGGTCCGGCGCGGGGTGCCGAACCGTTTCGGCGAGCAGCGTTACGGCGTGCAGGGGAACAGCCACCTGATCGGCCGGGCCATGCTCGCCGGCGACTGGCAGGGGGCGGTGGATGCGCTCATGGGCGACCCGGATCGGGTTGCGGGAGAGGCATGGCGCGCCGCCATCGGGGCATACCGGAGAGGGGAGCTGAAGGAGAGCATGCGACTCTTCCCCGGCCACTGCCGGACCGAGCGGGATGTGCTCCAGCGTCTCGTGACGCGCCCCGAGGAGTGGGAGAAGGCGTTTCGGGCGGTGAACCCCCGGCTGAAGAAGCTCTACCTGTCGGCGTTCCAGTCGTCGCTCTTCGACCGCGTCGTCGATGGGCGGCTCGACTCCCTCGATACTGTGACGACGGGGGATCTTGCCTTCAAGCATGCAAACGGCTCCTGCTTCCTGGTGGCGGACGCTGCCGCAGAGGCTCCCCGGGCCGTCTGTTTCGAAATTTCTCCCACCGGTCCCCTTTTCGGGTGCAGGATGATGAGGCCGGAGGGTACGCAGGGGGAGTTGGAGCGCTCCTTGCTTGAAAACGAAGGGCTTGCGCTGGAAAGCTTTGACCTTTCGGGCGGTCTCAGGATGGAGGGGGAGCGGCGCCCCCTGCGGGTTCCCTTGGGCGAACCGATGGCGTCTGCCGATCCCGAAGGGCTTGTCCTTGAGTTCTCGCTGCCGAAGGGAAGCTATGCCACGGCGGTCCTGCGGGAGATCGTGAAAGGCGAGTAGCCCTTTGTCTGCCGATTTTCGGATGGTATGCTTGTAACGGATACACTGTTGGCGAGGAGGTCCATCCCATGCGAGACGAACGCGAACCTTACAACGTCAATATCTTTCGCCCGAAGAAAGGGTACATGACCGGCGAGGTGGCGATCATCTTCGCCGTGCTCCTCGGCTGGGCCATGGCCAATTTCGGTTTCCAGGGGGTACTCCGGCTTCTCGCCGAGAGTCCTGACGGGGAGGGGATCTTCACCCGCCTCACCTTCCTCGCCTTTCCCTGGCACTTCTGGTTCACCGGCCAGTTTCTTCCTCTCTGGTTCATCATCCTCTGTGTCCTCTTCAACATCTACATCGACCGGCACACGGAAAAGCACAGCCACAGGAGGGACCGCACCCATGACTGACGCGGGATTCAACCTCATCCCCCTCATGATTGTCGCCGCGACGCTCGCCTCCTTCATCGTGGCGGGTCTCCGGGCCCGGAGCCAGGGGATGAGCGATTACGGTCTGGGTGGCCGTTACATCGGCAGGATAGGGGGGGGCGCGGCCATCGCCAGCAACTGGATGAGCGCGGCGAGCTTTCTCGGCATGGGGGGGCTGCTCTACCTGCAGGGGTACTATGCCCTGGCCTATGTCATCGGCTGGACCGGTGGCTACGTGCTGCTGTTGGTACTCATGGCGGGACAGATCAGGCGGTTCGGCAAGTACACGGCACCCGACTTCGTGGGTGACCGCTACGCCTCTCCGGCGGCGCGGCTCATCTCGGCCGGCATCTCCATCATGATTTCGATCATATACTGCACGGCTCAGTTCAAGGGGATCGGGATGATTTTCGCCTGGCTCTTTGGCACCGATTACCGCAACGGCGTCATCCTCGGCGCCTGCGTGGTCGTGGGGTACGTGATCATCTCCGGCGTACTCGGCGTGGCCCGCAACCAGCAGCTTCAGTACACGGTCCTCATTGTCTCCTTCATCCTCCCGCTCATGGCTTTGGCTTATAAGCTCGGCTACTTCTGGGCGCTTCCCCAGTTCGGCTACGGGGTCGCCATCCAGGATCTGAAACGGGAGTTCGGAATCAACTTTGCCGCTCCCTTTGCCTCCGGAACCCTCTTTCAGTGGGTGGCCCTCTGCTTT
This sequence comes from Desulfuromonadales bacterium, assembly GCA_003712145.1. Lineage (GTDB taxonomy): Bacteria > Desulfobacterota > Desulfuromonadia > Geobacterales > Geobacteraceae > Geobacter. The sequence goes on along the minus strand of RHLS01000046.1, from coordinate 21,103 downwards.
ACTCTCATGGTGGGGACGGCGGGACTCCCCCACGTGCTGTCGCGCTTCTACGTGGTCCCCAACATTCGGGACGCCCGCTGGAGTCTTGTCTGGGGACTCTTCTTCATCGCTCTCATCTACTGGTCGGCCCCGGCATACGCCGTCTTCGCCAAGCTCCTGGAGGCCCGGGCCGGCACGGTCCCTTCCGCTGACGCGGCTGCCCGGATGGCCGACATCGTGGTCATCAAGACGGCAGTCATGGGGGGGCTCCCCCCGTGGATGATCGGAATCCTCGCCGCCGGCGCCACGAGCGCCGCCTTCTTCACCGTGGCGGGTCTCCTGATCTCCGGAGCCGCTTCCCTCTCCCACGATATCTACTACCGGCTCATCAACCCCCGGGCCTCCGAGACCACCAAGATGGCCCTGGCCAAGGGGGCGGTGGTGGCCCTGGCCGGCGTGGTGCTGCTCATCGCCCTCAATCCGCCGGGGCTCATTGCCGAGATCACCGCCGTAGCCTTCGCCCTGGCCGGCAACACCATCTTCCCCGCCTTTCTCCTCGGCATCTGGTGGGGGCGGGCCAACCGCCACGGGGTCATTGCCGGCATGCTGACCGGTGTCGTCATCACCTTTGCCGCGCCGCTGTTCGGCAGCTTCCTGCCGGCGGTGGCCGGAATCTTGCCGCTCACCTCCTCGGCCCTCTTTGGCGCGCCACTCGTCATCGGAGTCATGGTCGTGGTGTCGCTCCTGACGCCGCCGCCGCCCGAGGAGATGCGGCGCTTCCTGTCCGAACAGGTCCATGGGCACATGGAGTGACCATGAGGGGAAAGGAGCACTGATATGCCGCTGTTTCTCGGCGCAAAGGGGGAGGATGTCCTGACCCGGCGCGGTACCGTGGAGTTTGTCCAACGCTTTCGCCAGGGACTGTATGGCGCCATGGCCGAGTTGCCGGTTGCTGGAGAGCTTGCCCTGCTCCAGGGGGTTAAGGAGGCGCTGGCAGCAGAACTGGCGTTCGAGGCGGGGCACGGTGAGCAGGTAAGGAGCGCACTGGATGAGGCTGCGGAGAGCGCGAGCGTGACGGAGCTTTCCGCGTTGCGTGAACGGCTGCGGGGTCTTGCGGACGAACACTTCCGGCGGCGGGGTTCGGTGCCGGTCTATCATCTGCTCTGTACCGCGGCTGCCGATCGACTGGCGGCTGCGGCTCTCAGGCTGGCGGCCCTGTGGCAGGAGCAGGCCGGTTTCGGGGCGCCACCGGCTCCCTGGTGCTGGATGGCCATCGGCTCCGTAGGAAGAGGTGAAACGAGCCTCGCCGGCGATGGGGACTTCCTTCTCATCCACGGCGGAGAGGGTGCAGCCGCTTTCGTGGGGTTTGCGGCCCGGGGGGCGGGAATGATGGAACAGATGGGGCTTGCCGGCAGTGTGGGGATAACGCCGTCGACCCCGGCCTGGCGTGGAAGTATCGCCGACTGGCGGAAACGGGTAACGGCCCGGGTTGCCCACGGGGACGGTGATCTCGACGGGCTTATCCGGCTGGCCGATCTTCGCCTGGTGGCCGGTGACCCCAATCTGGCCGGAGAGATGGTCAACCTGATCCGTTCCATGCTTTCGTTCCACCGGGAGCCCCTGCACGAAATGGCACGGCGGGTAGCGATGATGCCCTCCGGTTTCGACTTTTTCGGTAGGCTGCGACTCGAGCGGGGAGGGGGGCATCGCGGATTGTTCAACCTTGGTTTCTATGGCATCGAGCCCCTGGTGGACAACGTGCGGGTCATGGCGGTCCGCTTCGATATTCCGGAGACCGGTACCCTAGCCCGTCTCCAGGGGCTTCTCCATGAGCGGCGGATCGATGTGGCCCTTGCCGAGCGGCTTCTGCAGGCGTGGCACCTGTTCGGCCGACACGCCGTCGGCGGTGGGATCAGCGGAGCCGCGGGCGTCTTCGTCGATCCGGAAACCCTGTCGGAGCGCGCCCTTGATGAACTCAAGGCGGGAGTCGAGGCAGTGGGTGCGCTTCAGAAGATCGTGTACTCGAGTGTAACAGGTCTGGTGTAGGCCCCATGCGGATATCCCTCTCCACCGGTTCCCTTTTCACCTTTCCTCTCGGCAGGGTCATGGCCATGGCTCGCGATGCCGGCTTCGACGGCGTCGAGTTGATAGTCAACCAGGACTTCCAGAAGGTCAACTGCCGCAAGCTTATTGGGGAACTGGCAGAGTATCTGCCGATCAACTCCATCCACGCCCCGTTCATGCCGCTGGACGGCTGGGGCTCCCCCATCGATTCCCTCAAGCGCTGCGTGGAGATCTCCGGCGACTGCGGCATTCCGCTGGTTAACTTTCATCCGCCGTCGTGGTTGGGATTCGAGGTTGGCTTCTGGCGCTGGATGTACCGGGTCATGGATTTCCAGAAGGAGATAGGGCTGGGGGGGGTGATCGTCGCCCTGGAGAATATGCCGTGGGTGGGGACAAGCTTCAGGATGAACCCCCACATCCTCTCAAGCACCGAGAAGATGATTGACTTCATCCAGGAGCGCAACCTCTACATGACCTTCGACACCACCCACATGGGCTCGGGGAAGGCCAACTTCATCAACGACTTCTACCTCTGCTACAACACCGGCCGCATCAGAAACATCCACTTCTCCGACTACGGCCATGGCCGCGAACACCTGCTGCCGGGCCATGGCATCCTTCCTCTCACCCGCTTCCTGAATCACCTGCGCAACACCGGCTATGGCGATACGCTCACCCTGGAACTCTCCCCCGAGGAGTTCCCACGGGACGAGCGGATCGTGGTGGAGAGTCTTAAAGAAATTCTCGCCTACCTTCGCACTGAGACGGGATCCGGGGCGACTACCCCCTGACAATGTAGACCGAGCACGGTGCGTTCTTTACCACCTTGTGGGAGACGCTGCCGAGAAGCTGCCGCTTCAGGAAGCCTTTCCCCGTGCTGCCGATGACAATCACATCGATCTGTTCCTTGTCAGCGAAGTTCACGAGTTGATCGGCGGGATCGCCGTATACCACCCTGATCTCTATCGGGATGTCGGCTTCCTTCGCGTTTTTTTCGACCACGTAGAAGACCCGCTCCCGGAGTTCGTCCCACTCCTTTGTCTCCGTGATGGGAGGGGGGGGGACAAAGTCGGTGAAGGTGCTCCGTGGGGCGTTGGGAAGGACCAGCATGGCGTAAATCTTGCTTTTGAACTGGCTCGGGTTTCCTGCCGCCATGCGCACCGCCTCTTCGGCCGCCTTGTCGGAGAGGGGGGAACCATCGATGGCGACGAGGATCTTTTTCCGCAGGTTGAGCATGGTGCCTCCCGAGAATAAAACAGGTAGTAGGCCGTTTCCGTTTGGGGCGGCCGACTTGGCCAGCAATGGAAAACGTTTGCTTCGGAGGATGTTGCGTTGTTGTGGAGATTAATGCCCCCCTGGGTAATGCCGGGTTCGACTATAAAATAAATAATCATCCTTGACAATTATAAAACGATATTCTACAGTTTCCGTGACTCACGATGGGAAAACTGTTCCGTCGAGTACAGTGTATCGGGAAGTCGTTGCAATGTCGAGACAGACAGCCTTGACATATTTGCTCCAACGTAGTACCAAGAAAGGCTGATTTTTCCCTGAAAACGAGGAGGGCCAATGGCCAAGAAGGATAAATCGGAATATATCATTCAGGCGGTGGATCACGCCCTGGATCTTCTGGAACAGTTCCACGACGAAATAGACGAGCTCGGTGTCACGGAACTTTCAAAGCGGCTGAAACTCCACAAGAACAACGTGTTCCGGCTCCTGGCGACCCTGGAGTCGCGTGGGTACATCGAGCAGAACAGGGTTACGGAGAACTATCGGCTGGGTCTCAAGACCCTGGAGCTGGGGCAGACCTTCATCAAGCAGATGGGGCTCCTGCGCCAGTCGCGGCCGGTACTTGAGTGGCTCGTGAGTCAGTGCAATGAGACCGCGTACGTGGCGATTCTCAAGGAATTGAGCATCGTCTATCTGGATGTCGTGGAAACCGACCTGACCGTCCGGGTCGTGCCGCGGGTGGGATCCAGGCTTCCCGCCTACTGCACGGCAGCCGGGAAAATTCAGATGGCCTACATGAACGACGAGGAGCTCGAAACCTTTTTCCCTTCAAAGGAGCTCAAGGCCTTCACCCCCAACACCATCACCGATCGCGATGTACTGAAGAAGAATCTCAAGGTGGTTGCGGAGCAGGGGTATGCCATTGACAACGAGGAGCTCGACCTGGGTGTCCGCTGCGTTGGCGCCCCGATCCGGGACTACACCCGTCGGATCATCGGCGCGGTGAGCCTCTCCGGCCCGTCCATGCGCTTCACCGATGAGCGGATGGACAAGGAGCTCATCCCTCTCGTCAAGCAGGCCGCCGAAGAAATATCCATGAAGCTCGGCTACCATAAGTAAGAAAAAGCCCCGTCTCGGCGGGGCTTTTTCTTACTGGCCCGCCAACTTCTTCCAGAGAGCCGCGACCTGCCGTTCCGTTTCCTCGGGAGTGCCCCGGTTGTCGATGACGGCTGCGCCGTGGGCCGCTTTTTCGTCCATCGGCATCTGGGCGGCCAGCCGTTGCTCAGCCTCATCCCTGCCGATGCCGTCGCGTCCCGTGAGCCGCGCGAGCTGCGTTTCCCGGTCAACGTACACCACCCATATCTCGTCAACCCGTCCCGTTACCCCCGCCTCGATCAGCAGTGGCGCCATGTAGAAAACGACCTCTTTGCCGGCACGGCGCAACTCGTCCAGCCGCTCGTCGGCCAGCCGTGCTATGGCCGGATGGGTGATCGCTTCCAGACGTCGGCGGGCCTGAGGATCAGCGAAGATGATCCGTCCCAGGGCTTTGCGGTCAAGGGAGCCGTCGGTCAGAAGGACATCCGGGCCGAAGTCCGCCACGATGGCGTCAAGGGCCGGCATGCCGGGGCGGACCGCTTCCCGTGCCAGTTGGTCCGCATCGACGACAGACGCGCCGAGCTGCTCGAGTATCCTCGCCACCGTACTCTTGCCCGACGCAATGCCGCCGGTGAGGCCGATTATCCGCATTCCCACCTCCATACGGAAACCTTTTCATACTTTGTCGGGGGTGTCAACTGGAAGCCGTGGTGAACAGCCTCACTGGGCAGCCACGATGGAGTTGTCCTCGATCTTGAAGGTGGTGCTGCCGGTCAGGTCGTCTACAATCTGGAGAGACTGGTTTCCTATGGAGATTATGACGCCGCTCAGGACCGCCTTCCCCGCCGTGATCTGTGCCTCGGCGACTCGCTCAAGGCGCTTCTGGAGTCGCTTCTTCTCCCCGGCGAGCTCTGAAATAGCCGTGACGAGCTTTTCCTTTGCCTCGCGTGTCCTGTTCAGCTGGTCCTCGTTCGGGATGGCGGAGCTTGCGCAATCGAGCTTGCTTCCGATCTCCATCAACTGACGCTGGCTTGCAGTGACAGACATGAGATAGTCGAGCTTCTTGCCGATCTCCTCCAGTTCACGTTCCTTCTCCTGGAGCTTCAGTTTTACGGTGGAGAGTTTTCCCTTTACATGGGGGTCAGCCCCTACGCTCACCAGGGTGTGCACTCCCGCGCGGGAGCCGAGCGTTGCGGCCTGGACGAGGGTCACTGCCTGACAGGAGCCGCCGATGATGCTCCCCTTACCGCTTCCTCCGTCACCGACAATGATCCGGTTGCCGGCCAGGAGATCGCTCTGCATGGCAAACCCGTGAACCTCGATGGTGTCGCCCGCCTCCACGAAGGCACTCTCGACAAACAGGGCCGATACGGTCCCCTTCGCCCGGATACGGGCTGTCTCGTGGTCATGGCCCTCGGCTTCGGTTTTGGTTTCCCCCTGGCCGATGATTCCACCCCGGACCTCGATGTTTCCGTCGGCTTCGACGGTCGCAGCTTCAACAACGCCGCCGATAATGATGTCGCCGGTGGCCTTGACGGTCATGCCGGCCGTCACGTCTCCCGCCACGTCAATGGTCCCTTTGAAGGTAAGATTGCCGGTGGAGAGGTCGATATTTTTCAGCTTGATGACCGGCTCCACGGTTACGCCGCCGGTTACCAGCACCGGCTGTCCATCTATGGCCGCCAAAAGGAGGTTCGGGTCGTCGGGGGCGTAGGCCGTTCCGCTCAGGTTGGGGGCGAACTCCACGTTCTTCACCGGCGGAGGCGGAATCTCCTTTCCCAGGATGTTCTCTCCCGGCTTGCCAGGCACGGGAGGAATGCGGCGCATGAGGGGAGTACCCGCCGTCACGCTGATGATTTCTCCCAGGTCCCGAAAATCAACGACTTCGTTCTCGTCGAAGCGGGATTCGCGGTTTCTGATCTCGGGAACGAAGCTCACCAGTTCACCGTCGACTCCCGGCTCCGGCGGTATCCCCCGGGCGATGAGCAGCTCCGTCACCTCGCCGGCCGAGACCGCCTCCTCGATCTTCGCGACGAGTACGCCGGTGACGATTCCGCGCTCCTTTATCGTCTGCATGACCAGCTGAACGGTGACTTTGGTCCCCCCCCACGGCCGGCTTATGGTGAGGCGGGCTTCCAGATTGTCGGTGGTGGTGCGGATGAGGCAGGTGCCGTCGCGGCGCTCTCCCAGGTCAAAGGAGAATTCCTGGCTGGCGGTGTTATAGCGCTTGATGAGCTCATCGAACGCGTGGTCGTAAATAAAGAGGTCGGCGAAATCTCCCGTGGTCAGCGCCTGCCTGATCTCGATGGTGGAGAGGGGGGGCTTCTCTGACACGGGATCGTAAAAAGCCTTCAGCTTGCGGTTTCCATCCGCCAGGCCGAAAGTGAGCCCGTACTTGTTTCTAAGCGAAGAATCTCCCATTCCGCCTTCCTTCCATCCTCTGGTTGCCGGTGCGGTTGAACCGGAACGCACATCCTGGCTGTATACCATATCGACAAAAGGCACGGTAGCTTGAACGATTTCTTGCGCTACACGAGCAGGGTTCCCCCCCTCAGCATGTCAGTTCGGCCCCCATCCTTGTCGACGGCGATGAGGGTCGGCTGGAAGAAGACGTAATCCTCATGGAACGGCGTCTGGACGGTGCCGCCAAACCCGGAGTTGTCCCCCAGGGCGATGTGGATGGTGCCCAGGATCTTCTCTGCTTCCAGGATGTTGTCGGGGCGTGTGGCCTGGTCATTGGTGCCGATGCCGAGTTCGGCGATGTTGCGGTTCTTGTCGCTCTCGGCAAACTTTCTTTCCAGTGTATCCCTGTGGGACTCGCTCCCACGGATCTCAACCACCATCCCCTCCCTGACAATCAGTTCCAGAGGGGAGGAAAGCCTGCGTGTCGGCCCGTACTCGATGACCATCACCCCTTCGCTCGTGCCCTCCAGGGGGGCAAGGTACACCTCGCCCGCAGGAAGGTTGCCGAAACTCCCCGGCGCGGTCAGGAGGCCATCGTCCCCCTTGGCCTGCCTGCCCCTTTTCCCCATCCGCAGCCGTGTGCCATTAGGGGTTTCGATGAGAATCTCCACCGCGCTGGTGACCGCCGCCGCCAGCCGCCTCGTCCGTGCGGCGAGGGCTTGCCAGTCAACGTTCATGGAAGTGAAGAACATCTCCGGGTCGAAGTGGGGCAGGCTGGCGAAGCGCCCACCCGCCGTGTTCACCAGATGGCGGAAACGGGTATGGCTCGTGGAGTTGTTCGCGAGAGCGACCACCACTGCCGCCGCGTGGTCACGGTGCTCGGTCACCACCTGCCGGGCCTCCTCGATCTCGGCGGGGGTCGCCTCTTTGGCAAGGAGACGCGGCAGGAGCCCCGCGCCGTTGAGGTTTTCCACCGCAGCGTCGCCCAAGGCTGCCCGCCAGAGGGAAGCCGGTGGCTCCGCTCCCGAAGCGGCGGTGGCGGGAAACGAGACGAATGATGTGTTCCCGTAGGTTGCAGCGGCGAAGGATGCCGCTTCCTCCGCCACGCGAAGGAGCCGCGTGCGGCGGTCCAGGTCAACTGGAGAGGGGGCTTCGTCGGGACGGATGATGTCGCTGAAAACCAGAATCCGCTCCCCTTTGCAGACCCCCATATTCACCTCGAACAAGGATGCGAATGCTTCCTGAATCATCGGTTCGTTCCTTTCCCGGAAAAATGTTCCGGTCCGCTAGGGACGCTCTGCCGGCGCAACGGGTGCCGAGTACGGAAAAACTATACACAGAGGAGGGAAGAGCGTCAATCATAAGGGAAAACACATTATTCGGTATTTTTTCCCTTGATTTACCACGGGATGTTGTGTTAGATAGTGCATACTGTATACACTTATAAGGTCGTTGTTTTATTAATAAATGCAACAGGTTGAGTGCTTTTGACCAACTCTGTGAAGGTCTGAACGGAGGCGTGCGTGGCACAGGTGGTTTTTTCCAGTTGGGGCAGGACGATCGTCGATAACCGTGCTGGGGGCGAAGTCAAAGAGGCAAGCTTCCGTCTTCCCACGACCTTTGACGGAGAGAAGTCCCTTGCGGCTTTCATGGGGTGGGACGGTATCATCCTCTACGATAAGAACGTGGACGTTCCCGCCATGGCCGCCGAATACATGCGGCGGGTCCAGACCCTCTACTGCTGCGGCAAGTGTACGCCCGGCAAGAAGGGAACCAAGGTTCTCGCCGATGTTTTGACGGCCATCGCCGAGGGGCGGGCGAAAGAAGCGGATCTCGATACAATTGAGGATCTTGCCGACCTCCTCACAAGCTGCAAGTGCACCCTCTGCCAGAGCTCCACGGTGCCGGTCCTCGATGCGGTGAAACACTTCCGCGACGATTTCATCGCCCGGCTCTCCGGCAGTCGCATGGTTGCCGACCGGCACCGCTTCATCGACAAGTATACCGCTCCCTGCATGGACCGCTGTCCCGCACATATCGATATTCCCGCCTACATCGAGGCGATCAAGGAGTACCGGTTCGACGAGTCCCTGTCGGTCATTCGCGACAACATGCCGCTTCCCTCCGTCTGCGGCCGGGTCTGTCCCCACCCCTGCGAGACCCACTGTCGCCGTAAGAACGTTGACGACGCAGTGAGCATCATGGTGCTGAAGCGCTCCGCCTCTGACTACGAGTGGATGCACAACATGGCGCCCCCCATGCAGCCCAAACCCCGCAAGGGCAAGACCGTTGCCGTGGTCGGCGCCGGTCCTGCAGGCCTTGCCTGTGCTTACTATCTCGCCCTCGAAGGGTACCCGGTCACCATCTACGAGGCGCTCCCCGAAGGGTTCGGCGGCGGCATGATCGCCGTCGGCATTCCCCCGTACCGCCAGCCGCGGCACCTGTTGCAGCGCGACATTGACATCATCGCCAGCATGGGTGTTGAGATCATCTATGACACGCGGATCGGGAAGGATATCTCCCTGGAAGAGCTGAAGCAGAAATTTGATGCCGTCTTCCTGGCGCCTGGTGCCCACCGCTCCAAGCCGATGGGGGTCGAGGGGGAAGACAAAGGGTACAAGGGGTTCCTCAAGGGAGGCATCGACTTCCTCCGCGAGGCCTACATGGGTCGTCCCACCGGCATGGGGAAGAAGGTCGTTGTGGTCGGCGGCGGCAACACCGCCATCGACTGTGTGCGAGTAGCGCTCCGCGAGGGTGCCGAGGAATCGGTCCTTCTCTACCGCCGCTCCCGCAAGGAGATGCCTGCAGACGTCTGGGAGGTCGATGGCGCCGACGACGAAGGGGTGCGCTTCGAGTTCCAGGTGCTCCCCACCAGGATCATCGTGGATGAGAACGAGCAGGTTACCGGAGTCGAATGCCTCCGAATGGCCCTTGGCGAGCCCGACGCATCTGGCCGTCGCCGCCCCGAGCCGGTTGCGGGGAGCGAGTTCGTGGTCGAGTGCGACACGGTTATCCCGGCCATCGGTCAAGATCCCGACCTCTCCTTCATTCCCGATAACCTGGGGATCGACATCACCAAGTGGAACACCATCGTCACCAAGTACATTCCGCTGAAAGATGCGGCGGGCAAGGAATTGAAGGATGGCATGGGGAACCCCCTCGTCAGGACGCTCATCACCGACCTGGACGGAGTCTTCGCTGGCGGCGACGCCGAGATCGGACCTCTCACCGTCGTCGCCTGCATCGGCAACGCCCACCGAGCCGCCAGGGTGATCCAGCGCTGGCTTGAGGAAGGAAAGGCCTACCTTACTGATGACGAGTTCATCGAGGACATCCTCACCAACCTGCCGGTCTACGACAAGGGGGAGCAGGTGCCCTGGCTCGACTCAGTGGCGCGGGAGCACCAGGCCGAGATCCATGGCAGGGAGCGGGCTGGTTACAAGAATTACCAGGAAGTCGAGCTCGGCTTCGTCGACAGCCAGGCGGTGCGCGAGGCGGAACGCTGCCTCCGCTGCTACCGCGTCGCCATGGTGGCGGTGTAGGGGCTTACACGGTTTCAGAAACGTTCATATCGGCACAAGGCGACGACATGGGGGACGGAAAGGAAGTGAATGTCCGGTCCCGAACGGTCCGCGCCTTGAGCCTTTTTCAGGGGTGAAACGGCTATGGTCAGTCTCACAATCGACGGGAAAGACATCAGGGTTGCCAAGGGGAGCACGATCCTCGAAGCGGCGGAGCTCCTCGGTATCACGATACCTACCCTCTGCTGGCTTAGGAAGGTTTCTCCCACCGGCGCCTGCCGGGTCTGCGCGGTGGAGGTTGAGGGTGTCGACCGCCCCATGACCGCCTGCAACACTACGGTCAAGGACGGGATCAAGGTCACGACCCAGTCGGAGAAGCTTGCAAAAATCCGCACGAAGATCATGGAGCTGATGCTGGTGAATCACCCCCTCGACTGTCCGGTCTGCGATGCCGGCGGTGAGTGCGATCTGCAGAACTCCTGCTATTCCCTCGGTGCGTCGAAGCAAGAATATGGCGCTGTCCTCGAGCGACGGACCATCCGTTACGATTGGCCCCTCATCGAAAGCGACCCCAACCGCTGCATCCTCTGCGAGAAGTGCGTAAAGGTCGACCATGAGGTGGTCGGTTGCGATGCCATTGAAGTTGTGAACCGAGGCGAGGCGACAATCATCGATACCCATGACGGCAAGCCGTTGAACTGCGAGTTCTGTGGCAACTGCGTCGGCGTCTGCCCCACCGGCACGCTCATCAGCAAGCCGTTCAAGTTCCGGGGCCGCCCCTGGGCATTCACGGTTACCAAGAGTGTCTGCCCCTTCTGCGCCACCGGTTGCCAGATCGAGTACCACTCCCGTAACGGCCGGGTGGAGCGGGTCACCAGCGACGACGAAACATACAACAGTGGCAACCTCTGCATCAACGGTCGTTTCGGTTATAGCTACGCCAACTCGTCCGACCGGCTCACGGATCCGGTGGTCCGCGGCGCAAAGGCCGACTGGAACGCCGCCATGGGTGCGGCCGTGGCGGGAATCAAGGATGTGGTTGGCAAGCATGGCTCCGACGCCGTGGCCGGGATCGGTTCCCCCCGGTTGACCAACGAGGAGAACTACCTCTTCCAGAAACTTTTCCGGGCCGGTATCGGCACTAATAACCTCGACTCGGAGGCGCGGCTCGGATATGCCTCTGCACAGAAGGTTCTCCGTGACATGGTGGGAATCACCGGTGCCAGTGCGGCCATTGATGCCATTGATGGCGCCGCTGCGGTCCTCGTCATTGGCTGTGACCTGAACGCTGAGGCGACCGGCATGGAGTACCGGGTCATCAAGGCCGCCACCAAGAACGACGCGAAACTGGTCCTGGCGAACATGCGGGGCGTGAAGCTGAAAAAGTTCGCCAACAGCCACCTCAAGTATCGGCCGGGAAGTGAAGTTGCAGTCATTACTGCGCTGACGAAGCTGATCCTTGACGAAGGGTTGGAGGATAAGGATTTCGTCGGGAGTAGGGTCAACAATCTCGCTGAGCTGAAAGCTGCGCTTTCGGGTGTGTCCCTTGCCGATGTTGCGGCAGGCGCCGGTTTGACCGAAGCGGATCTCCGTGCCGCAGCGAAGCTTGTCGGCGGCAAGAAGACCGTAGCTGTCATCTTCGGTGCGGATATCATGCGGTGCGGCCAGGCCAATGATGCGGTGAAGGCCCTGGTGAACCTTGCGCTGATCCTCGGTGCCCTTGGCAAGGAGGCGGGTGGTCTTTTCCCGGTCTACGAGAAAACCAATATCCAGGGTGTCCTCAACATGGGGGTTGTCCCGGATAGTCTCCCTGGCTACCAGCCCCTCTCCGCCGCCGCAGCATTCGAGAATGCCTGGGGCAGGAAGCTTCCCGAGACTGCCGGCAAGGATTTCTGGCAGATCGTCGAAGGGATCGAGCAGGGAAGTGTCAAGGCCCTCTATCTCCTCGGATGCGACCCGATCGCATCGTTCCCCGAGGGTGGCAGGATCAGGAAAGCCCTGGAGAAGCTGGAACTCCTTGTTGTGCAGGACGCTTTCCCCGGCGAAGCCGCGAAGCTTGCCCACGTTCTTCTTCCCGCGTCGGTGGCCGCCGAGAAAACCGGTACGTTTACCACCATCGACGGCCGTCTGCAGTGCCTCGGCAAGGCCGCCAATCCCCCTGGCGATGCCCGGGAGGACTGGGATATTCTCACGGAGCTCTACAACCGCCTGACCGGCGAGAGCAGAGCCGCGACGCCGGCCGGGATTTTTGCCGAGATGGCAGACCTCGTTCCTCGGTATGCCGCGGCGTTGGAGAGCGGCAGGGTCGGCACCTCGCCGCACGCCGGGTCGTTCGAGCTGGCTCCCGCAGTCTCCGGGACGGTAGACGCCGCTGACCCTTCTTCCCCCTTCGCGCTGGTGGCTGGTGCCATTCTCTACCACAGCGGCACCACCACTTCCTGGTCAAAGAACAATCTCGAGATCGCTCCCGAAGGGTACATCGAGATTCACCCCGAGGATGCGGCGAAGCTCGGCATCGTCGACGGTGCCGGCGTGAAGATCTCCGCCGCCGCAGGGAGTGCAACCGGCCAAGCGCGGGTTTCGGCGAAGGTTCAGCCGGGGCTCGTCTTCGCGCCTTACCACTTCCGGTCCATGAACGTGAACAGTCTTCTCGGCCGCGGAGCTGTCTTCACGGCGGTGAAGGTCGAAAAAGCCTAGTTCAACCCAATACACATGTTGATGACGAAAGCCCCTCCGTGATGGTGGGGCTTTCGTCGTTTGAGGCAGTTGTTTTCAGCTTACGGATCGATTGTGGACGGGCAATGGGGTTCTACTTCAGGTAGGTACGGACGGCGGCGTTATGCTCGTCGAGAGTGGTGGAGAAGTGGTGGGTTCCGTCTTTTCTGGCAACGAAGTAGAGGTACGATGTCCGGGCGGGGTTGAGGGCGGCCTCGATGGCTCCTTCGCTCGGGTTGCCTATGGGGCCGGGGGGGAGGCCCTCGATGAGGTAGGTGTTGTAGGGTGTGGGGCGCTCGATATCATGCTTCGTCACGTTGCCGGCAAAGGCCCGGACGCCGTAGACGGCGGTGGGGTCGCTCTGGAGACGCATCTTCTTCTGAAGCCGGTTGTGGAAAACGGAGGAGATGATCGGACGCTCGGCAGGGGCCACGGCCTCTTTCTCGATGAGGGAGGCGAGGGTGATCACCTGGTGGCGGGACATGCCGAGCCGTTTCGAGGCTTCGGCAAACTTCGCTCCATAGACCTGGTCAAACTGGGCCACCATGGCGCGAATCAGGGCCTCTTCGTCCATCTTCCGCTTGACGTCGTAGGTGCTCGGAAAAAGATAGCCTTCGACGCTTCTGCCTTCGATGCCTAGTTCCTTCAGGATGGTCGGGTCGGTGGCGGCCTTCAGGAATCTTTCCTTCGGTAAGAGTTTCTGCCCGTCGAGGAGTTCGGCTACCTGGTGGATGGAGTACCCTTCGGGGACGGCAAACCGGCGGACGTAGACCTCGCCTGCGACCATCCTGCGGAGGATTTCCGACGGCTTCATGCCGTCGGTGAATTGGTACTCGCCGGCCTGGAGTCGACCGGCGTCACCCTTCAGGCGAGTGAAGACGACAAAAAGGCGGGCGCTGGAAACGATCCCCTCCTTCTCCAGTTCTCTCGCGATCCGCGCCAGGGAATACCCCTTCTCGAAGTCGAAGACCTGCGTCTTCCCGCCATCGCCGGCCGGGGTGGCGATGAAGGCGAGGTAACGGAGAGGGAGGGTGAGGATCAGAATGATGGCAAGAGCCAGGATCGCCCTGGTCTTCCGGTTGCTCAGGTCAACTCGTCCGTGGTGCGCTTCGGTTGCTTCACCGGCGGGTTTCTCGTTTTCGGGAATGTTCTCTTCCATGGCGGGCAGGTGGCCGGTGTCAGGCCTTGAATCTGTTCTCCGTCCCCTGGCGCAACCGTCGGATGTTTTCCCGGTGCTTCCAGATGACGAGGAGGCCAATGATGAGGGTCACGCCGATGAGGAGCGGTTTGCGCTCGACGACAGCCACGATGACAGGCATGGCTGCGGCGGCGGTGATGGAGCCGAGGGAGATGAAGCGTGAGGTGAAGACGACGGCGACGAAGATGCCGAGGGCGATCAGGACCGAGAGAGGGGAGATGCCCAGGAAAACCCCGAGGGCCGTGGCAACCCCCTTTCCACCCTTGAAACCGAGGAAGACCGTGTAGACGTGGCCGAGGAAGGCGGCGAGACCCGCTGCCGCCACCCAGATGTCAGCCATACCCAGGTACTTTGCGGCAAGGACCGGCAAGAGTCCCTTGAGGCAGTCCCCCACAAGGGTCGCGACGCCAACGGTCCGGCCCAGTGTGCGATAGACGTTGGTGGCGCCGATGTTTCCGCTGCCGGTGTTCCTGATGTCGACGCCGAACGCCTTTGCCAGCAGCAGTCCCGTGGGGATGGAGCCGAGGAGGTAGGCGCCGACGATAATAATGAGTTCGTTCAATGCTGACAACTCCACTGGTTCATGAAAACTGCCGGCATGCTACACCATTTCTGCGGCGTCGGCAACCCGCCCGTTCTTCTGACAAGTCACTTCGGGGCTTTCCGGTAGATGAACACCGCGGCCACCAGCAGCATGGTGTCGCGGAAAATGGCGGTCCAGGCGGTGGTTTTCTCTCCCCCCTGTTTGAAGCAGCCGCAGTCGATGTCGAGCCCCCGGGCCACGGTGGAGAAGAGGAGGACGATGAAAAAGGCGTTCATGATCGCCACGAGAGCTGCTGCGCTCCGCGTCCGAAGCCCCGTCACCAGCAGCGCGCCGCAGATGAGCTCGATCCAGGGAAGGATGGCGGCCACCAGGTAGCTGCCGGCGTAGGACAGTACCTGGTAGTTGGCGACGTTTCCGGCAAAGGCGGCCGGGTTGGCGATCTTGAGGATACCGGCGTAGAGGAAGACGGCGCCGAGTCCTACCCGGAGGAGGGCCGTGAGGTGCTTCTTGAGCGGATCCATCAGTTCTCCCCCCGGGCGATAGGGTATCCCGCATCCTGCCATTCGGGGTAGCCCCCCTCGAAGACGAATACCTGGTTGAAGTTGGCGCTGATCAGTTGCTCTCCCAGGAGTCTGCTGTCGTGGCAGTCAAAGCCGCCACAGTAGACGACGATGAGTTTCTCTTTGGGCGTTTTGGCGGAGAAGGAGGGGATCAGGCCGTCGGCATCGCCTACAGGGAAGGGGATGGCTCCCTTGATGTGTCCCTTTCGGAAGGTTTCCCGGTCCCGGGCGTCAATGATGACTGCTTCCTGTGAGTCGAAGAGCTCCTTTACCTGCATGAGCCCGAGCGGCATGGGGATCGCCGTGGGGCTTGCCGCCGGGGTGGTGCCCGCTGCCGGCGACACGGGCGTCTTCTGTGTCTGGACGCCGCGCCCCTGGAAGACGTCCAGGAGGAGCCGGTGGTTCCAGGCGACGCCGATCACCGCGGCGATGAGGCAGATCGCCGCCATCTCGGCGGCAAGGCGCTGTGCGTCGGTTTTCATAACGGTGCTACTCTCCCTTCTTTCGATGGTCGTTGCGGATGACCGTCGCCTTCTCCAGGGTGATCATCCCGCCGTTCATCATGGCGTCTATTGTGGGCATGACGGCGTCGAGCCGTTCCTGGTCGTCCACCACCTCCACCACGATCGGAAGATCGGCGGAGAGGCGAAGGAGCCTGTCGGTGTGGTAGACGCTGTGGGCGCCGAAGCCTGCCACCGCGCGCAGCACCGTGGCCCCGGCGAACCCCTCCTGCCGGAAAAGCTCCACCAGTGCCTCGAAAAGGGGCCGGTGGCCATGCTTGTCCCCCTCGCCGATGAAGATGCGCATGAGGGTTTTTTCGCCGATCAGTTTGGTCATGGGTTTCTCCTAGAGCTGCCGTGCCGCCATGATGCCGATCCAGGTGCAGGCGAGGCAGACGATGACGCTTGCCAAAACGTTGACCGTCGCGGTGACGAACTCGCCGTCTTCCAGGAGACGGAAGGTTTCGTAGCTGAAGGTGGAGAAAGTGGTCAGTCCGCCGAGGAAACCAATGGTGAGTCCCACACGGAGTTCCTGGGAGATGAGAGTGCTCCGGAGGCCGAACTCCATGATGAGGCCGATGAGGAACGCCCCCACCACGTTCACCGCCAGGGTGCCGTAGGGAAAGCTTTTCCCGCCGATGAGGCTGTAGACCCACCCCGACAGAAGGTAGCGGCTGACGCAGCCTAGTGCGCCGAAGAGGGCTATAATCAGGATTGTCTGCATGGGACTCAGAGCCCGGCAACGATTTTCCAGCCGCCGGTTTCACGCCGGAGGCGAAGTGTTGCCTCGCCGGCAAGCTCCAGGGGCTTTCCCCGGAAGGTCACCTTCATTGCGTAGCGGTCGGAAACGGTGGCGCTGTCGCCTTCAATCTGAACAGTGCGGTTGAGGGAGCGGTAGTCGATCCTGCCAAAGCCGTTCATGATCTTGATCATGTCCTCGTTCTTGGCCCGGCAATCCATCCCCTTGTCCTGGTAGGCGGAGGAGATGATCGATGCGTAGAGGGCCGTGTCGCCCGTTGCCATGGCCTGTTCCCGCCGGTGCAGCACTTCTTCCACGGCGCGCCGGTCGGCGTTGCCGCAGCCGGTGAGTGAGAGGAAGAGCAGGAGCGCCGACAGCAGCGTCCGCATCAGAAGTTCTTGTCGAGGAACTTCCGGGCTTCGTCCACGTACTTGCTGGTCCGGTACTCGGTGAAGAGCCGCTGGAAGGTTTCGCGTCCCTTGGCCTTTTCCCCGGAGAGGATCTGGGACTTGCCCAAGATGAAAAGGGTTTCGTCGTGGACGGGGGAGCGGGGGTACTTCTTGAGGGCTTCCTCCAGGCGCTTGATGGCAGCGTTGTAGCGGTCGGTCCGGAAGTAGAATCGGGCCACGTAGACCTCGTACTCCACCTGCTTCATCCGGCAGATCTCAAGCTTGTCCCGGACATCCTTCGCGTACACCGATGTGGGGTAGATGCGCAGGAACGACTCGAACATGGTGACGGTGTTGGTGACCGGCGTCTGGTCGGTGTCGATGCCGTGGATCTGCATGTAGTAGCTGAGCCCCTGGCGGTAGAGGGCGTAGGCAGCCTTCTCGTGGCTGGGGTGGAGCTTGCGGAACTCTTCGTAGGAGGCGGCCGACTCGATGTAGGCGCCGTTGTTGAACTGGGCGTCGGCAATATTGATTTCAGCCAGGGTGGTCAGTTCCGGCGAGGCGTAGCTCTCCCGGACCTTTTTCCACTGGGCGATGGCATCTTCATAACGCTGGGAGCTCTGGAACTCCTCGGCTTCCTTTGCCAGTGCCTCGGGGGTGCGGCTGACCGGTTCGGAGGAGGTGGTGGCGCAGCCGGCCATAAGCAGCAGGGCGCAGAGTGCGCAAACGGTGCGAAGCGTCATGGTTTCCTCACGCGGAAAAGAGTGGGCTTACACGGAGCACCTTAGTGGAAAAAGGCGCCTTCTGTCAATGCCAACATGCCTTTTGGGCGGCGGGAGCGGGCGGGCTGAACGGCAAAGGGGCGACGGTTGATCCGTCGCCCCTCCATGCTGCCGATTACTTCCGCTTCCGCCGGTTCGGGTCCAGCTCCTTCTTCCGGAGCCGGATCGACTGGGGGGTCACTTCCACCAGTTCGTCATCGTCGATGAACTCCAGGGCCTGCTCCAGGGTCAGGAGGCGCGGCGGGGTCAGTTTGATGGCGTCGTCGGAGCCCGAGGCACGGACGTTGGTCAGTTTCTTCCCCTTGCAGGGGTTCACGTCCAGGTCGTTGTCCTTGGCGTGTTGGCCGATGACCATGCCGCCGTAGACCTCGGTGCCGGGGCCGACGAAGAGGATGCCGCGGGGCTGGAGGCCGTCCAGGGAGTAGGCCGTGGTCTCACCCTGCTCCATGGCGATGAGGACGCCGTTCTTGCGCCCGGGGATGTCGCCCTTGAAAGGCGCGTAGTCGTGGAAGGTGTGGGTCATGACCGCGGTGCCGCGGGTCTCGGTGAGCAGCTCGCCCCGCAGCCCGATGAGCCCCCGGGCCGGCACGATGAACTCCAGTCGCACCGTCTCGCCCATGGGCTGCATGGAGGTCATCTCTCCCTTGCGTGGTCCCATCTTCTCGATGATCGCCCCCTGGAATTCGGAGGGGACGTCCACCACCAGGTACTCCATCGGCTCCATCTTCTTGCCGTCAATCTCCCGCAGGATCACCTCCGGCTTGGAGACCGCCATCTCGAACCCTTCCCTCCGCATGTTCTCGATCAGGATGGAGAGGTGCAGCTCGCCCCGGCCGGAAACCTTGAAGGTGTCGGCGTTGTCGGTGTCCTCGACGCGAAGCGACACGTTGGTGCGCAGCTCCTTGTCGAGCCGCTCCCGGATGTTGCGGGAGGTGACGAATTTCCCTTCCCGGCCGGCAAACGGCGAGGAGTTGACGATGAAGTTCATGGCGATGGTCGGCTCGTCGATGGAAACGTAGGGGAGGGCCGTCGGCGCGTCGGAGGAGGCCAGGGTCTCGCCGATCCCCACCTCGTCGAAGCCGGCCACGGTGACGATATCGCCGGTGCACGCCTCGGGAATCTCCACCTGCTTCAGCCCCTCGTACCCCAGGAGCTTGGAGATGCGGCCCCGCACGATGCTGCCGTCGCGCCTCACCAGCGCCACGGTCTCGCCGGCCTTCACGCCGCCGTTAAAGATCTTGCCGGTGGCGATCCTGCCGATGTAGTCGTTGTAGTCGATGTTGGTGACCAGGAGCTGGAACGGCGCCTTGGGGTCGCCGGCCGGCGGATGGACGTTGGATTCGATCACCGCGAAGAGCGGCTCCATGCTGGTGGACTCGGACTTCAGGTCCAGCTTGGCGAAGCCGAGCTTGGCGCTGGTGTAGACGATGGGGAAGTCCAGTTGCTCATCGCTGGCGTTCAGCTCGCAGAAGAGATCGAAGACCATGTCCACCACCTCCTCGGCGCGGGCGCCGGGGCGGTCGATCTTATTGATGACCACGATGGGCTTCAGCCCCAGGTCCAGGGACTTCTTGAGCACGAAGCGGGTCTGGGGCATGGGGCCGTCCAGGGCGTCCACCAGCAGGAGCACCGAGTCGACCATCTTCAGGACCCGCTCCACCTCGCCGCCGAAGTCGGCGTGGCCAGGGGTGTCGATGATGTTGATCTTGTAGCGGCCGTGGTGCACCGACAGGTTCTTGGCGAGGATGGTGATCCCCCGCTCCTTCTCCAGGTCATTGGAGTCCATGACCCGCTCGGTGATGGCTTCGTTCTCGCGGAAAACCCCGGCGTGCCTCAGCATGGCGTCAACGAGGGTCGTCTTGCCGTGGTCAACGTGGGCGATGATGGCGATGTTTCTGATACGTTCCTGCATGGTAAACTCCTTGTTTTTTCAGCGCCGCATGTGCGCAAGGGCCCGGCGGTGGACAAAAGAAAAAGACGAGCATACGCCCGTCTTTGGAAAACGTCATACTATGGCAAGTATTTTATAAAAACACAAGGTATATTTCAGCGGGGGTTGCTTTTGTGGGTGTAACCATGGCATATATGTTGCTGCATGAATTAATGAAGCCGGTTCATCCGCCGGCTTACGGTGGACACAATGTCAATGATCAGAGATTTGCTCCATACTCTCAGAAGCGGCACGACCAACGGGGACCGTCCCATCCTGACCTTCATGCTCGGCCTTCTCGTCGTATCCGTGTCGCTCATCGTGTACGGTCTGGTCAAATAGCCGGGCCTTGGCGTTTTCGCGGAGATGCACATGAAACGTGCCCTTGTCGGCATGCTCTGCCTGATTCTCGCCGTTCCGTCCGTGGCCGCCACTTCGCGCCGGCTGCCGGTGGATGGCGGTACCGTCACCTCCGGCATCGGTTGGCGCCCCGATCCCTTCGGCAGCGGCCGGATGGTCTACCATCGCGGCGTCGATATCGCCGTCCCCGAGGGGACCAGGGTCTATCCCACCCAGCGGGGGACGGTCCTCTATGCCGGTGTCTACAAGGGGTATGGCAACCTGGTGGCCATTGACCACGGCAACGGCTACGTCACCCTGTACGGCCACAATGCCTCTCTCCTCGTCACTCCAGGGCAGCCGGTGGACATGGACACCCCCATTGCCCTTTCCGGCAATACCGGCCGCTCCACCGGACCCCACGTCCACTACGAGGTACGCCAGCTTGCCGACTCCGGCCGGAAGGCCCGGGAGCGGATGGAGGAGCAACTGAAGGCGCTGGTGGCCGAGAAGGTGGAGGCGTGGGTTGAGGGGTATGTCGCCGGCAAGGGAGAAGGGGATGGGGGCGAGGCGCCAAGGAAGGACCCCCTGGCGGATCTGGCCCTGCCGGGGGATGAGGTGATGCAGTGAGTCAGAGGCTCCTGCGGTGCTTCACCAGCAGATAGAAACACCCCACCCCGCCGGCGGCCATGGCTGCCACCAGAAGCCACGAGACCTGCCGTCCGATCCCCAGGAAGAAGAGTGGATAGAGGAACGCCCCGTTCAGGAGCGTCACAGCCAGGAAGGTGAGGAGGGTCTTCATCGTCCGGTCACGGGGCGAGCGCCTTGAAGAGGGCGGCGAAGTCCTCGTCGCCGAATCCGGCGGCCTTTGCCCCCTTGAAGAGCTCGTTGGTGGCGGCTGCGGCATGGAGCGGCTGGCCGAGCCGGTCCCCCAGGGCAACCGCCAGGCGCAGATCCTTCTGCATGTGTTTCAGGGGGAAGGCCGGCGCGTAGTTTCCCTGGCAGATGAGGTTCCCTTTCAGGGCGAACATCGGGTTGGCAACGGCGCCGGCGCCGAGTACATCGAGGATCTCCTCCTTCCCCAGCCCCGCCTTTTCCCCCAGGGCGAGCCC
>RHLS01000045.1 GCA_003712145.1 Desulfuromonadales bacterium | reverse complement strand
TTGAAATATCACCCACCCCCTTGCCCCCTCCCGTCAAGGGAGGGGGATGACCTTGATGGCGGAAGATCAGAGATAATCAGCAAAATAAAATGTTCGGTCGCGAGCAATTTACTCTTTGATCGATTGCCGGGCCGCGTGCACTCGGTCCGGCAATCCCTTTTCCAGCTTGTTCTCGCTAATCTCCTCCGCCGCTATGCAAAATTGCCAGTTGCGTCTCTGCGGGAAGGTCCTTGAATGTTGACTTCTGTCTGATGATGCCGTCGTCGCTGGTGTCAGCACTCGACGTCTGGGAGCCGGTCGTGGCAACGGTGGTTGCACATCCGGCTGACGCGGCAAGTAGCGCCGCTAGGAAAATGAATCTGATCCTCTTCATCCTGTTTGCCTCCTTGTAAGTGTATTTCCCTCAAGAATGGCGGCGCCTGCCACTCGAAGAGACATCCTTCAGATCTATCGCTCCATGCTTCAACTCCCAAACAACAGCGGATAGTGACAGGCCACCAAGTGCCCCGGCGCGATCTCACGCAGTTCGGGCTGCACCTCGCTGCAACTGGCTTGGGCGCGTGGACAGCGGGTCCGGAAACGGCAACCGGACGGCGGCTCGATGGCCGACGGAAGCTCGCCGGGGAGGAATCCGCCCTCCGGAAGAGGACGTTCGGGGTCCGGGCGAGGAATGGCGGCGAGGAGGGCGTTGGTGTAAGGGTGGACCGGTGCGGCGTAGAGTGCGGCGCAGGGAGCCACCTCGCAGAGACGGCCGAGATACATCACTGCCACCCGGTCGGAGATGTTCCGCACCACCCCCAGGTCGTGGGAAATGAACAGCATGGAAAGCCCGTACCGACCTTTTACCTCGCGCAGCAGATTGATGATCTGCGCCTGCACCGACACGTCGAGGGATGATACCGGCTCGTCGCAGACCAGGAGCCGGGGCTCGGTCATCAGGGCGCGGGCGATGCCGGCCCGCTGGCACTGGCCGCCGGAGAGCTGGAACGGCCGCCGGCGATAATACTGATCGGAGTCGAGGCCAACCGCCTCCATCATCTCCCTTACCCGGCGGGTCCGTTCGTCTTCATCAACCCCCCACAGCGTCCGGAGCGGCGCCCCGATGCTTTCTCCCACCGAGCGGAAAGGGTTGAAAGAGGCAACCGGGTCCTGGAAGATCATCTGGAAGCGGCTGCGCAGGATACGCAGTCTCACCGGATCAACGGTCGTGAGATCCTCTCCGTCGAGGATCACCCTTCCCGAGGTGGGCCTGGGAAGCTGCATGATCGCCCGGGCCAGGGAAGACTTGCCGCACCCCGACTCTCCGACCAACCCGAGGGTTTCTCCCCGCGCCAGGGAGAAATTCACCCCGGATACGGCATGCACCTTCTGCCCCCTGACGGCCGGGAATTCAACCAGCAGATCGATGACGCGCAGGAGCGGTTCGTTTTGCTGCAGGCTCCGGTCGCTCATGGCGAATCCTCGGAAGGGTAGGGGAACCAGCAGGCGTAGCGGTGATCCTCCCTGTCGTTTGCCACCAGCGGCGGTTCCTCGGCCCGGCAACGAGTTTGAACACGTGGGCAGCGGGGAGCGAACCGGCAGCCGGGCGGCAGCGCGGCCAAGTCGGGCGGGGTGCCGCCGATGGCCTTCAGGTTCGTGTGAGGGGGATCGTCGACGCGGGGTATGGCGTCGAACAGCGCCTTCGTGTACGGCATCCGCATCCGGGCAAAGAGTTCCCCGGTCGGCGCCTGCTCGACGATGCGGCCCGCATACATCACCGCCGTGTCGTGGGCCATCCCCGCCGCCACCCACAGGTCGTGGGTGACGAGGATCATCGCCATGTTCCGCTCCTTTTGCAGTCGCCCGAGGAGATTGAGAATCTCCGCCTGGATGGTGACGTCGAGGGCGGTGGTCGGTTCGTCGGTAATGAGCAGCTGCGGATCGCAGGAGAGGGCCATGGCTATGGCCACCCGCTGCCGCATCCCTCCGGAGAGCTGGTGGGGATGGCACGCCAGCCGCTCCTCCGGCCTCGGAATGCCCACCGCCCGGAGGAGCTCGATGCTTCGCTCCCGCGCCCGGGCGGAGGAAAACCCGAGGTGATAGCGAAGCGTTTCGGCGATCTGTCTGCCGATGGTCAGCACCGGGTTGAGGGAAGACAGTGGATCCTGCAGGACGACGCCGATCTCCCGGCCGCGAATGCGGTTCAGCTCCCTCTCCAACAGTGCCCCGAGGTCGCGGCCGGCGAAGACGACCCGCCCCGAACCGGTGCGTCTGGCGCCACCGGGGAGAAGTCCCATGATTGCCCGGCAGAGCATGCTCTTGCCGCTCCCCGATTCCCCCACCAGCGCCAGGGTTCGACCCCGCTCCAGCGAGAGGGAAACCCGGTCCACCACCCGAACCTCGCCTCGCGCCGCAGGGAGGCTCACGGAGAGATTTTCCACCACGAGGAGCCGTTGCGCGGTGGTTGTCATAGCTGACTCTCCCTGCCGTCGACCTGCCCCCGCAACCGGTCGCCGATCAGGTTGACGGAGAGGACGGTGAGAAACATCACGGCCGTCGGAATCATGCTGACATGGGGAGTCTCATCGAGCGCTTCCCGCCCCTCGGCGATCATTCCCCCCCAGCTCGGCGTCGGCGACGGAACGCTGAGACCGAGGAAGCCGAGCCCCCCCTCGGCGACGATGACGAATCCCATCACCAGCAGCATGTAGACCAGCATCGGCGCCAGCACGTTGGGGAGAATCTCCCGCAGGATAATGGCGACGTCCCCCGCGCCGATCGCCTTGGCCGCCAGCACGAATTCACGGCCGGCGAACCTGATCGTGTTGGCCCGGGCAACCCTGGCGAACGAGGGCGCGGTCAGAATGCCGAGGGCGATGGTGAGATTGGAGAGGCTCGCGCCGAGGACGAAGATGAAGACCAGCAGGAAAACGAGGCGCGGGAAGGCAAGGAAGGTATCGATGGCGCCGACGATCAGCTTCTCCGCCAGGCCGCGATAGAATCCGGCGATTACCCCGGCGAAACAGCCGAGGACGAGGCCGATGCACGGCGCCAGGAAGCCGACGATGAGGGAGACCCGCGCACCGAACAGAAGCCGTGACGCGATGTCCCGCCCCAAGGTGTCGGTGCCGAGGAGGTGTCCCGCCACCCCCGGTTTCACCGCGAGATTGTCCCAGTCGATCTGGTCCGGGGAGGGGACCGGCAACCACGACGCGGAGATGGCGCAGAGCACGACAAAGGTGATCCAGGCCAGGGGAAGCCAGAATGCCGCGCCTCTCTTCCTACCCAACGGAGCCCTCCTTGCGGACCCTCGGGTCGAGCAGTCCATAGCAGATGTCCACCAGGAAATTTACCGCCACGTAGCCGACGGTGATGATCAGGACGCACCCTTGGACCATCGGGTAATCCTGGGAGAAGATGCTGCTCACCAGCAGACGGCCGATCCCCGGCAGGGCGAAGATGGTCTCGATGATTACCGCTCCGCCGATCAGGTTGCCGATGTGGAGCCCCAGCAGGGTCAGCATGGTGAAGGAGGAAGGACGCAGGGCATGCCGGAGCAGGATCCGCCAAGTCGGCAGCCCCTTGGCCCTGGCGAACAGGATGAACTCTTCCCGGAGAGTGGCGATCATGTCGCCCCGCAGCACCCGCATCAGCGACGCGAACTCCACCAGAGCGACGGAGACGGCCGGCAGGATCATCCCCCTGATGTTCGGCCAGGCCCCCTCGGACAGGGGGGTGAAGCCGATGGCGGGGAACCACTTGAGCCGCAGGGAGAAGAAATAAATCAGGACGATCGCCAGGGCGAAGCTCGGCACCGAAATCAGGCCGAAAGCGGCCGAGCCGAGGGCCCGGTCGATGGGGGATTCGGCGCGCCACGCCGAGACGATGCCGGCGGGGATGGCGAGGGCCAGGGCGAACAACTGGGCCAGGAGCAGAAGCTCCAGGGTAACCGGGAGATGAGAGGCAATGGCCTCGCCGACCGGCTGCCGGGTGACCAGGGACGTTCCGAGGTCCCCCCGTGCCGCCCCGGCGAGCCACCGGCCATAGCGCGCCGCCACGGAGTCGTTCAGCCCCAGTTCCTGCCGCACGGCGGCCACATCCCGCGAGGTTGCGCTCTGTCCCGCGACTTCGTGGGCAACGTCGGCCGGCAGCAGGTCGAGCATCACGAAGGTGACGGCTGTAACCGCAAGGACCACCACGACCAGATGCACGAATTTGCCCCAGAAAAAGCCCATTCCCTTCGCTCCCGTTGATTGAGGCAGGAGCAATTCATGGATTGCCCCTACATGGTTGCCAGACTATGGCCCCTTCTTCCCCGCCCCCTTCACCCACGCATCCCGCACCCGGATCACCCCGTGATCTATCCGCGATATCCCCTGGACATCCGCCTTGGCAATGGCGTTGTAGCGCAGCGCACCACGGTAAAGGAACACCGCCTCCTCGTTGATCCGTTTCGCCACACCGCACAGCGCCTTCTGCCGCTCTTTCTGATTGACGCTCGTCTGGGCGGCGGTCAGTAGTCTGTCCATTTCCGGATTCTGATACCGGCTGAAATTCAGCTCGCTCATGGAAAAGAGGTTCGTGTACAGCACCGGCCCCATGTCCGTGGCGTCAAACAGTTGCCAGCCGGTCGCCTGATAGTCGCCGGCCAAGACCTTCTTGTTTCTCTGTCCCTGTGCCAGGGGGGTGATGGTGACCGTGACGCCGATCTCCTTGAGCATGCGCTGGACGATTTCGCCGAACTCCCGCCCGCGGGGGGTGTTCGTCACCTGCAATTCCAGGCTGACCGGCTTGCCATACTCGGCGATGAGCTTTCGTCCCTTTTCGGGATTGAATTCCAGGTAGCCGAGGTCGCCGCACCCGATGGTGCCGCCGAACGGGTCACGGGCCGTGGCGATGGTATCCTTGAAGCTGGCCTTGATGTAGAAATCCTGGTTCCAGGCGTGGGCAACGGCCCGGCGCACCCGCACATCGTCCAGGGGAGGCCGGGAGGTGTTGAAGAGGAAGGTCTCGGCGCCGCTCGCCTCGCTGCTGTACACTCTGAGTGTCTTGTCATTTCTGGCCTGGAGGACGCTGGCACCCCGGTCGGTGAGGATCATGTCCAGCTCTCCGGATTGGAGACCCGCGAAGCGCGTCTGCATGTCGGGAACCGTCCGGAACACGACGGTGTCGAGGTACGGTTTACCCTTGCGCCAGTAGTTGGGGTTTTTCACCACCACCAGCCGGTCGTTGGCAATCCACTCCTTGAACTTGTACGGGCCCGTGCCGACCGGCGCCCGATCATGGGTTCCTTCCCTGACGGCCCTCGGGGAGGGGATATAGGCCGCTATCCAGTTGGTCGAGGCGATCGCGTCCTTGAACGGCGCCCAGGCGTGCTTCAGCTGGAAGCGGACGGTAAAGTCGTCAATCTTCTTAACCGACTCGATGGGCTGCATGGTGGCACGTCCCAGGAAGTGGTTCTTCGGGTCCATAAGCCGCTCCCAATGCTCGACCACGGAATCGGCGTTGAAGGGGGTTCCATCATGAAACACAACCCCCTTGCGCAGTTTGATCGTCCAGTTCTTGCCATCTTTCGATGGGGTCGCCGAAAGCCCCAGTTCCGGGACGAGCTTCCCATTCTCGTCCATGTCGAACAACCGCTCCTCCACTGCCAGTGCAATGCTCCGGGCCTGGGAAGGCAGGAACCCCGCCTTGACCGGATCGAATCCCCTGCTGTCGGCTTCGACCGCCACCGTCAGCGCGCCGCCGTATTCCGGCCCGGCGGCCAGAGTTCCTTCCCCCTGACCGAGAAACGCCGCTGCCGCCACAACCAGCAGTCCCGTGAACCCGGCGAAACGTCTCAGCATACCGCCCCCACCCTTCGCGATCTCTCTGCGCATGGTCTTCCCCCCCCCGGACTCAATAGTGTGTGGCATGAACAAAACGGAAAATGTCGGTTACCTTCACAGCCTCATTGACGCCATGAAACCAGGCATCTTTGCAGGCGGACGAGTCGATGATCTCCAAATGCTGGAAGCCGCGCTCCCGCAGGAACTGCCCGATTTCTTCGTCCCTGATGCCGAACAGGAACGGCTCTCCCATCCTGGCGACGCGCCGGCGCATATTGATCGACTCCTTCCGCTTGCAGGTACCATCGATTACGGAGAGCGGGAAATAGTCGAAGATGATCGAGCTGCCGTCGCCGGAACAGTGCGCCACGAAATTGAGAGTGTCGTCCACGGCCGCCGCGGTCAGGTAGTAGATGACCCCCTCCCAGATGAACAGAGACTTCCTGTCCCGGTCATATCCGGCCTCGCGGAGCCGGCTCCGCAGGTCATCCCGACAGAAATCGACCGGGACGAAGGTCACGTGAGCAGGTATTCCTCCGAACAGTTCCATGACCTTCTCGCGTTTGGCTGCCTGGGTAGCCGGGTGGTCGACCTCGAAGACCCTGACGCCGCCCCCCGGCTCGACCAGCCGATAGCCACGCGAATCGTTCCCGGCGCCAAGAACGATCAGTTGTTCGATCCCTTTCCCGAGACAGGCGGTGGTCCGTTCGTCGATGTAGCGGGTCCGGGCCAGGATTCCTCCCCTGAGCCCCGGGCACCTCCGGTCCACGAGCCACCCGTAGGCCTTTCCTATCAAGGGATGCCTGCGCAACTGCAGGAAAAACGGGCTGAGAAAATGGGGTGCGAACGGGTCGCTGCATATCCTATCCGCCGCCGGCTTTCTCATTTCCCTGGCTCGTACGGCGGTGTTCCCTTCAGATGTCCGGCTGGGCCTCCCCGCTATCATCTCGCTCCCTCCCCGATTGAAAACTGCATCCTGAATCCGTCATAAAGCGCCTTGCTCGTTCTCCGGATGAAATCTTCCATGTCGAAAATGCCTTTGCTTTCCAGGTAGTTGCTGTCGCTGTTGAGCCAGTGCGCCAGTTTCTGGGCGAACATCATCCTGGACAACCGAATCATGGTCAGCTCTTCCCTCCCGAGCCCGGCAAACAGCGGGTAGTCCACCAGCGTCCCGGAAATGAAATCCACAAGTTCCTTCCCCATCTCCCTGTTCAGCTCCACATTCCGCCCGTCCCACATGGAGCGGTACAGATGCTTTTCCTCCATGGCGAACCGGACGTAGCTTACCGCCTGGTCGATCCACACGTCGCCGGTCCTGTCCACGAGAAGGCTCTTCTTGAGGAGCTCCAGGGCCTTGCGGCAAACAGCATCCTCCAGCTCCCGAACATTGGCGAAATGGGAATAGATCGGCATGGTGGAGGCGTTGATGGCCTTGGCCACTGCCTGCACCGAAAAGCCCTCCCATCCCTGTTCTCGAACCAGTGCAAATGCTGCGTTGATGATCTCTTCTTTGCCAAATTGGGTATTTCTGGGCGACATATGCGTCCTCGTTTTATATGTAAATTATATAACGTTCTTATATAACTAAATTATATATTGTCAAGTTCAAAATATATTTTTGATGCTCTGGTGTCGTAATGAAGGTGGGAAGGGGGGTGAAAAAGGAAACAGCCGTTTTATTGCCGATTGAGGTGCCTGAATGAATCTGACCGGCTGCACTGAATGACTGAGTGTTTAGGTCAGGAGTGGCTGTGTATGCTTTGTCGTTTCCCGGTCACTGATTTTCAAGCGGCATGCCGAGCCGCCGCATCTTTTCGACAAGGGTCGTCCGGTTGAGGTTCAGGAGCGCAGCGGCCCGGGCCTTGACTCCGTCGGACAGGGCCAGGGCGTCGGTGATCATGCTCCGCTCGATCTCGGCGATGACCTTCATGAGGTCAACCCCCTTTTCCGTGACTCGGGTAAGGGACTCTTCGCGGATGTTCGGGGGGAGGGCATGGAGGGTTATGGTGTCCTCCTCGGTGAGGGCCACCACTCGTTCCATGGCGTTTTCCAGCTCGCGAACGTTGCCGGGCCACGGGTAACTCTCCAGGGACTCTACCGCCTCTTTGGAGAGGGTCATCCGGCTTCGGTGCATTTCTTTGCAGAATTTCGTGAGGAAGTGCTTCGCCAGTGGCAGGATGTCCTCGACCCGTTCCCGCAGCGGCGGAAGCTGGAGGGGTATGACGTTTAGCCGGTAGTAGAGATCCTCCCGGAAGGTCCCTTTCTTTACCTCGTCAGCCAGATTCAGGTTGCTGGCCGCGATGACCCGGACGTCGATCTTGATGGGACGGGTTGACCCGACCCGTTCCACCTCTTCCTCCTGGAGCACCCGCAAGAGCTTCGTCTGGAGTTGCAGAGGCATGGTGCCGATTTCATCCAGGAAAATGGTCCCGCCGTTGGCCGCCTCGAACTTCCCGATCTTGTCCCGCGCCGCGCCGGTAAATGCCCCCTTCACATAGCCGAAGAGTTCACTTTCCAGAAGGTTTTCCGGGATGGCGCCGCTGTGGACGGCGATGAACGGTTTATCGCGCCGGTGGCCGTTGAAGTGGATCGCCTTGGCCACGAGCTCTTTGCCGGTTCCCGATTCGCCGGCCACCAGCACTGTGGAGTCGGTTTTGACGATCCGCTTCATGAGGGCGAACACCTGCTGCATGGCCGGCGAACTGCCGATCATGTTGGCGAATTCGAATTTGTCGCGCAGCTGCTTCTTGAGGTAGACGTTCTCGGAGAGGAGGTCATGTTTTTCCACCGCTTTGGCGATGATGATCTTGAGCTCGTCGATGTTGAGTGGCTTGGTGATGTAGTCGAAGGCCCCTTCCTTCATGGCCCGGACGGCGGTTTCCGCCGAGGCGTGACCGGTGATGAGGATCACTTCGGTGAGGGGGGACTCTTCCTTGACCTTCTTGAGGATGTCGATGCCGTTGGCGTCGGGGAGAAGGAGGTCGGTTATGACGATTTCAAACTTCTCCCGGGCGAGAATCTGCTGCCCCTCGGTGCCGGATGCCGCGCTCCTGACAAAGTGCCCGGCGTTTCGGATGAGGAGGGTGAGGGCCTCGCGGCCCGAGTCTT
The DNA here is from genome assembly GCA_003712145.1 of Desulfuromonadales bacterium. Taxonomy (GTDB): domain Bacteria; phylum Desulfobacterota; class Desulfuromonadia; order Geobacterales; family Geobacteraceae; genus Geobacter. Next base: position 17,457 of record RHLS01000045.1, on the reverse strand, counting down.
CATCGTCGATAAGGAGTATCCTGGTGCGCTCTTTCATGACGCCTCCGGTGAACGGTCATGAAAAATAGCATTATTCCATGCATTTGACAAGGCTCATGGGGGGCAGCCGGCATTGACGGGATGGCGGTGCCGGGTATACTTTCCGGGTATGGATCGCATCGTTGTTCATCTAGTGCTGTTTATTTCCGCCTTCCTGGCCGTCGGCGTGCTTCCCTTCCCGGGCCGCGCCGATTCGCCGACGGTGCGGGTGCTCGCCGTACGTAGTGCCGTTAATCCGGTGACTGCCTCCTATCTGAAGCGAAACCTCACCGAGGCAGCCCGGAAGGGTGATCGGCTCGTTCTGGTGGAAATGGACACTCCCGGCGGCCTCGATACGGCCATGCGGGAGATCGTGCAGGATGTCATGGCGAGTCCGGTCCCGGTGGCGGTCTTCGTGGCGCCCTCGGGTGCCCGGGCTGCCTCGGCCGGCGCCATCATCGCCCTGGCAGCCGACATCTGCGCCATGGCGCCGGGGACGACCATCGGCGCGGCCCATCCGGTATCCCTCGGCGAGAAGCAGGACAAGGTCATGGAGGAGAAGGTCCTGAACGATGCCGAGGCCTACGCCGAGGGGATCGCCACCAGGCGGGGGCGTAACGCCACCATTGCCCGTCGGATGGTGCGGGAGAGCATCGCGCTGCCGGCGGACAGGGCGCTGGTCGAGGGGGTGATCAATCTCTTGGCCCAGGACCGGGCAGACCTTCTGAAGAAGCTGGAAGGGTGGCGGGTGACCCGCGACGGGCGGACGACGATCTTGAAGATTGCCGACGCCGCTCCACGGGAAGAGGTAATGGATACCCGGGAGCGGATTCTGGATGCCATCGGCAATCCCAACGTTGCCTATGTTCTCCTGATGCTCGGCTTCCTGGGGCTATTCTTCGAGCTGTCCAACCCGGGGGTGATCCTGCCGGGTGTCATCGGTGCCATCTCGCTCATCCTCGCCTTTTTCGCCCTCCAGACCCTGCCGGTGAACTACGCGGGGGTGCTGCTGATTCTGCTGGCTCTCATCCTTTTCATCGCCGAGATCAAGGTGGTCTCCCAGGGGATGCTTACGGTCGGAGGTGTCGTTGCCATGGTGCTGGGGTCGCTGCTTCTCTTCGAGTCGCCGGAGCCATACCTGCGGGTGTCGTGGCAGGTGATCCTCGTCACCGTTGCCGGCGTCTCGGCCTTTGCGATCTTTGTCGTACTCAAGGCGGTGGAGGCCCACCGAACCAAGCCGGTGAGCGGCCGGGAAGGGATCGTCGGTGAAACGGGGAAGGCTCTGTCAGCGCTTGCGCCGGAAGGGAGGGTCTTTGTCCACGGCGAGTATTGGGACGCCTGGAGCGATGAGACGGTGGCCGAGGGGGACAGGATTACGGTTACCGCCATTGAGGGAATGCGGCTTAAGGTGAGGAAAGCCGGGACCAGGGACCGGTAACCGGGGACGAAGAAAGGCTTTTTTTCTAAGGGGTTACCGGTTCCTGATCCCCGGTCCCGGCTTTTAACGGAGGTATACAATGTTCGACATCTTTAATTATGTGCCGGTGGTATTTCTCGTCATCCTCTGTATCATGGTCGCTGCCAGCGCTATCCGTATCCTTCCCGAATACGAGCGGGGGGTTCTCTTCCGTCTCGGGCGCATGCGAGGGGTGAAAGGGCCGGGGCTCTTCTTCATCATACCTGGGATCGACAAGCTGGTGAGGGTTTCTTTGCGTATCGTCGCCTTTGATGTACCGCCCCAGGATGTCATTACCCACGACAACGTCACGGTGAAGGTGTCGGCGGTCATCTACTTCCGGGTCATGGCGCCGGAGAAGGCGATCGTGGAGGTGGAAAATTACCTTTATGCCACAAGCCAGCTCTCCCAGACGACCCTGCGGAGCGTGCTCGGCCAGGTGGAGTTGGACGAGCTTCTGGCCAACCGGGAGAAGATCAACAAGGAACTCCAGGAGATCCTCGACCGGCACACTGGCCCCTGGGGTGTTAAGGTGACCGCCGTGGAGGTGAAGAACATCGACCTGCCCCAGGAGATGCTCCGGGCCATTGCCCGGCAGGCTGAGGCTGAGCGTGAACGGCGGGCCAAGGTCATCCACGCCGACGGCGAGTACCAGGCGTCGGAGAGGCTGGCCCAGGCGGCCCACGCCATGGCTGCGGAACCGATGTCCCTTCAGCTGCGCTATCTCCAGACCCTGACCGAGATCGCGGCGGAGAAGAACTCCACCACCATTTTCCCGGTGCCGGTGGACCTTATCAAGATGTTTCTGGAGAAGGGGGTGGAGAAGGAGAAGTAAGGTTTCTGCCAGACGGGGATGGGCGGATGCAGGAGGCCGCACCGGCATGATTCCGGTGCGGCCTTTGTCTTGACGGCGTCGCTGGTTTCAGCTTCGCTTCTTTCTGACCAATGCCGCGCCAGCAAGTCCGAGACCGACGAGGATAAGCGTGGAGGGTTCGGGTACAGTGCTGATTTGAATTGAATCGACGCCAACGGCGGAATTGATGAGTTGTGCGCCGTTTGCATTTTGTAAATCTGATTCATCAAGCTCGAAGGTGAGGAAATAGCTTCCTTGGTTGAGATAGGTGATGTCAGAAAAGGGGCCAAACAAGTCGGGGTCGCCTGGTTGTGAGAACAGAATGGTGCTGTTCCAGGCAGTTGCTCCCGTAACTTCATTGATGATTGAGATGATGAAAAAGTCAACATCGAACAACGCTGGATTCCGGCGCTGACCGTAGAAGGAATAGTCGAAGCTGATGTCAACCGCAGAACCACCATTGCCTACGATGAACGGAAGCGAAATGCTCATGTTTCCTGAAGTCGGATCACCACCGATGGCTCCTCCGTTGTCACCCAATACCAGGAAATTGCTGTTAAAGAAATTGTTGAATCCCTGCACGGCGGCTGGCGTTGCGGCATTCTTGCCTGTTGTGTTGATATCGTTGGTACTCGTTCGTATGTTTACGTTTGCATTGACGGCATTGCTGGATTGCCAAGTGGTCCCCGCTGGAAGCTGATTGCGTATGGAAGGGTTCGCACTGCTTGTGATGGCATTGACGTTACGAACGGTATTGGTGCCAATAAACGTGACATCATTGAAGTCCTCGGCGAGCAGGGTCGTTGCGGATGCTGACGAGGAGGACGCTGCCATGAGCAGGGCGCACGATAGTGCCGTCAGGATTGGCTTCGCGGTCATTTTGTTCATAAGGAGGCTCCCGATCAAATTAAATACATGAATGCCAAAAAGTGAAAATGACATCAAGCGGTGATGTAGAATTGCGAATGCAATTAGTGGGCCTCAAGAAAGCACTGTGATGACAGCTGGTTATGTGCATCGTCGGGATAATTGTCTGTGAAGTGTAAAGGTATTCGACGCGAAATGGGGGTGGGTGCTGGCTTTAGCGTGGGGATTGTTTTTAAGTGCTTTGAATTGCTATAGTTTTTTTATTGATGGTGCTGTAATGTATTCCGACGCATGGTGGGGCGTGTCCGAAAAAAGGCCTGCCTTGCGGGCAGGCCTTTCCCCTTGGTGGTGGGTGAGATGTCCTTTAGTTGGCGAGAATCTCTACTTTGCCTTTATTCCGCAGCTCGCTCACGTATCCGGCGATCTCCTTCTGTACCTTCTGCTGGGTGAGGTACTGGACGATCCGCTCCTTGACTTCCTCGAACTTGACGGTCTGGGCATCTTTCTTCTCGGTCAGCTTGATGATGTGATAACCGAACTGGGTCTCTACCACACCGCTCGTTTCACCCGGCTTGAGGGCGAAGGTGGCCTTCTCGAATTCAGGTACCATCTGACCCTTGCCGAAGGTGCCCAGATCGCCACCCTGGGCGGAGCTGGGGCAGGATGATTCCTTCTTGGCCAGTTCGGCAAAGTCGGCCCCGCCCTTCAGCTTTTTGGCAATTTCGTCGGCTTTCACCCGAGCCTTCTTCTTGTCCTCGGCGGTCGCCTTCTGATCGGCTCCAATCAGGATGTGGCTGGCCCTTACAGTTTCGGGTTGTTTGAACTTGTCGATGTTATCGTCATAGAATTTCTTCGCTTCCTCGTCGGTGATCTTTGTCTTGGCGACGAACTCGGTCTCGATCAGGTTGTTGATGATCATGTCCTCGCGGGCGAAAGCTTCCACGTCCTTTTCGGACATCTCCATCTCTTTCAGGGCCTTCTCGTACTCGGCGGGGGAGGGGAAGCGTGCCTTGTTCTGGGCGATCTTTTCCTGGACCTTCTTGTCCAGATCCTTGATCTCGCGCTTCTTGCCGGCCTGGTAGAGAAGCTCCTTGGCGACGAGTTGGTTGACGGCAGCTTCTTCAAGCTGCTTGGTCATGTCGGCGGTCATGGGCTGATTCATGCGGCTCTGGGAAAGAAGAATCTTCTTTGCGCGCTCCACCTCGCCGCGGGTTATGTCAACACCGTTGACCCGGGCAACTGCTGTCAGGGGGGAGGGTGCGGCAGCTTGTTCCGCGGGCTTGGCGGCGGGTTTTTCCGCCGCAAACGCTGCTCCTGCGCCAGTCAAGAGTGTCAGCGCGGCGAGGGTGATAATGGTTGAACGGAGTGATGTTGTTGCGTTCATGCCGTGGTTTCTCCTTGTGTGAGTTGACAACTTGAAAAGAATATCATCCTGCGCTGAAATTGTTAAAGAAAAAATTGTGATTGCTGGGTTTGGTACAGATTTAGAACAAAAGTTTACGGTTGACAATTGTGGGGCGTTCTGGTTTGATGCGCTTGTTGGTGATGTGGTGTAACTATTTAAAATAGCTGTATAATTTTAGTAGTAGTAAAATTTAATCACATTGTGGTTGTTTTATTTTCCGTAAAACCGTGAGGGAGGTCTCGATGCAGAAGAGAAAATTCAGGAAGATCATGGCAGCCAACCGCGGCGAGATTGCGATCCGCATCTTCCGTGCCTGCACCGAGCTCGGCATCGGCACGGTGGCCATCTACTCAGACGAAGACAAGTTGTCGCTCCATCGCTACAAGGCCGACGAGGCCTATCTGGTGGGAAAGGGTAAGAGCCCCATTGACGCCTACCTCGGGATCGACGAGATCATCAGCATTGCGCTGAAGGCCGACGTGGACGCCATCCACCCGGGCTACGGCTTCCTGTCGGAGAATGCTGAATTCGCCGAACGGTGTGAGGCGGCCGGCATCGCCTTCATCGGACCGGCAGCCACGATGCAGCGTGCCCTGGGGAACAAGGTGGCGGCCCGCAAGGTGGCCATGGCGGCCGGCGTGCCGGTGATCCCCGGCACCGAGGACCCGGTGGAGACGGAGGAAGAGGCCCTCATTTTCGCCAAGAACTACGGCTACCCGATCATCGTCAAGGCGGCGGCCGGCGGTGGCGGGCGCGGCATGCGAGTGGCACGCACCAAGAAGGAGCTCCTTGAAGGGCTTGTGGCGGCCGGAAGCGAGGCCAAAGCCGCCTTCGGTGACGCCACGGTGTTTCTGGAGCGCTACATCGAGAACCCGAAGCACATAGAAGTGCAGGTGCTGGGAGACGGCTACGGCAACCTGGTCCACTTCTTTGAGCGTGACTGCTCCATCCAGCGCCGTCATCAGAAGGTGGTGGAGTTCGCGCCGTCGCTGGCCCTCACAGCCCAGTTGCGGGAGGCCATCTGCGGCGATGCCCTGAAGATTTCCCACGAGGTCAACTACATGAATGCCGGGACGGTGGAGTTCCTGGTGGACAAGGATAATAACTATTACTTCATCGAGATGAACCCCCGCATCCAGGTAGAACATACGGTGACCGAGATGATCACCGGCAGGAACCTCGTTCAGGCCCAGATCAGGGTTGCCGAGGGATGCCGGCTGTCGGATCCCGAGATCGGCATCACCACCCAGATGGACATCGCCATGCGGGGGTACGCCATCCAGTGCCGGATCACCACCGAAGACCCGACCAACAACTTTGCTCCCGACTTCGGAACGCTTACTACCTACCGCTCGGCGGCGGGCTTCGGTGTGCGGCTCGATGCGGGGAACGCCTTCACCGGTTCCAAGATTACCCCCCACTACGATTCGCTTCTGGTCAAGGTCAGCGCCTGGGGGCTCGACTTCGCGGAGGCGGCCCGGGTCATGTACCGTTCGCTCCAGGAGTTCAGGGTCCGCGGTGTCAAGACCAACATCCCGTTCCTGGAGAACGTGATTACCCATCCGGTGTTCCAGGCCGGCGGGTGCGACACATCGTTCATCGAGAAGCACCCTGAACTGCTGCAGATCCGCCAGAAGCAGGACCGGGCCTCCAAGATCCTCAATTTCATTGGTGATGTCATTGTCAACGGTTCTCCCGGAGTTCTCAAGCCCCTGAGGTCGGCCGAGCTGATCGAGGCCCACGTACCGGAGATCGACCGGACCAGGCCGCGGCCTGCCGGCTCCCGGGACCTGTTCATGAAGCTGGGCGCCGAGGGGCTCTCAAAGTGGATCCTGGAGCAGAAAAAGCTTCTCATCACCGATACCACCATGCGGGACGCCCACCAGTCGCTGCTGGCGACACGGGTCCGCAGCTACGACCTGTTGAAGATCGCGGAGCCGACGTCCCACCTGGGGGCCGGGCTCTTCTCGCTGGAGTGCTGGGGGGGCGCCACCTTTGACGTCTCCATGCGCTTCCTGAAAGAGTGCCCCTGGCAGAGGCTCCACAAACTGTCGGAGGCGATTCCCAATATCCTGTTCCAGATGCTGCTGCGGGGCTCCAACGCCGTCGGCTACACCAACTATCCCGACAACGTGGTGCAGCGCTTCGTGGAGGAGGCGGCCTCGTCCGGCGTCGACATTTTCCGGGTCTTCGATTCCCTCAACTGGACCAAGGGGATGGCGGTGGCCATGGAGGCCGTGAGGAAGTCAGGCAAGATCTGCGAGGCGGCCATCTGCTACACCGGCGACATCACCGATCCGAAGCGGGACAAGTATCCGCTGGAGTACTACGTGGCCATGGCGAAGGAGTTGGAGCAGATGGGGGCCCACATCCTCGCCATAAAGGATATGGCGGGGCTCCTCAAGCCCTTCGCCGCCCACAAGCTGGTGAAGGAGCTGAAGGAAAATATCGGCATTCCGGTCCATCTTCACACCCATGACACCTCGAGCAACGGCAATGCCACCCTGATGATGGCCTGCGAGGCCGGGGTGGACATCGTCGACGCGGCCCTCTCGTCCATCTCGGGGCTCACGGCCCAGCCAAACCTGAACGCCCTTCTGGCGGCCCTCAAGGGAACCGAGTGGGACCCGGACCTCGATTATCTCGGCCTTCAGCAGTTGGCCAACTATTGGGAGACGGTGCGGGAGTACTATGCCCCCTTCGAGCCGGGTCTCAAGAGCGGCACCGCCGAGGTCTATCACCACGAGATCCCCGGTGGCCAGTACTCCAACTACAAGCCCCAGGTTGCCGGCTTGGGCCTTCTGGACCGTTGGGAAGAGTGCAAGGAGATGTACTACAAGGTCAACAAGCTTTTCGGCGACATCGTGAAGGTTACCCCGTCGTCGAAGGTCGTTGGCGACATGTCCATGTTCCTGGTGAAGAACAACCTGGATGTGGGGGACGTCTTCACCAAGGGTGACGAGCTTGCCTTCCCCGAGTCGGTGGTCGGCATGTTCAAGGGGATGCTTGGTCAGCCCTACCAGGGGTGGCCCGAAGAGCTGCAAAAGATCATCCTGAAGGGAGAGCAGCCAATCACCTGCCGCCCCGGCGAGTTGCTTGAACCGGTGGACTTCGAGGAGGAGCGGGCCAAGGTTGAGGCGAAGGTGGAGCATCCGGTGGACGACAAGAGCCTCATGTCGTACATCCTCTACCCCCACGTTTATCCGGAGTTCGACAAGCACCGCCAGGAGTATTCGGACACGTCGGTCATCCCGACGCCGATTTTCTTCTACGGTCTGGAGCCGGGGCAGGAGACCTCCATCGACATCGAGCCGGGCAAGACCCTGATCATCAAGCTGAACGCCATCGGCAAGGTCCACCCCGACGGAACCCGGCACATTTTCTTCGAACTGAATGGCCAGCAGCGCCAGGTGGTGGTCCGTGACCACTCTGTCCAGACCGACGAGGTGGAGCGTGAGAAGGCCGACAAGGGGAACGCGAAGCACATCGGCGCCCCCATGCCGGGCAAGGTGCTCAAACTCACCGTGAAGCCGGGCGATGCTGTAAAGACGGGCGATGTCCTGATGGTCACCGAGGCCATGAAGATGGAGACTAACATCAAGGCCAGGGAAGATGGGATCATCTCTGAGGTGAAGTTCAAGGAAGGCGACAAGGTGGAGAAGGAAGACCTGGTGATCGTGATGGAGTAGCCGGGTTTTCCGGGAAGCGTTACCAGTGGCGGGCAGTCCGGAAGGGCTGCCCGTTTTTTCGTCCTCATGATCAATGGCGGCTTTGCGTGATGGCGGTTTTTATGCGATAAAGGGGGCCATGATACGGAGCCGTTCCCCTGAAACACTTTTTTCCGTGATCCTCCTGTTCGCCGTCGCGGCCGCCTTCGGCGTGTCCGTGGCAAACGGCTTTGTCTGGGACGATACCACCTTCTTCATCGGCAACCCGGTCTACCGGGACTTCGACCTGCGGGCGATGCTGCTGGGGCTTGCCAACGGGGTGGAGTATCTGCCGGTCCGAGACCTTTCCATCGCCCTCGATTACCGGTTCTGGGGTGAGAACCCCGCCGGCTTCCATGTCACGAACCTGATCCTCTATGGCGCGAATGTCCTTGCCGTGTTCTGGATGACCCGCCTGATGGTGGCGCTGCCAGCCTTCGGGGGCGATCCGGCCAACAGTCGGCGGCCTGACAGCGTCGCCTTCTGGACGGCGCTCTTCTTTGCGGTGCATCCCCTCCACGCTGAGGCCGTCAACTTCGTCACCTGCCGCAACGTGCTTCTCTCGGGGCTCTTCGGCTTTCTGTCGGTCGGTTTTTTCCTGCATGGCATCCGGGTGGAGAGGTCGGGCTGGCGATGGTTCGCCGTGTCCTCCGGATCGTTCCTGCTGGCGCTCTTCTCCAAGGCGACAGTGATCGCGCTCCCCCTGTTCCTGGCGGCGCTTCTCGTCATAACTGGAGGTGCGGAGGTGCGTCGCCGCTGGTGGCCCGCCCTCGTACCGTTCTTCGTTCTTGCTGGAGGAGGCTTCCTGCTCTTCCGCGCCATTGGCGCCGCCACGAACATAATCAGCCCCGACGCGGCTGAGCCCCTTGCGTCACGGTTGGCGACGGCCTTTCAGATTCCCTTCTTCTACCTGGCAAAGTTTCTTGTGCCGACTGCCCTCTCGGCGGAGTACGCCTTCACGTTTCCTGAAGGTTTCGGGCAGCCGCAGGTGTTGGCGGCCATCGCGGGGTGGCTTCTGGTCAGTGCCCTGGTGGTGGTTGCCAGGAAACGATATCCCCTTGTTCCCCTTGCGGCTGTCTGGTTTCTCGCGACGCTCCTGCCGGTCCTTCATATCTTTCCCACCTATCCAGTGGTTGCCGACCGCTATGCCTATCTGCCGGTGTACGGGCCCTGTCTTCTCCTGGCGCTTCCGGTCGAGCGGTTTGCGGCGGGCGGCCTGGCTCGTCCGGCCATGGCTGCGGCGGCTGTGGTGGTTCTCTGGTGGGGAGTACTCGGTTTCCAGCGCAGCAGCGTCTGGCTGAGCGATACCACCCTCTGGCAGAATGTGGCGGAGAACTATCCCCGGCATGTGAAGGCCCATGAGTCGCTTGGGGCCGCATATTTCCAGGCCGGCGACTACAACCGGGCGTTCCAGGCGTTCAGCAGGGCACGCCAGATCGACAGCTCCAATCCGTTCCTCGACTTCTTCTACGGCTTTCTTTACTTCGATACCGGCAACTACGCGGCTGCTCTCGATCTCTTCCGCTCAGCCACAGGCAGGGACCCCGGATTCATCATGGGGCTCTACTACTTGGGCCAGTCATTCGAGCGGGTGGGCGATGCTGCAAAGGCCGCTGAAGCGTACCGGCAGCTGCTCGGCTCCACCGAGCTTGATCCCCAGGGTTTCTACAAGGGCTCAGCCCGTCGCCGGCTTGCGGCGCTCGGGGCCGGCAGTCGTGAAAAAGACTCGAAACCGATTCCGTAACATGGTATGAAAGGAATGCTGTACATCCTTTAATTCACCGCGCCCGGAGCGGCAGTACAATGACAAAAGGAGATCATCTCGTGTCGAAAAAGCCCGAAGTAACCTTCAAGTACATCTTCACCTACGACTACAACCCCACCTATGTGAACGGCGCCCACGGCGGCGTCTCCCCCCGCGGCGAGCTGGTGGTGAACTTCTACCTGGAGCGGCCGCCGCTCCCCAACGAGATCACCCATGAGATCGCCCCCAACGGCACAATCGGCGCCGAAACCTCGGTGGAGCCCGAGGACTTCGCCCAGAGCCTGGTCCGCTTCGTCCCCACCGGCGTGGTGCTCAACCACCAGACCGCCCGTGACCTGCACCACTGGCTCGGGGAGAAGATCCGGGAGATGGAAGCCATCGAGCAGGCCAAGGCCGCCATGCGGGGCCAGCAGCAAGGCGGCGGCGAAGGGGTGGCCCACTAGGCAGGCCATGCGTCTCTCCTTGGAGGAGCTCCTGGCGACCGAACCGGTCATCCTGGGCGAAGGGGCGGTGATCGAGCGGCTGCGGCGCGACTGCGCCGTTCCGCTTCATCCCGAGATCGTCAACGCCGGTTTCATCTACGATCCGGCGGGACGCTCGGCCCTTGAGACCATCTGCCGGCAGTACATCGGGGCAGGGGAGGAGTATGGCCTTCCCCTGCTCCTCTCCACTCCCACCTGGCGGGCCAATCGCGAGCGCCTGGAACGGGCCGGCTTGGCGGGACGGGACGTGAATGGCGACAATGTCCGTTTCATGGCCGGGCTCCGCGATTTCTGCGGCGCCTATAGCGACCGTATCCTCATCGGCGGTCTCCTCAGCTGCCGGGGGGATGCCTACAACCCTCACGAGGCACTTCTGGCCGACGAAGCCCGGGAGTTCCATTCCTTTCAGGCCGACGCCCTTGTCGCTGCCGGCGTCGATTTTCTCCTTGCTTCAACGCTTCCCGCCCTCAGCGAGGCGGCTGGTCTGGCGCAGGCCATGGCGGCCAGCGGGAAGCCCTATCTTGTCAGTTTCGTGGTGCGCCCCGAGGGGACTCTCCTCGACGGCACGCCTCTCACCACCGCCGTATCCCTCATCGACGCGACCGTTTCCCCTGGGCCAGTCGGCTATCTGGTCAACTGCAGCCATGCGGCGTTCTTCCGGGCAGCCCTCTGCCACGAGCGTAATTCCTCGGCGGTGGTCAGGCAGCGGATGCTGGGGCTTCTTGCCAACACTGCCGCCCTGAGCCCCGAGGAGCTGGACGGCAGCGTCGAGCTGGTCACGGAACCGCCCGGGGCGTTCGCGGATGCAGTAGCGGCACTCCATGGCGACCTGGGGATGAAGATCCTCGGCGGTTGCTGCGGCACCGACGACCGGCACATACGGGCTCTTGCCTCGCGGCTTGCTCGGCCGCCGCTCCGGTCCTCGTGACGTTGGTCGTGGCATTCCGATGAAGCGGTCAGTTCAGGAGGGAATTGTGAGGGTAGGGAGGGATGGTGCAGCGCACGCTTAAGAAGAGTCAGGTTCCGGATGCGGTCAGGACAGCCCTCGCACTGCATCAGCGGGGCGAGCTGGCAGCGGCGGAGGAGCTTTATCGCCAGATCCTCAGGCTAGAGCCCAAAAACAGCGATGTCCTCCACCTGTTGGGGCTGATCAGGGACGCTGGCGGTTTTTTCGATCGGGCCATTGAGTTGATCGAGAAGGCGGTGCGCATCTCGCCGGACTTTGCGGTCTATCGCAACAGCCTGGGGGTGGTGCTGCGAAAGGCGGGACGTTTCGCCGAGGCTAAGCGCGCCTTGGAGAAAGCGCTGGCTCTAAGGCACGACTACGCGGAGGCCCACAACAATATGGGCAATCTCCTGAGGCAGATGAAGCAGCCACAAGAGGCGCTGAGTCATTTCGAGCGGGCTGTGGCGCTGCAGCCCGAAAACCCTTTCTATCACAACAATCGTGCGGGAGCACTGTGCGATGCCGGGCGTCTCTGCTCCGCAGTCGAGAGCTTCGAGCGGGCAATCAGCCTCAAGCCCGATTATCTGGAAGCCTGCACCAACGTGCGAGGTGTCTACACGACGCTGGGGCTTCATCGTAAAGCGTACGACATTACCCTGAAAATCATGGGCATGAAGTGTATCGACGCCGCAACCTGCAGCGACTGCCTCATGGGCCTCAACTACCTCTCCGACTGCAGTCAGGAGGAGATCACCCGGCACCATCTCGCCTACGGCATGCGCTTCGGGGCTCCATCATCGCCCGTTGATCGCAGGTTCCCGAACCTTCCCGTGGAAGACCGGAAACTCCGTATCGGCTACGTTTCCCCCGATTTTCACCGTCATCCCGTTGCGTACTATCTTGAGCCGGTTCTGAAGAACCATGACCATGAGCGCTTCGAGATTTTCTGTTATTACACCAACGACACGCAGGACGAGTATACCGACCGCCTGAAATCGCTGGCCGATTCCTGGCTCAACTCCCACTCCCTTTCTGACGATGCCCTCGCGGGACGGATCGCCACGGACGGGATCGATATCCTGATCGATCTTGCCGGACACACAGCCCACAACCGTCTTCCCCTCTTCGCGTCCAGGCCCGCGCCAGTCCAGGCAACATGGCTGGGCTACTTCAATACTACCGGGATGAAGGCAATCGACTACCTGATCGCGGACCGCATTGTTGTCAGGGATGGTGAAGAGGGGATGTACGCTGAAAAGGTGGTGCGTCTGCCCGAGAGCCGTTTCTGCTACCAGCCGCCCGCCGGGGCGCCAGAGGTGGCGCCTTCGCCGTCACGTCGGTCCGGGGTGGTTACCTTTGGTTCGTTCAACAACCTCTCGAAACTGTCGCCGCCGGTGATCGAGGCGTGGGCTCAACTGCTGAAGCGGGTCGAGAACTCACGGCTGCTCCTGAAGTGGAACACGCTCGGGTTCGAGGAGGCGCGGCTTCACTATGCCGGCTTGTTCCGGGAGCACGGCATCGGCTCTGAGCGGCTGCTGTTGCAGGGCTTCTCTTCCCATGGGGACATGCTTGCCGAGTACAGCACCGTGGATATAGCGCTGGATCCCTTCCCCTTCTGCGGGGGAGTGACCACGTGCGAGGCTCTCTGGATGGGGGTGCCGGTCATCACGCTTGCGGCGGACCGCCCTGCCGGGAGGCAGACGGCTTCATTCCTGTCGATTCTCGGCCGGGATGACCTGGTTGCAGCGAACCCGGAGGAGTATGTGGATATCGGCGCACGGCTGGCGGGGGACGAGCGCCGGCTGGCTGCGCTGCGGTCAACCCTGCGCGAGTCCATGGCCAGTTCGCCTCTCTGTGACGGGAAACGGTTCACGCTGGGCCTGGAGCGCCTGTACCTGGACATGTGGCGGACGTGGTGCGAAGCCGCCGACATGCGGTGACACGCTCTAGCCATCCACTGAAAAAGCCTGCCGGGATTGTCGGCAGGCTTTTTTTCTCATGGACAGCGGATGGCGGTTACTTCTGGCTCGCCGCCAGGGCCTGATCCACGTCGGCGATGATGTCGTCGATATGCTCGATGCCGACGGAGACGCGGATGAGGTCCGGCGTGACGCCGGAGGCGGTCTGCTGCTCGGCGGTCAGTTGGCGGTGGGTGGTGCTTGCCGGGTGGAGGACGCAGCTGCGGGCGTCGCCCACGTGAACCACGAGGGCCACCAGCCTGCACGCCTCCATGAACTTCTTTCCGGCCTCGGCCCCCCCCTTGATGCCGAAGGTGAGGACGCCGCTGCAGCCTTTGGGAAGGTATTTCCGGGCCCGGTCATGGCTTGCGTGGCTCGTGAGGCCGGGATACTTGACCCAGGTGACGGAGGGGTGGCTTTCCAGGAACCGGGCCAGGGCCAGGGCGTTGTCGCTGTGGCGCTGCATCCGCAGCGGCAGGGTCTGGAGCCCCTGGGTGAAGAGGAAGGAGTTGAAGGGGCTCGGCGTCGTCCCCAGGTCGCGCATGAGCTGGACCCGGGCCTTGATGATGTAGGCCAGGGTGCCGAAGGTCTTAACGTACTGGAGGCCGTGATAGGATGCGTCGGGCTCGGTCAGTTCGGGAAAGCGGCCGCTGGCCCAGTCGAAGTTCCCGCCATCGACGATGATGCCGCCGACGCTGGTGGCGAGGCCATCGATGTACTTGGTGGCCGAGTGGACCACCACGTTGGCGCCGTGCTCGAAGGGGCGGCAGAGGTAGGGGGTGGCGAAGGTGCTGTCAATGACCAGCGGTACTCCCTTTTCCCGTGAGATGGCGCTGAACTTGGCGAAGTCGAGGACATTCAGCCCCGGGTTGCCGATGGTCTCGGCGAAGAGGGCCTTGGTGTTGGGGCGGAAGGCGGCGAGGATCTCGTCGGCCGGGGCCTCGGGGTCCACGAAGGTCACCTCGATCCCCATCTTGGGGAGGGTGCAGGCGAAGAGGTTGTAGGTGCCGCCGTAGAGGGTGCTGGCGGTCACGAAGTGCTCGCCGGCCTGGCAGATGTTGAAGATCGAGAGGGTCGTGGCCGCCTGCCCGGCGGAGGTGGCCAGGGCGCCCACGCCCCCCTCCATCATGGCCAGCTTCTGCTCGAAGGCATCGGTGGTGGGGTTGCCGATGCGGGTGTAGAAGTAGCCGGCCTCCTCCAGGTCGAAGAGTTTCGTCACATGCTCGGCGCTGTCGTACTTGAAGGTGGTGCTCTGGCAGATGGTGACGACGCGGGGCTCTCCCGGCTTGGGGTTGTATCCCCCCTGGATGGCCTGGGTTTCAATCTTCCACGGACTGCTCATGGCGGTCTCCTTTCAACGGAAATGAGGCCGCGATGATAGCAGAGAAATGGCGCACTGGAAACGGGGAATTAATGAAGTTCCATCTCCCGCGCCACTTGGCCGAGCATACGGCGGATGGTCCGTTCGTCCACGAAGCTGAAGAGGTCTCCTTTTCCGAAATCCACGTCGGTCCAGTCGCGCCAGCTCCGGATGGTGACCGGCACCTCGCTGACCCCGTTCCCCAGGAGACCGTGAAGGATGTGTTCCGCTCCGCCGGCCCGGCGTGGATGCTCGGCCTTGCGGAGATCGAAGTAGACGGCCTGGTCGAATTGGTCCGTGGTGAGATAGATCATGACGCACCTCCCGGTTGTGTGATGATGACAGTAAAACCGATGGGTGCGACATAATAAGTCGTATATTTGGAGGGCGGTTTATTTAACTTGTTTTGGCTCTTCTTTTCTCGATTGCCCTCGTCACGAAAGGGAAGACCGTGTCGACCACGACCCGGTACCCCTCGGCCGTGGGATGGATGCCATCGTCCTGGTTCAGGTCGGCGCGCCCTGCCACCCCGTCGAGGAAGAAGGGAACGAGGATGAGGTCGTGGCGCCTGGCCACGGCGGGGTAGACGGCCGAGAAGGCGCCGGTGTAGGCGCGCCCCAGGTTCGTGACCATCTTCATCCCCCCCAGGACCACCGTCACGTTGCGCTCCTTGAGGGTGCGGATCATCTCGTCCAGGTTCTTCTCCGTCACCTTCGGGTCGATCCCCCGCAGGCCGTCGTTGGCGCCGGTCACCAGGACGACGATGTCCGGCTTCAGGGTCAGGACCCATTTCACGCGGGAGAGGGCGCCGCTGCTTGTCTCGCCGCTGATTCCCGCGTTCACCACCCGCCAGGGGTATCCGGCCTCCCGCAGCCGCCGCTCCAGCTGGGCCGGGTAGGCATTGGTCTCGTCGAGACCGTAGCCGGCGGTGAGGCTGTCTCCCACCGCCACGATGATTCCTTCCTCTGCCGGCGCGGACTGCTGCTTCGGAGCGGCAGGCTGGGTCATCTCCTTACGCTCGCACCCCAGCAAAGCCGTCAGCATCAACACAACCATCACAATTCTCCGCAGATTCACGATAAACCTCCCTATCCCAGTCACTCCTCCGTCTGTTCCCGCAGAAAAACCACCGGCTTCTTCCGGATAATGGAGAGGGATGCCCCGAGCCCCACGGCCACCACCAGCGCCACCGTGGCCGCCACGAGGGCTGCGCTCTCGACGGGGAAGGGGTGCCAGGCCACGTCCAGGACCCGGGTACAGACGATCCAGCTGGCCGTCTGGGCGAGCCCCAGGGCCAGGAGGCCGCTCACTCCGCCGATGATCAGGTTCTCCAGGGCGAAGACCGAGAGGACAAACCGTCCCCGGGCCCCGAGAATGGTGAAGTAGACCGCCTCCCGCAGGCGGGCCTGGCGGGTGGCGATGACGGAACTGACGATGATGAGGGCCCCGGCCACCACGCTGAAGAGGGTGAAGAATCGGACGATGACCGAGAGCCGCCCCATGACCCGGGCGAATACCGCCACGGTCTCGGTCAGGTCGAAGATGCTCACGTTGGGGAAGCGGGCCGCGATCCGGTTCTGGAGCTTGGCGATGCCGGGCTTCTCCACCCGCACGGCGGTGAAGAGGGTCTGGGGAGCGTCCCTGAGCACCTCCGGCGGGAAGACGAAGTAGAAGAAGGGCTGCACCGCGGCCCGGGTCCGGGTCCGGATGCTGGATATTTTCGCCTCCACCGGCACCCCCTGGATGCGGAAGGTGATGAAGTCCCCCACCTTCATGGGACTCATCTCCACCACCGTGTCCAGGACCGACACCTGGACCCCGCTCCAGTCGGGGCGGAAGAGGCCCTTCCCCGCGATGATCCGCTCGTCCTCCAGGAGGGTGTCCCGGTAGGTGAGGTTGAATTCCCGCGAGAGGTTGTCCCCCCGCTTGCGGCGCTCCGCCTCCCGGTCGATTGCCCGGCCGTTTATGGCCGTTACGGTCCCCCGGATTATGGGGTGGAAGAAGGCCGGCATGCCGAGGGAGCGGCTGAATTCTTCCTTCTGCCCCGGCTGGATGTCGATGAAGAAGAGGTTGGGGGCGTCGGCGGGGTAGGAGCGGATGAAAGAGGCGTCCAGGTTCCGCTCCACCAGGGTGATGGCGAATATCACCGCCAGGGCCGCCGTGAGGGTGACGATGATGGGGCGGGTGGCGCTCCGGGGGCGGAAGAGACCTCGCAACGCCTGCCGCGCCGCGAGGCGCCGGGGGCGGGCCTTCCGCAGAAGCCGCAGCACCGCCTCGGTGCCGGCGAGGGAAAGGAGGATGAGCCCCGCCACCCCCAGCACGAAGTAGAGGCCGCTCTTCAGCTCCTCCACCTTCCAGAGGACCATGGCCAGGAAGAAGAGGACCACGCCCCCCGCCGTTATCCACACCGGACGGCTTCGGGCCGCCGGCTCCTCCTCCTTGCCGAAGATGGCCCGGGGCTTCACCTCCCGCAGCTGCCAGAGGGGGAGAAGGGTGAAGAGGGTCACCGTGAGGAAGCCGAGAGCGAGCCCCTCCGCCACCGCCGGCGCCGCGATGCGGAACTCCACGGTGGCCGGCAGGAGCCCCCGGAAGAGCTCCGGCAGCACCCCCTGGAGGAGAAAACTTGCCCCGATCCCCAGG
>RHLS01000044.1:24384-27247 GCA_003712145.1 Desulfuromonadales bacterium | reverse complement strand
GGACGGCCCCGTCTTTACCGCCGCCCAGGTCAAGGCCATGCCCCAGGAGTTCTGAAGCAGTGATCACGACGCCGGCTGCATCACGTGCAGACCGGAAACGGGAGAGCGTGTCATGGGCAGAGCAGGGAAGAGGTTGAGCGATCAGAACAGGAATGTAGTTTCCGTGCGGATAACCGATGAAGAGCTGGAGGAGCTCCAGGGACTCATGACCGCTACAAGCAAAAGCGTTTCCGAGCTTCTGAAAGAAGCCTTCAGGACATATATCGAGCAGTACCCGCTTCCGGAGGACGCACATTTACCGGAAAGAACCGGGTCGGAACACCATGACACTTTCCCCCGTTGAAAACCCCGGATTACGCAACCATCCCTCCAGACTCTTCGTCGAGGTGACGACCCACTGCAACCTCGGCTGCGCCATGTGCGTCAAGCAGACCAAACACCACGGCATGACCGAGGGTGTCATGGCGGAAGAGACCTTCACCTCCCTGACGCCCGCCTTTCCCCACCTGGAAGCGCTCATTCTCAACGGCATCGGCGAACCGCTCCTCCACTCGAAGCTGGAATCGTTCATCCGCAGGGCCAGGAAACTGATGCCGGCGACGGGGTGGATCGGCTTCCAGAGCAACGGCCTTCTGCTGAACGAGGGGAGGGCAGCGTCCCTGGTGGAGGCGGGACTCGACCGGATCTGCATCTCCATGGACTCGGCCTCTCCCGAGACCTTCAGACGGCTTCGCGAGGGAGGGGAGGTGGGAGACATAGAGCGTGCCTTCGCGGCCCTGACAGCCGCCAGGTCTACGCATCGGGATTCCAGGCTGGAGATCGGGATAGAGTTCGTCGTCATGCGGGACAACATCCGGGAACTGCCCGAAGCCCTCCGGTGGGCGGCCCGGCGGGGGGCCTCGTTTGCCATTGTGACCCAGCTCGTTCCCTACGATGAGGCCCACGTCTCACACGTTGCCTACGACAGCAATACGGACGAGGCCGTGGCTCTCTTCGAGGAATGGAAACGGATTGCGTCTCAGGAAGGGATCGATCTTCGGCGCTACAGGGAGGTGGCCTTCACATTTGGCAGGACCACCGATGAGCAGCGCATCGTCGCCTTTGTCGCCCGGATGAAGGAGCATGCCCTTTCTCGGAACATATTCATCAATCTGGAGAAACTCCTTGGGAGGGATGAAGAGTGGTTCACGGAGGCGGCAGGGATCTTTGCAGAGGCCCGTGCCGTGGCGGCCGAAGAGGGGCTTGATCTGAAGCTTCCGGAACTGGTCCCCCGGGAGAAGCGACGGTGCGAGTTCGTGGAGGGGGGTGGGGCTTTCGTCTCATGGGACGGAGACGTCCATCCCTGCTACTTCCTGTGGCACCGCTACCAGTGCCACGTGCAGGGATGGAGTCAGCTTGTTCTTCCGAAATCCTTAGGCAACCTGGGTTCGCGAGGAATCATCGATATCTGGAACGACACGGTTTTCCGTGAATTCCGCGAGAACGTGCTCCTCTACGACTATCCCCACTGTTTCAGCTGCACGCTCGCTCCGTGCGATTACGTCCAGACCGACGAGTTCGAGCAGGACTGCCACATCCGGTCGGAACCCTGTGGTTCGTGTCTCTGGTGCATGGGGGTGTTTCAGTGCCTGCAGTAATAAAACGTAGGGACGAGGTACGCCTTGCACCGGAGACGGTCTGCTCTTACCCTTCCACAACCCTGCCATCCCATCTTTGCCTGCCGTAACAATCACTCTGTCGTTGGGGCTCCCGTCTGTATAATTATTAATACATTTGTAGTGCGGATTCTTGTCGTTTTGGTGTCTGAGGATGGACAGACGCTGATTTTCAGCGCCTTCGTGGGAATCGCTGTCTCACAAAAAATACAAATTAATATTTAATAATTTATCTACATCTTTTAGTAATAATTAAATAAATACAGTACTTTGCCTGTGTCAAGCTTGGTATGTAAATTAATGCTGCATCACATTTGATACAAGTTGTGCGCTCCGGATGGAAGATGGCAAAGAGGGTGAGGCGGTAATGTAGCGGAATTATTCTGAAAAATAGCTTATTAAGCATATTGCACGCCTTTTGCAAAATAAGGGGCTATATGGGCATGGCATACAGCCTTGCCACAAAAACTTCTTTGGAGGTATGTTATGAGTGCGCAGAAAAAACGTCTTGTAGTGCTGTTTGCCTTTGCCCTCACGTTCGGGATCGCGTCGCAGGTCATGGCGAACCCGACCAACACGGCCAGCGAGGTGACCGACAGCCAGACCGCCACGGCCTATTCAGCCGCTGACAACAAAGGGACCTCGGCCAACGAGAATTCCACGTCGGTCGGTGTCACGGACACGTTGAACGGCAACACGGTTGAGGATGTGGCTAACAACAAGTCAACCACCAATAGCACAACGGACTACCAGAACGACAAGTCAACCACCACCAACGCAGACCAGAACAACAACAAGTCAACCACCACCAGCTCTGATCAGAACAACAACAAGTCAACCAACTCCGACCAGAATAACGACAAATCAACTACAACAACCGCCAACGCAGACCAGAATAACAACAAGTCAACCAACTCCGACCAGAACAACGACAAGTCAACTACAACAACCGCCAACGCAGACCAGAATAACAACAAGTCAACCAACTCCGACCAGAACAACGACAAGTCAACTACAACAACCGCCAACGCAGACCAGAATAACAACAAGTCAACCAACTCCGACCAGAACAACGACAAGTCAACTACAACAACCGCCAACGCAGACCAGAATAACAACAAGTCAACCAACTCCGACCAGAACAACGACAAGTCAACTACAACAACCGCCAACGCAGACCAGAATAACAACAAGTCAACCAACTCCGA
>RHLS01000044.1:0-24312 GCA_003712145.1 Desulfuromonadales bacterium | reverse complement strand
CAACTACAACAACCGCCAACGCAGACCAGAATAACAACAAGTCAACCAACTCTGATCAAAACAACGACAAGTCAACTACAACAACCGCCAACGCAGACCAGAATAACAACAAGTCAACCAACTCTGACCAGAACAACAACAAGTCAACCAACTCTGATCAGAACAACAACAAGTCAACAAACTCTGATCAAAACAACAACAAGTCAACCAACTCTGACCAGAACAACGACAAATCTACTACGACAACCACCAACTCTGACCAGAACAACAACAAATCAACTACAACTAACACTCAGACTGACGTAAATAACAACAAGAGCATAACTCAAACAGACTTAAACAACAACAAGAGTCAAACTGACGTTAACAACAACAAGAGCATTAACGTTGACATCGCAGATTCACTCAACAACAACGATCTGAGTGACGATGACACCGCTACTGCATCTGGAGGAAGCGCCGCAGCCAGCGATAATTCAACTGCGACCACTACCACTACCACTACCACTACCACTACCAATACAACTACTAACCAGACTGATGTCAACAACAACAAATCGGTGACCAACAGCAATAATAACAGCAGCTCCAGCACCGCCTCAGGAGCCAGTGCTGCCGCCAACGGTGGTGGAACCGCGTCGGTGGACAACAGTATTGATGTCACGATTGGGGACGTCAGCGTGGCGGTGGCCAACAGTGAGCTGCAAGGCACAGTTACCGGCAACACCCTGAACGTTGCCCCGCCTACGGGCGCCTATACGTCCGGTAGCAACACGATCTCAAGCGACTCCGTCCGGGGTGTGACTGGCATCACGAACCTCTCCCAAAATACCGGTGCCCAGTCTTTGATTCAGCAGTCGGTTAACGTTCAGGGCAACATCACTGGGAATTAATCCCGAAACGTTGCCGGCGGTATAAGGCCGCCGGCAACGTCATTACGGTAACCAGATGTCGCGGGTACGCCGTAGAGGAGCAGATATGCGACAGATCACCGAATACCTTGTTGTCGGAATGGCCCTCGGGGCCAGCCTGCTTCTGGGGAGCGTAGCACAGGCTGGAGATAGTGCCGTGTCGTCCGTTCATACCAATATGGCCGATATTTCCGATTGTGGGCAGACGCTTACAGGTGATGAGCTTGCTACGATGACCGGTCAGAGTGGTGTAGTGCCGATTGATCAGGTCAATGCCCAGTTAAGCGTCATTACTCCGACTACTGAAGTTAATGGCAACACTAACAACTCCGGACCGACTGGGCCTAATTTCATAGCCGACAGCGCGTTCCTGAATCTTAACGGGATTGCCACCGTTATTCAGAATTCCGGCAACCAGGTGAATATCACTAATTCAATGATTATCAACATCCTGATGAACTGAAGATGAGATGACTATGTCGATCGTATTCCGCAGCATTATCTGTTTACTGATTCTTGCGGCGTCGCCGCCCGACGTACAGGCAGGGACCGTGTCACTGCCTACGCCGTCGGGCGGCGATTTTATTGTCAAGGTGAAGAGCATCAAGGAGCTGCGTTTCCGTAACGTGGTCAAGCAACTGAGCGACTTCAGCTGCGGTTCCGCGGCGCTGGCGACGCTCCTGACGTACCACTACGAAGATGCCGTCAGCGAGCAAGACGTGTTCAACGAGATGTTCGATGCCGGGAATCAGGATAGGATTCAGCGGGAAGGGTTTTCGTTGCTCGACATCAAGAACTATCTGGTCAGGAGAGGGTATCAGGCGGATGGTTACAAAACGAAACTCGACAAGCTGACGGGTATCGGCTTGCCGGCCATTGTGCTGATAAACCACAACGGCTACAGGCACTTTGTCGTGGTGAAAGGTGTGAACGAAAAAGAGGTGCTGCTGGGGGATCCGGCATTGGGGGCGAGAACCATTTCCCGGGCCGAATTTGAACCGATGTGGAACGGCATTCTCTTTTTAGTGCGTAACAAGAAGGATGTGGCCAAGAATTACTTCAACAGTTCGGGGGAGTGGCAGGTGCATGCAAAGGCTCCGGTAGGTGTGGTCATGAACAGCATGGACCTTGCCAGGGTCACCTTCCTGCTTCCGGGCCGTTACGATTTCTGAGGGCGCCTCTATGAGTACTGCGATCCGCAGAAACATTCTCTATGCTGCATTAGCGCTTGCAGTTTCAGCTCCAGTCAGTGATCAGGCAAGGGCGGAGACGGACGGATTCGAGCATCTCTCGGCTGTTTCGGACAAGGAACTGGATGAAATGCGTGGAGGTTTATTCGGCATTTCGTTCGGCATCACGAGGGAAGTCACAATTGCCGGCGTTCTGCAGAGTGTTACAAGGCTTACTTTCCCTCAGATAACACCCGGTTCCGGAACGCTGTTCCCCGCAGGTTTGCCAAAAGATCTTTCTTCAACACTTCAAAATGGTGATGTCATTGCTGTTGCTACCGGTGGTGCCATGCTCGCGCCGACCATCGTACAGAACACTCTTGATGGTAAATTTATCAACACAAAAACCATCGTAGATGTAGCAATCCAAGGTCACACTCCCCTGATCCGCAATACAAGCTTCTCCACTCTCATTAACAGCCAGCGTGTGGGTATACTCAGATAACCTCTGGCTGATCAATAGTTAATCTCTGATGTCCATAATCCTGTAACAGTTTTTTCCGCCCTCCGCAGGGATTGGTGACTCTGGGTAAGTTCAGCTCATTCGACTCCGCTCAGGGAGCGTTCGTGATCTGAGCGGAGTTGAAGCGCGTTTCACAGGTAATATAGCTCCGCCGAGGCGGTGTGTGCTAAAAGCTTACCGGCACCCGGAGAGTCAACTGGACATCCGGCGCCGCGTCGGTTATCCCTGCCGCGAGAGAGAGACTTACCGAAGTGCTCTTGCTCATTTTGAACGACCAGCCGAACTGAAGGCTCCCCACGGTGAGCCGTACTTGATCAAGGGGAGTATTGCTGCTGGAACTCTTGCCGATGATGCTGTGCTGATAACCGATACTGAACGAATTCTGCTCGTTCAGAGCGAGACCCATGCCGAAGTTGAAGTCAATGACATCGCCGGGATCGAATTTGCCGACGCTTCCTCCGACGTTTTTCTCTATGTTCCAGATATAGCTGACACTGCCGAAGAATACCGCCGGATCTGAAGGATAGATTGCCGAAAGCCCCGGTTGAATTGCCCAGAATCCCGAGCCGGTGGGGAGTTCGGCATAGACGGTCGTGCCTGCATCGCCAAGAATTTCTGTTGGAACATCGAAGGGGCCTTTCCCGGTGTCACTCTTTGCCCGAAGACTGGCAATGAAGAATGGGCCGGTCACGGGCTGGTTGATCTGGTAGCGGAGACCGAACTCCACGTCGCCAATTCCATATCCTTCACTGCTTGAAACAATATCAAGCTGAGGGAACTGTGTGGTATCGGCTACCGTTTCCTTGCGGTATACGTACGGTACCTTCATTTCCAGTTCGAGTCGATTTGTGATGCCATAGCGTGCCGAGAGCGAGGCCACATAGGTGTCGCGGGCGACATCCTTGAGGTCGAAATAGCCGACGTTTATCGCTGGTACATACGTGTAACCGATCAGGGACAAACGCTTCGTTGATGAGTTGGAATACTGGAAGGCCGGTTCAAGAACCAGTGTCCCCCGCGGTGTCAGAACACCCGGCTGATCGAAGATCGGCGCTACTTCGGGGGGGCGTTGCTCCTTGGGCTGCTCAGGGGGGATACCGACCGGCTGCGGTGGTGCCGCCTTTTCCGGCGCAGGCTGGGTTGAGCCCTCGGGGCCCGTAGCCCGTTGCGCCAGAAGAGACTGTACGGTGACCGTTCCATTGGTCGCTGGTTTATTTCCGTTGGCGTCGGCAACATTAGTGTCTTTCGCGGCGAGACGGGCCTGGAGCGACTCGATCAGGCGCTGCTGCTCGTTCAGGCGCTTCTCAACCTGCTCGCGATAGGAGCGGAACCGGGCTTCCTGCTGGTCGATGATGGTCTTCTGCTCGGCCAGAAGAAGCCCATGCTCTTCCAGTATCCTGCCTATCTTTTCGATATTGAGCTGCTCATCCGACAGGGGTGCTTTAGCGGAAAACGCAAGGGTTGGGCCACAGAGAAGTGATGCAAGGAAGAACGCAAAGACGTACGCAGTTCTGATGCTGGCCATGATAATCCCTCCAACGTGCGCGCGAACGGCCGGCCGCGTGCGCAGTTAATTAGTCAATACTTTAAGTCACACATTAATCTGGAATTTGCTCATGAGGCGATAGAGGGTAGCACGCGACACGCCGAGTTGTCGAGCGGCTTCAGAGATATTGTTACGGTGGCAGAGGAGGCTGTATTGGATGGTCTCTTTTTCGGCCTTGAGCCGTGCCTTTTCCAGGGTGAGAAGATTCCTGGTGGCAGAGCGTTTTTCCAGGCCAAGATCAGCAGGGGTAATGAAAGGTCCTTCGCTCATGATGACGGCACGCTGAACGCGGTTGATGAGTTCCCGGACGTTGCCCGGCCAGGAATAGAGATTCATGACCCTGAGAGCCTGTTGGCTGAAACGCCGTGCCGCAACCTTGCGCTTGGCGGAAAATTTTTCCAGGAACGTCAACGCCAGCAGCTCTATATCTCCGCTCCGCTCACGGAGGGGGGGCATTTTGAGGTTCAAGACGTTGAGGCGGTAATAGAGGTCTTCGCGGAATGTGCCTTCTTTGACTGCCTTTTCGAGGTCGACGTTGGTGGCGGCCATGACGCGGGCATCGATCGTAATACTTTGGTGCGAACCGACCCGCTCGATGGTTTTTTCCTGGAGAAAGCGCAGGAGGTTTGACTGGAGTTCGAGCGGCAGATCGGCGATCTCGTCCAGAAAAATGGTTCCTTCCGCGGCAGTTTCGATCCTGCCTATTTTCCGCTGGATTGCTCCGGTAAAGGCACCTTTTTCGTGTCCGAACAGTTCAGACTGGATCAGATGCGGGGGGAGGGCACCGCAGTTGACGGCTACGAAAGGAGCGTGGGCCCGGGCGGAATGTTTGTGAATAATCTGAGCCACAAGTTCTTTGCCGGTACCGCTTTCGCCGCTGATGAGGATGGGGGCGTCAACGGTCTTCATCTTGCCGATTTTTTTGTACACCTCATGAATGACGGGACTGTCGCCGGTCATGTCGTACTCGGTCACGCGACGCGGAGGTTTCGTGAGTACGGTTTTCAATTCAGCCTTGCCGACGGCATGGCCAAGCATCACCGAGAGCCGCTCGGCATCCATGGGGAGAGTGTGATAGTCAAAGCAGTTCTCGGCGATGAACCGGCGGAATGCGGGCGATCTGAGGCCTTCATTGGGGAGCAGGGCAATCCATTCCATGGGTGTCTGCATGAGAATTATGTCCTCGATATTGCCGAGGGAGTTGCTGTGCGACTCCTTGAAAAGAATCATTCCCGCCTTGAGCATGTGTTCGTGGACAAGAGAGCGGGCATCGAGGAGGTTGGTGGCAACGAAAATGTTCCAGCCCAGAGGAGAAAGTGGCTGGAGATTAAGACCTGGCTGAGATCCCAGGCTGAAAAGCAATACTCCGCGCTCGTTCATGTAGTCTCCCTGAATGACGTGTATCGCTGGTACCCGGTAACTCGTTTAATGAACCCGCAAATATTTGCTTCCCCCTTGGCGGGGGGAGGGGAATCATGCGGAACGAGAAGTGTTACATGGTTACCGGGATGAAGATTAATAGTGCCTCGATAAATGTACATACCATGAAACACTGTTTATAATATGAGCACTAATTGTGCCACATTTCAGTTCAGTCATTTTGAGAGGTTATTGATCAGTATATGTGCAACGGCTAAGAAGTGTAAGGTGTCGCGACAGTGATGTCGAAATGCTTTACAGTGTTGTGGGCAGGGGCAGGTTCTCTCGAAAAGGAATGTGCGATCGTTTACTGGATTCGAATACTTAACTTCGTGAGAAGGATGCAATAATTAATGCTTGCGTTATACTGTGTAGCAGATATCAAGACAAGGAGGTTTTCATGAACCCAAGAGTCGAGTATGCCGACGATATCGTAAAGGGGTTCATCCTCAGCAGCATCCTGTGGGGGGTGGTGGCGGTGGTGCTCGGCATCTTCATCTCCCTGCAGCTCTCGTGGCCCGAGCTCAACATCCCGCCGCTCCTGACCTATGGCAGGCTTCGGCCAATTCACACCAACGCCGGAATCTTCGGCTGGGGAATCGGCAGCTTCATGGCGTTCTTCTTCTACATTACCCAGCGCCTTACCCGCACGACCCTCTGGAGTCCAGGTCTTGCCCGTTTCCAGCTCTGGCTCTTCAATGTCATCATTGTTCTGGCGGCCGTGACCCTGGCCCTGGGGATGAGCCAGTCCAAGGAGTACGCCGAGCTGGAGTGGCCCGTGGATATCCTTGTGGTGATCCTCTGGGTGGTCTTCTCCGTCAACATAATCATGACCATCGCCAGGCGGAAGGAGGAGCAGATGTACATCTCCCTCTGGTACATCCTGGCGACCCTCGTGGGAGTGGCGGTCCTCTATCTGGTTAACAGCGTCAGTATCCCTGTGTCGCTCTTCAAGTCCTACTCCGCCTATGCGGGTGCCAACGACGCAAACGTCCAGTGGTGGTACGGCCACAACGCCGTGGCCATGGTGCTGACCACACCCCCCCTGGCGCTTTTCTACTATTTCCTCCCCAAATCGACCGGGGTGCCCATCTACAGCCACCGGATGGGCGTCATCGCCTTCTGGAGCCTGATTTTCATGTACCTGTGGACAGGAGCCCATCACCTGCTCTGGACACCGGTTCCCGACTGGGTGCAGACCCTGGCCATGGCCTTTTCAATCATGCTCATCGCTCCGTCCTGGGGAGCCGTCTTCAACGGCTATTTCTCCATGAACGGCCAGTGGCACCAGATGCGGGAGAACTACCTAATGAAGTTCCTGATCTTCGGCATCACCTTCTACGGTCTTCAGACCCTCCAGGGACCGGCCCAGGCGGTGAGGACCTTCTCCGCCTTCATCCACTACACCGACTGGGTTCCGGGGCACGTCCACATGGGGGCCCTCGGCTGGGTCTCTCTGGTTCTCTATGCGGGCATCTACTACACGATTCCCCGCATCTACGGGCGCGAACTCTACAGCGTGCCGCTGGCGAACCTCCACTTCTGGCTCGTGGTCATCGGGCAGTTGATCATTTCCATCACCATGTGGGTCGCCGGCGTCCAACAGGCGGCCATGCTGAGCGCCACGAATTCCGACGGAAGTCTCCACTACACCTTCATGGAAACCATGGTGAAGCTCTATCCCTACTGGCACGCACGGGCGCTGGGGGGGATCATCTACTTCCTGGGGCTTCTGGTTTTTGTCTATAATGTCCTCAAAACCATGGGCACCGCCAATGTCCGGGGGGAGGTGGCGCGATGATCGAGAAGAAACCGTTCGCCCTCCTGCTCCTGGCAACGGCCGTGATCCTCGTGGGTACCGTTGTCACCATGGTGCTGCCGTTCCGGTGGATCAACGATCCGGCCCTGAAGATCGCCGAAGTAAAGCCCTATACGCCCCTACAACTCGAGGGGAGGGATATCTACATCCGCGAAGGGTGCAACAACTGCCATACCCAGACCGTGCGGCCGCTGCTGGCCGACGTGGAGCGGTACGGCGACTATTCCAAGGCGGGGGAGTTCGTCCACGACCAGCCGTTTCTGTGGGGGTCGCGGCGGACCGGCCCCGACCTGGCACGTATCGGCGGCAAGTATCCCGATGCCTGGCACTACCGGCACATGGCCGATCCCCAGTCGATGGTCCCACGCTCGAACATGCCCAGGTATGCATTCCTGCAGCGGCCCCTCGACACCTCGCTGACGGAAAAGAAGATGAAGGCCCTCGGCTTCCCCTATACGCCGGCTGACCTGGAGGCTCTCAAGGGGAAGACCGAAATGGACGCCATGGTGGCCTACATGCAGAAGCTCGGCAGTGACATCCCCTGGCGCAAGGCCGCCCAGACGGCAGTGGTGGGTGATCTGAAGAACCCCTTCGCCAGCGATCCGGCCATCGTTGCCGAGGGACGATCCATCTACGAGCAGCAGTGTGCATCCTGTCACGGCAAGGACCTGAAGGGGGAGATCGGACCCGGTCTTGCCGGCAGCGCCAGATCCGACGCCGAGCTCTTCAAGGCGGTCTACGAAGGAATCCAGACGGGTGGAATGCCGGCCTTCGGCGATACCCTCGGCAAGGACAGGGTCTGGAAAGTGGTGACCTTCATGCGGAGCGTGAAGTAGCATGGATGCGGCGAGCCTTTATTACCTTGGAGTGACGTTTCTGCTTTTCGCGGTCTTCGCGGCCATCTGTGTGCGGGTCCTGGCGAGGAAACGGCGAGATCGGGGAGAAGCGCCAAAATACCGGATGATGGATGAGGACTAGGAGGGGAACGATGTCTGGCAATTACGACTTCGACCACGAGTACGACGGCATACGGTATCGCAAAGAGAGGAACGCTCCTGCCATTTTCAGGGTACTGTTTTACGGCATCGTGGTCTGGGGCGTGATATTCATAGGTTACTTCCTGCTGAGCGGGTGGAGTTCGGAGACGGAGTTTCGCCAGAAGCGGCAGGAGAAGCAGGATGTTTTGGCGAAGAATGCCGGCATTGCCCCTGCCGCTGTCCCCGGTCACGCGGAGGGGAAGAAAGAGGAGTATCTCGCCCTGGGCAAGAAGGAGTTCGCAGCACGCTGTGCCGCCTGTCACGGTGCGGAAGGGAAGGGGGGGATCGGGCCTGACCTGACCCGCACGATGTACACATACGGCAGGACTGAGAAGGATGTGACCGAGAGCATCGGTAACGGTCGTCCCAACGGCATGCCTGGCTTCGGTACCCAGCTTTCCCACGAACAGCTTGAGGGGCTCGTTCAGTTCGTGCTCAGCCTGAAATAAACCGATACATGGTGCAGCACCTGATCAGCCCGAAGCGGGTCGCCGTCCAGTGGCTGGCCAGCATTGCCGCCCTCGGCATTCCGTTTGTGCGGATCGGCGGTGAATCGCTCCTGAGGCTCGACGCACCTACCCGAACTCTCCTTTTCTTCGGTGCCCGAATCCGGATCGACGAGTTCTATCTCTTCCTCCTGGCCATTCTGATCATTGTCTTCGGCTTTCTCTTCATCACCATGGTTTTCGGGAGGGTCTGGTGCGGCTGGCTCTGTCCCCAGTCGACACTCACTGACCTGGCCGAGTATCTGGACCGGCGAATCGGTGCGCTCCTTGGCACGGGGAAGGCTGCGACTGCGGTGCGGCACGGAGCCTACCTCGCTCTCGCCGGGGTCACAGCCGCCAACCTCGTCTGGTATTTTATTGCCCCGCACGAGTTCTTCATGCGGCTTGCCCGGGGCGAAATAGGGCCAGTGGCCGGCATTACCCTCCTTGCCGTGGTTCTGCTGGTTTATGGCGACCTGGCCTTCGTCCGCCGCGCCATCTGCCGCACTGTCTGCCCCTACGGACGGATCCAGCTGGCGACCACCGACCGGAACACCCTGACCCTTGAGTTCGATCGGTCGAGGGCAGCGTGCTGTATCCGGTGCGGATCGTGCGTCAATGCATGCCCTACCGGAATCGACATCCGCAACGGGCTCCAGGTGGAGTGCATCAACTGTGGGCGGTGTCTCGACGCCTGCCGTGTCGTCATGGGGGAGCGGGGCGAGCCGGGGCTGATCCGCTACACCTTCGGCCGAAGTGAAGAAGGAGGTGGCCGACCGCTCAATGTCCGTTCGGCGCTCATGGCGTCCGTTGTTATGGTCCTTGCCGGACTGCTCGTTACGGGCACCCTGACCCGTCGTGAAGCATCTCTCTCGGTGCGGCGGGCCGGGGAAGGAGAGGTGCGGCGCCTGCCCGATGGTGCTGCCATTGCCTTTTTCTCAGCCTATCTTGAAAACCGCTCGATGGTTACGTCCAGCTTCGACTTGCATGTTGAGGTGCCACTGAGGGGCAGGGCCGAGCTCCTTGGTCCGGTCACCGCTATAGTCGTACCTCCCAATGAGAACCGACGGGTGGATTTTCTTGTGAAACTGATGCCGGCGCCGGCGACGGAACTGATGGTTACTGTTGTCCTCACCCGTGGCGGGGAAAGGATCACTGCCGCTGACGTGCGGTTTCCGGTCTATTGACAGGAGTTTTGAATGGCGTCTGTCCGACTCTGGCAAACTCTCATTGCCGCACTGGTCATCCTGTTTACCGGCGCCCTCGTGATAAGCATGGTGATGGCCGGGCGCGCGGGTTCCCGGGTCGTCGACGCCCACTACTACGAACACGGGCTCGCCTATTCGCGGGACAGTGCGGGACTGCGCAACGGCGAAGACAACGGCTGGCGGCTGGAGACCCTGAAGGATGGAGAGTCACTGGTAATCATGGTTCGTGGAGCCGATGGTGGTCCGGTGACCGGTGGCGCGATGCGGATCGAATCGGCCCACGGACGAAGGGGTGAGACGGTCCGGCTTCTCCCGCTACTGGAACGGGAGCCTGGAGTCTTCGCCGCGCCTCTTCCCGGCAACGCGCAACGGGTAACCGTCACCTTCTCGAAGGGCGAGGCATCCCTGACCGGAAGGGTGGTAGTAGTCCGATGACTGCCATTGTCGGCACCTGCTATCACTGCGGCGCCGTGATACCGCATGCCGCGGAAGTGCTAAACGACAAGGACGGGGAACGGTACCTGTTCTGTTGCCGGGGATGCCACGGGGCCTGGCTTCTCATAACCGGCGCGGGACTCGACGATTTCTACCGGCGACGCGACACGGCGGCGGTCACGATGACCGCACCCTTTCGGAGCGATTACGGCGACGCTGCCCTGGCCACCCACGTCTACGGCATCGACGGCGTCAGTGCCATCGACATACTGATTGAAGGTGTCCGCTGCGCAGCGTGCGTCTGGCTCAACGAGCGGATGATCGCCCGGTTGCCGGGAGTAAGCGATGTCAGGGTCAACTACGCCACGGGCAGGGCCCGGGTTATCTTTGACGCCGGAGAGATCACCCCCGCAGGCATCTTCGACCGGATCGCGGAACTCGGCTACGTGCCGCGCCCCTTTACGCGGTCAGCCGTTGAGGATGCCGCGGAGCGTGAGCGCAAAGACCTGCTCGTCAGGTTCGGCACCGCCGTGTTCCTCTCGATGCAGCTCATGGGCTTCTCCATTGCCCTCTACGCGGGATTCTTCCAGGGTATTGCCCCGCGTATGAAGGATCATCTCCAACAGATATCCCTCCTGGTGGCAGCTCCGGTGGTCTTTTACGCCGGGTGGCCGTTCCTGGCAGGGGCATGGCGCGGCATCCGCTCCCGGGCCCCCGGCATGGACCTGCTTATCGCTGTGGGTGCCCTCTCATCGTTCATATTCAGTGCCTGGGCTGCCTTTACCGGTGGCGAGGTCTATGCGGAGACCGCCGCCATGATCGTCACACTGATCCTCGCGGGGAGGCTCCTGGAGCATGGCGCCCGCCGCAGGGCCGCGTCAGGTGTCGAAAGGCTCATGACGCTCATGCCCGCTGAGGCCAGGCGTCTCGGTATCGATGGAGTCGAAACGGTCCCGGCTTTCAATCTGAGCATCGGCAACCTCATCCTGGTGGCGGCGGGGGATCGCTTTCCGGTGGACGGGACCATAACAGCCGGGACAACCGAGGTCGACGAGTCCCCCGCCAGCGGTGAACCTCTGCCCGTGGCGAAGACTCCGGGAAGCAGGGTGATCGCCGGCAGCGTGAACCTGTCCGGCCAGCTTGAGGTGCGCGTGGAGCGGCCGGCGCGGGAGAGCTTCATCGCCCGGGTGGCGCGTCTCGTGGACCAGGCCCAGTCCCGCAGGGCACCGATCCAGCAGATGGCAGACCGGGTGGCGTCCCGGTTCGTGCCGCTGGTGCTCTTCCTTGCCGCGACAACCTTTGTCGCGCTGGCTGTGACGGGAACGATGCCGGGCACCGCTCTCATGGCCGCCCTGTCGGTCACCCTCATTGCCTGCCCGTGCGCCATGGGCCTAGCCACGCCGACTGCCGTTCTTGCCGGAAGCGGTGCCGCGGCCTCGGTCGGTGCTGTCTTCCGGGGGGGTGACATCCTGGAGCGGCTTTCGCGGATAACGGTTGCTGCGTTCGACAAGACCGGCACTCTCACGGAAGGGCGACCGTCGGTTGTGCATATGTCTCCGGCGGCTGGCTGGTGCGAGGAGACCCTGTTGCGGCTCGCTGCTTCGGTGGAAGCGGGATCACGGCATCCAGTGGGGGAAGGGATTGCTGCCTGCGCCCGTTCCAGGGGAATTGCTTTTTCTCCCTGTACCGGCTCCCGCACCGTTCCGGGAGCGGGTGTTCTCGGGATGGTGGACGGGCGTCGGGTGCTTGTCGGCAATGACTGTTTTCTGGCAGACGAAGGCGTGCTGCCTGCCCTGGCGGCCGAAGAGGGCGGGGAAGAGGGGATTCTTGCGCATGTGGCCGTCGACGGTGCCTATGCAGGGACCATCCTGCTGGCAGACCATGTGAGGCAGGAGGCGAAGGCGCTTGCGCACTACCTTGCCGTCAGGGGAGTACGCTGCATCGTGCTGAGTGGCGACCGGCAGAAAAATGCGGAAAGGATGGCTGCGCGGGCCGGAATAGGTGAGGTTTACGGGGGGCTCTCTCCGGCCGACAAAGCGTGTCGTGTCGAGGAGTTGCGTCGTGCGGGAGAAGTGGTCCTGATGGTGGGCGACGGCATCAACGATGCCCCCGCCCTGGCTGCCGCCGATGTGGGGTGCGCCTTTGTGGGGGGGACTGATATCGCTGTTGAGACGTCCGACCTGGTGCTTGCCCGGCCTGACATGAAACTCCTTGGCACGGCCCACGCTCTTGCCGTGCGCACCCTGGGAGTGATCCGGCAGAATCTGGCCTGGGCATTCGTCTACAACCTTGTGGGCATACCGCTCGCCATGACCGGCAGGCTCACGCCGGTCTACGCCGCAGCCGCCATGGCGGTCAGCTCTCTGTGTGTTATAGTTAATTCTGTGCGTTTAACGAAGGTTAGGCATGGATAATTCAATCTATGCTTTAATAGTTCTTTCCCTTTGTCTGGGGGCTGGATGCTGGTTGGTTTTCCTCTGGGCTGTCAGGAAGGGTGAGTTCGATGACATGGAGCGACCCAAGCATCGGATGCTGGACGACGATGACGAGGAGGGACGGTGATGGAGGTATGGCTGTCGTTCCTGGCCGGCCTGGCCGGCAGCGTCCACTGCATCGGCATGTGCGGCGGCATCGTGGCCGCCATGGCCATGGGCGGGAAGGGGGGGGCGGAAAAGGGCGGACATCTGTTCATGCTCAGTTACAACCTGGGGCGGTTGACGACCTATACGGTTCTGGGCGCTGCGGCAGGGCTCCTGGGCTCGTCTCTCGATCTCCTGGCCGTCCGTGAGGCGTCCTTTGTAATCTACGGTCTCGCCAACTTTTTCGTGATCGTTGTCGGCGTCGCATCCGTTCTCGGTATCCAGCGCTTCTCGATCTTCGCCATCGAGGGCTCAGGCGGAGGCTTTCTGGCAACTCCCCTGCGCAGGGTCATAGCCTCGGATACCCCTTGGCGGGGCTTCGGGGCCGGCATTATCCTCGGCTTCCTCCCCTGTGGCCTTGTCTATGCGCCGCTGGTCACCGCTGCAGCAACCGGCAGTCCCTTTCGGGGTGGCGCGGTTATGGCAGCCCTCGGCCTTGGCACCATCCCCCTGCTCTTCGCCTTCGGCTCCGCCTCGGCAGTGCTCTCCGTGAGGGTACGGTCCGGATTCCTCCGGCTTGCCGGCCTTCTTGTCGCCCTCATGGGAGCAGCCGGAATTGCCCGCATCCTCGCCGTCCTGCCGATAATCAAGATTTCCCTGTAAAGCTGGTCCAGTTTCTGTCGATAAGATTAGAAGCAGGACCGTGGCAGATTATCGCGCAAATGCGACGGTCCCGTACAACACCATCTGGCTGTGGGGCGGCATGGCAAGCGGTTTCGCCGATAAACTTATCAGGACTTTTTTCAAGAGGAGCTTCTGGATCGCAGCGATCATCTCACTGGTCCTCTCCATAGCCTTCCCTCTGGTGATCTACCGCTATCATCTCCATCAGTATGAACTGGAATCGGCAGAGATTCTCCAACGTTTCATCGAGAAGGAGATCTGCGCCAGCCCTGCAGACCTTCGTAAAAGCCCCAGAAGCCTCGGACTGACCGTAGAGAACATAAACGTCTTCATGGAGTTCGGGAACCTGGTAGAGTTCAAGCTCTGGGCTGCCGACGGGACCCTTGTCTACGCCTACCTGGCCAAGGATCTGACGGGGCATCGCTTTCCTGACAACAAGATGCTGGCAGACACCTTGCGCACCGGTGAGACCCACGTCGAGATCGAGGATACCCGCGACAGCGAAAACCTGAACCTGAAAAAATACGGCACCCTCGTGGAGATGTACGCGCCGGTAATAGTGGACGGCAAGGCCGAAGGAGCGGCCGAGGTTTACCGCATGGCCCCACGGTTCACACTTCTCACCACACACATCATCCTGGTTGTTTCCATTGCCGTCATGAGTTTCATGCTCCTGTACGGTCTCCTCTTCGGGCAGTTCAGACGTGCCGCGAACAATCTGATCGAATACGAAACGAAGCTGCAGGATGCCTATAGATCCCTCGGCTTCTCCTATTTCGACACTATCCGGAGTCTCATCAAGGCCTTGGAACTGAGGGACATGGAGACAGAAGGGCATTCGGAAAGGGTCGTTGCCCTCTCGCTGTTCATCGGGGAAAAACTCGGCATACCCGAGACGGAACTGGACAGGCTGGTGCTCGGTTCCTATCTGCATGACATCGGCAAGATTGGCGTTCCGGACAGCATCCTCCTCAAGCCGGGGAGCCTTACCCGCGAAGAGGAGCGGATCATTCATTCCCATGTGGGAATGGGGCTGGAGATTATCAATACCATCGAGTTTTTGAAGCCGGCGGCAGAGGTTATCCGCTACCACCATGAGAAGTGGGACGGCTCAGGCTACAAGGAGGGGCTTAAGGAGGACGTGATCCCGATCTCAGCCCGCATCTTTGCCGTTGTGGACGTCTTCGATGCCCTGATCAGCGATCGCCCCTACCGTCGGGCCATCGAGTTCGAGGAAGCGAAAAAAATAATCAGGGAAGGGCGTGGAAAACACTTTGATCCCACCATCGTTGACATGTTCATGGAGATACGTCGGGAGGAATTCGACGCGCTGAAGCGGGAGATCGCAGAGCGAGGCATTCACCACACGGTCACCTCTGCCGTGGAGAACCTCCTTTGCCGTCTGAATGGCACCTGCCAGGGCTGTCAGCCTTGTACTTGCGAACCCGACAGGATGGCCCTGACGAAACCGTGCTCTTGTTAATTAAAAGAGGGTGCGTTTTCCCGCACCCTCTCTGTTTACAGTTGCTTTCCAGTATTACGTCATTCGCGAACATACGTATCCATGTCTGACTCATGGACCATGGCCATGATCCGCGCATACTCAGATTCGATCATCTCATAGTGGTTCCGGGTTTCCCTGGCGTTGAGCTCGAAAATTTCGCGAACTTCCGTGTTTTCGATCCGTGCCGCTGTTTCCCGCAACGCGCTTTCCAGGTTCAGTTCCTTCTCCATGGCAAGTTCCATTGCCTTCTGCTCGTTGAAGTCGGAGTTGATGGTTTTTGCCAGTGCCGCCATCCAGGTCGACTCGTGATCGGGCGGCGCGTTCATGAATTCGTTGAACTCCGGGAGGTCACCACCCTTGTATATCCGATAAAAGTGGCTGGCGTGCTCGCGCTCTTCCTTAGCCAGGGTTTCGAAAACCCTTATGGCGTCAGGGTCCTTCATCTGCCTGGCGC
Source organism: Desulfuromonadales bacterium (assembly GCA_003712145.1). Classification (GTDB taxonomy): domain Bacteria; phylum Desulfobacterota; class Desulfuromonadia; order Geobacterales; family Geobacteraceae; genus Geobacter. The sequence continues at coordinate 8,539 of RHLS01000044.1, read as the reverse complement.
CAAGCTCGTAAAAGTTCATGGCGTTCTTTTCAGTCTGGATCGACTTCCTGATGGCTTCCTGCACGTCGGTGTCTGTTAACATTTTGTCCTCCTTCTCCTGTGTGTATACATCACCTAACGGGGTAAACCTTAACGGAGAACGAGACAATGTCAACCTCCAGGTTCCCTATGCCTGCTGGATAGCCGAAAGCTTCCACGAACTTGCCCCCACCGGACGGGTGAAGGTCCAGAACTCCTCGAACTTGACAGGTTCCGCATCGCTGCCGGCAACAACCTTGCCCGTTTCGTCGGTAGTGTAGTCAAGAAGATTCGCCAGGAAGCGGACCGTGAGGTAATCCTTGCCCTCCTCCTGCCACGCTTCGGATATGTCGACCTCACGAACCGCAATGTTCTCCAGGCGGTTGATTTCGTTTTTTGCCTTCAATTCGTCGATCTGCTGCCGAAAGATGACCTGCATCTCGGGGGTGAGGAAGTCGGCCACCGGCGTCAGGTCGCGCCGTGTCCACGCCCCCTGGATACGGAAGAAGGTATCCTGGGCCGTTTCACGGAAGCGCTCTTCGCTGAAGGTGGCATCCATCTGCCGGATGTGGGCCAGGCCGAAGCTCGTTTCGTCCACGGCAGCGGGGCTTTGGCTGCTGTCCCCGCCTGAGTACTCCTGGGGTTGGGTGTACCGCTCGGGTTGCTGCCATTCTGTTTGCCGCTGCGCGTTGTAGCCTGCCGTGGCCTGGGCCTCGTGACGCCGGTTGGCGACAAAACGGTATATAAGGTAGAGAATCCCGCCGATCAGGATAATGTCGAAGAGGCCGATGCCGCCGCCCGAGCCCATGCCGCCGCCAAAGCCGAGGCTGCGGAAGAGCATACCGCCGATAAGGCCGCCAACCAGGCCACCTGCCATGCTCCGCAGGAAGCTTCCGCCCTGGCGCTGGGGCTGCTGCTGGGGAAAAGGCTGTTGGGGAGCGGCCGGAGCCGGTGCGGGACGGGCCATGCCCGGCGACGGAGACGAGGGGCTGGCAGGTGCCCGATAGGTCCGCGTGCCACGGCTGCCGAAGGATCTGCCTCCTCCGGCCCGGGCGAAGGCCTCGCCGCATGTGGCCGCAAGCAGTGCGGTGATACTGATGATGACACCCAGACGGGTGATGTGACGCGTATTCATGGCGTTCTCCTTGGTTGCGTGAAAATGGCTGCCAGATCGACTGATGTCATCAAGGATAATCATCCGGCGGCGGAAAAGCAATGCACAGTTGACAGTCGTTTGCGCGAAAGGGTAAAAAGGTACCTTATTTCACGTCAGGAGGCTGCGCGACAACGATGAGCACCGATGCCAACAAGATTATCTACACCATGATGAGGGTGTCAAAGTATTACGACAAGAAGCCGGTCATCAAGGACATCTCCCTGTCCTACTTCTACGGCGCGAAAATCGGCGTCCTGGGCCTGAACGGCTCGGGCAAGTCGTCGCTCCTGCGGATCATGGCCGGGGTGGACAAGGATTTCAATGGCCAGGCGGTCCTTTCTCCCGGGTACACGGTAGGTTACCTGGAGCAGGAGCCGAAGCTGGACGAGTCAAAGACTGTCCGCGAGATCGTGGAGGAGGGGTGCCAGGAGACCGTAAATCTCCTGAACGAGTTCAACGAGATCAACGCCAGATTCGCCGAACCCATGTCCGACGACGAGATGAACAAGTTGATCGAGCGACAGGGTGAAGTACAGGAAAAGCTGGACCATCTGGATGCATGGGATCTGGATTCACGCCTCGAGATGGCCATGGATGCCCTCCGCTGCCCGCCGGGAGAAACTCCGGTTAAGGTTCTGTCGGGTGGTGAGAAGCGCCGGGTGGCTCTCTGCCGTCTGCTGCTCCAGAAACCCGACATTCTGCTCCTGGACGAACCGACCAACCACCTGGACGCCGAAACCGTGGCATGGCTGGAGCACCACCTTCAGGGGTACGCCGGTACGGTCATCGCCGTTACCCATGACCGCTACTTCCTCGACAACGTCGCCGGCTGGATCCTGGAACTTGACCGGGGCGAGGGGATTCCGTGGAAGGGGAATTACTCCTCGTGGCTGGAGCAGAAGGAGAAGCGCCTGGCGACCGAAGAGAAGCAGGAGAGCGAGCGGCGCAAGACCCTCCAGCGCGAGCTGGAGTGGATAGGCATGTCCCCCAAGGGGCGCCATGCCAAGAGCAAGGCACGCATCAGTTCCTATGAACAGCTGCTCTCCCAGGAGAGTGAAGCGCGGGGCCGCGAGCTGGAGATCTACCTCCCGCCCGGTCCGCGGCTCGGCGATATCGTCATCGAGGCGGAAAACGTTGCCAAGGGATACGGCGATCGACTCCTCTACGAAGGGCTCTCCTTGCGGTTGCCGCCCGGCGGCATCGTCGGCGTCATTGGCCCCAACGGTGCCGGCAAGACGACTCTCTTCCGGCTCATTACCGGCCAGGAGCAGCCCGATTCGGGATCGTTCCGCATTGGAGACACCGTGAAGCTCGGTTACGTTGACCAGAGCCGTGACACTCTCGATCCGGGCAAGAGCATCTGGGAGGAGGTTTCGGAAGGGCAGGAGACTATCCAGCTCGGCAAGCAGCAGGTAAACTCCCGCGCCTACGTGGCGCGATTCAACTTCTCCGGCGCTGACCAGCAGAAGAAAGTGGGGATGCTCTCCGGCGGTGAGCGGAATCGGGTCCATCTGGCCAAGATGCTCAAGAGCGGCGCCAACGTCATCCTCCTTGACGAGCCCACCAACGACCTGGACGTGAATACCATGCGGGCCCTCGAAGAGGCTTTGGAGAACTTTGCAGGCTGTGCCGTGGTCATCAGCCATGACCGCTGGTTCCTGGACCGGATCGCGACCCACATCCTTGCTTTCGAGGGAGACAGTCAGGTGGTCTGGTTCGATGGCAACTATTCGGAGTACGAGGAGGACCGGAAAAAGCGCCTTGGAGCCGCTGCCGAGATTCCGCATCGGATCAAGTACCGGCAGTTGACGCGAGGATAAGGGTCGAGAGAGGACAAACGAAAGGGGCGACGGTAACGTTGCCCCTTTTACTTTCAGGACCCCCTAACGAAAAGGGGGCTGGTTATTGATCTTCTCCCCGGAGGGGGAAGCATGTCAGAAGCATGAAACGAGCGCTGCGTAGCGTGAGTCAGAGATCGGCACCGGACGTTTTTTCCATTCCGGCACCCTGTTCACCGTGTCGATCCATTCATCGGAACTCAGGAACGATTTGATCATTCCATCCTTGATAAGTTGATCGAGGCTCGATTCCAGTGCCACGGTGATCGTGTCATCGGTACAGCGTACGAGTACAACCATGTGTTCATCCTCCTTTGCATATTCCTCGGGATATTTTCACTGATTGGCTGTTGTCGCTCACGCGACGTCGCTCGTTTCAATTCACCTCCGTTTCCATTTCGGATGGAGAGATATTTAATTGTATACACAAAATTAACCGGTCAGTAAAGAGAAAAATATTAAGCTTGATTAATTGTTTGGCGGGTCATGATAACCTGGCGTTTATCCGTTGAACAGGCCTGAGAACGTATCCTCAGGCCTGATGTCGGCAACGGTCAATAACTTCCTTACCGCCGAGGTTACACGGTCTTTCGGAGCAGATGGACAAGGAGCGCTGCTAGGAGTGAAGCCCCAATGACGAAAAGACCCGCGATCTTGCGGCGGTGTCGCTGTTCGTTGACCTTGTCGAGGCTCTGCTGGATTTTTTGGAGTTCTGCCTGTATCTGGCTTGACTCGTGTTTGACCTTTGCGGTGTCGACCTCGTGGAAGAGACGGTGATAGCGGTTTCGCAGCGCAAAGAGGCCTTTCTCGCGGGCATCGGTGTCGACTCCCTGTCCTTTGTACTCCTGGAGTGACCGGTCGATGCCGGTGATCAGGGTTTCCGTTTGCCTCATGGCTTCCTTGATTTCAGCGGCACGGTCGTAGGAATGACAGCGGCTGCAGAGCTTTTCGTTGATGATGTCGAGGGTGACCTTTTTCGTGGCGTGGGCATCGTGGCACGTGACGCAGGAGGGACCACCCTTGCCAAGTGCTCTTCCATGGGCACTTTTAAGGTAGTCCTCGCTGATTCCCACATGGCAACGACCACAGAATGCAGGAATTGCAGACTCTTTCGGCACGCCAAGGAATCCACGGGCGGGGCTCATGGCGTTTGCCGAATCCTTGGGGTCGCCGCCGTGACAGTCGTGACAGGATATGCCATTCTCGGCGTGGATACTTTCCCGCCATTTCTTCACCGGTGCCCCACCTTTGCCTGGCTGGGGTTCGTGACACTGGAGGCAGACCGTTTCCATTTGGGCGGGGGATGAGTGCGGGTACGCGAAGACCGCCAGGAGCAGCGTCACGGCGAAAAGAATCTTTCGACCTGCCAGCGCATGAAGTCTCATGAGTAATGCCCCCAGATGGTCATGCCGAGGTAGATGATGATGCCTCCGACGAAGCAGGCGAGAAATATCGGCCGTTTCAGTGGGTGACGTTCCTTGCCGCGATCGATGAAAGGAAGGAGTGCCAGAAAGGTCATGACAGCCCCCTGCACCATGAGCCCGAGCAATTCGCTGGGAAATATCTTGAGGGTCTGGTAATTGGCAAGGAAGTACCACTCAGGCTTTATATGGGCCGGGGTCCGGAAGGGATCGGCCGGCATGAAGGCCGTGACGGGGAAAAAGATGTTGGGACTGAAGAAGACGACGCTGAAGAAGACCGCCAGGTAGATCATGATGGAAGTGGCGTCTTGAAGGAGGTAGTCGGGAAAAAACGGGATGCCACCGGGATGGTCTTCGTGGCGGAACTGGTCACCCTGCCAGGAGTTTTTCGTCTCCTTAAGGCCGAAGGGTGGAGCCGAGACGCCGATCCGCTCCAGAAGGAAGAGGTGGGCACCGATAAGGCCGGCAATAGCAAGGGGGAGCAGTGCCACATGAGCCGCGAAGAAGCGGCCGAGGGTCGGAGGACCGACAAGCTTGCCACCCCGCAGAAACTGCATCAGATAGTCGCCGATTATCGGAATTGCACCCGCGCTGTTGGTAGCGACGGTGGTCGCCCAGAAAGAGAGTTGACTCCAGGGGAGGAGGTAACCGCTGAGCGATATGCCGAGGACCAGGTTGAAGAGGATGAAGCCGGTGAGCCAGTTGAGTTCCCGGGGGCTCTTGTAACTCCCCATGAAAAGGGTCGAGAGCATGTGGAGGAGCAGTACCGCCACCATCATGTTCGAGCCCACGGCGTGGCACATCCGGATCAGCCATCCGTAGGGTACGTCGTTCATGATGGCGGTTACGCTACGAAAGGCTTTGTCCGCATCGGGAACGTAGTAGATCAGGAGCAGAATGCCGGTAAGTACCTGGATGCCGAAGATGACGAGCAGGACACTGCCGAGGGAATACCAGGCGTTTATGTTTCGCGGCAGGAGATATCCTGTCAGATGCTTCTCCGCCAGCTCTTTATAGCCAAGCCTTACCTCGAACCACTCTGAGATTCGTTTCATTATCATCATGCCCGGCTCCTATCCGACAGTGATCAAGCCATTGGTGACGCTGAACGGGAGACGGGGAAGGGGCTTCGGCGGCGGACCGGCAATGACAGCTCCGTCAGGGCTGTAGCGGCCTGCGTGGCAGGGGCAGAGAAAGTCCTGCTTATCCTTTTCCCACTGGACGATGCATCCCAAGTGGGTGCAGATGGCTGAGAAGGCCACGAGCTGGCCACTCTTCGTGCGGACGACAACCCCTGTGGTCCCGCGGAAATCGAAAAATTTGGCGCCGTCGGCGGGAACGTCCGACTCGGGAAAGGAGACCTTTCCTCCCGTCTCTTCAACTGACCGTGGGGAGAGGTATCTGATCACGGGCCAAGTCGCTGTTGCGGCACCGGCAGCAGCGAGACCGCCGAGGCAGATGCCGAGAAATGTCCTTCTGCTGCTGGATTGCATGACCCCTCCACGACAATGGATGTTATGGAAACCAAGTATAGACTTTGCTGATAACTTTGCAACGTCTGCTGTCGAGTCAAGGTTCATGCCACTTTTCCCTTGATTTGCTCGGTAGGTTTACATTAACCTTAATCAGATTTACTCATTCATATGCGCACAGGAGGGATGCATGCCGTTCAGTGAGCCGGGCAAGACAAAATTCCAGGTGGACCTTCGCCGCCATCTGCGCGAGCAGGATATCAGCGACAACCTCATCCACCTTATCTGCGAGATCGCCGAAGCGAGCAAGTACGTGATCAACGCGGTGCGGACCGGCGATCTGGGCGTGGCGGGTACCTCGAACCTCTATGGTGAGGAGCAGCTGGCCCTGGATGTCCTGTCTGACCGGATCATCAGGAAACGGCTTATCCATTCTGGCGTCGTCTGTAATATCGCATCTGAAGAGATGGATGAGATTTTTCAGGCCCAGGCCCAGGCCGACGGTCTCTACTCTGTTGCCTATGATCCTCTCGACGGCTCGTCGCTGGTCGATGTGAACCTGGCCGTCGGCACCATCGTCTCCATCTATGAGGGGAGCAACCTGCTCCAGACAGGGCGCAACCAGGTGGCTGCCCTGTATATCCTTTATGGGCCTCGGGTGTCGATGGTCTACTCCGTGGGCAAAGGGGTTCACGAATTCACCATGAACCACCTGATGGAATTCACCCTTTCCCGCGAGAACATCACCATGAAACCTGAAGGGGATATCTATTCTCCCGGAGGGTTGCGAAAAAAGTATCTTGAGGGTACCGAGAATTTCGTGCGTCACCTGGAGGCTAAGGGCGCTAAACTTCGTTATTCCGGAGGGTTTGTTCCTGACATCAACCAGATTCTGTTGAAAGGGAAAGGAATCTTCATGTATCCGGCCCTGAACGGTTCTCCCAACGGTAAGCTGCGGCTTCTCTTCGAGTTGAACGCCATGGCCTACCTGGTCGAACATGCAGGAGGCGCAGCCACTGACGGTACACAACCGATTCTCGACCTTGAACCCCAGTCCCTTGACCATCGGGCCCCGGTCTACATCGGATGCAAGGCGGACGTAACGAAGGCGATGGAGTTCGTGGGCGCCAGCTAAGGGCGCCCGGCACGTTGCGAGGTCAGTATGGAAGATAATGTCAAGCAGCAAAGGCTCTGTTCCGAAATCCAGCTCTTCGATCTCTGTGACACGGGGCCGAAGGACGTGTGCGGTCACCGCGACGGTCGTTACTGCACGAAGGGCGAACTGCTGGCACGGTTTGAGGCGATTGCCGATGACGACCGTTCTCCTGAGCAGTATTTTGCCGAGGAGCTTGATGAGACCGAAGGGGCGGACGACCTTGGGTACGACGAGGCTTTTGGGGTTGACGAATATGGCGAGGAAGATGAAGAGTGATGCATCCCGCTTCATGAGTGTTTCCCCGCTGCAATGAACTTAAAAAGGCTTCCCCATCGGGGTGGCCTTTTTCTGTCAACGGGTGATAAGTGTTCTTTTGCCTGCCTCTTCCCATCGCTGGCGCGGGATGGAGAGGAAGACATCGGCAATTTCGGGGTCAAATTGTGTGCCGCGGCAACGGTTGACTTCGTCGGTAACGTCTTCGAAGGGGAGGGCCTTGCGGTAGGGTCTGTCCGACGTCATGGCGTCGAGTGTGTCGACGAAGGCGAAGATGCGTGAGCCGAGAGGGATGTCGTTCCCGCGCAGGCCATTGGGATAGCCGGAGCCGTCGAAGCGCTCGTGGTGGGCATAGACCATTTCGGCCGGCCCTTTGAGAAAGCTTATTCCCGAGAGAATCTCGTAACCGAGCTGCGAATGGTGCCTCATTTTAGTCCACTCGGTAGAGTCAAGCTTTGCCGGTTTCAGGAGTATGTTGTCAGAGATGCCGATCTTCCCTATGTCATGCAGCAGAGCTCCCTTGGCCATCACACTTTTTTCCGCAACAGGTATCTCCATGATCTCGGCCAGCAGGATGGTGTAGTTCATGACGCGCTCCGAATGGGAGCCGGTTTCCTTCTCGCGGGCATCCAGAGCGCGTACCAGGGCAGTAAGCGTTGAGTTATACGCAAGATTCAGGTCCGCCATGGCTGACCTGATCTGGCCTGTCTGAGTCTCGACCTTTTTCTCCAGGTTAGCCTGATACTCCCGGTTTTCGATTAGCAGACGCCGCTTCTCCAGCGAGTTGCGGATGGTCAGCAGCATCCTTTCTATGTCGAACGGTTTCAGGAGATAGTCGTCAGCCCCCAGATGGATGCATTTCATGGCCGTTTCCATGTCGCTTATAGCGGTAACCATCAACACCACGGTATCATTGCTGAGCGCTTTGATCTCTTTGAGAAACTCCAGTCCCGACAGACCCGGCATCATGATGTCCAGAAGCGCCAGATCCACTGACTGACTTCTAAGCACCATTCGCGCCTCCTCGGCGCTGCCGGCCTGGAAGCAGCGGTACCCCTCGCGGGAAAGAGCGGCGACCAGCAGGTCTCTGATCATCTCCTCGTCATCGACAGTCAGGATCGTTGTGCTCACGTAGCCCCCCCAAAAAAATAATCTGATTATCTCTGATCTTCCGCTATCCTCGCCAAACATTCCCTCCCCCTTGA